>NZ_JALQCW010000087.1 GCF_023241715.1 Pseudomonas morbosilactucae
CGCTACAACATTGAAACGAGTCATGAAAATCATCGGTACAGAAGGCTTGCTGAAGGCGATGGCGGCGTAAAAGCCCAGCTTTTGCTGCTCCAAGAGGCGCTAAAGCGCTTCAATAAACACTTTGCAGCGCTACCGGTGCTAATCATGGCAAATGTTTAGGTGAACGCCTCGCCCAAGAGCGCTAGGCTTAGGCATCCCAGATACGAAAAGTGTTTTTTACACACTCTGGGCCAGAAGCGGACGGTCATCCAGTAAATAAATCTGCCCCCCTTTTCCACCCACCTGGTTTCGTGATGGGGCTGGGTTATTCAGGATCTGTTCCGTGTGGTCGGTCGGCTAGATGGGCAGGCGTTGAGGCCGCTGACGGTGGTGCTAGTGGAGGAAAAGGGCATGGCGGTTGCGGCTTGATGAGGATAAGCTTCAATGCCTAAAGCGAAGTCATATGGCAGGGAGGCTGCGTGGAAACAGGTTTTATGTGGTGGCTCGCTCTTGTCTCGTCAATCGCATCTATCGGCAGCGCTGTATGGGCATGGCGTGAGGCATTAAAGGCATCTGACTCGGCATCAAAAGTCGATGTACTGTATTCGCGAATGATTAACTCCAGGCAAAGTGCTGAGGCGCATCAGGTGCTGCATGCTACTAGGACGATATTGCAGACTATCTCTCCTATAGGGCCCTCTGGACAAGTCAAGAATATCAAGGGCATTGATCTTTCTCAAATATCTAGAGCGCTAGAAAGTTATTGTCAGACCCTCTCAGAACATGGACATCTTTTTAGCGTCCATATCGAAAGCCATGCAGTTAACCTTTCAAAGTCAATATTGAATAATTTGCCGGCCGTGACTAATAAGTCTGATTTGGAAGGTGTTATAAAGGCCGGTACGTTGATTTATATTGAAACCAATAATTTCATGCCAGTCGCCAAGCAGATATCTGACGAACGCATGCAAGACGTGAAATAAGGAGTGGCGACTATATGAAGTTTACAGATGGTGAAAAAGTAATCGCGTTGATGCTGTGCGAACTTTACGACAAGCTCGAAGTAGACAGCGAGATAGATCCAGATTTCATAAGGTCGGCGATCCATTCAGAAAGTGAATGGAGTATCGCATGGAAATACCCAGGCATCCCCTTTACTGAACAGGATGAACCTGAAAGCCTAAGAGAAATTTTGGATGTACTTGAAATGTGGGATTGGATTGAAGACTCCTACGCTGAGCTTTCTGCCGACGACAAAAAAGCCCTTATTGAGAAGGCCAAACCGTTCGGGGTAAATCCTACATTTCGGGGGTTTGATGGTAATAATGAATCGAGATATATAGGGATTGCATCAACGCTTGTTAACGATCTTGATCGGTTCGAACGATTCAAGGGCAGATATCTCAACTCACATTCCCCTATGATGGACGTTTATCAGCGCATGCTTCACGATTTCGCTTTTGTTCGATTATCGTCCTATGATAGGTACCTGAACGTTGACGAGATTGCACAGGTATTAAACGCATGCACTCATCCTAGCCAACGAAAGACATCGACCTGACGCTCTCGTGTTGCTTTCGGCAATGATTTCTCCTAAGTTGATAAGCAGCAGGGAAAAGGGGACAGATTTATTTACTGGGAAACAGTCCGCTCCTGGCCGGAAGGAGCCGCTAGTTAAAGGCCGCTATCGGCTGAGCGGTGACTCACCAAGGGTTGCTTCCGGCCCGTAGCTGACATGCGCGCCCTCAGGAGAGACCTTCTTCGAATAGCTCGGGGTGATTTTCAATCAAGTCACTCCGAATATCGCAAAGCCTAATTGCGTGAATTCTAGCCTCTAGCTCATCGCGTAGCGTTAAGGCCATGCACTTGCGTGCCATAAGCCAAAAAGTCTTTTCAGTGGCAGGGGTTTCACTAGAAATCAGTGAAATGTTGTCAAATAATTTTATGAAGCAATCAGCCATTTTTACGATAAAGTCAACGCCGTGCTGAGTCCGCCGATTTTTAACCATAAAATCTACATCTGTAATGAAATGATTAATGTGGCTTTTGTTGGGCGCTGATTGACTCATGTTAATTACTTTTTGTACATTTATTAAAATTGTAGGGAGATCATTATCTAGGCCCAAGAGCGGCGTTACTCTCAGGACGTCCTCTATGTCATATCGTTTGAGGTTCAAATTCTCTGGAATAATTCTAGTTATGCTATGACCATCCCATCCGCCATCGACAGTAGTTATACTACTCTTGGCCCACCCATGTAACCGATCATACCATTTTGGATCTTTCGCGTAGGCAGCTCGCTGCGAAGACCAAAGCATAAAATCTACGACTTGCGACCCTGGGTTACTTTTATCGGAAATTTCGAATTTTACATCTGGGTAATACTTGACAACAAATGGAGCTAAAAAACAGTTTTGGCTCAGTCCTTTCCAAAGGTCTGGCCACCACATTTCCATTAGCGCCTGTACACTAAGTCCATTCCTACCCTCAAAAATAAAAGTTAGCTCTCGTGCTTTTGAAAATAAACCTACTACAGCAAGTTTTGATGCAAGATTGTAAATCTCCTCAACATCAGAAAAGCTATGCTTTCTTGCATGGAAAATATGTGACTTGAAATTTCCAGTGACATGCTTATTTATAGAGCTACAAAGATGCGAATGCGCATTTTTGCTGTCATCTGCGGCGTGAAAGTATCCTCTTTCAAGCGTTCTATCATCCATAGCTTTTTGAGGCATCAGGAAGCGATCCGTATCGATTCGAAGATTTTCTAATGCCTCATCGATAACGTCTTGACCGATCCGTTCCTCAGTTATGAGGCTGGCATAACCACTGAATGCGCCTTCACCGAACTCGGTCTCATCAAGGTATACGAACATCTCTCACTTCCCTGGTAAAAGATAAAAAAGAGGTTTGCACACAGCATAAGCATGATGAGGGATCAATCAAGCTGGAGTAACCCAATGACCGCTTTTGGCCGATTCTTTTGAAAAAATCGGGCTTCTCAGATTGTCGTTAGACGGGTCGGTGAAAGCGCCTCTTCAGCACGCTTCTACGTGAAATTTCAGCCTGAAAGGCTCGCGGACATACAGGGTTTCAATCTCCGACGCATACTTTTCTGCCTTAAAATCCATGGCCGACTTTTTCAACAGAATCGGCCGATAGCTGCCTCTGGGGAAGGGCAGTAAACGGTTGATGTACAGCCCAAAGCCGCCGTTCAAATTCCCCATGAAATTTAGGTGTAACCGATTGGGCAAGACAGTCGCCAGATAGGCCGGGTAGCATATGGCCACCTCCTATGGAGCTAAACGGGTAACGGATGACATGCTCAATATAGCACCCCATATGTTTTTCGTTAAAAAGTCCTTCTTACGCGGGGGGCAGCCACCGAAAAACTATCTTAGATGGCAATTGTTGAACGCGGTCATGAATAAAAATTATCTAATATTTTTTCCTAGAAAAATATTCAAATATAGTTAGTCCTAACGCTATTTTTTGCTGGCAAAAGACTTAGGACTGAGCGCCTGTTCTTTGCCGATTGCATGCCTTCGTGAGAAGCTGCTATCGGTGAAAAGGGGCGTCATAACCAATCCCAGCATGCAATCACTGTGCTGTCGGATAAAAACGCGATGCCGCGAGGAGTGCGCTATGACCATTGATACAGGATTTCATCTAAAAAATTATAAAAGCTTCGGGCCAACCGGGGTTAGGCTCACAAACATAAAACCAATCAACGTTATTGTCGGCCGAAACAATATTGGTAAATCTGCATTACTGCACTCTTTGGACTTTTTGTGCAGCGATTGGACCAATCACAACAATATCGCTTCGTCAATAGAGATAACTCAGCCGTTAGATGAAGTGGCGCTAATGCAGGTTTTTAATCCTAGGACTACCAGAGATAACCTGGGCGGCAGCCACTGGGAGGATCATGTCGAAAATTTTATTGGCGCATCCTTCACATGGAAAGAAATATACGAAAACCTCAGTCAGTTCATTAGAGTCGACGCAAATGTTACGAAGATTGAAAAAGAATATATATCCAAGATTCGCCCGACTTCTAGCCTACGCTCCTTTATACACATCAAGCTCGACGCAGACAGAGATATAATCCCTGAAAGCATTGACGAGAGTATTTCACTATCCAGTGGGGGAGGAGGTGCAACACGGATTATTCATAAATATTTACAGCACGTTGGATTTGATAGGTCATTAATTCAGGTAGATTTACTCACGGCTCTTAACCAAATCTTTTCTCCAGATATTGAGTTTAATGAAATAGCTACTCGTTTCCATTCAGAGTCAAACCGGTGGGAGATATTTTTAGGAGAAGCGAGCAAGGGGCCTATCGCGTTATCAGCATCAGGCAGCGGCCTAAAAACAGTAATACTTACTTTGCTCAATCTGTTAGTGCGTCCAGATTTTGAAAAAAAACCCATCGGCAGTTATATATTTTCGCTAGAGGAACTTGAAAACAACCTACATCCCGCACTACAAAGAAATTTATTCATTTATTTGGAAGCGTTCGCTATTGAAAACAAATGTCATCTTTTTCTTACAACGCATTCCAACGTAGCCATCGACATTTTCGGACATTCTGAGCATTCGCAGATTTTACATATCATGCGAGGCGAAGATGGAATTATCGGTAACACTTATACCGGAGACGCGGTTGGTCACGGAGTCCTGGACGATCTCGGGGTGCGAGCAAGCGATCTGCTACAAGCAAACGGATTAATTTGGGTGGAAGGTCCCTCTGATCGTGTGTTTCTAAAAAAGTGGATCGATTTGTGGAGTGACAATGAACTCAGCGAAGGACGGCATTATCAGTTTGTATTTTACGGAGGAAGTGTGCTTGCTAATATAGATGCACGCCTGCCAGATAATGACACGAGAGAAGCGATAGCAGCATTTAAAATCAACCGAAACTTTGCTTTTATCTGTGATAGTGATCGTAGAAACTCGAGCGGGTCTTTAAAACCTCGTGTCGCTCAGCTTATTAAAGAGGTGGCCGATACGCGTGCAGTGGTGTGGGTTACTTGCTGCAAGGAAATCGAAAACTATATACCTAAGGAAGCCTTCGAGGCGGTTCATGGTAAAGTCGAGCTTGCACAAATTGGTGAATATGAAGCGATCCAAGACTATCTTAGAAAAAACAAGATATCGAGTGCAAAAGAATACACCAAAAAGCATAGCAAGGCCTTTGCCTATGCAACGCACCTGACCAAAAAAAACCTGTCATTTCGCCCTGAGTTGGAAGAGCAAGTCACTGCACTTGTAATGAAAATACGTGCGTGGAATAGCTAGCGGAGTGCGGTCAATAAAAAATTCCTATGCTGATAATGATCGTTCATGCGATATCGTCATCCCACCGAAATGGCGTCCTCGGATTTTCAACGGGAAAAGCGTCTCGGGTTTTTATGGTAAGAAATTGTTGAAAGTTTTCGAGCTGACAGTGATAGTTTTAGGTTTTGTCGCAATGAAGCGAGCAACAAAAAGGGCCCGCTTGGGCCCTTTTTCAGATGAAGCGATCTTACTTTTGCAGCCAGCTCTCAACCACGTCGGAGCCGTGCTGGTTTTTCCATTCTTTCAGTGTTCTCTGGTTACCACCCTTGGTTTCAACGACTTCCCCGGTGTGTGGGTTTTTGTAGACCTTCAACTCGCGAGGCTTCCGAGTGCTTGGCGTAGTGGCCGACGCTGGAGCGCGCTTGGTGCTCTGTGGATCGAGCAAATTGATGATGTGCTTAAGGCTGAAGCCATACTGATCCAGCAGCCCACGGAGCTTGGTTTCGAATTCGATTTCTTTCTTCAGGGCACCGTCGCTTTTCAGGGCTTCTAGTGCTTGAAGCTGCTCGGCCAGGTGTTTTTCCAGTTGACGGAATTCTGCGAGTTTGGACATGAAATTTTCCTGATATTTGTTTTGAAGATGTTTGTTTAAATGATATTACTGTACTTGAGGTCAGCGCTATTGTCGGCGTTTTAACTGGCTTTCGATGTGGCTAATTTCATTCTTAATCAAGTTTACCGTGAGCGCCTCCACCTTAGTGGTTTTGCCGGTTTTGATATCTACAATTTTCAGCAGCGTTGTTAAGTGATCTTTACGGGCCTTCAGGGTGTCGGTCCAGCTCGCGCTGCTCTGTATGTGTTTGGTCATGATCGTTGTCCTGGTGGGATTCTAAACAGCCCACGTGCGCAGGCTGTTTCAGGGGCAGCGGTGCTACACGGTGAGCACGTCTTGAATGCTGAGCTTGCTTGCTCGGTCGGACAGTTCACGCCAGGTCCAACTACCGAAATTCTCCCCCTCTTCAGGTACGATCATCTTAAATAGGACGACCTGATCCTGGCCGATCAGGTTGTAGGCAGCCCATAGCTTTCCCCCGACTTCAAACAGTGCTTTTGCTGCTTCATTCCATTTTTCTTCCAGCAGTGTATGAGCCAGATTCAGGGCTTTTCGTTCGATGGTCTTGTGCTCTTTTTGGGCCTCCGTGATGTATTGATCTACGGTGATCAGTTCTTGCTCCAGTGCAGTAATGATCAGGTGCTGGCGACGATTGTGCTCGGTTGCGGCGGTAAGGTTTTTCGCTGCTTTTTGGGCGTCGGCATTGGCATTCTTTTCGCCTTCCGTGTCGCCCCATGCCACGGCCTGAGCGTAAGCGGTGGCGGCGTCGGTTTCGGCCTGGCGGGCTTTTGCCATGTCCTCAGTTGCTTGCTTCTGGATCTGTGCCAAACGGGTACTGAGGCTGTCCCGCTTTTCGTTGAGTTCTTTTTCGTCGGCTTTCCAGTTCGCCATCGACTCGGTGTAACCCGACATCAAGGTTTCGTAATTGACGAGATTCTCGCGTCGATAAATCTTATTGTTCTCGAGGTGGGCTCGATGATTTAGGGCGTCATAAGGGAGTTTCAGTTCGTTGTACTTCCTTCGGATTTCATACGTCCGATCAGCGTCCATCACTTCATCGCCTTCCAACAGCGCTTCCAGGGGAGCTATCTCTTTATAGAGTTGTTTGGCTTCACCCAGGAATTTGTCACGGCGATCTTTTAGCTTTTCGAGCTCGTCCAGCAGTTGCTGTTTCTTTTCGCAATAGGCGGTTGTTTCACTGGCGCCCAAAATAGGCTGTGCAAGGTCTGTGACCTCACCGCTTTTCAGCTCATTAGGCAGCAGTTCGCGTTGTTCGGTGTTTGCTTGGGAATCGTTCATCTGTGTTGTTCCTTAAAATTTGATGTGGGTTGAATGAGTGGCTGGCGAGGCCGGAAGCGCCCGGCTAAATCTCGTCGTCATGAGCTGCCTTTAGGCTGCTTCCGTTTCTGCCAATGCCACCTCATTCCCTGGTTCGCTCAAGACCACATAGCAGCGCTGAACCCCCATGCCGGGCAGACGTACCGAGCAAGAAGCCTTTCCGTCCTTGGCGGGCTGCAGCACGCCCCGCTGGATCAGTTCTCGATTGACGGCTGTGAGGTTCAACCCCCGAAACACCTCCGAACGCCATGCCTCCGGCAACACGTAGTAGGTGATGGTTGTGTGCAGGGTGTCGCCCATGCCGTGTTCCATGGTCTTGCGAAAGCCCAGCCGGTCGATGGTCCGTGGTCCGTGTTCATCGATCTTGGCGGCAGTGGATTCCCATCGGGTGAACCGGCTTTCTCCGAAGCGTTCGATCACCTGGCGCAGTCGGGCCATGATGGCTTCGCCCTCCAGGTTGCCCGCGCCACCCCGCTCAGCCAGCCACCCATGCAAGCAAACCCGGGCGGCAGTCGTGGCAGTGCCATCCGGCCAGCCGGTGACACCAAAGGCCGTCGCCAGCTCGCCCGCCGCAGCGGCGAGGCCGAAGCGCAGGGCCGCACGTTGAGCTTGACCGCTGGCCGTGGCGGGTAGGTTTTGAGTAATGAATTGCTCCAAGGTGCGGCGAACGATCACCGACCACCTCAGCATCTCGCCGGGCTTACTCAGGGCCTTCAGGAAGGCGGTGAGGGGCGTGCCGTAGAACTTGGCTACGCGAGCCTTGAGCGCATCGGAGAGGGCGGCGGCATCCTCAAAACCGTTCAGCACATCAAACATGCCGAGGCCTTTGCTGGCGTCCGCTGGCACCGCGAGCATTCGCACCTCCATGCCGGCTTTCAGCTCCTTGTTCGCCTCGGCCATGTGCTGCGCCAATGTCTTTTCGCCGGTCGAGAGAAACAGCAAGCGCCACTCCTGAACCTGTCGGCCTGCTTGGCCCCGATCATTGGCCCGGGCTTTACCGGTGCCGTTGCCGAGCATGTAGACCGTCTCGCCAATGATGCGGGCATCGCACATGCCGATTTCATCCAGCACCAGAAGCCCGTCTGAGTGCGCGGCGGCGATGGACTCCAGGGCGTTGTCCGTAGAGCGCCACGAACGTACTAGGCGCGGCCCGCCATAGACCGAGGCGGCCACCTGCAAGTGGGTGGTTTTGCCGCCTGAGCTGTCGCCGTAGAAGTGGAAACCGCCCGACTCATGGCCCAGCAAGTTCAGCAGAGGGCCCGCAAAGGCCACGCTAACGACAAACGCCAAGCGGTGATTGCCAACGCACAGAGCGCCGATCTGCTGCTGCCATTGCTCCAGGGAGCCCGCCTCGCTGATCGGCGGGAGCTGGGCACCGGCTTCGTAGAAGTGCAGGTGCTCTTCGTGCGATCCGATCTGTTGCTCAGGCAAAAGGAAGGCGTTGCCGTGCCAGCCCAGGCGCGTCACCAGACGGGCCCGCTGTGCGCTGTCAAAGCCGCCGAGGTAGCTCTGCAAGTCGTTGCGTGCGTTGCGTCCCGAACGGCTCCCTGCGAGGCGCAGGCCCATGTCTACCAGTGGCCCCAATACGTCTTTGCCGAAGTCGCCGGTCATGGTGCGCGCTGGAATGTTCCAGCGCTTTTTGGCGCCGTCTGGATCGTCGAACTCGACCAGCAAGCCCCAGTTATGACCCTTCTCGTCACGGGTGCGGGCAATGATTTCCAGGGGTGAGCACACCGGACGTGCCTCACCATCATCACCGGCATAAAACACCCCTTCGGACGTCAGGCGAAAGCCACCGGGCATCAGGTCATTTTTCGATTTCGCCGGACGCTTGGCCGCTGCTTTCGTCTTCGGTTCCGGCTTGGCTTCGGTCGATTCCGCTGCCGACTTCTCCTCAGGCAGTTCAAACAATTCACCGCCGCGCACCAGCTCGGCAACGTGGTCAGCGGTCCAGCCTTTGCTCAGTGCGTCGGCTGCGTCGTCGCCGTCGACCCACTTGCCGCCTTTGGCAAAGGAAGGCTTACCGTTCTTAGTGGTGGGCTTGCGTTTGAACACCTCAAGCGTCACTCGCTGTACTGACTCCACACCCAGCTCAAGCAGCTTCGGCTCGATGGCATCCATGCAGGCTTTACCGCTGGCATCGTTGTCGGGCCACAACAGTACCGAACGACCTTTGAGCGGCGACAGGTCGGCCTTGTGCCAAGAGTTCGAACCGTTCGGCCAGCAGGTGGCCACGTACTCAGGCATCAGTTCAGCCGCGGCGTCTGCGGCCTTTTCGCCTTCGCACAGCACCACCGGGGCATCGGCGCGTTGGGCCAGCTCATCAAGGCGCAACAAAGGGCGCGGCTCAGGCAAACCTTGCCAGCGCCATTGAGTGGTTTGGCCATCGGACCGTTTGCACCAGGTCAGCGGAGCAAAGACCTTCCTTGGCTTACCGTCTTCATCCGGGCCCAGGTCGAAGCGATAGAGCGCCATGACCGGCAGGCCTTGAGCGTCGCGATAGATCCACACCTTGGATGGCGCGCCGTGCTGCCGATGTTTGGCCGGGCACTTGCCCATGGCCTCGGCCGGGATCGGCTGAATCGCGATCCATTCCAGTGCCTTGGGTTTGGCCGGTACGGGTTTAGCCTGGGCTGTTCCGGCAGACACGTTGAGCAGTTCTGCCAGCTTGTTGCAGGCTTCTACGTCCGTACCGCCGTCGATGTAGCGCACCAGGTCAATCAGGTCACCGCCCTTGTCACCGGTGGCGAAGTCCGACCAGGTGCCTTTGCTCAAGCTGACCTTGAGTGAGCCTGCGCGTTTGTCGGTGCGGGTGGGATTTGGGGCGGTGTATTCCTTACCGCCGTCCACGCGTTTGCCGTGGGGCAGCCAGTGAGCGAGTACGCGGTCTATGTTCTTTAGGGCGGCGCTTTTCACATCCGCAAAGCTGGGCCGTTTGGAGGTGCTGCCTGTGCGTTGAGTCATGGCGTGGCCCTCTTCACAAACAGCGAGTCGTTCACGTCATCGAGCAGCGCTTTAGCCATTTCACCGAGGTAAAGCGCGCACCAGCTGTAGCGCTCACTTTTTTCAGTCATGGCAGCGTCTAGGGTCAGTTGGTTGGCGTAGAACTGGAGGAGCGAAACCGTTTCGAGTGCATCCTCAATCGACGCCCCGGCATTGACTCGAAAGAGGCATTGGCCGTTGGTGCTGTCAAAAAATGACGCCCGGCCCAACGTGGTCTGAGTGTTCATTGAGCACCGCCTTTTTGATCCAGCGGAACGGACGTCACGTCAGCGTGTAAGGCGAGGGTCTTGATCAGGCCGAGGGTGCCGCGAACGTCCCAAAGAATGGCGGCAATGACGTGGTTAGCGAGACGCGAAGATTCGTTTTCGAAATGATCCTCGAGCAGAGTCAGCACGGAATCGGCGCGCGTAATAGCGCAAGTAATTGCATCAATGGGAACACCGGCTTCTGCGTTCAGGCTGACGCAAAGAAGATCTTCGGGCAGGGCGCAACTCAGGGTGTTGTTCATTGGACACCCCCTGCGGTTTCCAGGGCGCGAGCCTTGGTCATGTGGGCGTTGTAACGGGAGAGGCGTGTAGCGAGGCTGGAGTTGGCGTGTAAAGCGGCGAGAGCCATAGCCCTGTGGGCGGCGGCGCGAATTTTGGACGGATTGAGGGCGTGCATGGGTGGAACTCCTATTGTTGAGGAGCTGCCACGCTTCGTCGCCAAACGAATTAGGGTGGCAGCTGTGCGCAGGTTGGCGAACCGGGACAATAGGAACCCGGCAGACCCGAAGGTCTCCCACGCACAGCCGCCATAAAACAGGAATGCGGGCACAAAAAAAAGCGCCTGCAATCGTAATGGGGGCGCCTGTGCGCCTATTGTTGATCGGGTCGCCAAACCCGGTCGCTGAATTTGCAGCGACAGCCAGAGAGTAACGTCCGTTTTTTGAAAGTGCAACTACGCCGATGGCTTGCGGATTTTTCAGGTGCGGCATAAATTGTTCGTGCATGTAGATTGACCTCAACGCCTCCGGATTGCCCCCGGGGGCGTTTTCGTTTCAGGCATGGATTTCCCAGCGCAGGGACAGCAGCGGAAGGAAGTCGCCATCGATGCAGGAGCGAGCGTCTTCGTAGGCGTCGATCTGCTGGCCTTCATCGACGATCACCATCGCGAACTCTTCGCAGTGAAGTGAGAGGGCGCACCAGGTGCCGTCGGCCCAGCTCAATACGCTGACTACACGGCCCTGTTTTTCCTGCTGGCTGCGGTAGCGCTCCAGGCGCTGCATGAGGCGTTGCGAGAAGCCGATCTGGCGCAGTTTGGAGAAGGGATACATCTTGGCGTTTTGGGCAATCTCGCGATTCATGCGGCCACCTGATCACGGGCCTCGATGCGGCTGCGTGCCCACGCTTGTACTTCGGAAAGCACCCAGGCCACGGGAGCGCCACGGGCGTTGCTGTTGCTGAGTTTGACGGGCTGGGGAAAGCCGCAGTCGGGACGCTGCATGAGCTTGTAGATGGTCGAGCGCTTCATGCCCACGATGCCTTCAACCTCGCGCATGCGGATCAGGGTCGAGGCGGCATCAAACAGCGAGGGAGAGTTGGCAGGTGCTTTGCGGGAAATCTCGGTTACAGAGGTACTCATAGGTATTGCTCTCGATAGGTTTGGACTGACGAGAGCAATGATCTAGGCGATGAAATTTCAAAAGGAGTTCACTTCCATTTGAAATATTAGGTTAACAACACCTGGTGATGTTTAAGGATGGCTTCCACGCGTTTGCGTGTGAGTGCTTTATCGGTCTCAAGGGCTATCCATTTGAGCCGATCCTTGGGTGGTTTCGCGACTTGCTGTTCAAGCCAGCGGTGCACAGCTGTAGTGACAAACCGCCGTGGCATCCCGTTACGCAAAAGAGTCCGTGCCTTTTCGACCAGGGCTGCATCGCGAGCACTCATCTCCTGGTTCCGGTCATGGCCGCTATGAACGCCGCCCTTGCGTCGTGTTGCCTCTCTGATAGCGCTGGCGGCTAAAGGCCTCAATTCATCGTGCTTCAGTGAAGCCAAAACAACGATTGGTTTCAGGTAAACCACGTACAACTCTAGGGCTTCAATGCGGTCATGCTCGTTAACCTGGCGCTCTAAAAAGTCGCTATATAAGTCCCACGGCCACGATGTCATCTCCAACCCTTTGGGAAGGGCGTCTTGCTCGGCGTCTCGCATCCAGTAGCTCATGACTTCCAGCGCTTTCACCGCGCAGGCCATGATGTACGCCGCATGCGTCTGATCGTCTGTTGCAAGGTAGCAGTCGCTGAATTGACGAACGAGGTCGGCCAGGCGTTCATAAGGGCCGGTCATTGCGTATTGGGAAATGGTCTCTTCGAGCTGCGTCACCTTGATGCACAGGGTGTTGAGGTCGCTGTTGATATCGTCCGTCTGGATGCGTAAGCAGCAGCGGTCGATCAGTTCGCACGCGTGCAGGATCTGATCACTGCATAGGGCATAGAGCGGTTGTGCGGATAGATACTCGATCAGGCCTGTCGATGGTTGTATCTGAGGTCCTTGAGCTAACTCGTTTATTGTCATGGTGATTAGCTCTTAACCCGTACACCTTTGCCCATTCCCACGCCCTTGATTCAGCAAGCGTGTCCAGCGAGCCACGGGTGCGAATAGCTCGAACTCGAACCGAAAGCCCGCCATCAGTGGGGTGGGGGGCGTTTTTACGTTACACGCTAAGGCCGCGTTACACAGGGTGTACGGATATGGGGTATAGCGTGTGACGTTGAAAAATCCCAATGATTTCAATTGCTTGAAAATTGTCGTTACACGAGTAACACGCGTAACACTGTTTTTGAGTAGGGGTAGGGTAGTCACCTTCATTGGGCTTTACCGAACTGTCCCTGAACAACGTTCCCTCGCTCTAGGGCGTCTAGGTAGTCGGCGTACCACTGCATCATTGTTATGCGGTGCTCAAGATATTGAGCCTTGTTGTACACCCCTGAAATTCCTTCCTCTTTATGGGCTAGTTGGGCTTCAACATGTTCTTTGGGCCAGCCATGCTCTCGAAGTAATGTGCTTGCAGTATGCCGAGTACCGTGGCCTACAAGCCGGCCTTTATATCCGATGATGGCGAAGACTTTGTTTATCGTATTTTCACTGATGGTTGGGTTTTTGGCGCCGACTCCAGGAAACAGCCAACGACTACGGCCAGTCAGGCAATGAAGTTCTTTTAAGGCTGAAAGTGCTTGATGTGGTAGTGGACACACAAAGTCTCTACGCATCTTCATCTTTGCGGCTGGTGTCGTCCAAGTTGCTTTGTCGAGGTCGAACTCTTTCCATTCGGCTAGGCGAACCATACCTGGTCGTGAGGCAGTCCAGATGCAAAGCCAAGCAGCGGTTCGGGCCGTCAGCCTACTTGGGGTGTTCTTCAGTGCAGTAAGAAAATCACCTAACTCTGGTTCTAGTAAATGCGGGTGCTGTTGAGTCTTAGGGGCTTGTGCTGCGATATCCCTAAGACGGCTTCCCGGGTCGTTCTCCGTAAGGCCTAAACCGATGGCTCTCCCGAAAATCTGATTGATCCAGGTACGGCATTTTTCCGCTACGTTGTGTGCGTCTCGGGCTTCGATAGAGGCTTGGAGTTCGGCGCAATCGGTGCGAGTGATTTCATCGAGAGGTTTGTCTCCCAAGGCAGGGAGAATGTCCTTGTCGAGATAGGTACGGATTTTATTGAGGGTGGCAGGGGCAAGGCCCTTCTCTTCTTTTGCCTTGAGCCAGGCATCAGCGGCAGCTCTGAAGGTGCGTGTCTTGGCTGCATCAATGGCTGCTTTGGCGGATCGCTTCTGTTCGAGTGGATCGGCGCCGCTACTCACTACCTTGCGCAGTTCGGCAGCTTTGTCCCTGGCCAACGCACCACTTACTTCCGGATAGCCTCCAAGCCCCATCCAGGCCCAGTTGCCCGCCGGACGTTTATAGCGAAGCTGCCAGGACTTACCGCCATCAGGTTTAACCCTGAAGTAGAGGCCGCTGCCGTCCAGCTCGCGGTACTCCTTTGATTCCGGCTCCAATCCCGCAAGTGTCGTGTCAGCGAGAGGGCGGCGCTTGATGTCTGCGCGCTTCATCCTTGTATCCCAAAGTTCGGTATTTTTCTCAGGATACAAGCAGGGATACAGGGATACAACGGATAGGGGGAGACTGGGGTAGATAGATAGGCACAAAAAAAACCGGCCAAGTGGCCGGTTTCTTTGGGTCTGAGAGGCTGTTGGAGACTCTCAGATACTGCTGTTTGGTGCCCCGAGGGAGACTCGAACTCCCACTTCTTGCGAAAACGGATTTTGAATCCGCCGCGTCTACCAATTCCGCCATCAGGGCTCAATGGCGGCGAAGTATAGAGATGAGGTTGCCGTTGGTCAATCGACTTTCATGGTCAATTTTCACTTATTCCGCTAAACTTTCCGGCCCTGCTAGACGAACCCCATCATGCGTGTTGCTGACTTTACCTTCGAGCTCCCTGATTCGCTGATCGCCCGCCATCCCTTGGCCGAGCGTCGCGGTAGCCGTCTGTTGACCCTGGATGGGGTTACGGGCGCCCTGGCCCACCGTCAATTCACTGATTTGCTCGAGCATTTGCGCCCGGGCGATTTGATGGTGTTCAACAATACCCGGGTGATTCCGGCGCGGCTGTTCGGTCAAAAGGCCTCTGGCGGCAAGCTGGAAATCCTCGTCGAGCGGGTACTGGACAGCCATCGTGTGCTGGCCCATGTGCGCTCCAGCAAGTCACCGAAGCCGGGGTCAAAGATTCTTATCGATGGCGGCGGTGAGGCTGAGATGCTGGCTCGGCACGATACGTTGTTCGAGCTGGGGTTTGCCGAAGAGGTGCTGCCGCTGCTGGATCGCGTCGGCCACATGCCGTTGCCTCCTTATATAGACCGCCCCGATGAAGGTGCCGACCGCGAGCGCTATCAGACGGTGTACGCCCAGCGCCTCGGTGCCGTGGCGGCACCAACGGCGGGACTGCATTTCGATCAGCCGCTGTTGGAGGCGATTGCCGCCAAAGGCGTGGAGACCGCGTTTGTGACGTTGCACGTCGGCGCTGGTACGTTCCAGCCGGTGCGGGTCGAGACCATCGAAGAACACCACATGCACAGCGAATGGCTGGAAGTCGGCCAGGAGGTGGTGGATGCAGTGGCTGCGTGCCGTGCGCGCGGTGGGCGTGTCGTCGCGGTGGGCACCACCAGCGTGCGTTCCCTGGAAAGCGCTGCTCGCGATGGGGTGCTCAAGCCTTTCAGCGGCGACACCGACATCTTTATCTACCCGGGCCGTCCCTTCCATGTCGTGGATGCCCTGGTCACCAATTTCCATTTGCCGGAGTCCACGCTGTTGATGCTGGTTTCCGCCTTCGCCGGTTACCCCGAAGCCATGGCCGCCTACAAGGCTGCCGTCGAGCAGGAATACCGCTTTTTCAGCTACGGTGATGCCATGTTCATCACCCGTAATCCCGCGCCACGCGGCCCAGAGGACACTGTATGAGTCGCACCTGTCGTATGTCGTTCGAGTTGCTTGCCACCGATGGCAAGGCACGTCGCGGCCGCCTGACCTTTCCTCGCGGTACGGTGGAAACGCCGGCCTTTATGCCGGTCGGCACCTACGGCACGGTCAAGGGCATGCTGCCGCGGGATATCGTCGCCACCGGCGCCGAGATCATTCTGGGCAATACCTTCCACCTGTGGCTGCGCCCAGGCACCGAGGTCATCAAGAAGCACGGCGACCTGCATGATTTCATGCAGTGGAGTGGCCCGATCCTGACCGACTCCGGTGGTTTCCAGGTGTTCAGTCTGGGCGCCATGCGCAAGATCAAGGAGGAGGGCGTGACCTTCGCCTCGCCGGTGGATGGCGCCAAGGTTTTCATGGGGCCGGAAGAGTCCATGCAGGTGCAGCGCGACCTGGGTTCGGACATCGTGATGATCTTCGACGAATGCACCCCGTACCCGGCCGATGAAGACGTGGCGCGAATCTCCATGGAGCTGTCGTTGCGCTGGGCTCAGCGCTCGAAGAATGCCCACGGTGAAAATACCGCGGCGCTGTTTGGCATCGTCCAGGGCGGCATGCACCAGGATTTGCGCATGCGCTCCCTGGAAGGCCTCGATAAGATCGGCTTTGACGGCCTGGCCATCGGCGGCCTGTCGGTGGGCGAGCCGAAGCATGAAATGATCAAGGTCTTGGACTACCTGCCAGGCCAAATGCCAGCAGACAAACCTCGTTACCTTATGGGGGTTGGCAAGCCGGAAGATCTGGTTGAGGGTGTGCGCCGCGGTGTGGACATGTTCGATTGCGTGATGCCAACCCGCAATGCCCGCAATGGGCATCTGTTTATCGATACTGGCGTGCTGAAGATCCGTAACGCGTTTCATCGCCATGATGATTCGCCCCTGGATCCTACTTGTGATTGCTACACCTGCCAGAACTTCTCCCGCGCTTATCTGCACCATCTGGACAAGTGCGGCGAAATGCTCGGGAGCATGCTCAATACCATCCATAATTTGCGTCACTACCAACGCCTTATGGCTGGTTTGCGCGAGGCTATTCAACAAGGTACATTGGCCGCCTTTGTCGATTCCTTCTATGCCAAACGCGGGTTACCCGTGCCGCCTTTAGACTAAGTACTAAAGACGTTAAGCCACTAATTTTGCAATTATCGGAGTGATAAATGAGCTTTTTGATCCCTGCCGCGTATGCGGACGCCGCTGCACCTGCTGCTGCCGGTCCTGCTGGCACTGGTTTCGAGTGGATTTTCCTGGTCGGCTTCCTGGTCATCTTCTATCTGATGATCTGGCGTCCACAGGCCAAGCGCGCTAAAGAGCAGAAGAACCTGCTGGGCAGCTTGCAGAAAGGCGACGAAGTTGTGACCACCGGTGGTATCGCCGGCAAGATCAACAAAGTGACCGACGACTTCGTGGTTCTGGAAGTATCGGACTCCGTAGAGCTGAAGTTCCAGAAAGGCGCCATTGCCGCCACGCTGCCAAAAGGCACGCTGAAAGCGATCTAAGTTTCATCTTTTACCAATCGACGGGGCGCGCAAGGCGCCCCGCGTCATAAGCGGGCGGCGTGATGCTGAACAAATACCCTCTGTGGAAATACCTACTGATCCTGGCGGTGCTGGCGATCGGTTCTATTTATTCCGCTCCCAATCTATACCCGGATGACCCGGCGATTCAGGTCAGCGGTGCCAGCACGGCATTGCAGGTCACCCAGGCGGATCTGGATCGTGCGAGCAAAGCGCTTGCCGATGCCGGCATCAACGTCAAGGCTTCCTCGATTGCTGCCAATGGCAAGGGCGGTTTGCTGCGTCTGACCAAACAGGAAGACCAACTGCCGGCCAAGGACGTTGTACGCAAGGTCATGGGCGACGATTATGTTGTGGCCTTGAACTTGGCACAAACCACACCACAGTGGCTGCGTAACCTCGGTGCGCATCCGATGAAGCTGGGTCTGGACTTGTCGGGTGGTGTGCACTTCCTGCTGGAAGTGGACATGGAAAAAGCCCTCGACGCACGCCTGAAAGTCTACGAAGGCGACGTCAAGAGCCTGCTGCGCAAAGAGCGTCTGCGCTACCGCAGCCTGCCGCAGCTCAACGGTGCGATCCAGCTGGGCTTCAGTGATGAAGGCAGCCGTGAACAAGCCCGTGCACTGATTCGCAAGAACTTCACCGATTTCGATATCGTGCCGGCCGACCTCAATGGTCAGGCGGTGCTGCGTCTGACGATGACCCCGGCCAAGCTGGCGGAAATCCGTGAATACTCCATCAAGCAGAACTTGACCACGGTGCGTAACCGCGTCAACGAGCTGGGTGTTGCCGAGCCTCTGGTTCAGCGTCAGGGTGCCAACCGTATCGTGGTTGAGCTGCCGGGCGTGCAGGACACTGCTGAAGCCAAGCGGATCCTGGGTAAGACGGCCAACCTTGAGTTCCGTCTGGCCGCTGAGCCGGGCGCTTCGAAAGCCACTTCCGAAACCTTCGAATTCCGTGAAGGCAACCGTCCTTCGGCGCAGATCGAGCGTGGCCTGATCATCACCGGTGACCAGGTGACCGACGCCCAGGCGGGCTACGACGAGCACGGCCGTCCACAGGTGAACATCAAGCTTGATGGTCACGGTGGTGAGCTGATGAGTCGTTCGACTCGCAGCAACGTCGGCCGCAGCATGGCGGTGATCTTCATCGAGCAGAAGCCGATCACCACCTACGCCAAGCAAATGGTCAACGGCGTCGAAAAAGACGTCGCGGTGCAAAGCTTCAAGGAAGAGAAAAAAATCATCAGCTTGGCGACCATCCAGTCGCCGCTGGGCAGCCAGTTCCGGATTACCGGTCTGAATGGCCAGGGCGAGTCCTCCGAGCTGGCGCTGCTGCTGCGTGCCGGTGGTCTGGCGGCGCCGATGTACTTCGCTGAAGAGCGCACAATCGGTCCGAGCCTGGGTGCTGACAACATCACCAAGGGTATCGATGCGTCGCTGTGGGGCATGCTGTTCGTGTCGCTGTTCATCATCGCCATCTACCGCTTCTTCGGCGTGATCGCCACCGTGGCGCTGGCGTTGAACATGGTGCTGCTGCTGGCCCTGATGTCGCTGCTGGGGGCAACACTGACCCTGCCAGGCATCGCCGGTATCGTCTTGACCATGGGTATGGCGGTGGACGCCAACGTACTGATCTTCTCGCGGATACGTGAAGAGATCGCTGCTGGCATGAGCGTGCAGCGGGCAATCAACGAAGGCTTCGGCCGGGCATTCACCGCGATTCTCGACTCCAACCTGACCACTCTGCTGGTGGGCGGGATCCTCTTTGCCATGGGCACCGGCCCGGTCAAAGGGTTCGCGGTGACCATGTCCCTCGGGATCTTTACCTCGATGTTCACGGCCATCTGGCTGACCCGTGCGATGGTCAACCTGATCTTCGGCGGTCGTGACTTCAAGAAGTTGTGGATTTAAGGGGCTGCCATGTTACGTACTATCAACTTCATGGGCGTGCGCAACTTCGCGTTCGGCGTCACTGTGTTTCTTACCCTGCTGGCGTTGTTCAGCTGGTTCCATAAGGGTCTGAACTACGGCCTGGACTTCACCGGCGGTACGCTCATCGAGCTGACCTACGAGAAGCCGGCCGACGTCACCCTGGTGCGCAGCGAGCTGGTCAAGGCCGGCTATCACGAAGCCATCGTGCAGAGCTTCGGTGCTACCACCGATCTGTTGGTGCGCATGCCTGGCGAAGACCCGCAACTGGGTCACCAGGTGGCCGAGGCCTTGCAGAAGGTCGGCGGTGACAACCCGGCTCAGGTCAAGCGCGTCGAGTTCGTCGGCCCGCAGGTGGGAGAAGAGCTGCGCGACCAGGGCGGCCTCGGCATGCTTATGGCGCTGGGCGGCATCCTGATTTACCTGGCGTTCCGCTTCCAGTGGAAGTTCGCGGTGGGGGCTATTGTCTCGCTGATTCACGACGTGATCGTAACGGTGGGTATCCTCTCGTTCTTCCAGATCACTTTCGACCTGACAGTATTGGCGGCGGTGCTGGCGATCATCGGTTACTCCCTCAACGACACCATCGTGGTGTTCGACCGGGTGCGTGAGAACTTCCGTGTACTGCGCAAGGCCAGCTTGATCGAGAACATCAACATCTCGACCACCCAGACCCTGCTGCGGACCATGGCGACCTCGATCTCCACCCTGCTGGCGATCGTTGCGCTGCTGTTCTTCGGCGGCGACAACCTGTGGGGCTTCTCCATAGCCCTGTTTGTCGGTGTTTTGGCGGGTACCTACTCGTCGATCTACATCGCCAACGTGGTGCTGATCTGGCTGAACCTGAACAGCGAGGATCTGATTCCTACCGTGAACACCGAGAAGGAAGTCGACGAGCGTCCTTGACGGTCATTACTTCTCCGGTTGTCGACGAAAAAGGCGCGAGTGTTGAACTCGCGCCTTTTTTTGTTGCTCCAAGGCTGGGAGAAGCGCGGGCGTGTCCCGCTTGTGATGGTCAGGAGGTTCTATGAACAAGTCGTTGCTGGTGGGTGCGGTATTGGGTGCTGTCGGTGTCACCGCCGGGGGTGCCGTTGCCACCTACAGCCTGGTTAAAGGCGGCCCTGAGTATGCGCAAGTGCTGGCAGTTCAGCCGGTCAAACAACAGATCAAGACCCCTCGTGAAGTCTGCAAGGATGTCGCCGTGACTCGGCAGAAGCCGGTCAAGGATGAGCATCAGATCCTGGGGACGGTGGTCGGTGCGGTCGGCGGCGGTCTGCTCGGCAACATGGTGGGCGGCGGCAATGGCAAGAAGCTCGCCACGGTGGCTGGTGCGGTCGGCGGTGGTTATGCCGGTAACAAAGTGCAGGAAGGCATGCAGGAGCGTGATACGTACACCACCACGCAAACCCGCTGTAATACGGTCAATGACATCAGCGACAAGGTCGTGGGTTATGACGTGAAGTACGACCTGGGCGGCAAGCAAGGCCAGGTGCGGATGGATCGTGATCCGGGCAATCAGATTCCAGTGGATAAAGACGGTCGTCTGATCCTCGGCCAGAACGAAAATCAACCCGGGCAATAACCTTCCACTGTAGGAGCCAGCTTGCTGGCGGTCGTCGGCCTTGAGATCGCCTTCCTCGGCAAGCCGGCTCCTACAGGTTGGTGTTTTATGGGCATAAAAAAAGCACCCCTCGGGGTGCTTTTTTTGTCGCTGTTGCTTAGCGCTTCAGCGAAGCCGGCAGGTGCGGCTGGATGGCGGTCAGGACCGCTTTGAAGCATTTGGTGTTGCCTGCAACTACGTGGCCTTTTTCCAGGAAGTCATGACCGCCAGTGAAGTCGCTCACCAAGCCGCCAGCTTCCTGGATCAGCAGGGCGCCTGCAGCCATGTCCCACTCGGACAGGCCCGACTCCCAGAAGGCATCGAAACGACCGGCGGCGACGTAGGCCAGGTCCAGGCTGGCGGCGCCTGCGCGACGGATGCCGGCAGTCTGGCCAACCAAGGCGCGGAACATACCCAGGTAGTTGTCGAGGTTGTCCATCTGATCGTCGCGGAACGGGAAGCCGGTACCCAGCAGGGCGCCGTCGAGGCTGGTGCGACCGCTGACGCGCAGGCGACGACCGTTCAGCTGGGCGCCACGGCCACGACTGGCGGTGAATTCTTCCTGGCGAACCGGGTCCAGGACCACGGCGTGTTCCAGGCGACCACGGTATTTGCAGGCGATGCTGACAGCGAAGTGCGGAATGCCACGCAGGAAGTTGGTGGTACCGTCCAGTGGATCGATGATCCACAGGTACTCTTCGCCTTCGATGCCGTTACCGGCGTGCAGGCCGGTTTCTTCACCGAGGATGGAGTGGTTCGGGTAGGCTTTGCGCAGCGCGTCGATGATCTTCTGCTCTGCGGCACGATCAACTTCGGATACGTAGTCTTTGGCGTCTTTTTCGTCGACCTTGATGGTATCCAGGCGCTCGATGGAGCGGAAAATCAATTCACTGGCGCTGCGGGCGGCGCGCAGCGCGATATTCAGCATTGGCTGCATGGATGTGTCACCTAAGGTTGTTAAAGAAAGCCGGGCATTCTAGCAGAAAACTTTTACAGATGAAGGCCGGCGTGCGCTTTCGTAGCTTAACTTTCCGATGCTCTGTAAGATTTGCTCCCCTTTCCCCCGTCCGAGAGCGCCTCCCTTGCTGCAGAACATTCGTGTCGTCCTGGTTAATACCAGTCATCCTGGGAACATCGGTGGGGCTGCGCGAGCCATGAAGAACATGGGCTTGTCGCGGCTGGTGCTGGTCGAGCCGCGGGTCTTCCCTCACCACGAGGCCGATGCGCGCGCCTCGGGTGCTACCGATATCCTTGAAAACGCCCAGGTCGTCGCCAATTTGGAAGAGGCCCTGGTGGGGTGCACCTTGGTGTTCGGCACCAGTGCCCGTGATCGGCGTATTCCATGGCCGCTGCTGGATCCCCGTGAGTCCGGGGTCAAGGTAGTCGAGGAGGCCGGGCAGGGTGCCGAGATTGCCCTGGTCTTCGGGCGCGAAGACTCCGGGCTGACCAATGACGAGCTGCAGCGATGTCACTTTCACGTGCACATTCCGTCGGACCCGGCGTTCAGCTCTCTGAACCTGGCGACGGCGGTGCAGGTGCTGGCCTATGAGGTGCGCATGTCCTGGCTAGCGGCTGAAGGCCGGCCAAGCAAGGTCGAGAAAGATGAAGTGGCGTCGCCGCGCAGTGATGAGCTGGCGACCATGGATGAGTTGGAGCGGTTCTATGAGCATCTGCAGCAGACGCTGGTGGCCATCGACTTCCTCGATCCGGAAAAACCACGGCACTTGATGGCGCGCTTGCGCCGCTTGTACGGTCGTAGCTCGGTCAGTCGGGCGGAAATGAATATATTGCGCGGCATTCTCACGGAAACCCAGAAAGCGGCCCGTGGCGAGCTGCAAAAGCGGAAGGATCAATGATGTTCGAGCGTTTGCGTGAAGATATCCAAAGCGTGTTCCATCGTGACCCGGCGGCGCGCAATGCCTTTGAAGTGCTGACCTGCTACCCGGGCATGCACGCGATCTGGATCCATCGCCTGTCCGGTGCCTTGTGGGGGATGGGGTGGAAGTGGTTGGCGCGCCTGGTGTCGAACTTCGGTCGTTGGTTGACGGGCATCGAGATTCATCCAGGGGCCAAGGTTGGTCGTCGCTTCTTTATCGATCACGGCATGGGCATCGTGATTGGTGAAACCGCCGAGATTGGCGATGACGTCACGCTTTATCAGGGTGTCACCCTGGGTGGCACTAGCTGGAACAAGGGCAAGCGTCACCCGACCTTGGAAAATGGTGTGGTGGTGGGTGCGGGTGCCAAGGTGTTGGGGCCGTTTACGGTCGGTGCCGGCGCCAAGGTGGGCTCTAACGCGGTGGTTACCAAGGCTGTGCCCGCGGGTGCGACGGTGGTGGGGATCCCTGGTCGTATCATCATGAAGTCCAGTGATGAGCAGGAAGCCAAGCGCAAGGCCATGGCGGAAAAGCTCGGCTTCGATGCCTATGGCGTCAGTGAGGACATGCCGGATCCGGTGGCTCGGGCTATTGGCCAGCTGCTCGATCATCTGCAGGCTGTTGATGGTCGTCTCGAAGGTATGTGCGGCGCCTTGACGGAGTTGGGCAGTAACTACTGCGCGAAGGATCTGCCGGTGCTGCGTGACGAGGACTTCGCCGAGGTCAAGGATAAGGGCGACAGCCAGGTCGGCTAAGTCTCGGCCAGCCGGTTCTTTATTCGGGCTGATGGGGCAGTGAGTGGGTCGCAGGTGTCAAAAGCGACCCGCAGGTCAGTTGCTCCCATGGGGCTGTGCCATTACGTCGCAGACTTTGCTATGATTCGCGCGCTGTTTTGTGGGTAAACCCGACTAAAGTAGTTGGTCTTATAGTTGACTCGATTGCTCGGGTATTACATACTCGCCTCCATTCCGAAACTCCGTGGTACCTGTCCATGCGACTCACTACTAAAGGCCGATACGCGGTAACCGCCATGCTCGATCTGGCGTTGCACGCGCAACATGGCCCGGTGTCACTGGCCGATATCTCAGAGCGCCAAGGCATCTCCCTGTCTTATCTCGAACAGCTTTTTGCCAAACTGCGCCGTAGCAACCTGGTCTCCAGTGTGCGTGGCCCAGGCGGCGGCTATCAGCTTTCGCGTGACATGCAAGGGATCCAGGTCGCCCAGGTGATCGATGCGGTAAACGAGTCGGTCGATGCCACCAAATGCCAAGGGCTCGGTGATTGCCATGCCGGCGACACCTGTCTGACCCACCACTTGTGGTGCGATCTGAGCCTGCAGATTCACGAATTTCTAAGCGGTATCAGCTTGGCTGACCTTGTGACTCGCCGTGAGGTGCAAGAGGTAGCCCAGCGTCAGGATCAGCGCCGCTGTAATGGCAAGGCGCCGCGCCTGGACAAGATTGAAGCGTCCGCCGTCGAATGACAGCCAAAGAGCTAGCGGTACGCCAGCCAGCCTGATTTAGGAGAGAGTCCATGAAATTGCCGATTTACCTTGATTACTCAGCGACCACCCCGGTTGATCCGCGTGTCGCGCAAAAGATGAGTGAATGCCTGCTGGTCGACGGAAACTTCGGTAACCCGGCGTCCCGCTCTCACGTGTTCGGTTGGAAGGCTGAAGAGTCGGTGGAAAATGCCCGTCGCCAAGTGGCTGACCTGGTGAACGCCGACCCGCGTGAAATCGTCTGGACTTCCGGTGCTACCGAGTCCGACAACCTGGCAATCAAGGGTGTCGCGCATTTCTATCACACCAAGGGCAAGCACCTGATCACCTCGAAGATCGAGCACAAGGCTGTCCTGGACACCATGCGCCAACTTGAGCGTGAAGGCTTCGAAGTCACCTACATCGAGCCCGGTGAAGACGGTCTGATCACCCCGGCCATGGTTGAAGCCGCCCTGCGCGACGACACCATTCTGGTGTCGATCATGCACGTGAACAACGAAATCGGCACCGTGAACGACATCGCCGCCATCGGCGAGCTGACTCGTTCCAAAGGCATCCTGTTCCACGTTGATGGTGCTCAGTCCACCGGCAAGGTCGAGATCGACCTGCAGGCGCTGAAAGTCGACCTGATGTCTTTCTCTGCCCACAAAACCTACGGCCCTAAAGGCATTGGCGCGCTGTACGTCAGCCGCAAGCCGCGTGTGCGCCTGGAAGCCACCATGCACGGTGGCGGTCACGAACGCGGCATGCGTTCCGGCACCCTGGCCACTCACCAGATCGTCGGCATGGGTGAAGCCTTCCGCGTTGCCAAGGAAGACATGGCTGCCGAGAACGTTCGCATCAAAGCCTTGAGCGACCGTTTCTACCAGCAGGTCGAGCACCTGGAAGAGCTGTACATCAACGGCAGCATGACCGCCCGCGTACCGCACAACCTGAACCTGAGCTTCAACTACGTTGAAGGCGAGTCGTTGATCATGGCCCTCAAGGACCTGGCGGTTTCGTCCGGTTCGGCTTGCACCTCGGCGTCCCTGGAGCCTTCGTACGTACTGCGCGCCCTGGGTCGCAACGACGAACTGGCACACAGCTCGATCCGCTTCACCTTCGGCCGTTTCACCACCGAAGAAGAAATCGATTACGCCGCGCAGAAAGTCTGCGAGGCCGTTACCAAGCTGCGCGCTCTGTCGCCGCTGTGGGACATGTTCAAAGATGGTGTCGATATCTCGAAGATCGAGTGGGCGGCACACTGAATATAAGTCGCCGCAAACGGGTTCTGTAGAGCGTGTCGGCAACGGCGGTGTACGGAACCCCAAGAGCGACTCTCTGATGAGTGAGGATTAAGAATCATGGCTTACAGCGAAAAGGTCATCGACCACTACGAGAACCCGCGCAACGTCGGCAAGATGAACGCGGAAGATCCTGACGTCGGCACCGGCATGGTCGGCGCTCCGGCGTGCGGCGACGTGATGCGTCTGCAGATCAAGGTCAACGAGCAAGGCATCATCGAAGACGCCAAGTTCAAGACCTACGGTTGCGGTTCGGCTATCGCTTCCAGCTCCCTGGCTACCGAGTGGATGAAAGGCAAGACTCTGGATGAAGCAGAGACCATCAAGAACACTCAGTTGGCTGAAGAGCTGGCCCTGCCGCCAGTAAAAATCCACTGCTCGGTACTCGCTGAAGACGCCATCAAGGCCGCTGTTCGCGATTACAAGCAGAAGAAAGGCCTGATCTGATTTCGGATTCAGCTTTCACAGATTGAGCGACAAGTAAGGAGTCACGATGGCTATCAGCATGACAGAAGCGGCTGCTCAACACGTGCGACGTTCCCTCAATGGGCGCGGCAAAGGTGATGGGATTCGTCTGGGTGTCCGCACCACAGGCTGTTCCGGCCTTGCCTATGTGCTGGAGTTCGTCGACGAGGTGGGTGAAGAGGATCAGGTGTTCGAAAGTCACGGCGAGAAAGTGATCATCGACCCGAAAAGCCTGACCTACCTGGACGGCACCGAGCTGGATTTCGTCAAGGAAGGGTTGAACGAAGGCTTCAAGTTCAACAACCCCAACGTGCGCGGTGAATGTGGCTGCGGCGAAAGCTTCAACATCTGAGGCTTCTCGTGGGTACTCCTTGTCATTTCGCTTTATTTGAGCTGCAGCCCGGCTTTCGCCTGGATCTCGAGCAGCTGGCTACGCGCTACCGTGAGTTGGCGCGTGGTGTTCATCCGGACCGTTTTGCCGATGCCAGCGAGCGCGAGCAGCGCTTGGCGCTGGAACAGTCCGCGAGCCTCAACGAGGCCTACCAGACGCTCAAAAGTCCTCCCAAGCGCGCACGTTACTTGCTCGCCTTGAATGGGGGTGAGCTGCCGCTGGAGGTCACGGTGCATGATCCGGAGTTTCTTCTGCAGCAGATGCAATGGCGCGAAGAGCTCGAAGACCTGCAAGACAGTGCCGACCTGGGTGGTGTAGCCGCCTTCAAGCGCCGTCTGAAATCGGCTCAGGATGAATTGAACGAAAGCTTCGCAGCCTGTTGGGATGATGCGGCGCAACGTGAACAGGCTGAACGCCTGATGCGGCGCATGCAGTTCCTCGACAAGCTCACCTACGAAGTGCGCCAGTTAGAAGAGCGCCTCGACGATTAACCCAGTGCCGCCCCGGTCGCACGCCTGATATACAGATAAGTCCTGATAAGCATGGCCCTACTGCAGATCGCCGAACCCGGCCAAAGTCCTCAACCGCACCAGCGTCGCCTGGCTGTGGGGATTGACTTGGGCACTACCAATTCGCTGGTCGCTGCATTGCGCAGTGGTCTTTCCGAGCCGCTGCCCGACGCGCAGGGTCAAGTGATCCTGCCTTCCGCGGTGCGCTATCACGCTGATCGTGTCGAAGTGGGCGAATCCGCTCGCCTGGCAGCGTCTGCCGATCCTTTGAATACCGTGCTGTCGGTCAAGCGCTTGATGGGTCGTGGTCTGTCCGACGTCAAGCAATTGGGCGAGCAGCTGCCGTACCGTTTTGTCGACGGCGAGTCGCACATGCCGTTTATCGAGACGGTGCAAGGGCCGAAAAGCCCGGTTGAAGTGTCCGCCGATATCCTCAAGGTGCTGCGTCAGCGCGCCGAATCCACATTGGGTGGCGAATTGGTGGGCGCGGTGATCACCGTTCCGGCCTATTTCGACGATGCGCAACGCCAGGCGACCAAGGACGCGGCCAAGCTCGCCGGCCTCAACGTGCTGCGTTTGCTCAACGAGCCCACCGCAGCTGCTGTGGCCTACGGCCTGGATCAGCACGCTGAAGGCGTGGTGGCCATCTATGACCTGGGTGGCGGCACCTTTGATATTTCCATCCTGCGCCTGACTGGTGGCGTGTTTGAAGTACTGGCCACCGGCGGCGATAGCGCCCTGGGCGGCGATGACTTCGACCACGCCATTGCCAGCTGGATCATCGAGAGTGCGGGCCTGTCCGCCGATCTGGATCCGGGCGCGCAACGCAATCTGCTGCAAACCGCCTGTGCCGCCAAGGAAGCCCTGACCGACGCCGCGTCGGTCGAAGTGGTCTATGGCGACTGGCGTGCACCGCTGACCCGTGACGCCTTCGATGCGCTGATCGAACCCATGGTTGCTCGCAGCCTCAAGGCTTGCCGGCGTGCCGTGCGTGATTCCAATGTCGAGTTGGACGAAGTCCAGGCCGTAGTCATGGTCGGTGGTTCGACCCGTGTGCCGCGAGTGCGCGACGCTGTGGCCGACATGTTCGGTCGCCAGCCGTTGACCGAGATCGATCCGGACCAGGTTGTGGCCATCGGTGCCGCGATCCAGGCCGATACCCTGGCCGGCAACAAGCGTGAAGGCGGCGAACTGCTGCTATTGGACGTGATTCCGCTGTCCCTGGGGTTGGAAACCATGGGCGGGCTGATGGAAAAGGTGATTCCGCGCAACACCACCATTCCGGTCGCTCGGGCCCAGGATTTCACCACCTACAAAGACGGCCAGTCGGCCATGATGATTCATGTACTCCAGGGCGAGCGTGAACTGATCAGCGATTGCCGCTCCCTGGCGCGTTTTGAGCTGCGCGGCATTCCGCCCATGGTGGCGGGTGCGGCGAAGATTCGCGTGACCTTCCAGGTGGACGCCGATGGTCTGCTCAGTGTTGCTGCTCGCGAGTTGGGCTCGGGCGTCGAGGCCAGCATCCAGGTCAAGCCTTCCTATGGCCTGACGGACGGCGAAATCGCCAAAATGCTCAAGGATTCTTTCCAGTACGCCAGTGACGACAAGGTCGCCCGCGTGCTGCGCGAGCAGCAGGTCGATGCCCAGCGCCTGATCGAAGCGGTGCAGGGCGCTCTGGATGTCGACGGCGAGCGTTTGCTGGATGCTGAAGAGCGCATGGTCATTGAGTTGCAGATGCAAGAGCTGACTGAATTGATGCGTGGCACCGATGGTTACGCCATCGAGCAGCAGACCAAGCGTCTGTCGCAAGTGACCGATGCCTTTGCTGCCCGCCGCCTGGATTCGACGGTGAAAGCCGCGTTGGCGGGGCGCAACTTGAATGAAATCGAGGAATAACTGATGCCGCAGATCATTTTTCTGCCACATGCCGTGTTTTGCCCGGACGGTCTGGTTGTCGAGGTTGAGCCGGGTGTGTCCGTGCTCGACGTGGCGCATGACCATCACATCGAGATCGAAAGCGCCTGTGGCGGCGTCAGTGCCTGCACCACCTGTCACTGCATCGTGCGCGAGGGTTTTGACTCGCTGAACGAGGCTGACGAGCTGGAAGAAGACCTGCTGGACAAGGCCTGGGGCCTGGAAGCCCAGTCGCGCCTCGCGTGCCAGGCGATCGTCGGTGATGAAGACCTGACCATCGAAATCCCGAAATACTCGCTCAACCACGCCGCCGAAGCGCCGCACTGATTCAAGGAGTTTTCATGAGTCTCAAGTGGGTTGATGTGCTGGAAATCGCCATTCAGTTGGCCGAGTCGAAGCCGGACGTGGATCCGCGCTACGTGAACTTTGTCGATCTGCACAAATGGGTTCTGGCACTGCCGGAATTCAGTGACGACGCCGCTCGCGGTGGCGAGAAGGTTCTTGAAGCCATTCAGGCGGCCTGGATCGAAGAAGCGGACTGATTCCGCAACGTACGCAGTTAGGCAATCCCTATAAACCCGCGTATAATTCGCGGGTTTAATTTTTCGCAAATTACCGTTTCTGGAGTTACACCATGGCTGTTCAACGTACTTTCTCCATCATCAAGCCTGACGCTGTTGCAAAAAACGTCATCGGCGAGATCACCACTCGTTTCGAAAAAGCCGGCCTGAAGGTTGTAGCTTCGAAACTCAAGCAACTGTCCAAAGCTGAAGCCGAAGGCTTCTACGCTGAGCACAGCGCTCGTGGTTTCTTCGGCGACCTGGTTGCCTTCATGATCTCCGGTCCTGTTGTTGTTCAGGTTCTGGAAGGCGAAAACGCTATCGCTCTGAACCGTGAGCTGATGGGCGCTACCAACCCTAAAGAAGCTGCTGCTGGCACCATCCGTGCTGACTTCGCTGATTCCATCGACGCCAACGCTGTACACGGTTCGGACTCCGAAGCCGCTGCTGCTCGTGAAATCTCGTACTTCTTCGCAGCTACTGAAGTAACCACTCGCTAAGCATTGGCTTAAGAGTGAAGGTGAATCCATGACGACATCGACTGTAAAAACCAACCTGCTGGGGCTGACTCAACAGGAAATGGAGAAATTCTTCGACTCAATCGGGGAGAAGCGTTTCCGTGCCGGTCAGGTAATGAAATGGATTCACCACTTTGGCGTCGATGATTTCGACGCCATGACGAACGTCAGCAAGGCTTTGCGCGACAAGCTCAAGGCCATTGCTGAAGTTCGCGGTCCGGAAGTGGTCAGCGAGGACATCTCCAGCGACGGCACCCGTAAATGGGTGGTGCGCGTGGCGTCCGGCAGCTGCGTCGAGACCGTGTACATTCCCCAGGGCAAACGCGGCACTCTGTGCGTTTCGTCCCAGGCAGGCTGTGCCCTGGATTGCAGTTTCTGCTCCACCGGCAAGCAAGGCTTCAATAGCAACCTCACTGCCGCCGAAGTCATCGGCCAGGTGTGGATTGCCAACAAATCCTTTGGCAGCGTCCCGGCGACCGTCGACCGTGCTATCACCAACGTGGTGATGATGGGCATGGGTGAGCCGCTGCTGAACTTCGACAACGTCATCGCGGCCATGCACTTGATGATGGACGACCTGGGTTACGGCATCTCCAAGCGCCGTGTGACCCTGTCGACCTCCGGCGTGGTGCCGATGATCGATGAGCTGTCCAAGCACATCGACGTCTCCCTGGCGTTGTCCCTGCACGCACCGAACGATGCGCTGCGCAACCAGTTGGTACCGATCAACAAGAAGTACCCGCTGAAAATGCTCCTCGAGTCCTGCCAGCGCTACATGTCGTCCCTGGGCGAAAAGCGCGTGCTGACCATCGAGTACACCTTGCTCAAGGACATCAACGACAAGGTCGAGCACGCGGTTGAAATGATCGAGTTGCTGAAGAACATCCCGTGCAAGATCAACCTGATCCCGTTCAACCCGTTCCCGCATTCCGGTTACGAGCGTCCGAGCAACAACGCCATTCGCCGGTTCCAGGATCAACTGCACCACGCCGGCTTCAATGTCACCGTGCGCACCACCCGTGGCGAAGACATCGATGCGGCCTGTGGGCAACTGGTCGGGCAGGTGATGGACCGCACCCGTCGTAGCGAGCGTTATATCGCCGTGCGTGAATTGAGCGCCGACGCCGATCTGCCGCAAAGCGCTGCGAACCGTACCTGAGAGAGGATCTCCATGGCCTTGCGCGTTGCGCTCCTTGTGCTTGTTGTCGGCCTTTCGGCTGGCTGTGTCATGTCGGGTGATTCCAGCCCGCTGAATACAAGCAAGGGACGTAGCGAAGCGCGCGAGGCCTATGTGCAGCTGGGCTTGGGCTATCTGCAGCAAGGCATGGCCGAGCGTGCCAAGGTGCCGTTGAAAAAGGCCCTGGAGCTGGACAGCACCGATGCCGACGCCAATGCGGCCCTGGCTCTGGTTTTCCAAGCGGAAATGGAGCCCGAGCTGGCTGAACAGTATTTTCGCAAAGCCCTCACCGCGCGCCCCACCGATGCCCGTATCCTCAACAACTACGGCAGCTTTCTCTTCGAAGAAAAACGTTACAAAGAAGCTTACGAGCGCTTTGAGCAAGCGGCGGCTGATACTCTTTATCCCGAGCGCTCCCGAGTGTTCGAGAACCTTGGTATGACTGCTTCGATGTTGGGCCAGCGTGAGTTGGCCCGGCAGCAACTGGAAAAAGCCCTGCGTCTGAACCATCAACAACCCCGCGCATTGCTGGAAATGGCTGAGTTGTCTTTCGAAGACAGGCATTATGTGCCCGCACATGACTATTACGATCGTTTTAGCCAACTGAGTGGGCAAAATGCACGTAGTCTATTGCTCGGCGCGCGTCTGGCCGAAGTGTTCGAAGATCGCGACAAGGCCGCCAGTTACGGTCTGCAATTAAAACGACTCTATCCCGGTACGCCGGAATATCAGCAATACCTGTCGGAGCAATGATGAAAGCGGCGCATCCCGAAGTTCAAGCAGTGACTCGCGTAAACCCCGGTGAGACCCTGCGTCAGGCCCGCGAAAGCAATGGTTGGTCGCTGGCTGAAGTGGCCCACAAGCTCAATCTCACCGTGAGCTCCCTGAGCAACCTGGAAGCCGGCGCTTTCGACAAGCTGCCGGGGCACACCTTTGCCCGGGGTTATATCCGCGCCTACGCCAAGTTGCTGGGAATGGACCAGGCGCTGGCCGTCCAGGAGTTCGACCAGTTCACCGGCACCGACTCCCAGGGCAGCAGCGTTCACGCCTTGGGCCGTATCGAGGAGCCGGTTCGGGTTTCCCACACCATCTTGCGGATTGTCAGCTTGCTGTTGCTGGTTGCTGTGGTCGGCGGCGGTTTTGTCTGGTGGCAGGATCAAACCTCCCTGCGCAGCAAGGACCTGACCGCGCTCAACCAGGAACACGTTGAAGTCGAAGGCGCTGACGGCACCACCCAAATCCACCCGATCGACGAGCCGGAAGACCAGGCTGTTGCTGAAGGCCAGGCCGAGGGCGAAACCAGCCTCGCGCTGCCGGATGCACAGGCGTCGGGCGAAGCACCCGCTGATACTGCGGCGGTTACTCCGACGGCCCCGGCGACCCCGGCAGCTCCGGCAGCGCCCGCTCATACAACGCCTGCCCCAGCGGCCAGCGTTCCCGCGACGCCGGCACCTGCTGCGCCTGCGGTGCACACGCCAGCGGTGGTTCCGGCGCCGACTGCAGCCGTCACTGCCCCAGTTGCTGCGGCTCCCGTCGCCGGCGCTGCTCAGGTACAGATTCAATACACAGCCGACTGCTGGACCCAGGTCACCGATGGCAACGGCAAAGTGCTGTTGAGCGCGCTCAAGCGCAAGGGTGAGACTGTCGATGTCAGCGGCCAACCGCCGTTTGCCGTGCGCCTGGGCTACGCCCGCGGTGCACAGATCAGCTACAACGGACAGGCAGTCGATGTGGCTCCGTTCACCAGTGGCGAGACCGCTCGCCTGAAGTTAGGTCAATAAGTCATGCACGGCGAATCACCAATCAAACGTCGCGAGTCCCGCAAGATTTGGGTCGGCTCGGTCCCCGTGGGCGGCGACGCGCCGATCGCGGTGCAGAGCATGACCAACAGCGACACCAATGACGTGGCGGCCACTGTGGCCCAGATCAATCGTCTGGAAGCGGCAGGCGTGGACATCGTGCGCGTCTCGGTGCCCGACATGGATGCGGCAGAGGCGTTTGGCCGCATCAAGCAACTGGTCAAGGTGCCGCTGGTTGCCGACATCCACTTCGATTACAAGATCGCCCTGCGCGTGGCCGAGCTAGGTGTCGATTGCTTGCGCATCAACCCGGGCAACATCGGTCGCGAAGACCGAGTGCGTGCCGTGGTGGATGCTGCTCGTGACCGCGGGATTCCAATCCGCATCGGCGTCAACGCCGGCTCCCTGGAAAAAGACCTGCAAAAGAAATACGGCGAACCGACGCCAGCAGCGTTGGTGGAGTCTGCACTGCGTCACGTTGAACACCTGGAACGTCTGAATTTCCAGGACTTCAAGGTTAGCGTCAAAGCCTCCGACGTGTTCATGGCTGTCGAGGCCTACCGCTTGCTGGCCAAGGAAATCATCCAGCCCCTGCACTTGGGGATTACCGAAGCGGGTGGTTTGCGTTCAGGCACGGTGAAATCCGCCGTGGGCCTCGGTATGCTGCTGGCCGAAGGGATTGGCGATACTATTCGCATCTCGTTGGCGGCCGACCCGGTCGAGGAAGTGAAAGTCGGCTACGACATTCTCAAGTCCCTGCATCTGCGTTCCCGTGGCATCAACTTCATCGCCTGCCCGAGTTGCTCGCGGCAGAATTTCGATGTGGTGAAAACCATGAACGAGTTGGAAGGGCGCCTTGAAGACCTGCTGGTGCCGCTGGATGTGGCAGTGATCGGTTGTGTGGTCAACGGTCCGGGTGAGGCCAAAGAGGCTCACATCGGCTTGACCGGTGGCACGCCGAACCTGATCTACATCGATGGCAAGCCGGCGCAGAAATTGACCAATGACAACCTGGTGGACCAGTTGGAAAAGCTGATCCGGCAGAAGGCGGCCGAAAAGGTCGAAGCCGACGCTGCGCTGATCGCGCGCGGCTAACCGAACGAATTAAGGATTTTTTGTGAGCAAGTCTCTGCAAGCCATTCGTGGCATGAATGACATCCTGCCCGAGCAGACGCCCCTGTGGCGTTATTTCGAGGGCACCGTCGCGCGTTTGCTGGATAACTACGGTTACAAGCAAATCCGTATGCCGATTGTCGAGTTCACCGAGCTGTTCAAGCGCTCTATCGGCGAAGTCACCGACATCGTCGAAAAAGAGATGTACACCTTTGAAGACCGTAACGGCGACTCCCTGACCCTGCGTCCGGAAGGCACTGCCGCTTGCGTGCGCGCTGCCCTGGAACACGGCCTGACCGGCGGTGGCCAAGTGCAAAAACTGTGGTACATCGGCCCGATGTTCCGCCATGAGCGTCCGCAGAAAGGCCGTTATCGCCAGTTCCACCAGATCGGCCTGGAAGTCTTCAACCTCGACGGTCCGGACATCGATGCCGAGCTGATTGTGCTGACCTGGCGCCTGTGGGGCGAGTTGGGCATCCGTGATGCGGTGAAGCTCGAGCTCAACAGCCTGGGCACCTCTGAAGCCCGTGCGCGTTATCGCGAAGCGCTGGTGGAGTTCCTGTCGGCGCGCCACGAGCAGTTGGACGAAGATAGCCAGCGTCGCTTGAAAACCAACCCGCTGCGGGTTCTGGACACCAAGGACCCGGCCACTCAAGCCGTCCTGGTGGACGCGCCGAAACTGGCCGACTACCTGGACGAAGAGTCCCGAGTGCACTTCGAGGGCCTCAAGGCGCGCCTGGATGCGGCCGGTATTCCATATGTGATCAACCCGAAGCTGGTGCGCGGCCTGGATTACTACAGCAAGACCGTCTTTGAGTGGGTCACCGATAAACTCGGCGCCCAGGGCACCGTTTGCGCCGGCGGTCGTTACGACGGCCTGGTGGAGCAGATGGGCGGCAAGCCGACCCCGGGCGTAGGTTTCGCCATGGGTATCGAGCGCCTGGTGCTGATGCTGGAAACCCTTGAACAGATCCCGCAAGAGATCTCCCGTCAGGTGGACGTTTACCTGTGCGCCTTCGGCGAGGCTGCCGAATTGGCCGGCCTGGCCTTGAGCGAGCGGGTGCGTGACCAGTTGCCCAACCTGCGCCTGCAGATCAACGCCGGTGCTGGCAGCTTCAAGAGCCAATTCAAGAAAGCCGACAAGAGCGGTGCGCTGTATGCACTGATCCTCGGTGACGACGAACTGGCCCAGCAAGTGGTAGGTTTCAAACCCCTGCGTGGCCAGGGTGAACAACAAAGCATTGCCTGGGATGCACTCGCTGCGCACCTGGCCACCTGCGTCGTGCAGGGTTGAAGCTGTCAAACAGCCGATTTAGCGAATAAGGAGTATTGGGGTGTCGAGTACCGAAGATGAACAGCTGGCGGAATTGAAGGACTGGTGGTCGCGCAACGGTAAACCCCTGGTCACTGGCGGCCTGTTGGCGCTGGTCATCGTGTTCGGCTGGCAGGCCTGGCACAAGTATCAGAGCAACCAGTCGCAAGGCGCATCGGTGCTCTATCAGCAATTGCTGGAAACCACGCTGACCCCTGATGGCAAGCCGGATGTGGCCCGTGTGACGTACCTGGCCGGCAAGCTCAACAGCGATTTCGGCGGCAGCGCCTACGCCCAGTACGGCCGCCTGTTCGTGGCCAAGGTCGCGGTAGACAGCGGCAAGCTGGACGACGCCGCCACCGAACTGAAAGCCGTGACCGACAAGCCAGCCAACCCAACCTTGGGTGAAGTGGCGCGTCAGCGTCTGGCCCAAGTGCTGGCGGCGCAGAACAAGGTCGACGACGCACTGAAGCTGCTCGACGGTGATGCCGACAAGGCCTTCCTGGCCACCCGTGAAGAACTCAAGGGTGACCTGTTGGTGCAGTTGGGCCGTATCGACGACGCCCATGCGGCCTACCAAAAAGCCAAGGCTGCGCTGTCGGATGAAGCCGCGGTCGGTGGCCTTCAAATCAAGCTGGACGACCTGGCCAAAGGGGATGCGTGACGTGATCCGTTGGAAACATGCAGCATTGCTGGCTCTGGCCATTCTGGCCGCGGGTTGCAGCAGCAACAGCAAGAAAGAACTGCCGCCGGCTGAACTGGTCGACTTCAAAGAAGAAGTGGTCCTGCAGAAGCAGTGGAGCCGTTCGGTCGGTGACGGCCAGGGCGAAACCTACAACATGCTGGTACCGGCCATTGATGGCGACACCATCTATGCCGCGGACGTTACCGGCGTGGTGATGTCCCTGGATCGCATGAACGGTGACGTCAAATGGAAGAAGGATCTTGAACTGCCTGTATCCGGCGCCGTGGGCGTGGGTTACGGCTTGGTCATGATCGGCACCCTGAAGGGCGAAGTGATCGCTCTGGATGCTTCCAGCGGTGAAGAAAAATGGCGCGCTCGCGTGACTAGTGAAGTCCTGGCGCCGCCTGCGACCAACGGTGACGTGGTCGTCGTGCAGACCCAGGATGACCGAGTGATCGGCCTGGACGCTGCCACCGGCAACCAGATGTGGCTCTACGACAGCACCCCGGCGGTACTGACCCTGCGTGGCACCAGCGCCCCCATCGCCACCAACCGCCTGGCGGTTGCCGGTCTGTCGACCGGTAAAGTGGTGGCCCTGGATATCCGCAACGGCGTGCCGGTGTGGGAACAGCGCGTAGCAATCCCTCAAGGTCGCTCCGAGCTGGACCGTGTAGTGGACATCGACGGTGGCCTGCTGTTGTCCGGCGGCACCCTGTACGTGGCCAGCTACCAAGGCCGCGTGGCTGCCCTGGATCTGGAAAGCGGTCGTCCGCTCTGGCAGCGTGATGCTTCCAGCTACGCAGGCGTCGCCCAAGGTTTCGGCAGTGTTTACGTAAGCCTGTCGTCCGGCACCGTTGAAAGTGTCGACGAGCGTTCCACCACCGCACTGTGGAGCAACGACTCGCTGGCTCGCCGTCAACTGTCGGCACCGGAAGTCTTCTCCAGCTACGTAGCTGTGGGTGACCTGGAAGGTTACCTGCACCTGCTGAGCCAGGTTGATGGCCGTTTCGTCGGCCGTGAGCGCATCGACAGCGATGGCCTGCGGGCTCGTCCGCTGGTGATGGGTGACATGATTTACGTGTATGGCAACAGCGGCAAACTGGAAGCTCTGACCATCAAGTAATGGTTTGACTATGCTTGGGGAGATCCCCCAAGCGAACTGCAGGAACAAGCACGCTTGCTCCTGCAGTGCTGCCCCGAGCACCAGCCGCTGCCTCGCAGCGGCTTTTGTATTTTCGCAATTAACGCAGTGGAGAGCCGCATGGTTCCCGTAATCGCCCTGGTGGGCCGACCGAACGTCGGTAAATCCACCTTGTTCAACCGCCTGACTCGGACTCGCGACGCCATCGTTGGCGACCTGTCCGGTCTGACCCGTGATCGCCAATACGGTGAGGCCAAGTGGCAAGGGCGCTCCTACATTCTGATCGATACCGGCGGCATCTCCGGTGACGAGCACGGTATGGACGAAAAAATGGCCGAGCAGTCGCTGCTGGCCATTGAAGAAGCCGATGTCGTTCTGTTCCTGGTTGATGCCAAGGCCGGTTTCACCGCCGCCGACCAGATGATCGGCGAGCATTTGCGCAAACGTAACAAGACCTCTTACGTGATCGCCAACAAGGTCGACAACATCGACCCGGACATGGCTCGCGCCGAGTTCGCGCCACTCGGCATGGGCGACGCGGTACCGATCGCCGGTGCCCACGGTCGTGGCATCACCCAGATGCTGGAAATCGCTCTGCGCGAATTTCCTAAAGACGATGAAGACGCGCCGGAAGACGGCGAGGAAGAAATCGTTGCCGAAGGCGAGGAAGCCAAGCGCATTCCGGGCCCAAGCGAGAAAGACGGCATCAAGATCGCCATCATCGGTCGTCCAAACGTGGGTAAATCCACCCTGGTCAACCGCATGCTGGGTGAAGACCGCGTCATCGTCTACGACCAACCCGGCACCACCCGCGACAGTATCTACATCCCGTTCGAACGTAACGACGAGAAGTACACGCTGATCGACACCGCCGGTGTGCGCAAGCGCGGCAAGATCCACGAGGAAGTTGAAAAGTTCTCGGTGGTGAAAACCCTGCAAGCGATCAAAGACGCCAACGTGGTGATCTTTGTCATGGACGCCCGGGAAGGCGTGGTGGACCACGACCTGAACCTGCTGGGCTTTGCCCTGGAAGCCGGTCGTGCCCTGGTGATCGCCCTGAACAAATGGGACGGCATGACGCCAGGTGAACGCGACTACGTGAAAACCGAGCTGCAACGCCGGTTGTTCTTCGTCGACTTCGCTGACATCCACTTCATCTCGGCACTGCATGGCACCGGCGTGGGCAACCTGTACCAGTCGGTGCAGAACTCTTTCAAGTCGGCGGTCACCCGCTGGCCGACCAGCCGTCTGACGCAAATTCTCGAAGACGCTGTGGGCGAGCACGCGCCACCGATGGTCAACAATCGTCGCATCAAGCTGCGTTATGCCCACTTGGGTGGTGCCAACCCGCCGCTGATCGTGATCCACGGCAACCAGGTGGAGAAGGTGCCGAAGTCGTATGTTCGCTACCTGGAAAACACCTATCGCCGCGTCCTGAAGCTGGTGGGTACGCCGATCCGCATCGAGTTCAAAGGTGGCGAGAACCCGTACGAAGGCAACAAGAACACGCTCACCGACCGCCAGGTCAACAAGAAGCGTCGCTTGATGTCGCACCACAAGAAAGCGGACAAGAAACGCCGCGACAAACGCTAAAAGCTAGGCGTGAACGGCTAGCTGCAAGCCACAGGTTGAAAAGCCTGGAGTGTGAAGCAGGCATTGGAAAGGGTCCTTTAAGGACCCTTTTTTAATCGCTGGCGTTTGGGCTATTCTCGGGAGCTCCCGCGCCGCCGTAGAGCCGGGTGTTCAGCAGGGAACCCTCATGATCACCAGTAAGTTGCCGAATGTCGGCACCACCATCTTCACGCAAATGTCCCAGCTCGCGGTGGAAACCGGCGCGCTCAACCTGTCCCAGGGTTTTCCCGATTTTGATGGCCCCCAGGCGCTGCGTGATGCGGTTGGCCAGCACATTGCCAGTGGCCATAATCAATACGCGCCCATGACCGGGTTGCCGGCATTACGTCAGCAAGTGGCGGCGAAGATCGCTCGCAGCTACGGGGTTCAGGTGAATGCCGACACGGAAGTGACCATTACCCCGGGAGCCACCCAGGCCATCTTCTGCGCCATTCAGGCAGTGATCCAACCCGGTGACGAAGTCATTGTCTTTGACCCGTGCTACGACAGCTATGAGCCGGCGGTGGAGCTGGCCGGTGGTCGCTGTGTGCATGTGCAACTGGGCCTCGAGGACTTTGCCATTGACTGGCAGTCCCTGGGCGATGCCTTGAGCCCGCGCACGCGGATGATCATCCTCAACAGCCCGCACAACCCCAGCGGTGCGTTGATCAGCCGTGCCGAGCTGGACCAACTGGCGGCGCTGATCCGTGACCGCGACATCTACCTGGTCAGCGACGAGGTGTATGAGCACCTGGTGTTCGACGGTGTGCCCCATGTCAGCATCCTCGCCCATGAAGAGCTGTACTCCCGTGCCTTTGTGGTCAGTTCGTTCGGCAAGACTTACCACGTTACCGGCTGGAAGACCGGTTACGTGGTGGCGCCGCCGGCCTTGAGTGCCGAGCTGCGCAAAGTGCATCAATACGTCAGCTTCTGCGGGGTCACGCCGTTGCAGTACGCGCTGGCGGACTACATGTCTGCACACCCGGAACATGTGGAGGAGCTGCCGGCGTTCTATCAGGCCAAGCGTGACCTGTTCTGCGACCTGCTGGCCCCATCGCGCTTCAGCTTTACTCGGGTGGCCGGTACCTATTTCCAGTTGGTGGACTATTCGCAGATCCGCCCGGATTTGAATGACGTCGAAATGTCGATCTGGATGACCCGTGAGCATGGCGTGGCGACCATTCCGGTGTCGGTGTTCTATCAGAACCCGGCGCCGCAACAGCGACTGGTCCGTCTGTGTTTCGCCAAACGCGAGGAGACGTTGCGTCAGGCAGCGGAAAAACTATGCGCGATCTGAAAGCACTGCCCGATCTCAACCTGGCACTGATCCAGACCACCCTGCCTGGCATGATCGCCAGGCCAACCTCGAGCATTTCGAGCAGTTGCTCGAGCAGGCCCGGGGCGTCGACCTGATCATCCTCCCGGAGATGTTCACCACCGGCTTTTCCATGGAGTCGGCAACCCTGGCCGAGGCGGAAAACGGCCCCACCAGCCAGTGGCTGCGGGTCCAGGCGAAACGGCTGAATGCGGTCATCACCGGCAGCGTGATCATCCACGCCGCCGATGGCAGCCACCGCAATCGCTTGTTGTGGGCGCGGCCTGATGGCGAAGTCTGGCACTACGACAAGCGCCACCTGTTTCGCATGGCCGGTGAGCACAACCACTACACCCCGGGCGAGCGCCAAGTGCAGTTCGAGCTCAAGGGCTGGCGCATTCGGCCGCTGATTTGCTACGACTTGCGCTTTCCTGTGTGGAGCCGGGATGCCCAGGACACCGACTTGCTGCTGTACACCGCCAATTGGCCGGGGGCACGTCGCCTGCACTGGAACCGCCTGTTGCCGGCCCGGGCCATTGAGAACCTGTGTTACGTGGCAGCAGTGAACCGGATCGGTACCGATGGCAAAGGCTTTGCCTACACCGGTGATAGCCAGGTGTTGGACTTCCAGGGCGAGACCCTGCTCAGCGCCGGCGAGGCTGACGGGGTGTTCCAGGTGTGCCTGAGTGCCAGTGAGTTGGCGGCGTATCGAACTCGGTTCCCCGCGAACCTGGACGCCGATACGTTTCATTTCACCTAGGCGGTTCTGCCTGATCAAGTTTGCGGGTTGCTCGCCGATATAGGGAAAACCCTAGGAGGACGCCTTAATGACCGGTATCAACGCGACAACCTTCAACCCGTATCTGGTCCCATCCTCGAGCACCAAAATTCGTGGTGAGGAAGAAAAAAGTCCCGTCGCTGGCGTGTCTGAGCAAGGCGAGACTGAGAAAGACGGTTCGTTGAAGATCAACGTCAGCAGCGCCAGCACCGATGCTGCTGTAGCCCAAGCGGCCAGCGACCCTGTGGAACAGTTGAAAAAGCAGATCGAAGAAACACAGAAACGGCTGACTGAGCAGCGGGCACAATTGGCTAGCGCCCAGCGCGGGCAGGCCAGTGCAGAACAAAAAGCCCAGCAGGTGATGAATCTGCAGACCCAGATCATGGGCACCAACGCCACCCTGCAAACCCTGCAGGCGGCCTTGGTCCAGGCCACGTCCGGTGTCGATACCCACGCTTGAGGCATCCATCGCTCACCGGGCTCCGGTCAGTGATTCAGGCTAATAAAAAAGGCCCCGAGGTTTGCACCTCGGGGCCTTTTTAGTGGGCGGCGTGGATCAGGCCGCTTTGGCGTCCAACTGGCTCAGGGAGCGGTTCAGGGCGCTGAACAGGGCCTTGAAGCTGGCGGTGGTGATGTTTTCATCGATACCCACGCCGTGCACGGCACGTTCACCGTTCACTCGCAGTTCGATGTAGGCCGCAGCCTTGGCGTTGGTGCCAGCGCCGATGGCGTGCTCGTTGTAGTCCATGATCTCCACCGGAATCGGCAGGCCGGCTACCAGGGCTTCCAGGGCACCGTTGCCTTTACCGCGCCAGTGCAGGTTGGTTTCGCCCTGGCCCTTGCCCGAGACTTCCACTTCTACTGCGCTGTGGCCGTTCTCTTCCTGCAAGCGGTGGCTGACCAGCGCGTACGGGGTGTTGGCCTGCAAGTACTCGCTGTGAAGCAAGGCATGGATCTGCTGGGCGGTCATTTCCAGGCCCAGGCGGTCGGTTTCACGCTGCACCACTTGGCTGAATTCGATCTGCATGCGACGCGGCAAGCTGATGCCGTATTCCTGCTCCAGCAGGTAGGCGATGCCGCCCTTGCCGGACTGGCTGTTGACGCGGATCACGGCCTCGTAGCTGCGGCCGATGTCTGCTGGGTCGATCGGCAAGTACGGCACTTCCCACAGGGCATCGGATTTCTGCTGGGCGAAGCCCTTGCGGATTGCGTCCTGGTGGGAGCCGGAGAACGCGGTGTGCACCAGGTCGCCGACATAAGGGTGACGTGGGTGCACTGCAATCTGGTTGCACTCTTCCACGACTTTGCGCACGCCGTCGATGTCGGAGAAATCCAGTTCCGGGTTGATGCCCTGGGTGTAGAGATTCAAGGCCACGGTGACCAGGTCGACGTTACCGGTGCGTTCGCCGTTGCCGAACAGGCAGCCTTCGACACGGTCGGCGCCGGCCATCAGGCCCAACTCGGTGGCGGCTACGCCGGTGCCACGGTCGTTGTGGGTGTGCAGGCTGATGAGCACGCTGTCACGACGGGTGATATGGCGACCGAACCATTCGATCTGGTCGGCATAGATGTTCGGCGTGGCGACTTCCACGGTGGCTGGCAGGTTGAGAATCACCTTGTTGCTTGGCGTCGGGTTCCAGACTTCGATCACCGCATCGCAGACTTCCTTGGCGAACTCCAGTTCGGTGGCGCTGAAGGTTTCTGGCGAGTACTCGAACTGCCACTGGGTTTCCGGCTGCTGGGCAGCGTATTTGACGAACAGCTTGGCAGCATTCACCGCGATTTCTTTGACGCCTTCCTTGTCCTGGTTGAAGACAATGCGGCGGAACGATGGGCTGGTGGCGTTGTACAGGTGAACGATGGCTTTCTTCGCCCCGCGCAGGGATTCGAAGGTGCGGGCGATCAAGTCTTCACGGGCCTGGGTCAGCACCTGGATGGTGGTGTCGTCCGGGATGTGGCCGTCTTCGATCAGGGTGCGCACGAAGTCGAAATCGGTTTGCGAGGCGGCCGGGAAGGAGGCCTCGATTTCTTTCACGCCCACGGCGACCAGGGTTTTCCAGAAGCGCAGCTTCTTCACCGCATCCATCGGCTCGATCAGCGATTGGTTGCCATCACGCAAGTCGGAGCTGCACCAGATCGGCGCGGTGGTGATGGTCTTCGATGGCCAGGTGCGGTCAGGCAAGTTGATGGTCGCAAACGCACGGTACTTCGAAGACGGGTCTTTGAGCATGCTCATGGGGAAATCCTTATTGTCCGGGCCGAAAAGAGGCGGCCTGCCGGTGGGTCAAGAGTGAAGTGTTGACGCAGGGGGATGAGGCACCGCGATTCAGCCTGGCAGTCGTGCGCTGACGAGGCAGAGGCTTCGGTGTTGACGGCGTTGAATGAGGGTGTGAGAGGTTTTCATGGCGTCAACCCTAACCACTGGGGTGGAAGATGGCAAGCAGTGGAAAAAAATTGAGAGGAATACTCGAAATAGACGCTATATCGAGATTTTATGCTGGGTATTCTTCAATGGAATGTCAAAGATTGCGCAGTCATTCGCACCTGCGCAATCCCTGTGGGGGCGGCTTGCCAGCGGCCAGGCCTCTGGATCAGGGCTGAAACGCCCCGATAAAGATCGCCGGATCGACCCGTGCATCATTCAGGCTGACGTTCCAGTGCATATGAGGCCCGGTGGCGCGACCGGTGGAGCCGACTTTGCCGACCACGGCGCCGCGGGTCAGTTGCTGGCCGACCTTCACGTCAATTTTCGACATGTGGCAGAACATGCTGATAAAGCCCTGGCCATGATCGACGAACACGGTGTTGCCATTGAAGAAGTAGTTGCCGGTCAGGATCACCTTGCCGGCGGCTGGCGTCTTGATCGGGGTGCCTGCCGGCACGGCGAAGTCCAGGCCGGCGTGAGGGTTGCGCTCCTCACCGTTGAAAAAGCGCCGCACGCCGAACTTGCTCGACAGGGGGCCGTTCACCGGCTTGTCCAGCAACAGGTTGCTCGGGGTGTTGGGGCTGAAACTGCGGTAGGCACGGATTTGTTCGGCCAGTTCGCCGTCGATGCGTTTCAGGTCGGCGGGGTTGGGATTGACCTGGCGCTGGTTCTTCAGGGTGATCCGCTGCTCCGGGTACTTCTTGCTGCCCACGATGAAGCTCAGCGAGCGGCCGCCGGCGCTGATCTGCTGGTCGCCCGGCTTGACTGTCAGGGGGATGCCGACAATCGCCAGCCAGTTGTCCTGTTCCTTGACCACCAGCACCGGCTTGCCGTCATAGGTGGCCTTGGGCGCCTGGGTGGCGGCCCCCAGGCTGACTACGGCGACGCCACCGGGCACCGGCTTGTTCAGCAGGCGGGTGATGTAGCTGTCGGCATGGGCCGTGAAGGTCAGGCACAGCAGCAACAGGGAGCAAAGAAAACGCGGCATGGATCAATCCAGTAAAGAGAGGGTGACAGGCGTCAGGTGGTTGTCTTCGACCCGCACCTGCAGTTCGCCTTCGCCGAGCCGTGCCTTGAGGCGTTGGCCCGGGCGGGTTTGCTCGGCATTGCGAATGGCGTGGCCGCGTTCGTCCAAAAGGATGCTGTAGCCACGGCCCAGGGTCGCCAGAGGGCTGACCACGTGCAGGGTCTGCACCTGGCTTTGCAGTTGCAGGCGCCGGGATTTCAGGCCTTCGCCCATGGCCCGGGGCAGGCGTTCGGCGAGGCTTTCCAGGCGTTGACGCAACAGCGCCAGTTGGCGCCCCGGGTGTTGGCCGGCGAGTCGGGTTTCCAGGCGGATCAGGCGTTCGCGGCGGGTATTGAGGCTGCGCTCGAAGGCTCGGCGCATTCGCATGTCCAGGTCGTCCAGGCGCTGGGCTTGCTGGCGCAGGCGCTCACCGGGATGGCGCAGGCGCCGGGCCAGGCCTTCCAGGCGCAGGCGGTCGCGCATCAGGCGATCACGAATGCGCATCATCAGGCGGCGCTCAAGGCTCTCAACCCGGCGTTGCAGGTCGCTGGAATCCGGTGCCAAGAGTTCGGCCGCTGCCGAAGGCGTAGGCGCCCGAACGTCAGCCACGAAGTCGCTGATGGACACATCGGTTTCGTGGCCGACCGCGCTGACGATGGGCGTGACGCAGGCATCCACGGCCCGGGCCACGGCTTCTTCGTTGAAGCACCAAAGGTCTTCCAGGGAGCCGCCGCCGCGGGCCAGGATCAGGGCGTCGAAGCCTCGGGCATCGGCCAGCTTCAGGGCGCGGACGATCTGTGCGGTCGCCTCGCGGCCTTGAACGGCGGTAGGGATCAAGGTCAGTGCCACCTGCGGCGCACGACGGCGGAACACGCTGATGATGTCGCGAATCACCGCGCCGGTCGGTGAACTGATAATGCCGATGCGCTGCGGATGGGCCGGCAGCGGCACCTTGCGCTCGGCGCTGAACAGGCCCTCGGCGCTGAGCTTTTCCTTCAGCGCATCAAAGGCCAGGCGCAGCGCGCCATCACCGGCCGGCTCCACGGTATCGAGAATCAGCTGATAGTCGCCGCGGCCTTCGAACAGCGAAACCTTGCCGCGTACCTTGACCGCCAACCCGTCCTTGAGGGCCTGGCGGACCCGCGCCGCGTTCTGCCGGAACAGCGCGCAACGCACTTGGGCGCCGCTGTCTTTAAGGGTGAAATACACGTGGCCGGACGCCGGGCGGGCGAGGTTGGAGATTTCGCCTTCGACCCAGATATTGCTGAACACGTCTTCCAGCAACACCCGCGCACGGCCGTTGAGTTGGCTGACAGTGAGGACTTCGCGGTCCAGGCCGAGTCTTGCAAAGGGATCTTTAATCATGTGGCGCAGTTTAATGGCATTCGCCTGACAATCTCCATGGATGCAACAACGGCCCAGCGGCTATCGCGCGACACTGGCGCGAAAATGCTCGACGAACTGCGCCACTAGGGGCGTCGGTTGTTGCCGATAGGCGAGGGCCACGGTGCTTTGGCAGGCGGCGTCTGCCAGGGGCAGGAAGTGGATATTCAGCGGTGCGATATCGCGCATCGACTCCGGCAGCAGGGCGATGCCGAAGCCGGCCTGGATCAGTTGCAATTGTGTGGTCTTGCGCGACACCACCCGCGCGGCCTTGGGAAAGAAGCCCTGGCGCATGCACAGTTCGGCGGACAGGTAACTCAAGCCACCCCGTTGGGGGTGTGGGATGGAAATAAAGGCTTCATGTTCGAGGTCCGCCAGGTTCACCCCCTGGCCGGGCGGATGCTGCGCCAAGGGATGTTCTGGTGGCACCGCCAGCAGCAAGGGTTCGGTGAACAACGGCACAATCTGCACCCCGTCCCGCTGCCGCAGCACGGGCAGGCGCAGCAGGCCGATATCCAGCCGACCTTCGGCCAGTTCTTCCAACTGCGCTTCCGAGGACAGCTTGAGCATGTCCATCGACACGTCGGGACAGTGTTCCAGGTAGGCACTGATGCCACTCAGCAGGCGGCCGCTCATGGGCACAGTGCTGGAGTGGCTCAGACGCAAGGTACCGCGCCGGCCCAGGCCCACCTGGGTCGCCAGCTCACTGGCCTGGTGCAATTCGGTCAGCAGGTTGCGCGCCTTGGGGAAGAAGGCTTCGCCCGCGGCGGTCAGCCGTGGCAGGCGCGAGGTGCGTTCGAACAGCGGCGTTTGCAACTGGTTTTCCAGCTCTTTGATCTGCCGGCTCAGGGCCGACTGGGCGACGAACAGCCGCTCAGCGGCGACGCTGAAACTGCCGCATTCGGCAATTTCCACGAAGTAGCGCAGTTGGCGAGTTGAGATCACGAGTCATGCCTTTTTGCGATGGGTTGGCGACTACGACGATATTAGTCGCAAGGTTCGCGGCTGGCTAAAGTCATTCGATACCGGCTGAGGATGTGGCGCACATGGGTGTTATCGAGTTGTTGCAGCAATGGGCCTTCGGGCCCCAGGCCTGGCTGGCGATTGGCGTCGGCATCGTCCTGGCGTACATCGTGTTCGGCATCGCCGGTTTTGGCACCGCGTTGGTGGCGGGGCCGGTCCTGATTCTGTTTATGCCGCTGTCGAAAATCGTGCCGCTGTTGGTGTTGCTGGATTTTGTCGCGGCCTTTGGCAACCTGCTGCCGTCGCGCAAGGACGTGGCCAGGGCCGAGTTGCTGCGCTTGTTGCCGTGCATGGCCGTGGGCTGCACCTTGGGCGTGATCTTCCTGCTCAACCTCAAGTCCGACCTCTTGCTGCTGTTGATGGGGCTGTTTATCAGCGCCTATGCCGTCTACAGCCTTTGGGTAAAGGCTCGGCCCACGCAGTTGGCGGCGGGCTGGGCGGTGCCCATGGGCGTGGTGGGCGGGCTGTTTGGGGCCTTGTTTGGCAGCGGCGGCTTTTTATATGCCATTTACCTCAACAGCCGTCTGCCCAAGGAGCCGGCGCGGGCTACCCAGAGCGCGCTGATCAGTTGCAGCACCTTGGTGCGCTTGAGCCTGTTCCTGATCGCCGGGGTCTATGCCGAGTTGCCTTTATTGGTGCTGGCGGGCTGTTTGCTGCCGGCCATGGCCTTGGGGTTGTGGATAGGCCGGCGCGTGACCATGAAGCTGTCTCGGGAGGCTTTTGTCCGCTTGGTGACCTGGTTGGTGCTGGCCAGTGGCGTTGCCTTGATCGGGCGCTACCTGAGCACTTGACCTGCGGGGTTCAGGGATTAAGCTGCGGGCCTTTGAATCCGTTCGCCGGCAAGCCGGCTCCTACAATTGACGATAGGGGCCGGCTTTTCGGCGAAAGCGTTTGCTCTGTTTCAGCACGTTCCAGGCTTATCCATGAACTCCCAAAGCATCCTTGTCCCGAAAATTTCCACCTTGCCGGTGCATGAGCCCCGAGCCCGGGCCATTGTGCGTTGGCTGGTGCGCAAGAACATCATCGAAGAAAACCTCAGCACTTGCGGCCGCACCGGCAATCGCATGGGCCATGCCATTGCCCCTGGCGCCCGCGCGGTGGTGCTGCACCCGGAGGCATTGCCTTTTGGCGAGCCAATCAATGGCCTGGAGATCATCACCAAGCGCTGCATCTATACCCCGGCCAAGGGCTTTCTCGAAGAGGCCGGTTGCGCCGAGTGTCGACAGGAGGTCGGCGAGGCGCTGTTCGAGAGCCTGGAGGAGTGGATGCCCGGGCGCACCGACAACTTCACCTGCCCCGAGTGCGGGCATGAAGATGACATCAACGGCTTTCTGTTTCTTCAGGAGTGCGGCTTTTCCAACCTGGGGTTCATCTTCAACAACTGGGCAGAGGCGGGCTTCAAGCAGAGCTTTATCGACGAATTCGCCGACTGGCTGGACTTGCCGGTGAGTTGGGTGAAGGTCGAGCTCTAGGGCTTTCTCGGCGGGGCCGAGTTGTCGGTGAAAACCGCTGTGTGAACACTGTGGGGCCCCATTTCGCTGGCAAGCCCGCCCCAGCAGTCAGGGGCGAGATCCCCATCTATCACTCCAGCGATATTAGACAGAGTTTTACATTGAGCCCGAGGGGCTGTCTCAGTATAATGGCGCGCTTCCATTTTCCCGCCCGGGAGCCCCCGCGATGCTGCGTATCAGCCAAGAAGCCCTCACCTTTGACGACATTCTCTTAGTACCCGGTTATTCCGAGGTGCTTCCTAACGAAGTCAGTCTGAAGACCCGTTTGACCCGTGGCATTGAGCTGAATATTCCACTGGTTTCTGCCGCCATGGACACCGTCACTGAAGCCCGTCTGGCCATTGCCATGGCTCAGGAAGGCGGCATCGGCATCATCCACAAGAACATGACTATCGAGCAGCAGGCTGCCGAAGTGCGCAAGGTCAAGCGCTTCGAAGCCGGCGTGGTCAAGGACCCGATTACCATCGAGGCCGACGCCACCGTACGTGATCTGTTCGAACTGACCCGCCAGCACAACATCTCCGGCGTTCCGGTGCTGCACGATGGCGACCTGGTCGGCATCGTCACTTCCCGTGACGTGCGTTTCGAGAACCGTCTGGAAGCCACCGTTCGTGAAGTGATGACGCCTAAAGAGCGCCTGGTCACTGTCAACGAAGGCGCTGACAAGAAAGACGTGCGTGAGCTGCTGCACAAACACCGTATCGAGCGTGTGCTGATCGTCGACGCTGCCTTCACCTTGAAAGGCATGATGACCGTCAACGACATCGAGAAAGCCAAGGCTTACCCGCTGGCCAGCAAGGACGACCAAGGTCGTCTGCGAGTGGGCGCGGCCGTTGGCACCGGCAAAGACACGGGCGACCGTGTTGCCGCCCTGGTGGCTGCTGGTGTTGACGTGGTGGTGGTCGACACCGCTCACGGTCACTCCAAAGGCGTGATCGACCGCGTACGTTGGGTCAAGCAGAACTTCCCTGAAGTGCAGGTCATCGGCGGCAACATCGCCACCGGCGCTGCGGCCAAGGCCCTGGCTGAAGCCGGCGCTGACGCGGTCAAGGTCGGTATCGGCCCTGGCTCGATCTGCACCACCCGTATCGTGGCTGGCGTCGGTGTTCCGCAAATCAGCGCGATCGCCAATGTGGCTGCTGCGCTGGAAGGCACTGGCGTGCCACTGATCGCCGACGGCGGTATCCGCTTCTCCGGTGACCTGTCCAAGGCCATCGTGGCGGGTGCTTCCTGCGTGATGATGGGCTCGATGTTCGCCGGTACCGAAGAGGCGCCAGGCGAGATCGAACTGTTCCAGGGCCGTTCCTACAAGGCTTACCGTGGCATGGGCTCGCTGGGCGCCATGTCCCAGGCGCAAGGTTCTTCCGACCGCTACTTCCAGGACTCCTCCGCGGGTGCCGAGAAGCTGGTGCCGGAAGGTATCGAAGGCCGTGTTCCTTACAAGGGCAGCCTGACCGCCATCATCCATCAACTGATGGGTGGCCTGCGTTCCTCGATGGGTTACACCGGCAGCGCCGATATCGAAGAAATGCGCACCAAGCCTGAATTCGTGCGGATCACCGGTGCAGGCATGGCTGAGTCCCACGTGCACGACGTGCAGATCACCAAAGAAGCGCCGAATTATCGGGTCGGCTAACGCCGACAGCTAAAAGCCACAAGTTATAAGCTGCAAGCGGTAACTGCCTCCACGCAGTTACCGCGCAGTCCCCCTATTACTTGCAGCTTGCAGCTCGAAGCTTGCAACTGCTTTTAAAGAGTTCCTCCCATGGCCCTCGATATTCACGCTCACCGCATCCTGATCCTCGACTTCGGTTCGCAATACACCCAATTGATTGCCCGCCGCGTGCGTGAAATCGGTGTGTACTGCGAACTGCATCCGTTCGACATGGACGAGGACGCGATTCGCGAATTCGCCCCCAAAGGTGTGATCCTCGCCGGCGGTCCCGAGTCTGTGCACGAAGCCAACAGCCCGCGCTGCCCGCAAGCCGTCTTTGACCTGGGCGTCCCGGTCTTCGGTATCTGCTACGGCATGCAGACCATGGCCGAGCAACTGGGCGGCAAGGTCGAAGGTTCCGAACTGCGTGAATTCGGTTATGCCCGTGTGGATGTGGTCGGCAAGAGCCGCCTGCTGGACGGCATCGAAGACCACGTTGACGCCGACGGCCTGTTCGGCCTCGACGTGTGGATGAGCCACGGTGACAAAGTCACCAAGATGCCGGAAGACTTCCACATCCTGGCCAGCACCCCGAGCTGCCCGATCGCTGGCATGTTCAGCGACGAGCGTCGTTACTACGGCGTGCAGTTCCACCCGGAAGTGACCCACACCAAGCAAGGCGGTCGCATCCTGTCGCGCTTCATTCTCGACATCTGCGAGTGTGAAGCCCTGTGGACTCCATCGAAAATCGCTGAAGACGCCATCGCCCAGGTGCGCGCCCAGGTCGGCACCGACAACGTCCTGCTGGGCCTGTCCGGCGGCGTGGACTCCTCCGTGGTTGCGGCCCTGCTGCACAAGGCCATCGGCGACCAGCTGACCTGCGTCTTCGTCGACAACGGCCTGCTGCGCTTGCACGAAGGCGAGCAAGTGATGGCCATGTTCGCCGAGAACATGGGCGTCAAGGTGATCCGCGCCAACGCTGAAGATCAGTTCTTGAACAACCTGGCCGGCGAGTCCGACCCGGAGAAGAAGCGCAAGATCATCGGTCGTACCTTCATCGACGTCTTCGATGCCCAGTCCAACAAACTGGAGAACATCAAGTACCTCGCCCAAGGCACCATCTACCCCGACGTGATCGAGTCGGCCGGCGCCAAGAGCGGCAAGGCCCACGTGATCAAGTCCCACCACAACGTCGGTGGCCTGCCTGAGGAAATGAACCTCAAGCTGGTTGAGCCGCTGCGTGAGCTGTTCAAGGACGAAGTCCGTCGTCTGGGTCTGGAACTGGGCCTGCCGTACGACATGGTCTACCGCCACCCATTCCCGGGCCCGGGCCTAGGCGTGCGGATCCTCGGTGAAGTGAAGAAGGAATACGCCGACCTGCTGCGTCGCGCCGACCACATCTTCATCGAAGAACTGCGTAAGGCCGACTGGTACCACAAGGTCAGCCAGGCGTTCGTGGTGTTCCAGCCGGTAAAATCCGTGGGCGTGGTCGGTGATGGCCGTCGTTACGCGTGGGTCGTGGCCCTGCGTGCGGTAGAAACCATCGACTTCATGACCGCCCGTTGGGCGCACCTGCCTTACGAGCTGCTGGAAACCGTCAGCGGCCGCATCATCAATGAAATCGAAGGCATCTCCCGCGTGACTTATGACGTGTCGAGCAAGCCACCGGCGACCATTGAGTGGGAATGATCGGGCCCCGAGAGATCGCTTAGCGATCCCTCCCGCTTGAACCATGGCGATCGAGACCTTCGGGTGTCGATCGCCATTTGTGTTTCTGGACCTGTAGAAATCCCCTTGTCCCGGCTTTTGGCAATATCAGGAAAGGGTTGCCCCGGGCCTTCGTAGCGCCCTCTGTGTAGTCTTCAGATGTCCCCTCCGACTGAAACCTGTGCGGTGTAGCCGCTGAGCGGGATTGTTCGCTTTTTGTACGGTTGTCAGCTGACAACATATTCTGGCTGATGAGACTGGAGGCCACGGATGGCTCGTGCAAGGCATCCCCAGCAAGACATCGAAATGGCCCTGCGTTACGCCGAGTGGCAGGGATGGCGAATTGAGGTCGGCGGCGGCCATGGGTGGGGCAGGCTCTACTGCCCCTACAACAGTGAGGTCTGTGGCTGCGGAGAGTTCTGTATCACCAGTGTGTGGCGTACGCCGACGAACCCCGCGTCCCATGCGCGGGCGTTGTGCCGGGTGATTGATAGCTGCACGTTGAATCAGGTGCGGGGCGGCAGGGTCCCGACGCCTGGTCGGGAGTTTTGACCATGGAATACCTGTTTACCCTTAACTACCTGTTGCCCGCCGACGACTGTGACCCGGGTCCGTTGGTCGAGCGCCTGGGCGCTGGCGGTTGCACCGATGCCTTGGTGGGGAGCGGGTTGGCGGGTCGTCTGGCCCTGGAGTTCTGCCGCGAGGCCGACAGCGCTGAGGCCGCGATGCTCAGTGCCCTGGGTGATATCAAGCAGATCATTCCCGAGGCGCGGCTGGTGGAAGCCGGCCCAGATGTTGTCGGGCTCAGTGACATTGCCGATATCGTCGGTGTGTCACGGCAGAACATGCGCAAGCTGATGCTCAGCCATGGCGGCCGCTTTCCCCTGGCGATCCACGAAGGCCAGGTTTCGCTGTGGCACCTGGCGGAGGTCCTCACCTGGCTGGACAGCAAGGGCGGTTACACCCTGCAGCACCCGGTGATCGAAGTGGCGCGCATCGCTCAGCAGGTGAACACCGCCAAAGAGTTGCGGCGGACCGGGCCCTTGAGTGCGGAGCTGATGGTGTTGCTGGATTGACCCGGTGCTGATCCCGGAGTGGGACGGTGCGGCCGCTTGCCGCGCCGCCCTTACTGTTTCTCAACTGCGGGTGTATCGTATTCGCCTTTTGCGGGCCTGGGTCCGCCGCGGATACGTGAGGTAGTTGAGTCCATGTCCTTTACTCGTCGACAAATACTCGGTGGTCTGGCCGGTCTTGTGGTGGTTGGCGTGGGGGCTGGCGGCGCGTCGCGGTACTGGCTGGGCAAGCGCGCCGACGCCGAGGCGGGGCACGACTACGAGTTGATTGCCGCGCCCCTGGACGTGGAGTTGGTGGCCGGGCACAAGACCCCGGCCTGGGCGTTCGGCCCATCGGCGCCGGGCACCGAACTGCGGGTACGCCAAGGCGAGTGGCTGCGGGTGCGTTTCATCAACCACCTGCCGGTGGCCACCACCATTCACTGGCACGGCATCCGCCTGCCGCTGGAAATGGATGGCGTGCCTTACGTGTCCCAGTTGCCGGTGCTGCCGGGGGAATACTTCGATTACAAGTTCCGTGTGCCGGACGCCGGTAGCTACTGGTATCACCCCCATGTGAGCAGCAGCGAAGAGCTGGGCCGTGGCCTGGTGGGCCCGCTGATTATCGAAGAGCGCGAGCCCACGGGCTTTCAACACGAACGCACCCTGAGCCTGAAAAGCTGGCACGTGGATGAAGAGGGCGCTTTCGTACCCTTCAGCATCCCCCGGGAAGCCGCCCGGGGTGGCACCGCCGGCCGTTTGTCGACCATCAACGGTGTGCCCCAGGCGGTGGTCGATCTGCCGGCCGGGCAGATCACCCGGGTACGTTTGCTCAACCTCGACAACACCCTGACCTACCGCATCAATATTCCTGGCGTCGAGGCGCAGATCTACGCCTTGGACGGCAACCCTATCGAACCGCGCCCCCTGGGCAAGGAGTACTGGTTGGGCCCGGGCATGCGCATCTGCCTGGCGATCAAGGCACCGCCTGCCGGCGAGGAGTTGTCGCTGCGCAATGGTCCAGTGCGCCTGGGCACTTTCCGTTCGGTGGCCAACAGCGACGCGCCGGGCGCCTGGCCTCCGGCGTTGCCGGCCAACCCGATTGCCGAGCCGGACCTGGAGAATGCCGAAAAGCTCAACTTCAATTTCGAGTGGGTGGGCTCGGTCTCGGTGAACGTGGATAATGGCAAGCCGCCGAGCCTGTGGCAGATCAATGGCAAGGCCTGGGACATCACCGATAAGACCTGTGCCGACCGGCCGATTGCGACCTTGAAGAAGGGCAATAGCTACATTTTCGAATTGAAGAACATGACCCAGTATCAGCACCCGATCCACTTGCACGGCATGAGCTTCAAGGTCATCGCCTCCAACCGCAAGAAGATCACCCCTTATTTCACCGACACCTACCTGCTGGGCAAGAACGAGCGAGCCCGGGTGGCGCTGGTGGCGGATAACCCTGGCGTGTGGATGTTCCACTGCCACGTGATCGACCATATGGAAACCGGCCTGATGGCCGCCATCGAGGTGGCCTGATGCGGCAGATTCGCCCGTCGCCGATCATCGACCGCAGCCGTGACCAGGACTTTATGCGCGAAGCCCTGACGCTGGCGGCCCAGGGCGCTGCCTTGGGCGAGGTCCCGGTGGGAGCGGTGCTGGTGCAGGATGGCCAGGTCATCGGCCGCGGCTACAACTGCCCCATCAGCGGCAGCGACCCCAGCGCTCATGCGGAGATGGTGGCGATTCGGGCGGCAGCCCAGGCGTTGAACAACTATCGCCTGCCCGGCAGCACCCTGTACGTGACCCTCGAGCCCTGCAGCATGTGCGCCGGCCTGATCGTGCATTCGCGCATTGCCCGCGTGGTGTATGGCGCCTTGGAGCCCAAGGCGGGGATCGTGCAGAGCCAGGGGCAGTTTTTCACCCAGGGTTTTCTCAACCACCGGGTGCTGTTCGAAGGCGGCGTGCTGGCCGAAGAGTGCGGCACGGTGCTGAGCGAATTCTTCAAAGCCCGTCGAGCGCGCTGAGCTTACCAGCCACGTAGGAGCCGGCTTGCCGGCGAAAAGGCCCTAGAGCCTTGCACCGCTCATACGGGCGTTTTCGCTGGCAAGCCAACTCCTACAAGAAGGCGGGATCTATTTTTTTGCAACAATCACTGCGCGCATCGGCGCCGGCAGGCCCTCGATGGTCTTGCTGTGATCGTTGGGGTCCAGAAAGTCGCTGAGGGACTGGTACTTCATCCACTCGGTGCCGCGCTGTTCCTCGACGCTGGTCACGCTCACATCCACGCAGCGCACGTCGCTGAAGCCTGCGCGCCGCAGCCACAACTCTAGGGCCGGCACCGAGGGCAGGAACCACACATTGCGCATCTGCGCATAGCGGTCTTCAGGCACCAGCACCTGATGCTGATCGCCTTCGATCACCAGGGTTTCCAGCACCAACTCGCCACCCTTGACCAGGCAGTCCTTGAGGGCCAGCAAGTGCTCGATAGGCGAGCGACGGTGGTAGAACACGCCCATGGAAAACACCGTGTCGAAGCCTTCCAGGTTGGCTGGCAGGTCTTCGAAGGGGAAGGGCAGGTGCCACACCGACGGCTCTGACAGGTAACGCTGCACCGCTTGGAACTGGCAGAAGAACAGCCAGTTGGGGTCCACGCCGATCACGCTGTGGGCGCCAGCGCCGAGCATGCGCCACATGTAGTAGCCATTGCCGCAACCCACATCGAGGATGCGCTTGCCGTTCAAATCCAGGTGCGGGGCCACCCGTGACCATTTCCAGTCCGAGCGCCATTCGGTGTCCACGTGCACGCCGAACAGGTCGAACGGGCCTTTGCGCCAAGGCGAGAGGCCCATCAGCGCGCTGTGCATCTGCGCCCGGGTGGCGTCGTCGCACTCGGTGTCCAGGGTCAGGCCGTGCAGCAGGTCGACCTGGCTGGGCTGGATCTTCGGCAAGGCATCCAGGGCGCTCTGCCAGCGCTCCAGATCACCGTGACCCTTCTCCATCTTGGCGTCGAGCTGGCCCTGCAGGCTGGCGGCCCACTCGGCGAGGGGGGTGCCGGCCAGGCGGCGGGCGAGGGGGGACAGATCAATCATGGCAAGGCAATCAACGAGGCAAAGTTAAGACACTGGAACCACGGCACGACTTTCGAGAAACCGGCAGCCAGCAGGCGCTCGCGGTGTTCTTCGAGGCTGTCGGGCTTCATGACGTTTTCGATGGCGCTGCGCTTCTGGGCAATTTCCAGCTCGCTGTAGCCGTTGGCGCGTTTGAAGGCGATGTGCAGGTCGGTGAGCAGCGCATGCTCCTCGCTATCGTTGAAGCGCAGTTTCTCCGAGAGAATCAACGCCCCACCGGGCAGCAACGACTGTCGAATACGTGCAAGCAGGGCGGTGCGCTGTTCCGGCGCAATGAACTGCAAGGTGAAGTTCAGCGCCACCACCGAGGCCGGCTGGAACTCCAGGGCGAGGATGTCGCCCTCAATCACCTGCACCGGCAACAGCTCCTGGAACATTGAGTCCTGGCCGTTGAGGTATTCCCGGCAACGCTCGACCATGGCCGCCGAGTTATCCACTGCGATCACCCGGCAACCGTCGGTGCGCACATGGCGGCGCAGGGCCTGGGTGACCGCACCCAGGGACGAGCCCAGGTCGTAGAGCACGCTGTTCGGCTGGGCGAACTGGGCGGCGAGCACGCCAAGGTTTTCGACAATGGTCGGGTAACCCGGCACCGAGCGCTTAATCATGTCCGGGAACACCCGCACCACATCCTCGTTAAAGGCGAAGTCGGGCACCTGGGCCAGGGGCTGGGCGAAAAGGCGATCGGGTTCTTTGCTCACGGCGGTTCCGGCGATGGCGATAAAAATAAGGGGCGGCATTGTAGCCGCTGCCGCTGGCTGCGATAAGGCCCGAAGGGCCTTCGGGACCTTGAGTGCGACACAAGGTTTAGCGCGGCTTCTGGCTGAACGCTGACGCGGCAATGCCCCACTGGCCCAGCCAGTAGAAAACAATGATCAGGTACGGCGCGGCATCGAAGCCGGTCACGAAGCGGCTGATGCCGATCAGGCTGTCGGAGAAGGCGAAGCTCAGGGCACCCACTGCCGCCAGCACTGCCGAGCGCTTCGGCACCTGTGTACCGAGGCGTGCCAGGGCGCGCCAGAGCATGGCGCTGATGGCCAGGGCGTAGACGATGACCGGAACCAGCAACGGGCCCAGGCCGTGGGAGATGAGGAGGCTCAGCAGCCCCGCGCCAATCACCAGGGCCACCAGCAGCGGCAGCAGCGCCAGGCGCCGGCAGTCGCTCAAGTAGGCTTTCAGGTACGCCAGATGGGCGACGAGGAAGGCCCCGAGGCCAAACACGAACAGGTCCGTGGGCCAGGCCAGCAAGACATCGCCGAGCAGTGAGAACAACAGCCCCAGGGTGATCCAGCGCCGGTAATCGCTGACCGGGGCATCGTGCAACCAGCCCAACAGCGCCAATACCGGCAAGGGTTTGACCAACAGGCAAAGCAGGGTTGCGTGCACGCTGACGCCGTAGAGAAAGGTGGCTGCGCCCATCAGCGCGAGAATCAGCCAGCCCATATCAGTTGACCGTGATCGAGCAGTCGAAGACCTCGACGGGTGGCACTTCCGGGGCCCAGGGTTGTTGAGAGGTCAGGCGCAGGCGCCCGTTGCCCTGGGTGAAGGCTTGAAAGCGCCAGGTCGATTGCCCGGCGCTGCCCACCAGGCCGCTGTCTTCCGGGTTGCTGTAGACCTCGGGGCTGATTTGCCGCAGCACGCCGCCTGCCGAGTCCTGGATGGCCCAGCGGTAACCCGTGGTCGGATTGCTAGGCAAGGTGAGGATCAGGTTCTGGCCGCTCTTGAGTGGCAGTGGGCAGTCGTCCTGGTCATCCAGGGTGACGTTTTGTTTGGGCTGGCTGGCGCAGGCGCTGAGCAAGGCCACGCCGAGAAGGGCGAGCAGGCGGATGGGGGGCATGGGGCGGCGGGCTCCGATCATTCATGACGAACGGCGAGCATAACTGAAGATGCTGCGCAGTGTGGGCCAGTGGAAAGGGGCTGAGACGTGAGGTGTATTCGCCGGCCGGCGAAAGGCCGCCTAGCCGGCTACTGCGGGTTGTCGCCCGCAGGAGCCGGCGCAGGGGTCAGAACAGCACTTTGGCCACGTCCGCAAAGCGCTTGGCGAAGTGCACGGTGATGCCTTCTTTCAGGTAGTCCGGCAGTTCTTCGAAGTGCCCGCGGTTGGGCTCCGGCAGAATCAGCTCATGGATCTTCTGTCGGCGCGCCGCGATCACTTTCTCCCGCACCCCGCCAATCGGCAGTACGTGCCCGGTCAGGGTCAGTTCGCCGGTCATGGCCACGCCTTTTTTCGGCGCCTGGTTACGTGCCAGGGACAGCAACGCGCTGGCCATGGTCACCCCGGCACTCGGGCCGTCCTTGGGCGTGGCGCCTTCGGGCACATGCAGGTGGACGAAGGCCTCGTCGAAGAACTTACCGTCGCCGCCGAACTGCTTGAGGTGCGAGCTGACGTAGCTGTAGGCGATCTCCGCCGACTCCTTCATCACATCACCCAGTTGGCCGGTGAGCTTGAAGCCGCGGTTGAGGGTGTGAATCCGCGTCGCCTCGATGGGCAAGGTGGCGCCGCCCATGCTGGTCCAGGCCAGGCCGGTGATGACACCGGTGCCGCTGAGAACCTGCTCGTTGCGGAACACCGGCATGCCCAGGGACGCCTCCAGGTCCTTGGGGCCGAGCTTGATTTTCGCGTCCGGGGTGTCCAGCAGCTTGACCACCGCCTTGCGCACCAGTTTGCCCAGTTGCTTCTCCAGTTGGCGCACCCCGGCTTCCCGGGCGTAACCGTCGATGACCGCGCGCAGGGCGCTGTCGCTGATGCTCAGGCTGCTCTTGTCCACCCCGGCTTTTTCCAATTGCTTGGGCCACAGGTGGCGTTTGGCGATGGCGATTTTTTCTTCGGTGATGTAGCCCGACAAGCGAATCACTTCCATGCGGTCGAGCAACGGCCCGGGAATCGAGTCCAGGGTGTTGGCGGTGCACACGAAAAGCACTTTGGACAGGTCCAGGCGCAGGTCCAGGTAGTGGTCGAGGAAATCCACGTTCTGTTCCGGGTCCAGGGTTTCCAGGAGCGCCGACGCCGGGTCGCCCTGGAAGCTTTGGCCCATCTTGTCGATCTCGTCGAGCATGATCACCGGGTTCATCACTTCCACGTCTTTGAGCGCCTGCACCAGCTTGCCCGGCTGGGCCCCGATGTAGGTGCGACGGTGGCCCTTGATCTCGGCTTCGTCGCGCATGCCGCCGACGCTGAACCGATAGAACGGCCGGCCCAGGGATTCGGCAATGGATTTGCCGACACTGGTCTTGCCCACCCCCGGCGGCCCCACCAGCAGCACGATGGAGCCGCTGATCTCGCCCTTGTAGGCACCCACCGCGAGGAATTCGAGAATCCGACTCTTGATGTCGTCAAGCCCAGCGTGGTGCTGGTCCAGGACCTTGCGTGCGACCTTGAGGTCGAGCTTGTCCTCGCCATACACGCCCCATGGCACCGCGGTGGCCCACTCCAGGTAGTTGCGGGTCACCGCGTATTCCGGCGAGCCGGTCTCGAGGATCGACAGCTTGTTCATTTCCTCTTCGACGCGCTTCTGCGCCTGGGGCGGCAGGACCTTACCTTGCAGGCGCTGCTCGAATTGTTCGAGGTCGGCACTGCGGTCGTCCTTGGTCAGCCCCAGCTCTTGCTGGATCACCTTGAGCTGTTCCTTGAGGAAGAACTCGCGCTGGTGTTCGCCGATCTTGCGGTTCACTTCCGCAGAAATTTCTTTCTGCAGGCGCGCGACTTCCACCTCTTTGCGCAGCATCGGCAGGACTTTCTCCATGCGCTTGAGCATCGGCACGCAGTCGAGCACTTCCTGCAATTCGTTGCCGGTGGCCGAGGTCAGCGCGGCGGCGAAGTCAGTGAGCGGCGAAGGATCGTTGGGGCTAAAGCGATTGAGGTAGTTTTTCAGCTCTTCGCTGTACAGCGGGTTGAGCGGCAACAGCTCTTTGATCGCGTTGATCAGCGCCATGCCGTAAGCCTTCACCTCGTCGGTGGGCTCGGTCGGCTGGTGGGGGTATTCGACTTCCACCAGGTACGGCGGGCGATGGTGCTTGAGCCAGGTACGGATGCGCACCCGGGTCAGGCCCTGGGCGACGAACTGCAGCTTGCCGTTCTCGCGGCTGGCGTGGTGCACCTTGACCAAGGTGCCGTACAGCGGCAGGGCCGAGGTGTCGAAATGCCGTGGGTCTTCGGGCGGCGTGTCCATGAAGAACAGGGCCAGGGAATGGTGTTCGGACTTGCTCACCAGCTCCAGGGTTTCGGCCCAGGGTTCTTCGTTGACGATGACCGGCAGCACCTGCGCCGGGAAGAACGGCCGATTGTGGATCGGGATGATGTAGACCTTGTCCGGAAGATTCTGCCCGGGCAGGGCCAGGCCGGTGTGGGAAGAGGTCTGGGATTCGGCGTTTTCCGGGTCTGCGTAGTCGCTGAGGTCTTCGGGGAAGGTTTGCTGGTCGCTCATGGGGCACCTGCGCAATGGGGTATGCCACTTAGATGGGGCACCCGGCGAGTGGTTTCAATGGCGGCGCGGACTTCAGCTTTTCTGATTGCGGCCGAAAGCTTTACAGAAGTTGACCGTTTGTATCAGTTTTTGTCGGACGAACGGTCTGCCCCTTGTGCGGATGCGGTGATGGCAAAATGCCTTGCTTGCGGCATCATGCTGCACAGCTGCGTCCCTCGCGGTGGGTACTCATGCCAAGGCTGGCCATCCGTTCTATCAAGTTTTTGGGATTTGCATGGCCAGGATTCACTCCAGTATTGCGATTGCCGGCCTGTGGCTGGTCAGTGCGTTTGCCTGCGCGGCCAACCTGCAGGTTCAGGTGCTTGACGCTACCGGCCGTCCGGTAAAAGACGCGGTCGTCACTTTGCAGGGCCCCCTCGGCCAGCCTGCCGGCCTGCTCAAGGCCGATATGGATCAGCGCGACAAAGAGTTCGCGCCCCATGTATTGGCCATTCACACTGGCACCCCAGTGAAGTTTCCCAACAGCGACAATATCCGTCACCAGGTGTATTCCTTTTCGCCGACCAAACGCTTCGAGCTGCGCTTGTATGAAGGCACGCCTTCAGACCCGGTGCTGTTCGAAAAACCGGGTGTGGTGGTGCTCGGCTGCAACATCCATGACTGGATGCTGGGCTATATCTACGTCACCGACGATCCGCGCTTCGGTGTGACCGACGCCCAGGGCAACCTGACCCTGGAGCAATTGCCAGCGGGCAGTTACCAGGCCACCTTGTGGCACCCTCAGGTTCGTGACCTGCAACCCCAGGCTGGTGGCTCTGTGCAGATCCCGGCCCAGGGGGCGCAGCAGACCTTTCAACTGACCCTGGAGCCGCTGTCCGCAGACATGCCCACGCCGCCAGCGCCGAGCGCCTTTGGCGATGCCTTCAAGCGAGCTGCCAGTGAAACTGCGCAGTAGTTTCCAGGCGCGGGTCGCCTGCGTATTGATCCTGCTGTTGTTGGTGGTGATCGGCGCGCTGTACTTCAGCGTCAAGGCCGCCACCAACAGCGCCGTGCGCACCCAGGCCTATGAGCAGTTGGCGGTGGGTACCCGGGTATTCGAGCGTCTGCTGGAAGTGCGCGGTCGGCGCTTGAACGATGGCGTGCAACTCCTAGCGGCCGACTTCGGTTTTCGCGATGCGGTGGCCAGTGGTGATTCGCCGACCATCCGCTCGGTGCTGATCAACCACGGCAAGCGCATCGGCGCCAGCGACATGATCCTCCTGAGCATGGACGGGCACGTGCTGGCCAGCACCCTGGAGAACATGCCGGACGGTTCGCTGTTTCGTTTTGACCAAGCCTTGCGCGATGCGCGCAGTGCCCGGCAGAGCATGTTGATCGTGCCGGTACAGGGCAAGCCGCACTTGCTGGTGGAAGCGCCCGTGCTGGCACCCCTGCCCATTGCCCGGGTGGTGATGGGCTTCAGCATGGACGAGGCCTTCGCCGAGGAACTGCGCTCCCTGACCAACCTGGAGGTATCGTTCCTGGCGGTGGACATGCAGCAGCCGGGGGCCTTGGTCAGTACCCAACCCGGCGCCATGGGCGAGAGCATCGTCAACCTGATGCTCAAGAACGTTCAGCACCGTGACGTGCAACTGGTGGAGCATTTGCACCAGCGCTTCTTCAGTCAGACCCTGACCCTGGCCAGCAGCCAGGATGAAAATGACCACCAAGTGATCGCCCTGTTGCAGAGCCCCCAGGATGCGGCGATGCAGGTGTTTTTGCCCCTGGACCGACGCATCCTGCTGATCGCCCTGGCAGCCTTGCTGGCGTCCCTGGCCGGTGCCTTGCTGCTGGCCCGCAGCGTGTCGCAACCGGTGCGCGCCTTGGCCGAGGCGGCTGCACGCATCGGCCAGGGCAATTACCAGACCCCCGTGGTCCTGAGCCGCAGTGATGAGCTGGGGTTGCTGGCCAAGGCCATCAACTCGATGCAGGGCGGCATTGCTGAACGGGAAGCGCAACTGGCCCACAACGCCTTGCACGATGTACTCACGGGGTTGCCCAACCGGGCGCTGGCCATGGAGCGCCTGGGCAGTTCGATCGCCGCCGAGCGGCCGATGGCGCTGGTCTACCTGGGCATCGACAACCTGCGCTCGGTCAACGAGGCCGGTGGCCCGGCGCTGGTCGACCTGACCCTGCAAGACGTTGGGCAACGCCTGCAGCAAGCCATGCGGCCTGGCGACAGCGTGGCGCACCTGATCGCCGGGGAGTTTCTGTTGTTGCTGGAAAACCTCGGCAGCGACGGCGCCGTGGCCATTGCCGACCAGTTGCAGCAATTGCTGCTCAAGCCCCAGCGCCTGGCCGGGCAGGATGTGGCCCTGGACTGTCGCCTGGGCATTGCGGCCTTCCCCGAAGACGGCCAGTCGGCCCAGCAGTTACTCGATCGGGCGGCCATCGCCATGAAAGATGCGGCGCAGATGCCGGGGCGCTTGCAGGTTTACGAGCAGGGCCGGGACCTGGCCCATCGACGTCAGGTGACCTTGATCCGCGACCTGCGCCACGCCGCCAACAACGGCGAATTGCTGCTGCATTACCAACCCAAGCTGGATATCCGCCAGGGTCGAGTGCGCCAGGCCGAAGCCCTGTTGCGCTGGCAGCACCCGCAGTTCGGCATGGTCTCGCCGGCGGAGTTCATCGTCCTCGCCGAGCGCACCGGCAGCATCCAGAGCCTGACCAACTGGGTGATCGGCGAAGGCATGCGCCAATTGGCAGAGTGGAACAGCCGGGGCCTGCACTTGCAGTTGTCGTTGAACATCTCGGCCCAGGATTTACTCGGTGTCGATCTGGTGGAGCGGGTCAAAGCCTTGTTGCAAACCTGTCGGGTGCCGGCCGAGCAGTTGATTTTCGAAATCACCGAGAGTGCGGTGATGCAGGAGCCGGAACGTGCGCTGAAGGTGCTGCATCGCTTGCGTGACTGCGGCATCAGCCTGTCGGTGGATGACTTCGGCACCGGCTATTCCTCCCTGGCCCACCTCAAGCGACTGCCGGTGCAAGAGTTGAAGATCGACCAGTCGTTTGTCCGCGACCTGGACGAAACCAGTGAGGATGCGGTGATCGTCCGTTCAACCATCGAGATGAGCCACAACCTGGGGCTCAAGGTGGTGGCCGAGGGCGTGGAATACGAACACAGCCTGCGTTTGCTTGAGCGTTGGCATTGCGACACTGCCCAGGGTTACCTGATCAGCCGGCCGCTGAGTGCGGCGGCGTTCGAGGCCTGGGTGGCTTTACCCCTGGCGGCACAGACTTCCTTGGTTCATTGATGTTTATGACTCTACGTAGATGGGTATTACTGGGTTGCCTGGCTGCACTGCAGACGGCCACGGCCCTGGCGGACAACGGCCGGTTACTGGCCACAGGCGGCGCCAGCAGTATCGAAGGTGCTGCCGGTGGCGGCATCACGCCCTGGGCGGTGCTCACCGGTTATGGCGAGCAGGGCGAATGGGGTGCCAGCGCCTTTGCCACCCGCGTCAACTTGCCGGACTACCGCCTGGATGTGGCCGGCCTGGCGCTGGCGTATGACAACCGTGTCGAGTTGTCCTTCGCCCGCCAGCGTTTCGACCTGGGTTCTCTGGTGCACAAGCTCGGCTTGCCCGAGGACAACCTCAGCCAGGACGTGTTCGGGGTTAAAGTGCGGTTGTTCGGCGACCTGATCTACGACTCGCTGCCCCAGGTGTCCCTGGGCGTGCAATACAAGCATCAGCGCAATTTCCTGATTCCCAGCCTGGTGGGCGCACGCCGTGACAGCGACAGCGAAGCCTACCTGAGCGCGAGTCGCCTGCTGGTGGGCGCGGCCTTTGGCTACAACCTGTTGCTCAACGGTGGTGTGCGTTACAGCCGGGCCAACGAAACCGGGTTGCTGGGTTTTGGCGGCGACCGTCGGGACAGCCGCAGCCTGCTCAAGGAAGGTTCGCTTGCGGTGTTGTTCAACCCGCGCTGGGCCTTGGGTGTGGAGTACCGGGAGAAACCCGACAACCTGTCGTTCTCCGGGGAAAGCGACTGGGCCGACCTGTTTCTTGGCTACTTCCCCAACAAACACCTGTCGATCGTCCTGGCGTATGCGCGGTTGGGGGAGATCGCCACCCTGGATCACCAGAACGGGCCTTATCTGTCCTTGCAGGGGAGTTTCTGATGCGTGTCCTGCCCTTGATCCTGGCGCTGTTGCTCAGTGCCTGCGCGCAGCAACCGGCCCGTGATGACAGCCTCTACCGAGACCTGGGGCAGCTCCCCGGGATCACTCGCATCGTCGAAGGCATGCTGTTGAACATTGCCCGCGACCCGCGGATCGTCGAGCGTTTTCGCAAGATCGATATCCAGCGCCTGCGAGACAAGTTGATCGAGCAGTTCTGTTTCGAGAGCGGTGGTCCCTGCACCTACACCGGCGACACCATGGCCGAGAGCCACAAGGGACAGAATGTCAGCCGCAGCGATTTCAACGCTCTGGTGGAAGACCTGATCGCTTCGATGGACAGCCAGGGCATCGCGGTACCGGTGCAGAACCGTCTGATTGCTCGCCTGGCGCCGATGCGTGGCGAGGTCATCGAACGCTGAATGGGTGTTTTCCAAGATTCACTTAGGTGGGCTGCTAGACGCTGTCGTCAATTAAATGTCTGCCTGAGCCCCCGTATTAGTACGTGATCTTCCGCTTCTAGAGGATTAATCTGATCGAGCTGTCTGCCTTTTATTGAAATAGGCATTTATTTGACGCTCGCATTCGGCTCCTCAGAGGACTGGGTATGAAGAACGGATTTTTCAGCGTGAGGCGAGCCTCGCCCACGGCCCTGTTGTCTGCTGTGCAGCGGTTTGCTGCGCCGTCGAGCCCCCGTTCATGAGGTGGCGCCAGACGTTTCAGGCACGGATTGCCGGAGTGTTGGCGGTACTGCTGCTGGTGTTGATCGGTGCGGTGTATTTCGCGGTGAAAACCGCCACCAACCAGGCGGTGGAAAAGCAGGCGCAGATTCAACTGAACATCGGCTCCCGGGTCTTCGAACGCCTGCTCGACCTGCGTGGGCGCAATCTGCAGCACGGGGTGGACTGGCTGGTGGAGGATTCGGAGTTCCGCCGTGCCGTGCTCAGTGGCAAACCGGCGGATATTCTCGCGGCCCTGGGGCAGCACCGTAGCGGTATTCGTTCCAGTCAACTGTTCGTGCTCGACCCGCAGGGCACAGTGATCGCCAGTACCTTGGCGAGCATCGTTCGCGATCAACCCTTTCCCTACGACCGGGCCTTGCGCCTGGCCTTGCGACAACACAAAAGCATGCTGATCGTCGCCATCGATGGTCGGCCTTTTCTGTTGGTGCAGGGGGATGTGTTGTCGCCGTTGCCCATCGCCCGAGTGGTCATGGGGTTTGCCATGGATGACCAGTTCGCCAAGGAGCTGCGCTCCATGAGCAACCTGGAAGTGTCGTTTCTGGCGGTGGATAACCAGACGCCTGGTGAGCTGTTCAGCACCCAGGAGGCGCCGTTCTGGACCTCGATTATCCGCGCCCTGGGCGACTCGGTGTGGGAAGCACTGCCCCAATTGAGCGAGGTCCATGGCAAGCGTTTCCTGAACAAGGCCCTGCAACTGGCCAACACCGGCGACACTCGAGACCCCAAGGTGCTGGCGCTGTTGCAGAGCCCCCTGGAGCATTCGCTGGAAGCCTTTGCGCCCCTGGACAGCCAGTTTCTGGGGATCGCCCTGGTGGCCTTGCTGTTGTCGCTGCTTGCGGCCTTGCTGATGGCGCGTCGGGTGTCCCGGCCGCTTGAGGGGCTGGCGCTGGCGGCTCGGCGCATTGGTGACGGTAATTACCAGACCCCGGTGGTGGCCCGGCGCAGCGACGAGTTCGGGGTGCTGGCCGAGGCGATCAACGCCATGCAAAGCGCGATTGCCACCCGTGAACGGCAACTGGCCCATAACGCCCTGCACGACCCGCTGACCGGGTTGCCCAATCGCGCTTTGGCCATGGAACGCCTGAGCAGCACGATTGCCGCGCGCCGCAGCGTGGTGTTGCTGTACGTGGGGATCGACAACTACCGGGCGATCAATGAAGGGGTCGGTCCTGACGGACTGGAGCAGATGATGCGCGAGGCCAGTCGACGCCTCTCGGAGGCGCTGTCCCTGGGCGACACGGCGGCGCGCATCACCGCCAATGAGTTTCTGTTGTTACTGGAAAACACCCAGGTCGATGGTGCGGTGGCCATGGCCGATCGCTTGCACGCGTTGCTCAGCCGGCCTCAGGTGATCAATGGCGACGAAGTGCGGCGGCAGATCTGCATCGGCGTGGCGGCTTACCCCACGGATGGCCAGTCCGCCGAAGAGTTGATCAGCCGCGCGGCCATTGCCCGTCACGACGCCGCCAGTGCCTCGGGCTATTTGCAGATCTACCAGCAGGATCGCGACCTGGCTCATCAGCGCCAGATCAGCCTGATCCGCGACCTGCGCCGGGCCGCGGCGGAGGGTGAGTTGTTCCTGCATTACCAGCCCAAACTGGATCTTCGCCACAACCATGTGCATCAGGCCGAGGCCTTGCTGCGTTGGCAGCACCCCGAGTTTGGTGTGGTCTCGCCGGCAGAGTTCATCCCGCTGGCGGAGCGCACCGGCAGCATGGGCAGCCTCACTGCCTGGGTCATTGAGGAGGGTATTCGCCAATTGGCCGAGTGGAATCGCCGGGCGTTGTCTGTGCAGCTATCGCTGAATATCTCGGCCAATGACCTGGAGGACGAGGGGCTGGCGACACGGGTCAATGCCTGTTTGCAGCGCTATCGGGTGTCGGCCGGGCAACTGGTGTTCGAGATCACCGAAAGCGCCATCATGCGTCACCCGGAACAGGCGCTGGCGGTGTTGCAGCGTTTGCGTGGCTGCGGCATCAGCCTGTCGGTGGACGATTTCGGCACCGGTTATTCGTCCCTGGCGCAGTTGCAGCGCTTGCCGGTGCAGGAGTTGAAGATCGACCAGTCGTTTATCCGCAACCTGGACGACACCAGCGGTGACGCGGTGATCGTGCGCTCGACCATCGAAATGAGCCACAACCTGGGTCTTAAGGTGGTGGCGGAAGGGGTGGAGTTCGCCGGCAGCCTCAAGCTGCTGAAGGATTGGTGTTGTGACACCGCCCAGGGTTACCTCATCAGCCGGCCCTTGGATGCGAGGGCATTCGAAACCTGGCTGACGAAGTCGCGGGTACTGGTCTGAGCCCCTGTGCTCAGGCCGGTTTCCAGAACGCCAGGTCTTCTACATAGCGCTCGATATCGCCCATGTCATCGGCCCCCAGGCTATTGTCAAAACGTTCGGACAGCAGCTTGCGCACTTTGGCCAGGCGGTTTCGCACCTGGCCATCGACCACGAAACCGGCCGTGGCGGCATCGAAATCGAACTCGGGGTTGAAGAGGGCATGATCTGAAATCTTGCGCAGCGAAATCAGTATGTATTCGATCTCACGCAACGCCTCCAGGGCCACCGGCCCCGGCAGTACGATTTGTTGGTTGGCCTCCAGCAAGACGGGGACTGGGGTGGATGAAGCCGGTTTTTCAGTGCTCATGGCGATCCTGTCGGTGGATGAAGACGGAAGGAAGTAGCCATCGGGGACGATGGTGTTAGGCGGCGCTCGATCATTGCTACGGACATAACGCGCTCAGCAGGTCCTGGGCCTGAACCAGGCGGTCGCGCAACGCTGCCAGGCTCCGGGCCTGTTGGCTCGACAGCGGCTGCTGCCAGTCCTGGTCCTTGATCACCAGCACTCGAAAGGCCCCGTCTTTATCGAATTCGGGGTACCAGCCCACGTCCAGCAGCAGTTGCCCTGGGTATTCGACCTGCAGCAGGTCTTCCTTGAGTGCGTCGAGTTGGCGGGCCAGGGGCTGATCGGTCAGGTGCGAGAGGTCATCGAAGCGGATGTTTCCCGTGAGCAGGTTCAAGTCGAACAAGGGTGGTTCCTTTGTATCGGCCGGGCAGGCATTCAGTGGGCGCCGGCTTCGGCTTTGGCCAGCAGGCGTGTCAGTTCAGGCTCGACCTCTGCAGCGGGCAAGCTGGCGATGACGTCCTGGATGCACGAACGGTACTGCTGCTCGATGGGTGTCTCGCACCAGTCGAGGTGGTAGATCGCCAGGACCCGAACATCCAGGTAGGGGGATTGCGCCAGCAGGCGTTTCAGCAGGGCGATGCAAGGTGCCGTGGGGGCTTCCCCGAGGGCGGTCGCACAGCGTTGTTGCCAGTATTCGGGTTTGTTCAGCAGCACATCGGCGAGCTGCTGCCACGCTATGGGGGAGAACTGGTGCAGCACGCCTTTGGCGACGTGCTCGGTGATGTATTCATTCCAGGGGGCGTCTGGCGAGTCGCCCAGCCAGTGTTCCAACTGCTCAAAACCCTTGTCCGCGTCGTCCCTGTGCATGATGCCTCTCCGGTGGTGGCGGCCGATGCTGCCCTATTTCGTCGAGGCTTCCCAGCCCGTTTCTGCGGTTAGAGGATCTTTTCCTGCAGGCGCCGCCCCAGCACATCCAGCAGGTCGCAACCGTCGCGCAGGGGGATGACGCACAACTGGGCGAAATCCTGGAGCAACGCGGGGTTGTTGTGGAGGTCGTCGTGGCTGGCGATGTTTTCCAGCAACTGGGCGGCAGCGCGGATGCGGTGGGCCGCTGCTTCATGCAGAACATCCAGCGGGACCTGGGTGTCGATCAGCAAGGCGGGGATGTTGCAGTCGTTACTGGTGAGGGACATATAGCGCTGCTCGGCAGGTGCGCGATCACCTGGGTGGGTTGTCATGGTGTGGATGCCGGCTCGTCGTGATGGGAGGGGCCACAAAGCGGCGCGGGGTGCGCCGGGCTGCAAACAGAGAGGGGGCGCGCGTCTGCCAATGAAGGGGCGGTGACAGGCCAAACCATACTCAGGGGCGCTCGGAGGAACAAGCTGTGGCGTCCGCTACGAGGGGTAGGAAAAGTCTGTATTCACGGTGGCGTGGGCTGAGGGGGTTACAGGCGCCGTAAAAACGAACTGATGATGGTCCGGGTGGCGGGTTTTGCATCCACCTCGCTGGCCACGGCATACGGGCGCCACTGGATGGCGGCGATCTCGTTTTGCGGGCGCGCATCCTGGGGGTTGCTGACCGAGGCCTCGAACACGTGATGCACCACGTTGCCGCTGCTGAATTGCAGCAGGTACAGCAGTTCCTGGACATCGAGCCCGGTCTCTTCGCTCAGTTCGCGGGCAGCGGCTTCGGCGGGCGACTCGCCGGGTTCGACCTTGCCGCCGGGCAGGGCCCATTTGCGCTTGTCCTTGCGCACCAGAAGAATGTTCCCATCTTGCGCGCAGATCACGGTGGCTCTGTTTTTCATGGATGCACCTTCATGGGCGGCTGGAGCAAGGGCTGCACTGGATGAATGCGGTGCGGGGCAGGAGCATTCATCAAACTGTCACAAAATGGTCATATTTGGCTTCGACGCAGAAACGATGCCAAAAGTCATTCCGTAGCCTGAAAAAGCCTGAAACAGTTAAACGAGCCTTGCTTAGCGGCTTGAACGAGGCACAAAAAAAGACGGCTACCCGAAGGTAGCCGCCTGTTTCAACACGGCCGTTGGCGCTTATTTCGGCAGTTTGTAGGCAATCACGTAGTCGCCCATTTTGGTGCCCAGCGAGCCGTGGCCGCCCACGACCACCAGCACGTACTGCTGGCCATCCTTGCCGGTGTAGCTCATCGGCGTGGCTTGGCCGCCGGCTGG
>NZ_JALQCW010000088.1 GCF_023241715.1 Pseudomonas morbosilactucae
TCAACACCTGGAACCGGTTCTCGGTGCCGGCTTTTGTGCCGACCTTGCTCAACGTCAGCATGATCATCTTTGCCCTGTTCCTGACGCCGTATTTCGATCCGCCGGTCATGGCGCTCGGTTCCTCAACGCCGCCATCGAAGCGGCCCGTGCCGGTGAACAGGGCCGGGGGTTTGCCGTGGTCGCCGACGAGGTGCGCTCCCTGGCCAGCCGCACCCAGGCGTCCACCAGCGAGATCCAGGAAATGATCGGCCAGATGCAGGGCAAGATTCATTCGGCGGTGCAAGTGATGAACGAAAGCCAGGTGCAATCCAATCACTGTGTGGCCCTGGCCTCCGGTGCCGACGAGCTGTTGGTGGCGATGGGCGAGGCGGTGGGCAGCATTCGCGACATGAACATCCAGATCGCCGCCGCCACCGAGCAGCAAAGCGCCACGGTGCAGGAAACCAGCCGCATGGTCACCCACATCAACGACTCCGCGCAGCAAGCGGCCGATGGCGCCGAGCAGTCCGCCAGCAGCAGCCAGGACCTGTCGCAGATGGCCAAGGTGCAGCGCGAGCTGCTCCATCATTTCAGCGTATGACGCCCGGGAGTTCGAAGATGAAGCATTGGATAACGCGGTCCCTGGGCGCTAGCCTGCTGTTCGCCGGCCTGGCCCAGGCCAGCACCCCGCTGCTGGGGGTGGGCATGGCCAAGTACGACGACAACTTCCAGACCCTGCTGCGCAACGGTGTGCAGCAGCACGCCGCGGTGCTGGAGGCGGATATTTTCATGGAAAACGGCCAGGACAACGCCGAGTTGCAGATGCGCCAGTTCCGCAACCTGGTGGATTCCAAGGTCGATGCCATCGTGGTCGCCATGGTCAACGGCAAGAGCGCCCCGGAGATGCTGCGCCTGGCGGGCGAGGCGAAAATCCCTTTGGTGTTCGTCAACCGCAACCCCGAGCCGCAGACCTGGCCGGCGCGCACGGCCTTTGTCGGGTCCGATGAGCTGGAGTCCGGCACCCTGCAGATGGAGGAGCTGGCGCGCCGCGCCAACTACAAGGGCAACGTGGTGATCCTGGTGGGCGACCCGAGCAACAAGTCGTCATTGATGCGCACCGAAGACGTGGAAAAGGTCGTCGCCAAATACCCGGGCATGAAGGTGGTGCAGAAGACCGTCGCCAACTGGGAACGCAGCCAGGCCGCGACCATTGTCATGGACTGGGTCAAGCAGGGGCTGGACTTTTCAATCATCGCCGCCAACAACGATGAAATGGCGATCGGCGCCATCATGGGCCTGGAAAAGGCCGGCAAGCAGGCCCGCGATTACTGGGTCGGCGGCATCGACGGCACGCCGGACGGGCTGAAGCTGATGGCCGACGGCAAGATGGCGGTGAGCGTGTTCCAGGATGCCGTCGGCCAAGCCAACGGTGCGGTGGAAGTGGCCTTGCGCCTGGCCCGTGGCGAAACCCTGGATTCGCCCCTGCACTGGGTGCCGTTCAAACTCATCACCCCGGAGAACCGCTTGCAGTTCGAGTGAACCCTGGCAGCGGCGTCGGGCATCCGTAGCCCCGACGCCGCCCATGGGGCTGGGTTCACTGGGCGCCGAACAGGGTGGTCCAGTAGATGCCGGCGTCGCTTTTCGGGTCCACGGCGTAGGCCGCGCCCAGTTCGCGGAAGCTCGGGTTCATCAGGTTGGCGCAATGCCCGGGGCTGGCCAGCCAGCCGTCCACCACCTTGACCGCGGTGTCTTGCCCGGCGGCGATGTTCTCGCCGATGGCCTGGCCGACATAGCCGGCCAGTTCTGCACGGTCGCCTGGCGTTCCGCCCTGGCGATCTTTGTGATCGAAATAGTTGTTATTGGCCATGTCCCGGGTATGGGCCTCGGCGGCCGTCGCCAGGCTGGGGTTCCAGGCCAGCGGCGTGGTGGCACCGAAGCTCTGCGGGCCGCACTGGCGCGGTTGGGCGCGGGCACGGTTGATCTGCTCCAAGAGCTTCTGGCCTTCGGCCTGCCAGTCGCCCAGGCGTGCCGACAACAGCGGCCGCGCCAGCACCACGCGCCAGTCACGGTCGTTGTGGCTGACGCCGATGTCGATGAATTGCGGGTCCAGCACCACTTGGCAAAAGCTCTCGCGCACGGCCTGCATCGCCGCTTGCGCATCCCGCGGGCCGGAGAGGCTGATGGCCTGCACATTGACCATCGGGTACGCGGCCCGGGCCAGGGCCTGCTGCAGGTCGCCACTGCCGTTGACCGGCAGCACCAGGCGCGGGTCGGCGGCCAGGGGCGGCAGCTCCGGCGAGGCCTGGTTGGCGCAGCGTTGCACCTGGCTGCGGTAACTGTTGATCGACTCGATCAGTTGCGATTCCTCGCTGGCCTGGGCCTGGACCGCGCACAGCAGCCCCAGTAGCAAGGCGGCGGGACGCATGATGAATGACAAGACCTGCATGGATATCTCCCGAAAGCGAACTGCGCACATGATGCACGCAGCGTTGCGGGTTTTCACCCTGAACCGGTCGATCCACGGCCCAGGCTGCCGGGGCGGGGCAGGTCCACTGCGGTGAAACGCTCTGATTCCCGGGTGTCGATCAGGTCGGCGGTCGCCACTTGCCAGCGCAGCAGGCGCTCTTGCAAGGCCTGCTCGACCGGCTGATACGCCGCTTGCCCGGCCAGGTTGTGCAGTTCATGGGGGTCGCTGGCGCGGTGGTACAGCTCGGCCGGTTCGTACAGGCGCCAGACATAGGTCCAGGTGCGGTCGCGCAGGGCCACCACTTTGCCCACCGACTCTGGTCGCTGATGCTGCAAGCGGCTTTTCAGGTCGTAGGGGTAGGCGCCGCGCTCCAGCAGGTCCGACTCTTCACGGCAAAAACCGCCTTCGCTGAAGACTTCTTCACGGTGGGGTGTGTGCGGTTCTCGCAGGCAGGCGGCAAAGCTGCGGCCGAAGTGCGCGTGCCCGGCTTCGATGCCTGCCAGTTCCAGCAGGGTCGGGAAGACATCGAGCAGTTCCACCAGCGCTTCGCTGCGTTCGCCCTGGGCCAGGCCCGGCCCGGCGATCAGCAGGGGCGTGCGCACCAGGCACTCTTCCACCCCGGCAGGCCACTTTTCCACCAGGCCGTAATCCCCCAGGTATTCGCCGTGGTCGGAGAAGAAGCAGCGGTACAGCGGTCGCTCGGCGTGGTGTTGGTCCAGTTGCGCCTGCAAGCGGCCCAAGTGCTGGTCGAGGCGGCTGATCATGCCGTAGTACACCGCGCGGATTTCCTGCCAGTCCTCGGTTTGCAGCTGTTGCCAGCCGTGCAGTTGGGCCAGCTCGGCGCGAAAGTCAGGCGGGCGGCCGCTGCCCTGGCGGGGTGCGGGCATCTGCGCCCGCGGGTACATCGAGTACCAGGGCTGGGCCACGGCAAACGGCGGGTGCGGCGCCAGCAACGGCACATAGAGCACCCAGGGTTCTGGCGGCGCACTGGCCAGCCAGGCTTCGGCGGTGCGGATCACCGCCTCGTCGAAATCCACCTGCTCTGCCGGCCGTTCGCCTTCGTAGTGGGCCCGCGCCAGGCTGCCCGGCGCGCTGGGCTCGCGGTGCCTGAAAAAGTCCCGCAGGTCGTTGAGCCCGGGGTCGGCAAAGCCGTGTTCATGGACCGAGGTTTCGGCGGCGCCGCGGGCGAAGGTGTCACCCCGCGCCCCGGCATGGACCACGTGATAGCCCTGGTCCTTGAAGGTGCGCAGGAAGTTCGGTTCCTCCGGCGCCAGCAGGTATTGCAGGCTGCGGTGGCCGCTGACGTGGGGGTAGCGCCCGGACAGGAACGACACCCGGGACGGCGAGCAGACGCTGTGCTGGGTGAACGCTTCGGCGAAACGCACGCCTTCGGCCGCCAGGCGGTCCAGGTGCGGCGTCTGCACCGGGCTTTCGGGGTTGAAGCCGGGCAGGCAGTCGACGCGCAACTGGTCGGCGATGATGACGATGAGATTGGGACGCTGGGGCATGACGGGCTCCTGGCTGAGACGGGCGATCAGAAATCCTTGCGGACCTGGATCCCGAAGTAGCGTTGATCGTCCCGTGGCACCACGCGGTTGATCGCGTTGCTGCCGCTGTTGAGCATCGGCGCGTAAGAGCGGTCGCCGAGATTGCGGCCCAGCAGCGCCACGCGCCAACCCTGGCTGTAGTCGGCCAGGGCCACGCTGGCGTTCCAGATGCCATAGGCGCCCTGGCGGGTGTTGAGGTTCTGGTCGAGGCTGTACTGCACTTCGCTCTGCCAGTTGTAGTCAGTGGACAGTTCCACATCCAGGCCATTGTCCAGGGGGATGCTGTAGTCGGCCCGCACGTAGCTTTTCCAGTCCGGGGCAAAGGGCAGGGGCTTGCCATTGATCGAGCAACTGGCGGCTGCGGCGGCCGGGCAATTGAACTCCTCGATGCGTGCATGGGTGTAGGCCAGGGCGCCGGACAGCTTGAGCTGGCGAGTGGCCTGGAACGCGTAGTCCAGCTCCACGCCCTGGGTACGCACGGAGCCGGCGTTGATCAGACGCGTTACCGGTGAGCCACCCACCAAGTCGTAGAAGTTGGCCTGGTAGTTGTCGTAGTCGGTGCGAAACAGCGCCAGGTTGGCGGTCAGGCGTTTATTGAAGGCGCTGCTTTTCAGGCCGATTTCGTAGGCGTTGGAGGTTTCCGGATCCAGGGCCTCGGTGTCCGCGGCATACATCTGGAAGTAGACGTTATAGGCCGGCCCCTTGTAGCCCCGGGAATAGGTGACGTAGCCGGTCAGGTCATCGCTGAAATCATGTTGCAGGCCCAGGCGCCCGGACAGGCCGTTGTCGCTGTGCTCGCCGGAGGAGGCGAACGAGGGGCGCATCGAACGCAGGGTGACTGCCGAGGTGGAGACCCGTTCATGGTCGTACTCGACCTGGTCGTGGGTGGCCCGCAGGCCGATGATCGCGCGCCAGTCCTCGGTGAAGTTCAGGGTGCTCTCGCCGAACAGCGCGTAGCTGTTGTTGGTGGCGCTGAACTTGCCCCAGGCGCTGTTGAGCACACCGTTGTTCACCAGTTGCCGGCGGTAGCCCTCGTTGGACTGGCCGTGGAACAGGTAGGCCCCGGCCACGTATTCGAGGAACTGGCCACTGGGGGAGGCGATGCGCAGCTCCTGGCTGTACTGGTCGTAGTCGACCTTGCCGGCATCGTGCAGGGCGTCCTGGGGCAGACCGGCGAGGCCGTCCTGATCCTGGTACTGGCGGTTGTCCCAGCCGCGCCAGGCGGTGATCGAGGTCAGGGTGTGGCTGCCCAGGGTCCAGTCCGCCTGGGCCGAGAGGCCTTTGTGGATGTCGTTGGACCAGGTCTTGAAATCGTTCTCCACGCTGCGGTTTTCCCGGTCGATCGGTGCCGGGAAGTTGTTGGCGAAACGCTCGGTGCTGGCTTTGATCGCCACACCGCTGGGGGTGGTGTTGTCGCCGTCGCTGTAATCGCCGATCAGGGTCAGCCGAAAGTCTTCGTTGGGCTTGAACTGCAATTTGCCGCGCACGCCCTGGGTGCTGTAGCCGTTGACCCGGTGGCCGTTGTATTCGTTGGTGACGTTGCCGTCATAGTCACCCCACAGGGTGCTCAGGGAGCCTTTGAGGGTGTCGCTGAGGGTGCCGCCGATGCCGAAGCGAGTGCGGTTTTCATTGCCCTTGCCGAAGTGTGAGTAATCGACGTAGCCGTGGGTCTCGTCGCTGATGTCGCGGCTGATGACATTCAGCACCCCGGCCGAGGCATTGCGCCCGAACAGCGTGCCCTGGGGGCCGCGCAGCACTTCGATGCGTTCCACTTCCATCAGGTCCAGGGTGGCCTGGCCCGGGCGCCCGTAGACCACGCCGTCGATCACCGTGGCAACGCTGGGCTCGACCCCTGGCGAGGTGGAAATGGTCCCGACACCGCGCACGAACAGGGAAGAGTCCTTGCTCGACGCGGCAGGGCGGTAGTTCAGGGTCGGCACTCGCTGGACGATGCTAGCGACGTTGTTGCGGTTCTCCCGCTCCAGCTGTTCGCCGTCCACCACCGACACCGCGACCGGCACTTGTTGCAGTGAGGCTTCGCGGCGGGTGGCGGTGACGGTCACGGTTTTCAGCGCGGTGTCGTTACTGGGCTGGGCGCTGCTGGTGGAGCTATCGGCCGCATGGGCCGCAGGTGCGGCCAGCAACAGGGCAAGGGCATTCAGGGCGGTCAGGGACTGCCACGGTCGGCAAGGCTTCGGGTTCATGTTCAAGCTCATTCTTGCAGGTCATTCTGGCCGTCCTGGTAGTGGTGGCGGAGCAAGGCAAGCAGACGCTGTGGGGTGAATTAGGTTATGTGTTTTTGGTCTTTCCACTGGCGTGCATGACCACTGGATAATGCCGCCGCCAGGTTTGCGGCGGTCGATCGCGAGCCTTTGTATCAATGCGTGCTGCCCCTGAGAAATTCCTTAGGCGCATCGCGCTCATGACTAAAAGGTCTGAGCATGGATTTACGGCAGCTGCGGCATTTCATGGCCTTGGCCACTCACTTGAATTTCACCCGCGCTGCGGACATTGCCTGCATCACCCAGTCGGCGTTCAGCCGCAGCATCCAGGGCCTGGAAAGCGAGCTGGGCTGTGCCCTGGTGGAGCGCAGCAGTCGCGGCGTGGTGCTCACGGCCAAGGGCGAGGCGCTGCGGGTGCGCGCTGCTCGGCTGCTGGAGGATGCCAGCAATCTGCGCGATGAGATGGGTGCGGGGGAGCCCGAGGACGCGGCCCAGCAGTTGCGTTTCGGCTCCGGGCCCCTGGTCACCGCGCGCCTGGTGCCCGAGGCGCTTGGGCGTTTTCTCACGCGCTTCCCCAAGGCCGAAGTGGACCTGCGGGTAGAGAAACCCTCGAACCTGCTGGCCTTGCTGGACGAGGGCGAGATCAGTTTCCTGGTGGCCGACCTGCGCCATATGGAAATCGGCACCCGGCACCTGGTGCGGCCCTTGCGCTTTCGCCGTTTTGGCGTGTTTTGCCGCGCCGGGCACCCGCTGGTGGAGGAGGCGCAATTGGCGTTCGCGCGCCTGGGTCATTACCCCAAGGTCGCCTCGATGCTGCCGTGCGAGTTGCGTGCAGTGCTCTGCGGGTTGTGGGGGCGTGACGGCGCGGCGCTGAACATGGAGACCTCCTACAACGACCTGTTGCCGAAGATCGTCGCCAGCTCCGACAGCCTCGGCGTGGCCCCCCTGGAAATGATCGAACCCTTGCTGGAGAGCGGGCACTTTCGCCTGCTGCGTTGCAGCGACGCGCCGCCGTTGTTCCTCGACGGCGGCGCGTGCCTGGGGATTGTCCAGCGTTCCGAGCAGCCCCTGAGCGAGGCGGCCCGCTGCATGATCGACGCCCTGCTGGACGCTGATGACAGCCTCTCCGACGAGTTGGTGGACGCGCCGGCGTACAGCCTGATCAACCAGCTGGCGCTGTAGCCCGGCCCTGGCTGTCGTAGTCCGGCCAGGTGCCTTGCAGCTGCTGGCGGCGCAGGGCCTGTTCGACGAACTGTGGGGCGAACCAGTCCTTGACCTCGAAGCTGCGGCGAATCAGGCGCAGTGCCTTGGCCTGCTCGATGCTCTGGCTGAAGCTGGTGCTGAGGAAGGCGTCGAGCCGGGGTGAAAAGCGAAAGTCCAGGTCGGCCCCCGCGGCCTCTTCCCGGGCCAGTGCAGCCGGGATGCCGCTGGCCTGTTCCTGCTGCACCAGGTACTGCTCGTAATGCTCGGGCACCTTGAGCCAGGCGGCGTTGCTCACCAGCACGTCCACCAGGGTCTGGGTCGCTTCGGGGTAGCGCTGGATAAACCCCTGGCTGGCCACCAGGCCGCTCTGGGTGGTGGCCAGTAACGGCATGGACTGGGTGCTCAAGGGCACTTCGATGCCTTGGCTGCGCAGGGTCAGCAGGTTGTAGTTGGACCAGGTGGCGTCGATCTGCCCGGCCACCAGCGCGGCCATGGCGGCGGTCCAGTCGAGGTTGATGATCTTCAGGTCTTTTTCGCTGAGCCCGGCATTGGCCAGTACGCGGCCGAACGACAGCTGGTCGGCGGTGCCACGGTACAGGGCCACGCGCTTACCCTTGAGGTCCTGGATCTGGCGGATACCGGCTTGCGGGGTGCTGGCAAGGAACAGGTGAGTGCCCCGTGAGCCCAGCAGCAGGCGCGTGTCCAGGCCGCTGGCGCGACCGATGATTGCGGCCAGGTCGCCGAGGGCGGCGAAGTCCAACTGGCCGTTGGCAAAGGCTTCATTGATGGCCGGCCCGGCGCCGCGAAAGAAATGCCATTCCACCCGGGTGCCTTGCTGGGCGAACGCCTGCTCCAGTTGCTGGCGCTGGTGGGCGACCCCCAGCAGCCCGGGGGCGTAAGGCTTGGCCCGGGTGCTGAGGTCCGGCACGCCGATGCGGATCACTTCCGGGACAGATTGCGCCAGGGCCACCTGGGCCCCCAGCAGCAGGCCCAGGGCCAGGGCGACGATCCCCCTTGCTCGGCCGATCATGGCTGGGCCTGCGTCAGTGAAGGGTTCGGGCCCCAAGGGCGTTGTTCTTCCAGCACGGCGGCGCGACGCACTCGGCGCACCTGGGGGAAGTAGTCCGACACCGCCAGATGCTGGGTGCTGCGGTTGTCCCAGATTGCCGCGCACTGGGCCTGCCAGCGCCAGCGCACCTGGAATGCCGGGTTCTCCAGGTGGCGAAACAGCAACTGCAACAGCGCCTGGGATTCCAGCGGGCTCAAGCCGACGATATGGGAGGTGAACGCCTGGTTGACGAACAGCGAGCGTCGCCCGGATATCGGGTGCACCCGTACCACGGGGTGCCGAGTGGGGACGGGCAACCTGGCCAGGCGTTGCAGCAGGTCCGGCTGTTCGATGGCCCCGGGGTAACCCATGGCCGGCAGCACGCTGTGCATGGCTTCCAGGCCTTCCAGCAACTGGCGCAGGGGCGCCGACAAGGCCTCGAATGCCGCCTCGTTGTCGACCCACAGGGTGTCGCCGCCCACTTCGGGAATCGTCTCGGCATGCAGCACGCCGTATTTGAGCGGGCGCTCGGCGAAGGTCACGTCGGCGTGCCAGGTGTCGTTGGCGCCTTTGCGCGACGGGTCGTAGTTGAACACCACCAGCTCGTTGACCTCCTGGTGGGCTTCAAAGGTCGGGTGCACATGCAACTCGCCGAGGCGTGCGGCGAAGTCGCGCTGTTGCGCGGCGCTCCAGTGTTGCTGGGGAAAGAACAGCACCTTGTGCTGCACCAGGCTGGCTTCCAGTTGGGCCAGTTGCCGGTCGTCGATGCTGTGCAGTTGCAAGCCGTCGATCCTGCCCCCCAGGTGCGGGGTCAGGCGCTCGATGGTCCAGGGCGGGGTCAGGGGCTGGGCGGCGTGGGCGGGCATGGCTTACCTCGAATCGATAAAAGACGGTGAGGGTCGCGACTCTAACCAGCGGCCTGGCGGGGCGGCCAATGCGTTGCAGGTCTGGCGGCTATGCAGCGAATGCCCACGACCGGCTGGCAGGGCTGTGACGAGCCGCCGCATCCGAGGAGCGGTGCTTGCTCGGGGGCGGTTTTACTGGCATCTTTCGCGCGATTGGTAATCTTTCCCATTTGAGAAGCGCTTGCGCATGCATGACTTTCCGGCCTCCGAGCAGCTTGTTCGTCGCCAGCAAACCCTGACCGAGCTCTACAGCGACCACCATTCGTGGCTGCACAACTGGCTGCGGAAAAAACTCGGTTGCTCGCAACGGGCGGCGGACTTGGCCCATGACGCCTTCATGCGTGTGCTGACCCTGGCCGAGCCGCAGAACATCAAGGAGCCCCGGGCGTTCCTGGCGACCACGGCGGGGCGCTTGCTGATCGACGGCGCGCGCGACGGCGGATCGAAGAGGCCTACCTGCAGGCCCTGGCCATCCATGTCAGTGACGCCGGCATGCCCGACCCGGAAGCCATCCACGTGGCCCTCGAAGCCCTGGAAAAGATTGCCGTGATGCTCGCCGGGTTGCCTGCCAAGACCCGCGAAGCCTTTTTGCTCAGCCGCCTCGACGGCCTGACCTACAGCGAAATCGCCAGCCAATTGCAGGTCTCCGCGGGCACCGTGAAGAACTACATCAGCAGCGCCCTGGTGCATTGCTACCACGCCTTGCACGGGGCGGACCCCGCAGCATGACCTCACCTTCACCGACCATGATCAACGAAGCCGCGCAGTGGCTGACCCGTCTCCACGATGAGCAGGTCACAGAGGCCGATCGCGCCGCGTGTGCGGCCTGGTGCCAGGCCGATCCGCGCCATGCCTTGGCCATGGAACGCATGGGGGCCTTGTGGGGCAGCCTCGATGAGCTGCCGGCGGCCCCGGCGCGTCGGGCCCTGAACCAGGCCTTTGCCCGGCCGCGCTCGCGGATGGGCGGGCGTGGCGGCCAGGCTGCAGCCTTGCTTGGGGTGTTGCTGTGCGGCTGGATGGGCCTGGAGCAGTGGCCGCTGTGGCTCGCCGACCAGCGCACCGCCGTGGGCGAACGCCGCGAAGTGGTGCTGGCCGACGGCAGCCAGGTGCAGCTCAACAGCGATTCGGCAGTGGATGTGAAGTTCGACGGCCGCCAGCGGGTCGTCGAGCTGTTGCGCGGCGAGTTGTGGGTGGAGGTGGCCAAGGACGCCCAGCGGCCGTTCGTGGTGCAGACCGACCAGGGCACCGCCACCGCCCTGGGCACGCGCTTCCTGGTGCGGCGTGCCGAGGACGGCGCCACGGTGGTCAGCGTGCTGGAGTCGGTGGTGGCGGCCAAGCCTGCCAGCGCCGCGTCAGAGGACGCGGTCAAGGTCAGCGCCGGGCACAGCACCCGCTTCAAGGATGGCCGGGTACAGCCGGTGCAGGCCCTTGGCAATGAAGATCCGGCGGCCTGGACCCGGGGCCTGCTCAAGGTCGACGACCGGCCGCTGAGCGAGGTGCTGCGCGCCCTGGCCGGGTATCGCCATGGCCTGCTGCGCTTTGACGAACAGGCCTTGCAGGGGCTGCGGGTGTCGGGGGTGTTCCGCCTCGACGATACCGATGCCGCGCTGGCTGCCCTGGCCGACAACCTGCCGATCAAGGTCGACTACTTCACCGGTTTGCTGGTGGTGGTCAAGCCGCTGTAACCCCTCCTGCGGCCGGCCCGAAAAGGGCTGGCCGTGCATTTTCCAACCCTTGCGCAGATCGGATGAAGCGCTTCGCCCCGGCGTCGTTGCAGCGGGTTGATGCACGCCCACGATTTTTTAATGAGTCTCGATCTCATTCGTTACCCGATTTTCCGACATGGCCGTCATGGTTAATAAACCCCCATTGCACAGGATTACCCATGTCTCGCCTTGCTCGTCCCTTGCACCCACTGGCCATGGCCGTGGTGATGGCGTTTGTCGCCGTGCCCCTGCATGCCGCCGAACCTTTGGCAGCGGCTGTCGAAGCCAATGCCACGCGGCTGTTTTCGATCTCGGCCGGGGATTTGAGCCAGGCCCTCAATGGCCTGGCCGAGCAGGGCGAGTTGGTGCTGGCTTTTGATCCGGCGCTGACCCGGGGCAAGACCAGCAACGGCCTCCATGGCCACTTCAGCACCGCCCAGGCCCTGGCCCAGTTGCTTCAGGGCAGCGGCCTGCAGGCCCTGGCGCTGTCGGCCACGCGTTACCGCATCGAGCCCGCGCCGGTGCCGGTGGATGGCACGGTGGAGTTGCAAGCCACCAGCATCAATGCCGCCTATGCCAGTGAAAGCCCCACCGGCCCGGTGGCCGGTTACGTGGCCACCCGCAGCCTGTCGGCGACCAAGACCGACACCGCCCTCAACGAAACCCCGCAGTCGATCTCGGTGGTCACCCGCGACCAGATGCGTGCCCAGGGGGCCGAGAACCTCAACCAGATCCTGCGCTACAGCGCAGCGGTGATCCCCGAGACCCGTGGTTCCACCGCCTCGCGCCTGGACATGCTGACCATTCGCGGTTTCTCCCCGGCGGTGTACCTGGACGGTATGCGCATGCCCGACAACCGCGACGCCGCGCCGCAAAAGGATGCCTTCGACCTGGAGCGGGTAGAGGTCCTGCGCGGCCCGGCCTCGGTGCTCTATGGCCAGGGCAGCCCCAGCGGCGTGGTCAACATGACCAGCAAGCGCCCCCTGGACACACCGCTCCATGAAGTGGGTGTGGAATACGGCACCTTCGACAAGCAGCGCACCACCTTCGACTTCAGCGGCCCGCTGGACGATGAGGGGATCTACGGTTATCGCCTGGCCGGCCTGTTCGACGATGCCGACGGGCAACTGGAACACACCGAGACCCGGCGCCAGTCCCTGTCCTCGGCCTTCACCTGGCGCCCGGACGACGACACCTCGCTGACCTTGCTGGGGAGTTTCCAGAAGGACCCCAAGGGCGGTTCCTACGGTTCCACCCCGGCCTGGGGCTCGGCGGTGCGCAACCCCAACGGGCGCAAGATCGATGTGGACTTCTACGACGGCGAGCAAGACTTCGAGAAAAGCGACCGCCAGTACTATTCCCTCGGCTACCTGTTCGAACACCGCCTCAACGATGTCTGGACCCTGCGCCAGAACGCGCGTTACCTGCGCAGCGAAGGGCTGTACCGGAGTATCTACAACGGCAGCCTGCAAGCCGACTACCGCACCTCCAACCGCTACACCATCGCCAGCGATGTGAACCTCGACGCCTACACCCTGGATAACCAGGCCCAGGCCAAGTTCGACACCGGTCCGCTGCAGCACACCTTGCTGATCGGTGCCGATTACCAGAACACCACCACCGACACCAAGGTCGGCTATGGCTCGGGCCCGTCCCTGGATATTTTCGACCCGGTGTACAACGCACCGGTCACCGCCCCGGCCTACAGCAGCAAGAGCACCCAGCGCGACGAGCAAAAGGGCCTGTACCTGCAAGAGCAGGTGAAGTGGGACCAGTGGGTGTTGTTGCTGGGCGGGCGGTACGACTGGGCCAGCAGCGACATCAGCACCCTGGACCTGGCCTCTTCGACCAAAAGCAAAAGCGCCCAGGACAGCGAAGCCTTCACCGGCCGCGTCGGGTTGGTCTACCTGTTCGACAACGGCTTGGCGCCCTACATCAGCTACTCGGAGTCGTTTGAGCCGCAGACGGGCACCGGCTACGGCAGTTCGCTGTTCAAGCCCACCGAGGGCACCCAGTACGAAGTGGGCATCAAGTACCAGCCACCGGGCAGCAACAGCTTTATCAGTGCGGCGGTCTTCGACTTGCGCCAGAGCAACGTGCCGACCCTGGACCCGGACGTGACCCACGTGTGTGACGGCGGCCGTTGCCAGGTGCAGCGAGGCGAAGTGCGTTCTCGCGGTTTTGAGCTCGAAGGCAAGGCCAGCCTCAACGATAACCTGGACATCACCGGCGCTTACGCCTACCTCGACAACCGGGTGACCAAGTCCACCAGCGTGGTGAATTACACCCCTGGCGTGGATGGCGTGGCCAACGGTCCGGACCTGCCGGCCAAGGGCACCACCACCTATGGCGTGCCTCGGCACACGGCCTCGCTGTGGGCCGACTACACCTTGCACGACGGTGCGCTCAAGGGCTTTGGCGTGGGCGGCGGCGCCCGTTATGTCGGTTCGTCCTGGGGCGACTCGGCGAACACCATGAAGGTGGCGGGCTACACCCTGTTCGATGCGGCCGTGCATTACGACATCCCGGGGATTGTCAGCCTCAAGGACAACCTGCGCCTGGCCTTGAACGCCAGCAACCTGGCGAACAAGGAGTACGTGGCGTCCTGCTATGACTACTACTGGTGCTGGTACGGTTCGCAGCGCACCGTGCAGGCCAGCGCCACCTATCGTTGGTAAGCCAGCGACGATGGCGAAGGTGGGCGAGGCTGAAGGTCGGCCCTCGCTCACATGGGCTGTAGACGATTTCAGTCGATGTCAGGCGGCTGGGCCGCAGCGCTCCAGCCGGCAACACGGGCGTCGATCAACGGCGCCAGGCGCTCGTGGGGGGCCTGCTGCCCTGACTCTGTGGAGTGTTGCAGGGCGGCGGCCACGGGCTAGAGGATGCCCGATCGCCATGTTTCAGTGCCGGCCATGCGCCGTTTGACACTGTCGATGCGCCACGCTCCGGCGCTGCACTTGACCACGAACCGATGCTCATACTGCACGCCGCCCCGTTCCCGCGAATCGCGGATCAGCACCTCGCTGCGGGTGCCGGACAGGGGCTCGCAGCCCAGCAACAGGTCGCTGGGGGCATAAGTGGTGGGAACGCCATAACTCTGATGCTGATAGGCGCGCGGGCGCGGTGTGCAGTAGCGGGCGACGATCTGTTGCTGTTGCGCCCAGAAGTCCGGGGGCGTGTGATGCTCCGGGTCGGCGGCGCTCAGGGCATTGCCTTGGTGTTCCCAGGCGTGCATCGCCAGGGTGTAGGCGCGCACTACCTGCACCGGGTCGCTGGTGGCCTCGGCGGCGGTGTCGGGCCAGGCCAGGGTCGGCGGGCGTTCAGCTGCGGGCGGGGCGCCGGCGCCAGCCTGTTCCAGGCGCTGCATGATCGTCTCGTGGCCCTTGTCCCGAGCCAGGGCCCAGGCGTTCTGTTGCTTGAAGTCCAGCAAGCGGCCATCGGCCCCGGCCTGCAGCAGCTGCTCCAGCGCCTCGGCCTGACCGGCCTGGGCGGCGCACATCAGCGGCGTGCGCCTGAGTTCGGGGGAGGCCAGGTCAAGGTCGGCACCGCGCTCGATCAGCAACTGCACCAGGGCCACGTCACCCTCGTGCGCGGCCCAGGCCAGGGCGCTGTAGCCCAGGGCCTTGCACTGCCGGTCGATCTGCGCACCGCGATCCAGCAACGCCGTCACCAGCGCCGGGTGCCCGGCGAGGGTGGCGAACAGCAAGGCGCTGCGGCCCGTGCCTTTGTGGGTCCATTCGATATCCGCCCCGGCGTCCAGCAGACGCAGCAGGTCGGGGAGATTTCCGTTCTCGGCGGCTTTGGCCAGCAGGTGGGACAAGGTCGGTTCGCTCGTTCAGGTGAAAGAGGCAGGGGCGCTGTATCAGCGTTTGTGGCGGCCGATGGTACACGCCCGGCGCCAGGGATGACCACGCCGGCAGACGGGCCCAAGGCTCCGAGGATGTTCGCGCCCGTGCAGTCAAGGCCAGGCCGCATAGGCTAGAATCGCCGCCACGTTGCTCCCGCCACCCGAGATCATTGCCTCCATGTCCAGCTCCTCACAGCGTCCGCTCTGGCAGGTTTACCTGGTGTTCCTGCTGCCTATGGTGCTGTCCAATTTCCTGCAGTCGTTTTCCGGCAGCCTCAACGGCATCTACATCGGGCAGATGCTCGGCACCCAGGCGCTGGCGGCGGTGTCGGGGATGTTTCCCATTGTGTTTTTCTTTATCGCCCTGGTGATCGGGCTCGGTGCCGGCGCCTCGGTGTTGATCGGCCAGGCCTGGGGCGCCCGTGAAACCCGGACGGTCAAGGCGATTGCTGCCAGTACCCTGTTGCTCGGCGCGTTGATCGGCTTGCTCGCGGCGGTGCTCGGCAGCCTGTTTGCGCGCCAGGCCCTGCAAGGCCTGGGCACGCCCGCCGATGTGCTGGAAGACGCCGTGGGCTACGCCCGGGTAATGATGCTGATCATGCCGCTGCTGCTGGTGTTCGTGCTCTTTACCCAGTTGCTGCGCGGCGTCAGCGACACGGTGTCACCGCTGCTGGCGTTGCTGGTGTCGACGACGGTGGGGCTGATCCTGACCCCGGCGCTGATCCGCGGTTGGTGGGGCTTGCCGATGATGGGCATCCAGAGCGCGGCCCTGGCCGGGTTGGCCGGCAATATACTGGCCATGGGCTTTCTGGTGTGGCGCCTCAACTGGCGCAAGGATCACCCGCTGGCGCCGGACCGCGAGCTGTTCGCGGCGATGAAACTGGACCGGGACATCCTCGGCAAGGTGCTGCGCATCGGCTTGCCCACCGGGGTGCAGATGGTGGTGATTTCCCTGTCCGAACTGGTGATCCTGGCCCTGGTCAACCGCCATGGTTCCCAGGCCACCGCGGCCTATGGCGCGGTGACCCAGATCGTCAACTATGTACAGTTTCCGGCGTTGTCGATCGCCATCACCGCCTCGATCCTTGGCGCCCAGGCCATCGGCGCCGGACGCCTGGAGCGCATCACCCCGATCCTGCGCACCGGGCTGGTGATCAATGCCTGCCTGACCGGCTCCCTGGTGCTGCTGGGTTACCTGGTGTCCGGTCACTTGCTGGGGCTGTTTATCACCGACCCCACGGCCCTGATCCAAGCCCAGCACCTGTTGCACATCATGCTCTGGAGCCTGCTGGTGTTCGGTTTCCAGGCGGTGGTGGGCGGCATCATGCGCGCCAGCGGCACGGTGCTGATGCCGGTGGCGATTTCCATCTTCTGCATCATCGGCGTGCAAGTGCCGGCGGCCTATCTGCTGGATGCGCACTTCGGCCTGCAAGGGGTCTGGATGGCCTTTCCGGTGGCCTACCTGGCCATGTTGCTGTTGCAGGTCAGCTATTACCGGGGCGTTTGGCGGCACAAGCAGATCCAGCGTCTGATTTGAGGGGCTGGCGGCCATTGACCACCAGGTACAGCAGGGGGCCGATGGACACGAAGACCGCCGTCAGCACCAGGTAGGGCAGCACCGAACCCAGGGAGCGGCCCTTGGCCCGGGCATCGTGCAGCATCCAGCAACCGGCGAGGAACGCCATCAGGTACAGGTCGATCACCACTTGTGCCGTATCGGGGCGTGACAGCAGTTGCAAACCGAACTCCAGCAGCGACTGCTGCGCCGTGAGCAGGGTAAACAGGGTGTAGGCGCTGAAGGCCAGCAACGGGGCCAGGGCCAGGCGGGCAGTGTTCATTGTTCGATCCTTGCAGTGAGGGCGTGCAGTGGACGGCGCAGGGGCCACAGCTCCGTTAGCAGGTACAACAGGCCGGCGGCTGCGGCGCCGAAGATCAGCGCCTGGGACAGGGGCGAATCAAAGCTGTACAGCGGGTGTTCGCGCAGGTTGAAATGCAGCCCGCCGTGGACCACCGCGAACCCTGCCAGCAGCCGGTGAAAGCCTTGGCGGACGCGGCCATTGGCATGCCCGCCCAGCCACAGCAGGCCCATGCACAGCGGCACATGCAGGGCGATGAACAGGCCCTGGGCCAACCCCGCTTCAAGCTCGCGCAAGCCGTACAGCAGGCGCCATTCGGCCTGGGCCACGGCGTCCAGTTCATGACCGGCCAAGGCGCCCAGGCACAGTCGCCAGAGTATTTTTTTCACCGTTCAAACCCTGAGCTGGAGGAGTGCCCAGGCTAAGCGCCGGCCTTGCCTGCACTCAATGACCTCAGAGGTCATAGACAGCCACCCGTGGCCAATGCCAGAGTCGCCCATGCCTGAAATTTCTGCTGTACCTCATCCCCCAACCCCATCGGTGGGCGCGCAACTGCGGCGTTTGCGCCAGCGCGCACGCCTCAGCCAACTGGACTTGGCCCTGCAATCCGGGCTGTCCCAACGTCACCTGAGCTGTGTGGAAACCGGCCGCGCCAAGCCCAGCCCGGCGCTGTTGCATGCGCTGTTCAGCGCCCTCGACACGCCCCTGGAAGAACGCAACGCGGCCTTTCTGGCGGCCGGTTATGCGCCCCGTTACCCGGCGCTGCCCCTTACCGACCCGGGCATGGCGGCGGTGCGCGGTGCGTTGTTGCACGTGTTGCAGGCGCACAACCCGGCCCCGGCGATTGTCCTCGACAGCGCGTGGCAGGTGCTGGCGGCCAACAGCGGTGCGGCGGCCTTGTTCCAGCTGGTGGGGCTGCCGGCCGCGGCGGCCGAGGGCTTCAATCTGTTGCACACCTTGCTGGCCCCCGGCGGCTTTGGTGAACACCTGATCAATGCCGAGCAGATCCGCCAGGTCGCCTGGCAGCGGGCGACCCGGGAAGCCCCAGCGTGCCCGGCCCTGGCCCAGGTCCTTGGCGGCTTGCCGGTGCCGGCGGGGATCTCCAGCGACACCACCGAGCAGATGGCCAGCCCCTTGCTCCTGACCCGGGTGCGCAGCCCGGTTGGCGAGCTGGGGTTTCTTTCCACCTTCACCACCTTCGGCATGCCCCAGGACATCACCGTGGCGTCCTTGCGCATCGAGCACCTGATTCCCGCCGACCCCACCACCTGGCAGGCCATGACCACCGCCCATGAACGGCTGCTGGCCGAGGCGCCCGCGGACGCTTGAGCCCGCGTCGTTGCGCCCTCAGTAAACGTCCCGCAGGTAGCGCTTGTGTTCACTCAGGGTGCGCCAGTAGTCGGTGGCGTCTTCACTGCTCAAGCCACCGTGCTGCTGGGCCACTTGGCGCAGGGCCTGGTCCACGTCCCGGGCCATGCAACTGGCGTCGCCACAGATGTACAACTGGGCGCCGTCCTGCAGCCAGCGCCAGAGCTCGGCGCCCTGTTCGCGGATGCGGTCCTGGACATAAATCTTCTCTGCCTGATCGCGGGAGAACGCCAGGCTCAGTTCACTGAGCAAGCCATCGCGCTGCATGCCTTGCAGTTCGTCGCGGTAGTAAAAGTCGCTGGCAGCGTGCTGTTCACCGAAGAACAACCAGTTGCGCCCCCGGTCGCCCCGAGCCCGGCGTTCTTGCAGAAAGGCGCGGAACGGCGCAATGCCGGTGCCGGGCCCGATCATGATCATCGGGCGGTCGCCATCGGCGGGCACCCGGAAGTGCTTGGACGCTTGCAGGAAGACCGGCACGTCGCCATCGGCGGCGCGGTCGGCGAGGAAGGTCGAGGACACGCCCTTGCGTTGGCCATAACGCACGGCCGCCACGGTCAGATGCACCTGCTCGGGGTGCAGCTTGGCGCTGGAGGCGATGGAATACAGGCGCGGTTGCAGGCGCTTGAGGGCTTCCAGCCACTCGCTGGCGCTGCAGTCGATGGGGTGCTGTTGCAGCACATCGGCCAGTTGCTTGCCCCACAGCCATTGCTTGAGCGGCTGTTTGTCCGGGTTGTTCAGCAGCGCCCCCAGTTCCGGGTTACGGCTGTGTTGGGCGATAAAGCGCAGGGTGTCCGGGCTGGGCCGGGCGATCTCGTAGTGTTCGCCCAGGGCCTGGGCCAGGGGCATCTCGCCGTGGCGCTCCAGGGTCACCGGAGCCTGGGCATCCAGGCCGGTCAGGTGCAGCACTTCCTCCACCAGTTGCGGGCAGTTGCGCGGCCATACGCCGAGGGCATCGCCGGCTTCGTAGTGCAGGCCGGAGCCCGCCAGGTCAAGGGCGAAGAGGCGGGTTTCCTTGTTCGAGCCCGGGCCGTTGAGGGGCTGGTTGTGCAGCAGGCGCGCGGCGAAGGGCCGGGTTTTGCTCGGGGCTTCAAGGGGGCTGGCCTGGGTGCTGGCGGCTTCAACCTTGACCGCGGTTTTAACGTCGAGGCCAGCGCCAGGCATGGGCGTACTCAAGGCCTGTTGCAAGGCCAGCAGCCAGCCTTCGGCGGGGGCTTCGAATTCGGTGTCGCAGTCCACCCGGTCCAGCAGCCGCGTAGCGCCCAGGGCCTGCAAACGCTGGTCAAGCTGACGCCCGTGGCGGCAGAACTGGTCGTAGTTGGGGTCGCCCAGGGCCAGCACGGCAAAGCGCATGGACTCCAGGCGGGTCTCGGCGGTGTTGAGGCTGTCCCAGAAGCCCTGGCCATTGTCCGGTGGGTCGCCGTCGCCAAAGGTGCTGCTGATCAGGGCCAGGTTCTGAGTGCTGGCCAATCGGCTCGGCGGGAAATCGGCCATGGCGCTGACGTCCACGGCCAGGCCGTTGTCCCGCAGGCGCTTGGCAAAACGTTCGGCCAGGGCTTCGGCGTTGCCGGTCTGGGAGGCCCAGAGCAGGGTCAGGTGCGGGGCGTCATTGGCCGGCTCGGGCAGGGTTGCTGCGGCCGAGGTGGCAGGGGCCCCTTGGCTGTGGCTGAACAGCCCGCCCAGCAGGCCGTCCAGCCACAGTCGCGTGGTGCCGGCCAGGGGCGCGCTGGCAGGCAGGGTGGGCACACCGGCGCCGGGCTGGGCGGTGCTGGTGTGCAGGCCGCTGAGGAAGCCGGCGAGGTAGATGCGCTCGTTGTCATTCAAGCTGGGCGCCGCCACGGCGCGAATACCGGCGAGTTCGGCGAAGGCCTCGATGCGCGACATGCTGCGGTCCTCGGGTAACAAAGAAGAAGGGCTGGGCGCGCCACCGGCCTGGTCGAGAAAGTGGTGCTCGATCAGCGCCACTTTCTGCAGGGCCACCGCGCAGAATTTGAATTCCGGCTGCAGGGACACGGGGTCCACGGCGTCGTGGGTCACGGCGTTGATGGCCAACTGTTCGCCAAACACATCGTTCCAGTGGAACGGCGCAAAGCAGTTGCCGGCCAGCACACGGTCGCTGACCCGCGCCGGCAACACGGCGCGGCCGCGTCGGGAGCGAATTTCCACCGAGTCGCCGTCACTCAGGCCCAGGCGCGTGGCGTCCTGGGGGTGCAGTTCAACGAAGGGCCCGGGGTTGAGTTTGTTCAGGGTGGCGACCTTGCCGGTCTTGGTCAGGGTGTGCCACTGGTGTTGCAGGCGCCCGGTGTTGAGCACCATCGGAAAGTCGTCATCGGGCATCTCCGCCGGGTCCATGTGCGGGCGGGGGAAGAACAGCCCCTTGCCATGTTCGGTGGGGAACACGATCGCCGGGCGGCTGCCGTCGGCCGCCACCTTGAGGGTCTGGCTGAGGCCATCGTTGAGGTAGCGCATGGGGTTGCGGTTCGGCCCGTCGGCCTTGGCGCAGGGCCATTGCAGCGGGCTCTGGCGCAGGCGCTCGTAGCTGGCACCGCGCAGGTCGTAGCCGGTCTTGGGGTTCCAGGCGCGCTTGATCTCTTCGAACACCTCGGCACTGGAGGCGTAGCTGAAGGCCTCGGCAAAGCCCATCTCGCAGGCCACCCGGGCGATGATCTGCCAGTCCGGCAGGCTTTCTCCCGGGGGCTCCACAGCCTTCTGCATCAGGGTCAGGTTACGTTCGGAGTTGATCATCACCCCCTCGGCTTCGGCCCACAGTGCGCCGGGCAGGAGGATGTCGGCGTAGCGGTTGGTCTCGGTGTCGAGGAAGGCGTCCTGGGTAATCACCAACTCCGCTCGTTGCAGGCCCTCGATCACGGTCTGGCGATTGGGCACGCTGGCCACCGGGTTGGTGCAGATGATCCAGCACGCCTTGATTTGCCCGGCGGCCATGTCTTCGAACATCGCCACGGTGCCGCTGCCGCCGTCCCGGGGCAGGCTGTCGGCGGGGATTTGCCACAGGTCTTCGATAAAGGCGCGGTCGCTGTCCACCAGCGCCGAGCGTTGCCCGGGCAGGCCGGGGCCCATGTAGCCCATCTCGCGGCCGCCCATGGCGTTGGGTTGCCCGGTCAGGGAAAACGGCCCGCTGCCGGGGCGGCAGATGGCGCCGGTGGCCAGGTGCAGGTTGCACAGGGCGTTGGTATTCCAGGTGCCGTGGGTGCTCTGGTTCAGGCCCATGGTCCAGCAGCTCATCCACTCGGCGGCTTCGCCGATCTGCTGTGCGGCCAGGCGGATATCGGCTTCGGCCAGCCCGGTGATGGCGGCGACGCTGGCCGGATCGTAGTCGTCGAGAAACGCCGGCATGGCCTCCCAACCCTGGGTGAAGGCGGCGATAAAGGTCGGGTCGGTGTGGCCGTTTTTCAGCAACAGGTGCAGCAGGCCATTGAGCAGGGCCAGGTCGGTGCCGGGCTTGATTTGCAGGAACAGGCTGGCCTTGTCGGCGGTGGCGCTGCGCCGGGGGTCGACGACAATCAGCCTGGCCCCGGCCTTGACCCGATCCATCATCCGCAGGAACAGGATCGGGTGACAGTCGGCCATGTTCGCGCCGATCACGAAGAACAGCTCGGCGCGCTCGAAGTCCTCGTAGGAACCCGGCGGGCCGTCGGCGCCCAGGGACAGTTTGTAGCCGCTGCCGGCGCTGGCCATGCACAGCCGCGAGTTGGACTCGATGTGGGGCGTGCGGACAAACCCCTTGGCCAGTTTGTTGACCAGGTATTGGGCCTCCAGGGACATCTGCCCGGACACATAGAAGGCCAGGGCGCTGGGGCCGTGGGCGTCAAGGAGGGCCCGCAGGCGCTGGGCGGTTTCGCTGATGGCCTGGTCCATGCCCAGACGCGCCGGGTCGCGCTGGCGTTCCTGGCGCAGGTAGGCACTGTCCATCCGGCCGGATTCGGCGATGGCCTGGCCGCTGGTGTTGCCCTTGGTGCACAGGCGTCCGAAGTTGCTCGGGTGCTGGGGATCGCCGGCGACCTTGATCACCCGGTTCTGCTCCACCGTCATGACGATGCCGCAGCCCACGCCGCAATAAGGGCAGACGCTACGCACGCTGTTAGTTGCCATCCTCGTCCCTCGAAAAATCCTGCTCGCGGCTCAACCGCCGAAAACAAAAAAGGCGCCCTGTAGCCCTCCCTTGAAGATCCAGGGGGGTACACGGCGCCTTTGTCGTTGGTCGGCAGTCTGCGTTGATTGCCTATCGAGGGGTTCCTAGCAAAGCCCGCGCCAGAACCGTTGGCGGCGGCTCTGACTGGCCCTGGCGCCGCGCCGGCCGGGCTTTGCGTGGGCCAACGCCGGCATGGGCGAAGGCGTTCGGGGCAGGGGCGTCCTGCACTTTTATAAAGCGCCCGGGGGGCTGGCCTGCACCAAGCCAAGGCAATCGACAGCGGGTCAGGGAGGGGCGCGGCAGGGCCAGGTGACGGCTGGGATTTGCCCCCGGTGATTCGCTGCAGGCCACGTGATTCGTGCCTTTGAAGGGAGGTTTTGGGTGCGCGCCGAGGGGTGGTTGAGGCCGGCCTGGCACAAAGGCTGCAAGACCGGGAACAGGTCCACCCAGAACGCATTCGAGTGGACAGCCCCGTCGGTCAACGAAGATCGATCGACCCGAAGGTCTTGGGGCAGTAACGGTGGATCAGGCACAGAGGCCCGGTTGCACACCGCAAAAGAACAGGCAAAGGCGCCTGGAACCGCAAGGTTTCAGGCGCTTTTTTTTTGCTTTTTTAAACCGTGATTGGCTTTGACCGGGTGCTATTTATGAACGCCACTGTTGCCCCTTTGAACAAGTTGCAAACCCTGATCGTGATCGGTAACGGCATGGTCGGCCACCACTGCGTCGAACAACTGATCGAGCGTGGCGCCCTGGACCACTACCGGATCCACGTGTTCAGCGAAGAGCCGATGCGTGCCTACGACCGCGTGCACCTGTCCGAATATTTCACTGGCCGTGACGCCGAGTCCCTGGCCCTGGGCGAAGCTTCGTTGTACCAGCGCCCGGGTGTGACCCTGCACCTGGGGGTGCCGGTGCTGGAGATCGACCGCGTGCGGCATGAAGTGATCACCGCCGCCGGCTGCTTCAACTACCACAAGCTGGTGCTGGCCACCGGGTCCTATCCATTCGTGCCGCCGATCGAAGGCGCCGAGGGCGATTCGCGCCTGGTGTATCGCACCCTGGAAGACCTCGACGGCATTCGCAAAGCCGCCGCCAATGCCCGACGTGGCGTGGTGGTGGGCGGCGGCCTGCTGGGCCTGGAGGCGGCCAACGCCCTGAAGTCCCTGGGCCTGGAAGCCCACGTGGTGGAATTCGCCCCGCGCCTGATGCCGGTGCAGCTGGACGAGCAGGGCGGCCTGGCCCTCAAGGCGCAGATCGAACGCCTGGGCGTCGGCGTGCACCTGTCCCGTGGCACCCAGTCGATCTGCCCGGGTGAGGAGTACCGCTACCGGATGAATTTCGGCAACGACGAGTACCTGGAAACCGACCTGGTGCTGTTCTCCGCCGGCATCCGTCCGCAAGACGCCCTGGCTCGCCAGTGCGCCCTGGAACTGGGCCCGCGTGGTGGCGTGGCGGTGGACGACGCCTGTCTGACCAGCGACCCGGACATCTACGCCATCGGCGAATGCGCGGCCTGGAACGGCAGCATCTTCGGCCTGGTGGCCCCGGGTTACCAGATGGCCCGCGGCGTCGCCGCGAGCCTGTGCCGCCAGGACGCCGAACCCTTCCAGGGCGCGGACATGTCCACCAAACTCAAGCTTTTGGGGGTGGATGTAGGCTCCATCGGCGACGCCCACGGCAACACTCCGGGCTCGCGCAGCTACCAGTTCATCGACCAGACCAGCGCCAGTTACCGGCGCCTGGTGGTGGACGCCGAAGGCAAGCGCGTGCTCGGTGCGGTGCTGGTGGGCGACAACAGCTACTACGACACCCTGCTGCAATACATGCAGAACGGCATCACCCTGCCGGCCGACGCGGCGGGCCTGATCCTGCCCAGCTCCAGCGGCGCACCGACCCTGGGCCCGGGCGCCTTGCCGGATTCGGCCACGGTCTGCTCGTGCCACAACGTCACCAAGGGCGCCATCTGCTCGGCCATCGACGGCGGCTGCAGCGACCTCGGTCAACTCAAGTCGAGCACCAAGGCCTGCACCGGTTGCGGCGGTTGCGCAGCCTTGCTCAAGCAGGTGTTCGAGCATGAACTGATCGCCCGTGGTGTCAGCGTCGACAAGAGCCTGTGCGAGCACTTCGCCTACACCCGCCAGGAGCTTTATGCCCTGGTGCGGGTCGAGGGCGTGACCAGTTTCGACGAAATGCTGGCCAAGCACGGCCGTGGCCACACCGGCTGCGACATCTGCAAGCCGGCGGTGGGCTCGATCCTGGCCTCGTGCTGGAACCAGCCGATCATGGACGCGTCCCTGGTGCCGTTGCAGGACACCAACGACACCTTTATGGCCAACATGCAGAAGAATGGCACCTACTCGGTGGTGCCGCGCATCGCCGGGGGTGAAATCACCGCCGACAAGCTGATCGTGATCGGCCAGGTGGCGAAGAAATACGACCTCTACACCAAGATCACCGGCGGCCAGCGCATCGACTTGTTTGGTGCCCAACTGCATCAGTTGCCGGAGATCTGGGCCGAGCTGATTGCCGCCGGTTTCGAGACCGGCCACGCCTACGGCAAATCCACCCGTACGGTGAAGTCCTGCGTGGGTAGCACCTGGTGCCGCTATGGCGTGCAGGACAGCGTGGCCATGGCGCTGTTGATCGAGGACCGTTACAAGGGCCTGCGCTCGCCGCACAAACTCAAGTTCGCGGTTTCCGGCTGCACCCGTGAGTGCGCCGAGGCGCAAAGCAAGGACGTCGGGGTGATCGCCACCGAAAAGGGCTGGAACCTCTACATCAGCGGCAACGGTGGCATGCGCCCGCGCCACGCCGAGCTGTTCGCCACGGACCTGGATGATGCCACCCTGATCCGCTACATCGACCGCTTCCTGATGTTCTACATCCGCACCGCCGACAAGCTGCAGCGCACCTCGGTGTGGCGTGAAAGCCTGGAGGGCGGCCTGGATTACCTCAAGGCGGTGATCATTGACGACAGCCTGGGCCTGGGGGCCGAGCTGGAAGCGCAGATGCAACTGGTGGTCAACCGCTACGAATGCGAGTGGGCCAACGCCCTCAAGGACCCGGAAAAACTCAAGCGCTTCCGGACCTTCGTCAACGATCAACGCCCCGACCCGGACATTCATTTTGTCCAGGAGCGCGGCCAACGGCGTCCGGTGATGGCCGCTGAACTCAACCTGATTCCCGTCGTCGAGGAGGTGCTCTGATGAGCCAGTCCAATAGCCAACGCGTCAATTCCATCCAGCCGCAGCACTGGCAGCGCCTGTGCGGCCAGCAGGACCTGGTCAGCAACTCCGGGGTGGTGGCCTGGTTCGAGGGCGCCCAGGTGGCGCTGTTCTACCTGCCGGACGCCGAGGGCCAGCAGCTCTTTGGCCTGGACAACCACGACCCGCAGTCGGGGGCCAACGTGATTGGCCGCGGGCTGCTGGGGTCGATCAAGGGTGAGTTGGTGATCGCCTCGCCCCTGTACAAGCAGCACTTCTGCCTGGCCGACGGGCGTTGCCTGGAAGACCCGGAGCAACGCCTGCGGGTCTGGCCGGTGCGCCTGAATGGCCAGGACGTGGAAATCGCCGCCGCCTAAGGCCGGCGTTTTTAACTTCCCCGGGCGCTGTGCGGTGGTGCAGCGCCCGAGGGAATTGGTAGAGATCTTGCTGTAGAGAATTTCAAATGCGTGGCCTGTAGGCCGGTATTGATCAGGGAGCATTTGAAATGGCCACATTGACGACCGCACAACGTATCGCCCTGGGTTTTGCCATCGCCCCGGTGGCGTTGCTGGGCATGGGCCTGTATGCCGTGCATGACCTGGCCACCCTCAAGGACCAGGCCGCCCAGATCGTCCAGCAGGACTGGCCGAAAATCGACCCGATCATGGTGATTGCCACCGGGGTCCGGGACAACGGGCGCAACACCCGCGACCTGCTGATCGACAAGGACAACCCCCAGGTCCCGCCGGCCATCGAGGCCACCAAACAACGCATCACCCAAGCCTTTGCCACCCTGGAACCGCTGTTCGATTCCACCGAGGGCAAGGCCGCCTACGCCCAGTTGAAGCAGCATCGCGAGGCCTATGTCGCGGCCTTTATGCAGGTCCAGGGGCTGATCCGCCAGGGCGCCACCGAAGCGGCCATGGCCCAGCTCAAGCAGCAAGTGATGCCCGCCGAACAGCGGGTCTACCAGAGCCTGGACGCGATGATGGCGTTGCAGGGACGGATTTTCAGCGAACGCGAACAAGCCGCCGACGCCCTGTATCGGGACGCGCGCCTCAATATGGTGCTGCTGTTTGTGCTGTGCGTGGGCGCGGTGGTGGCTGCCGGGGTGGCGGTCACCCGTAGCGTGACGCGACCCCTGGGCGGTGAGCCCGATGCCGCTGCCCAGGTCTTGAGCCAGATTGCCCAGGGCGACCTGACCATCGACGTGCCTGTCGCCGCCCGCGACACCGCCAGCCTGATGCGCTCCATGCAGCAGATGCAGGGCAGCCTCAATGGCATGGTCAAGCACATTGCCGCGTCCGTGGACCGGGTGGCCAGTTCATCCGAGGAACTCAGCGCGGTCAGCAGCCAGACCAGCTTGCAATTGCAACAGCAGGGCCTGGAGATCGAGCAGGCGGCGGCAGCAGTGAATCAGATGACCGCTGCCGTGGATGAAGTGGCGCGCAACGCTGTGAGCACCAGCGAAGCCTCCCGGGCCTCGGAGCAAAGTGCCCAGCGCGGCCGTTCCCAGGTGCAGGAAACCGTGGCCTCCATCAATGCCCTGGCCGAAGGGGTGAACGACACCGCCGGGCATATCCAGCAATTGGCCGGGCGGGTGCAGGACATCAGTTCGGTGCTGGACGTGATCCGCAGCATCGCCGAGCAGACCAACCTGCTGGCCCTTAACGCGGCCATCGAAGCGGCCCGGGCCGGGGACGCCGGGCGCGGCTTTGCTGTGGTCGCCGACGAGGTGCGGGCCCTGGCCCATCGCACCCAAGTATCGACCCAGGAGATCGAGCAGATGATCGGCAATATCCGCCAGGACAGCGGCCAGGCGGTGAACGCCATGCAAGGCAGCAGCGAGCGAGTACTGAGCACCCTGGAGGTGGCGCGGCGCGCGGGCGATGCCCTGGAGGACATCACCCGCTCCATTTCCCAGATCAACGAACGCAACCTGATGATCGCCAGTGCCACCGAGCAACAGGCCCTGGTGGCGCGGGAGGTGGATCGCAATCTGGTGGGCATTCGCACCTTGTCCGAGCAGGTGCTGCAAGGGGCGCAACACACCGACAGCGCCGGCCACGAGCTGGCGCAGATGGCCGGCGAACTGCATCAGACCGTGGCGCGCTTCAAGGTCTAGCCCTTGGCGTTGCGGCGCTGTTTCCAGCCCCGTACCAGGCGCAGGTAGACCAGCAGGTTGAGGCCCAGCACCAGGGCCCCCAGCCACAGCTGGATGCCGGGCGTCAGGCCGGCGGGGTAGATCACCGGGATTAGGTAATGCTCGATAAAACCGGCGCCATAACCCTCTTGTCCGGCGGCGTGGCGCAGCAGGTTTTCCCAGCGGGTCAGAGGGCATTCCAGGTGGAACACTTCCACCGCCACGCCCCAGGTGGCGGCCGGCAGGTGCAGGCTGATCAGCCACGGCCAGCGCAACAGCAGCAAGCCGCCGAACAGCACAAAGAGAATGAACGACAGGTGAAACAGCACCAGGGCGTCGGCGGCGAATCGGTAAAGCATGGAGAGTCCTTTCACGGGGCATTTTCGCCGCGACTATACAGCCCCGCGTCGCTTCCGACAGGGGCTGCCCCGAGGTTTATTTTTCCATGATTGGCTGCGGGCTCTGCGCACGCTGGGCGGCGTCCGTCACCCCGGCGGCGTGGCGCCCGGCGATGTAGCCGAAGGTCATGGCCGGGCCCAGGTTGATGCCTCCGGAGGGGTAGAAGCCGCCCATCACGCTGGCCATGTCGGTGCCCACCGCATACAGCCCGGCAATCGGTTGTTGCGCCACGTCCAGCACCTGGGCCTGGCCGTTGGTCTTGAGCCCGGCGAAGGTGCCGAAGCTGCCGGGCAGCACCTTCACCGCGTAGAACGGGCCGTGCTCGATGGGCGCCACGCAGGGGTTGCTGCCTGTGCTCATCGGGTCGCCCTGCTTGCGGTTGTAGGGTGTCGAGCCGCGGCCGAACTCCGGGTCTGTGCCCTGGCGGGCGTGTTCGTTGTAACGGTTTACAGTGGCGGCCAGGCCTTGCGGGTCGATGCCGCAGCGCTGTGCCAGTTCCTCGATGCTGCGGCCCCGCTGCAGGTAGCCGCTGCGCAGCAACGCCCCCACCGGCAGCGGGAACGGCCGCGAATAACCCAGGCCATAGCGCCGCTGGAAGCGGTGGTCGCAGATCATCCAGGACGCCACTTCCTGGCCTTCGGGTACGGCGGCAACCATGGCTGCGGTGTAGTCGTAGTAGCCGTCGGCTTCATTGACGAAACGCTTGCCGTCGGCCAGCACGCCGATCAGCCCGGGCTTGGCGCGGTCGATGATGTGCGGGAAGTGGCCGACGCTGCCGTCGGCGTGGGGCACCCGCGACACCGGGGCCCAGGCGGCGGGGGAGGCCAGGTCGGTGGCGAGCACGCCGCCGGCCGATTCGCCCAGGCGAATGCCGTCGCCCGAGCAACTCTGGGGCGGCAAGGCCAGGTGTTCCCGGCCGGTGGGCGTACGCGGAAACAGCGCCTGGCGCCGTGGGATGTCATGGGGGAAGCCGCCGGCAGCGAGCACCACCCCGCGCCGCGCACGAATCTCCAGGGGGCCCTGGGCGGTGTCGACCACCGCGCCGTGCACGCCCTCGGCGTCTTGCAGCAGGCGTTTGGCCGGTGCCGAGGTCATCAGCGTCACCCCCAGGTCTTCGGCCGACTTGGCCAGGCGCGCCACCAGGGCCACGCCGTTCACCAGATGCATGGCCCGGCCGTGCAACGCCAGGTCGCGCAGGTGGAGCACGAAGCGCTTGCTCACGTGGAGCAGGGATTTCAGCGAGCGGGTCAGGGTCAGGAAGGCTGCCAGGTCGGCGCCGGCCATGATCGGCATGCCCAGGAACGAGGTTTCCCGCAGGGTCTTGCGCAGGCGCTTGAGCAACGGGCCCAGGGCCCGGGCATCGTAGGGCGCGGCAATCAATTGATGGCCCTGGGTGGCGGCTCCGGGCACCTGGCCGTGGATGTCCGGAATGGCGTTGCCGTCGACGAATTGCAGGGCCGTGTGTTGCTCGAAAAAACGCACCATGGGCGGGCCGTTGTCGAGGAAGGCGTCGATCCGCTCGGGGTCATAACGCTCGCCCAATTCATGCTTGAGGTAGGTGCGCGGCTGCTGCGGGTCTTCGTCAATCCCGGCGCGCTTCGCCAAGGGGTTGCCGGGCACCCACATCCAGCCGCCGGACCAGGCGCTGGCGCCGCCGAACACCGGGTCTTTTTCCACCACCACGACCTTCAGGCCGTGCCAGGCGGCGGTGACGGCGGCGGCCAGGCCCGAGGCGCCGGAGCCGATGACCAGCAGGTCGCATTCCAGGGGGGCGAGGGGTATTTCAGGGGTTGAGGTCACGATACAAGGCCTTCACGAACGGATTGGGCAGTCAGCTCCGGGCTCATCAGCGCCGGGGAACCGGGGATCAATGTCTGGACTTCCGCCGCAGCGGCCAGCAGCAGGGGCGCGACCTCGTGCAGCTTGGCTTCGCTGAAACGGAACACCGGGCCGGCGATGCTGATCACGCCGATCGGCTGGTGGCTCACCGGGTGCCGCAGGGCCACGGCAATGGCCGCCATCCAGTCGCTGAAGGTTTGCACCGCGACGGCATAACCGCGTTGGCGCGTGGCCGCCAGTTGGGCCAGCAATTGCTCCGGGGTTTGTGGCGCGTGGGGGCCGAACTCGGCCACGCTGCCGTAACCCTGGTGCTCAACCCGCGCCAGTGCCTGCTCATCATCGAGGCACGCCAGCCAGGCAAAACCGGTGGCCGAGCAGGACAGCCGGGCCTCCATGCCCATGTCCGGGTCGTAGCGCAAACCGTTGCGCGCACCTTGGGCGCGGGCCACCCAGGTCAGTTGCCGAGGGTCGGCCACCGCCAGGCGCACCAGTTCACCGGCCTGCGCCGCGAGACGATTGAGCACCGGTTGCACGGCGTCCACCAGGCCGCTGGCGCACAGTTGCCGGAAGGCCAGGACTTGCAGTTTGGAGGTGAGCACGTAGGTGCCCCGTTCCTGCTCCTGGCGCACGTAGGCGTGTTCGCCGAGTGCCGTCAGCAGGCGGTGAGTGGCGCTGCGCGGGATGCGCAGTTGGTCGGACACGGCGCTGAGGGTCAGGCCCTCGGCGCTGCCGGCCAGCAGTTCGAGAATCGCCAGGCCCCGGTCCAGGACCCCGGAAAAGCCGGCTTCGGTGGTGCTTGCAGCGCTTGCCATCGATCACTCCAAGGCCGCACTGCAGTCAGTGCGGCATAAGTGGAATTGAATTCCAGTTTTGTTGGAAAACTATTCCACAGCGTCCCTTGGCGTGTCAAATCCCTGGATTCACGGGGGGCTTTCAGCCGGCGGCGCGTGATTCGCGTAGCAGGCCCACGGCCGATTCCCCCAGGTCCCAGAACAACCCGGCCATGATTTGCAGGCCTTCTTTCACCACCGGCGCCAGCAGGTGTTCATTGGGCGCGTGCTGGGAGCAGGCGGCGTAGGAGTGGGGCACCCACAGGGTCGGCAGGCCCAGCACGTCGACAAAAATGTCGTTGGGCAGGGAGCCGCCGAGGTTGGGCAGCAAGGCCGGAGTCTTGCCGGTGGTGCTCTGCAGAGAATGCAAGGCCCAGTGGACCCAGGGGTTGTCCGGGTCCAGGCGCGAGGCATTGAGCACGCCGCCCGGGCTCTGGCTGACCTCGACCTGGCTGAAGCCCTGGGCGTCGAGGTGACGGCGGATGGCTGGGACAAACTCGCGGAAATCGCTGCCAGCGACAAAGCGCACCTGGCAATGGGCACTGGCATGGCCGGGGATGGCGTTGACCGGTGCGTCGGGGTTGCCGGTCTTGAACGCCAGGACTTCGAAGGTGTTCCAGCCGAACACCCGCTCGGCCGGGCTCAGCCCGGGTTCGCCCCAGCTCGGGTCGATGGTCGGGTCGTTGGGGCTGCTGGGGGTCAGTTGCAGGGGGGCGATGGCGCGTTTAACCGAGTCCGGCAGGCTCGCCGGCTTGAGCCCCGGGACCTGCACTTGGCCGTCCTGGTTGACCAGGCTGGCAATGGCGTTGGCCAGGACGATCCCCGGGTTGCGCAGCAGGCCGCCCCAGTTGCCGGAGTGGTGCGCGCCGTCACGCAGATTGACCTTGAGGTCGATGTTCACCGCGCCCCGGGAACCGAGGAAAATCGTCGGCTGCAAGGCGCTCAGGCGAGGGCCGTCGGAGGCGATGAACAGGTCGGCGGCCAGTTGTTGCGGGTGGGTTGCACAGAACTCACGCAGGCCTGGCGAACCGGCTTCCTCGCCCATTTCCAGCAGCAGCTTGACGTTGAACCCCAGGCGTCCCTCGCGGGCCTCGATCACCTGGGCCAGGGCGCTGAGGTTGATCAGGTGCTGGCCCTTGTTATCGGCGCTGCCACGGCCATACCAGCGTTCGCCTTCCACCACCACTTGCCAGGGTGACAGGCCTTCGCGCCATTGCGCGTCGTAGCCGCGCACCACATCGCCGTGGCCGTACATCAACAGGGTGGGCAGGTCGACAGCCTCGATGCGCTCGGCCACCAGCAGCGGGCCGTGCTCGGGTTCCGGGTTGGGGTACAGGGTGCTGGCAAACCCCAGGGGCTCGATCAGCGGCACGATAAAGTCTTCCAGGTAGGCGCGCAGTTCGGGCAGGCGCGTCGGCTCCTGGCTTTCGGTGCGGTGGGCAACGCTGCGTTCGAGGGTCGCGAGAAACTCGCCGCTGGCAAACATCCGGGTCACCGCGGCAATGGCAGCTGATCGACTCATAGGGCCGGTTCCTTCAATGCAAGAGGCCGGCGCCCAGTGCGCCCTAGCCAAGGATTGAGCAGGACTCTAGACTCGGCCGTTAGCTGCAACAATCACAATGTTTAGAATGAAGTGTTGCTATTAAAGCAACGCCGGAGGCGCTACCCATGCAATTCAACAGCATGCAATCCATTGCCCTGCGTTACTTTTTCGAGGTGGTGCGCTGCGGCTCGGTCAATGAAGCCTCGGTCAAGCTCAACGTCGCGGCCTCGGCGGTCAGCCGGCAGATCGCCAAGCTCGAATACGAACTCGACACCCCGTTGTTCGAGCGCCGTTCCCGGGGCATGTTGCCGACGGCGGCGGGGGAGCGCCTGGCCAGCCACGTGCGCAAGGCGCAGATGGAAACCGGGCAACTGGTCGAGGAATTGCGGGAGTTGCACGGGCTGCGCCGGGGCAATATCCGTCTGGCCTGTTCCCAGGGGTTTGCCATTGATTTTCTGCCGGACGCCATTGCCGAGTTCCGCAAGACCTACGACGGCATTCTGTTTTCCCTGGAGGTGGTCGGGCCAGAGGAAGTGACCCGTCGGGTACGTGAAGGCCAGGCCGACCTGGGCCTGACCTACAGCCTGTCGCCGGAGCGCGAGATCAACGTCGAGTGCGTGGCCCCGGGCGGCATCATGGCCATGCTGCCGGTGGAGCACCCGCTGGCCTTGCGCGACAGCATCGCCCTGGCCGAGCTGCAGCCCTACCCCATGGCCATGCAGACTCCGGACACCACCGCCCGGCGGCTGTTCGACATTTGCTGCGGGGTCCAGGGCCTGGAGTTCAACCTGGTGCTGGAGAGCAATTCCTTTGCCGCGTTGTACCGCTTCGTCGCCCAGGGCGGCGGGGTCAGCCTGGCCAACCCGATCAGCAGCACCACCTACCAGCGCAGCCGGCGGATTGTCTCCATTCCCTTCTCCGACGAGACCTTGCAGGCCCGGCGCATCGAGCTGCAGAGCATGGCCGGACGCGAGTTGCCCCAGGCGGTGGCGGTGTTTCGCGATCACCTGGTGGCGCTGCTGCAGCCTTGAGAAGAGGGGTTAGAGCGTTCACAAAATGCGAACGGTTGATTGCCAATAAAATTATTTTAAGCACGCTGGGGCTGTGCCTACAATCGCCCCGACATCGGCTTTCCCTGATCAGGTCCGGCTCGAACCTCGCTGTCAGTTGTTCACAACAAGAAATCCAACGCGTCGAAAAACACTGATTGCTGCACTCGTTTCCTGCCATAACAAACCTTATAAAGGCGGACCTCTCATGCACAGCACAACCGATTCCGTGGCCCTCGAGGGGCATGCCCGAGCCAAGCCAAAATCCATTTGGGGCACGGCTTGCGCGGCCTTGGTCGGCAATACCCTGGAATGGTACGACATGGCGTTGTACGCCTATTTTGCGTTCGTCATTTCCAAGCTGTTTTTCCCCACGGACAGTGAAAGCCTGTCGCTGATGATCACCTTCGGCACCTTTGGCGTGTCGTTTCTGATCCGGCCACTGGGGGCCATGGTGCTGGGCGCCTACGCCGATCGCGCCGGGCGCAAGAAGTCCATGAGTCTGTCCATCACCTTGATGCTGATCGGCACCCTGATCATCGCGGTGATCCCGACCTATGCCAGCATCGGCATCCTGGCGCCCATCGGGATCTTCCTGGCGCGGTTGCTCCAGGGCTTTTCCGCCGGTGGCGAATTCGGCAGTTCTACGGCCTACCTGATCGAACACGCATCGCCCCGCAGTCGTGGTTTTATCGCCAGCCTGCAGTTCGCCAGCCAAGGCCTGGGTACGGTGCTGGCGTCCCTGGCCGGTTATTTCACCACCGTCAACCTGAGCCCTGAAGAGATGATGGACTGGGGCTGGCGAGTGCCGTTCTTCCTCGGTCTGTTGATCGGGCCGGTGGGCATGTACATCCGCAAGCATTGCGACGAGTCGCCTGTGTTCGATGCCGCCGAGTCGAGCAAGGCGCCGGTGCGCACGCTGTTCGCCGGGCAGAAGCTGCTGTTGCTGATCGCCATGGGGGCGCTGGTGGTGTCCACCGCGTCCAACTACCTGATCCAGTACATGCCGTCCTACGCCGCCAAGGACTTGGGCCTGCCCCAGTCTTCCGGGTTTATGGCGACCCTGATCGGCGGGTTGATCCTGACCTTTGTCACGCCCTTTGTCGGCATGCTTTCAGACCGCATCGGGCGCATCCGCATCATGCTGTTCTCGGCGCTGTTCTACCTGTGCGTGGCGTACCCGGCATTTCTCTGGCTCAACGCCGAGCCGACCTTGCTCTCGCTGATGCTGGTGGTGAGCCTGATGGCCCTGATCAAAGCGGTGTACTTCGCGCCGCTGCCGGCCCTGATGTCGGAGATCTTCCCGGTGCAGACCCGTGCCACCGGCATGTCCCTGAGCTACAACCTGGGCGTGACCTTCTTCGGCGGCTTCGCGCCCTTTATCGCCGCCTCGCTGATTGCCGTCACCGGCAGCAAGGCAGCCCCCGCCTATTACCTGATGTTTGCCGCGATCCTCAGCATCTGTGCGCTGCTCGGCGCGCAACTGAAGCTCAAACTGAAGTGACCTTCTGCGGTGTCCCGGGGCCTGCCAGCCCCGGGGCGCCGCGTTTTATTGCGGATCGTTCTGCAACCCCGCCACCGTCTCCCAGCACAGCGCCCGCGCCTGCTCCAGCACCTGCTGTTTCCATTGCGGGGTGTCCACGTAGAAGGCATTGCGCAGCTGCCGCTTGATCTGCTCATACAGCCGTTGAGGCGCCTGGGGATTGTTCTGCAGCCACTGTTCGGCGCGCAGGGCGTCAAGCACTTGCCACCCCGAGCGGGTGCCGTACTCCAGGGTTAGGCCGTTGTATTGGGCTTGGGGGCATTCTTCCATCACCGCCAGGTCCAGGGTGCCCTCCAACTGGGCCGAGGCGGAGCTGCCATCGAAACTGTTGGTCACCTTTGGCCCCCACCACGCCTGTGCCCGGGCCAGGTCCTCGGGGTGGGCACGGCCTTTGTAGATGCGCTCGCCCACGCCCGTGGGGCCCAGGCCGGTGTGGATGTCGATCCAGGCGATGCGTCGGCATTGCTGGGCGTGCTGGCGCAGCAGGGCGCGGATCTGCTGGTTGCTCCAGGTGGGTGCCAGGCCACTGAAAAACAGGCCGTCGGGGTGGCTGTGCTGGCCCCGGGAGATGGCCGCCTGCAAGGCCTTGGGCCCGAGGCGTGCGGTGTGCAGGAGCAGGCGTGCGCCGCTGGCCACACTGGCCGGCCAGTGTCGAGGCAGCAGGCAATCGGCGATGGCGCGGTAGCCGGGGTTGTCCGCCAGGGGCTGGCTGAAGTCGAGGAAGTTGCGGTTCAGGTCGACGTTTTCGTGGGTCACCCGGCGCAGCCAGGAAAAGCCATAGGGGTTCAGCGCATGCAGGTAGATCACCGCCAGGTCGGGCTGGCGGGTGAGTTCGATCCAGCGCTCGTTGTGCAGCAGGTCGATCTGCACCGCCGAGCCGCAAAAGCCTTCGACGCCGTGGCAGCCGCTGCTGATCAGCAGCAGGTTGCGGGCGTTGGCCGGGCCCGTACGGTACAGATCGATGGCCAGGGTTTCCTGATCGCGGCCCTTGAGCGGGTGCACATAGGACTGCACCAAGGACCCGCGTCGGGCGCAGGCGTCGAGGAATTTGTGGCGGGCTTCAGCGTAGGTGGCGGAAAAACAGGCGAGGGTCATGGAAGCTTCCTGGGTGTATCGAGGGTGAGCAATCCACGGCGAGGCCCGGCGCCCTGGAGTGGGGCCGCTGCGGATCATCATCAAGGGAATGGCGCGCCCTGGCCTGGCGCGCCGGGCTGGCGCTACACGGGCCGGGCGGTGTCGGCCAGGGGCGCGGGCGCGAGGTCCAGCAGGCGCTGGCGAGTGGCTTGGGGGGTGATTACCCACAGCCCCAGCAGGGCACAGACCAGGGTGGCCAAGCCGATGCCGTTGAGGGCGGTTTCAAAACCCCGGGCGATGTCATGGTCGAACAGGGTCACCAGGCGCCCCACCAGCCAGGGCGCGAGCATGCCGGAGAAGGTCATGCTGCCGACGTGGATGGCCAGCATGGCGCCGCGCTGGATCGACGGCGAAATATGGGACGTGATGGTCATGCCAAAGGCGAACACCCCGTTGAGCAGCACCGCGCCGCTGACAAACAGCGTCAACTTCAGCCACAGCTCGTCGTGCAGGGCGCCCAGGGCGCAGAACGCCAGGCCGCCGAAGATGCAGCAGAGCATCGGCGGCAGCACCAGGCTGCGCTGCTCGCCCAGGCCGCGTCGGAGCATGCGTTGGGAGAGTGCCGAGACCAGCACGTTGAGGACGATGATGCCCAGGGTGGCGGTGAACATCACGTAGCCGGTCTGCATCGGGCTCAGCCCCAGGCCTTTTTGCATGTACACCGCCGACCAGCTGAAGGACAGGGCGTTGGGCAGGTAGGCCAGGAAGCACATCAGCGAGATCCAGACAAAGGTGCGGTTGAGCAGCAGGTGACGATAGGGAATGCGCGCCTCCTGCGGCGCCGGGCCTTGCTCTTCCTGGTGCTGGCCTTCGGCACCGAACAGCAGCCACAGCAGTGCCCAGCCCAGGCTCAGGATCGCCAGGGCCAGGTAGGCGCTGCGCCAGCCGAAGTGGCTGATGGCGTAGGGCAGGGCCAGGGCGCCGAGCAGGCCACCAAGCATGATCGAGACCTGGATCAGCGAGGCCGGCAGCACCTGCTCGCGAATCCCATACCACTTGAAGGCGGCGTGCTGGGTCACCGCTGTGCCCGGGCCGCAGCCGGCCCCCAGCAACAGGCGGCTGGCGGTCAGGGCGCCGAGGCTGCCGGCCACGGTCACCAGCAGTTGGGCGCTGGTCCAGACCAGGGCCATGACGCTGAGAATCCAGCGGGTGGGGAAGCGATTGGCGAGAAAGCCCACGGCGATCCCGGAGATCGAGTAGAGGAAGAAAAACGCGCTGCCGACGAAGCCGAACTGCTCCGGGGTCAGTTGCAGCTCTTCGATGATCTGCACCCCGGCGAAGGCGAAGATGGTCTTGTCCAGCACGCTGATGACCATCACCGCCATCAGCAGGGCCATGATCAGGGCGCGGGGTTTTGTGGCGGGTGTCGACATGGCGGGTCTCTGTCCTTGGCGTGTTGTTATTCAGGGCTGGGCTGTTCGGCAGTGCTATTCAGTTCGAGGCTATTCAGTGTGCGACTCTTCAGTGGGGCGCTCTTCAGTCCGGGGCAGCGCGGTTTCCACCAGCCGGGCCCAAAGGCTGGCGCCATAGGGCAGGGCGGCGTCGTTAAAGTCGTAGCCGGGGTTGTGCACCATGCAGCCGTGGGCGCCTTCGGTGCCGTTGCCCATGACGATGTAGCAGCCGGGCCGTTGTTCGAGCATCGAGGCAAAATCCTCGCTGCCGAGAAAGCCGCTGGGAATGCTGGTCATTAGCCCCTCGGGGCCTAGCAGGTCCCGGGCCACTTGCTGCAACAGGGCGGTTTCGGCCGGGGTGTTGAGCAGCACGCCGATGCGTTCTTCGTACTGATAGTCGAGTTCCAGGGCATGGGTGGCGGCGACGCCCCGGGCCACTTCGCCGATGCGTTGCTTGAGCAGGGCGCGGATCTGCGGGTTCGTGGTGCGTACGCTCAGCGCCAGGGTGGCGTGATCGGGGATCACGTTGGCGGCTTCACCGGCGTGCAATGCGCCCACGGTAATCACCGCCACTTCGCCGGCCGGCACGTTGCGCGCAACGATGGATTGAAGGGCCAGCACCAGTTCGGCGGCGGCCACTACCGGGTCCCTGGTCTTGTGGGGCATGGCGCCGTGGCCACCGACGCCGATCAGGCGGATGTGCACGTTGTCCGAAGAGGCGCTCATGGCCCCGGGCTGGGTCAGGAATACCCCCACCGGCAAGGTCGGCATGTTGTGCAGGGCGTACACCGCATCACAGGGGAAACGCTCGAACAGCCCGTCCTCGATCATCCGTCGGGCACCGCCGAGGGTTTCTTCGGCCGGCTGGAAAATCAGGTGGACGGTGCCGTCGAACTGCCGGCTTTCGGCCAGGTAGCGGGCGGTACACAGCAGGATCGCGGTGTGCCCGTCATGGCCGCAGGCATGCATGGTGCCCGGTTGTCGGCTTTGCCATGCAACGCCGCTCTGTTCATGGATTGGCAGGGCGTCCATGTCGGCACGAATTCCCAGGCTGCGTGTGCTGCTGCCGTTGCGCAGCACGCCCACCACGCCGGTGCCGCCGATGCCGCGGTGGACCTCGATGCCCCATTGCTCAAGGCTCTGGGCGACACGTTCGCTGGTGCGCTGTTCGGCAAACCCCAGTTCCGGGTGCTGGTGAAGGTCTCGTCGCAGCTGGGCGAAGCTGTCCTGCCAGGCGAGGATTTGCGGGATCAGGGGCGAGTGGGGCGCTGTCATGGGGTCCATTTCCGAGCGGCTGACGGTGGCCCGCAGCATGCCCGAGCGGCCCAGTGCTGAATAATCACCTCTGGGCATGCTTATCGGTTGTGGTTATCAAGGAACGGCAGCGGGGGTTCAGGCAATCGCCGGCACCAGGTTCGGCAGCGGCTTCGACGGCCCCTTGTAGACGTAGATCAGATCATCGGCCAGGGCCTTGGCCTCGCGGGTCATCAGTTCCTGATCGCGGCACACCAGGGAGATGTTCATTGGTGGCACCGGCTCGACGATGTGCAGGATTTCCAGCTTCGCCATCAGCATCGGTGCGCTTTCCAGTACCCGCAGCGACCAATAGCTGACCGCATCGCTGGTGATCGCCAGTTCGGCGAAGAGCACCACCGACGCGCATTCGATAACGTTCTGTGGCGGCGCCACGCCGTTTTCCTCGAACATCACCCCGACCCTGGATTGCTCCAGGGAATCCTGCAGCAGCCATTCCTGTTCCCGCAGTTCATGCAAATGCCGGGCATGGCGCAGTGGATGGTCCTTGCGCACCACCAGCACCGTGGGCTGGGCGTAGAGTTCTTCCCAATGGAAGCCATCGGTATTGCGCGACGGCGGCAGTGAGCTGAGGGCCATGTCGAGCTGGCCTTCGCGCAAGCCTTCCATGAGTTTCGAGGGGCGCAGTTCGTGGATCTGTACCTGGACCTTGGGGAAGCGCTGGCGATAGCGATTGAGGCTGCTGACAAACTGCGGGCCGGGGGTGACCGGCGACACGCCGATGGACAGCTTACCGTCCATGCGCCCCTTGAGGGTGTCGATTTCTTCCGCGGCGCGGCGTACCTCCTCCAGGATCAGCCGTGCGCGGCGCACCAGGCGCTCGCCGTATTCAGTGGCGGTTATGCCGCGATTGGAGCGGATCAGCAGCGGCACGCCCAATTCCGCTTCCAGTTCCTTGATGCCCTTGGACAGGGCCGGTTGCGAGATGTGCAGCAGGCGCGAAGCCTCCTGGATGCTGCCGCTTTCGCAGATGGAGACGAGGGCGCGCAGCTGATGCAGCTTCATGGCGGGGTACCGAGTGGGAATGGGGGTTTGAATCTAAGCCAAAACCCCCACCCCGGGGGATCGGAGACGTACCAATTTGTTAAACCGGCTCAACGAATCCCGGTGGCCCGCAAGGCTGAAGGGGTGAACTCCTTGCGGCTGAAGGGCAGGTTGAACTGGTAGCTGTTCTTCTCTTCGTTGCGCAGGGAGTTCACCGCGTAGCGCCCGGACAGCACATCGTAGTGGGCTTCGGCAGCGAAGGACGGAACCTGGACGTCGTAGAAGAAACTGGCGTGGCCTTCCGCGACGCGCCACAGGGTGCCACGACCGTCGTAGGCGTCGGTGATCGCTGCTTGCCAGCTGTCCTCGTCGATGTAGAGGTCGCGCTTGGAATAGACGTGGCGCTGGCTGGGTTTCAGCGTCGCCTGCACGTGCCAGACCCGGTGCAGTTCATAGCGTGTGTGCTCCGGGTTCAGGTGCCCGGCCTGGACGATCTCTGTGTACTTGAGCGTGGGTGATTCCAGGCGGTAGCTGTTGTAGGGAATGTACATTTCCTGCTTGCCCACCAGCTTCCAGTCGAAACGGTCCGGGGCGCCGTTGAACAGGTCGAAGTCGTCGAGGGTGCGCATGCCCTCGGCGGCCGGGCTGTCGTAGGCAATCTGCGGGGCGCGCCGCACCCGGCGCTGGCCGGCGTTGTATTGCCAGGCCATGCGCGGTTCCTTGACCTGGTTGATGGTCTCGTGGACCAGCAGCACGCCACCCGCCAGGCGCGCCGGGGAAAGGAATTCCTCACGGTAGTAGTTGAGGATGTTGGCCATTTCCGCCGGTTGGTAGTCGCTCAGGCCCGTGGGGTAGGCCAGCTCCTGCTTGACCACGCTGGGGGTGAAGCTGCCGTTGGCCTGAGGCGAGGCCTGCATGACGATGCGCTTGAGGCTCTCGCCTCGGTAGCGGCCGATGTGGTTCCAGATCACCTCCAGGCCGTCCTTGGGAATGGGGAACGGCACCGCGCCGGGGCTGTAGTTCTCCAGGCCGTTGCCGCCTTCCACCAGGGTGGTGCGGCTGGCATTGCTCAGCGTGGCGTCGAGGCTTTTTTGCGGCAGGTTGACGCTGCGATGGCTCGGGTAGACCGGCATTCGGTAGGTCGTGGGGTAGCGCTTGAACATCGCCAACTGGCCGGGGCTGAGCTTGGCGCGATACCGCTCAAGGTTCTCGGCGGTGATGGTGAACAGCGGTTTTTCCCCGGCATAGGGGTCTTGCAGAAAACCGTCGGCGTCCATCTTGCCGGTGCTGGTGGGCAGGCCGCCGGTCCAGGCCGGAATGCTGCCATCGGCGTTGCCGGCGCGCTCGGCACCCACCGGGGTCAGGTCCTTGCCCAGGCGTGCCGCCTGTTCGCTGGAGACTGCCGCCAGCACGGGGCCGGCCAGCAGGCTCAGGGTGAAGCAGCCAATCTGCAGCAGGTGGGGATGTCTCATGGTTAACCTCGATAGGGCAGCGGACTCTAGAAACTCACGCCCAGGCTCAGGGCAAGGAAGTCGCGGTCGGTGTTGGTGTTGTAATCGCCGCCAAAAAAGTCGGTGTAGCTGAGGCTGGCGGTGTACTTGGACATGAAGTCGGCATCCAGGCCGATGCTCAGGGCCTTGTTGCCTTCGTTGAAGGTCGGGCCGTAGCCCTCGACATCGTGGGAGAACGACAGGTTGGGCTTGAGGTTGGCACCGGCGATGGCGTCGTTGAACTCCAGCACTGCCCGCAGCCGGTAGCCCCAGGCGTTCTGGGTGTAGAAGCCCTTGTCGGTGCACTGGCCGGGGTTGGCCGAGTTCAGGGCGCGGCAGATGTCGTTGCCGGACACCCCCAGCAGCGCGGCGTTGCCGGCCTGGGCCAGCTCGCCGTTGCCGTAGACGCTGTTGCGGCCAAAGCGCAGGCCCGAGCCGTCGCTGCTGTCCAGGCCGCCGATATGGGCGAAACCGGCTTCCCCCACCAGGGTCAGGCGGTCGCCGCCCAGGACCTGGTCGAAGGCCTGGATCGCGGTGAGCTGGGCCTGGGTGTAGGGCATGCGTTTGTAGCCCTGGATCCGCGAACCGTAGGCCGAGCTGGCCCAGCCGCTGTCGAAGATCGGCAGGCCGGCGTTGATGGCCGGGTTAGTGGCGGCCGAGCCCAGTGTGGCCGCGGTGGAGACGTCGGTGCTGTTGAGGGACAGGGGCATGTTCGGTCGGTAGCTGATCTCGCCGGACACTGCGGTACTGCCGATGTTGGTGGCAAAGCTCAGGCCGTAGAGGCGGATATCTTCCGGGTATTCCAGGTAGTAGCGTGCGGTGCTGATGCCGCCCTGGCCAGCCAGGCCGCCCACCGGGTCGAGGAACGCGCCCCGGCCCACCTGCCAGGCGCTTTCCGGGGTGCGGCTGTGGTAGTTGAGGGCATAGAAGCCGAATTCGGTTTCGTTGAGCTCCGGCACCGTCCAGCGCAGGGCCACACCAAACTGACCACTGTTGCGCGCATCCTGGTCGTTGAGTCGGGGCACGTAGCCATAGCTTGGGGCGTCGCGGTCGAAGTCGCTGCCGTTGACGGTCATGCCGAAGTCGCAGCCCTTGGCGGCCACATCACCGCCGAAGTAGGTGCCGCAGTTGTCCAGCACGGTCTTTTGCCAAGTCAGTTGGTAGAAGGCTTCGATGGACAGGTTGTCGCTCAGGCCCTGGTTCAGGTAGAGCATGTTGACCGGGATCAGGCCTTCCTTGAGCTCCGAGCCGGGGCGGCGCAGGGCGGCCACGTCGGCGGGGTTGATAGCGTTGATGGAGTTGCCGATGAAGGTGCTTTCGCCCCAGCTCACCACTTGCTTGCCGACCCGGACGCTGCCCGGCAGATCGGCGATGCTGTAGTGGTGGTAGAGGAAGGCGTCCAGCAGTTCCGCACCCGAGGCCCGGGCGGCGCGGTCACGGCCGTGATCGTCAATGTCGTAGAGGTGCTGGCGGCCGTCCTTGAGTTCGAAGTCGTACCAGTATTTGCCGCGGACGAAGAGCCCGGTATCACCGTAGCTCAGCTCCAGATCGTGGAGGCCCTTGAAGGTCTTGGAGAAGGTTTCGCCCTTGCGAAAGTTCAGCCGGCCATCGTCGCCGGTGCGGGTCGAGGCGCTGCCGCCGTTGGCCACGCCGATGAAGCGGTTGTCGGCATCGCGCATTCCCCAACTGGCGCCAATGGACAGCGACGAGTCGAAGCGGCCACTGATCTCTCCCCATCTGAAATCTTCGGCCTGGGCCGGGAGGGCGCAGGCCATTGCCAGCGCGAGGGTCAATGGGTGGGGCTTCAGAGGGGAGGGATACATGGTCCCCGGATTTTTTATACGTTGCATGCTGCTCTCCGCCTATACGCGCCAGCAGCCCCGCACGGTCATGCAGGGCGCCGCGTGTTTTCCTTGAGGGCCCCCGCTCAGCGGGGTCTGGCGCATGGTAGGGAGCTTTGCGTGTCCTGCCCTCTAGGAAATTCTTATGCCTATAGCCAAAGGTGAAGTGCTGCTGGGTGACGGGTTCCGGAGCGGGTAACCCGGGAATGAAAAACGCCGCGCTCCCGGCAAGGGAACGCGGCGTCATTGGACTGCCGAGGGCGTCAGGAAGCGTCAGCTGACCACGCGGTAGCACGGCACGTAGGCGGCGCGCCCGGCAGCTTCATGCGGTGCTGCTCGACGAAGGCTTTGAGCAGTTGGTCCAGGGGCTGCATGATCGCCGGGTCACCGTGGATGCTGTACGGGCCTTTCTGTTCGATCAGGCGGATGCCCTGGTCCTTGACGTTGCCGGCGACGATGCCGGAGAACGCGCGGCGCAGGTTGGCGGCCAGTTCATGGGGCGGCAACTGATGGTTGAGTTGCAGGCCGGCCATGTTGTCGTGGGTCGGGTCGAACGGGCGCTGGAAGCCTTCGTCGATTTTCAGCAGCCAGTTGAAGTGGAAGGCGTCGTTGCGCTCGCGGCGAAACTGTTTGACGGTCTTCAGGCCCTCGGTCATCTGCCGGGCCACTTCCGCCGGGTTGTCGATGATGATCTGGTAGTGCTTCTGCGCCGCTTCGCCCAGGGTCGAGGCGACGAAGGCGTTGAGCTGCTCCAGGTACGGCGCCGCGCTCTTGGGGCCGGTGAGGATCACCGGGAATGGGAGGTCGCGGTTGTCCGGGTGCATCAGGATGCCCAGCAGGTACAGGAACTCTTCGGCGGTGCCGGCGCCGCCGGGGAAGATGATGATGCCGTGGCCGACGCGGACGAAGGCTTCCAGGCGCTTCTCGATGTCCGGCAGGATCACCAGTTCATTGACGATCGGGTTCGGCGCTTCGGCGGCAATGATGCCCGGCTCGGTCAGGCCCAGGTAGCGGCCGCCGCTCATGCGTTGCTTGGCGTGGGCGATGGTTGCGCCCTTCATGGGGCCCTTCATCACGCCTGGGCCGCAGCCGGTGCAGATGTCCAGTTTGCGCAGGCCCAGTTCGTGACCGACCTTCTTGGTGTACTTGTATTCTTCGGTGTTGATCGAGTGGCCGCCCCAGCACACCACCATCTTCGGCTCCACACCGGGGCGCAGGGTGCGGGCGTTGCGCAGCAAGTGGAAAACGTAGTCGGTGATGCCTTGGGAGCTGTCCAGGTCGATGCGCTGGCTGTCCAGTTCGTTCTCGGTGTAGACGATGTCGCGCAGGGCACTGAAGAGCATTTCGCGGGTGCTGGCGATCATCTCGCCGTCGACGAAGGCATCGGCGGGAGCGTTCAACAGTTCCAGGCGCACGCCGCGGTCCTGCTGGTGAATCTTCACTTCGAAGTCGTGGTAGGCGTCGAGGATGGTCTTGGCGTTGTCAACGTGGGCGCCGGTGTTGAGGATGGCCAGGGCGCACTGGCGGAAGAGGGTGTAGATGCTGCCGGAACCGGCTTCGCTGAGTTGTTGGACTTCTCGTTGCGAGAGTGTTTCCAGGCTGCCTTTCGGGCTGACCGAGGCGTTGATGACGTGTCGTGGGGGCATTCTGAGTTCCCTGAAAGCAGAACCACCGCGCCCGTGGGCCAGTGGCAAAAAAAGGTCGGCAATGAATCTGACCGCTGGGGCTGGGTATTTTCTATGGCGGTCAGTGAATAAAGCAAACGCCCGCATAAAAGCCTTTGCAGGCTGAATCTAACCCATCATTGCCCGGACCTGGGCAAAAAAATAATAGTCCATGGGCGTCGCACAGGCGGCACCCAGTTTCACAGCACTGTCGCGCGCGGGATCGATCACCGGCGCTGCCCGGGCGTCTAGCAGGCGTTGCAGCAGCGGCTCGTATTCATGCTCCTTGGCCCAGGCGTGTTCGCCCTGGCTCAGGCCGATAACCTGCAAGAACTCGAAGTGCCCGGACAGCAGTGCGTAGCTGTCGCTGAAGGTCGGGGCCGGGACAAACAGCAAGGTCTGCAGGAGGCTGTCGGCGCCGTCGATGGCCACGCCCATGGGCATGCGATCCCAGGCATTCAGCGGCACCTGTTCCGGGAAGCGCCCGGCATCGAGGAGGATCTGGTAGCCCGCCAGCTTGCGCAGCAGGGACAGGGCCCAGGGCGCTTGCTCACGGCTTTCCAGAAGCAGTTCCTGGCCCATGCCGGACGCGCCTGTCGGCTCGGGTTGGGCATCGTGCCAGGCGTTGGACAGGCCGGAAGTGACGTACAGCCAGCTGTCGCGCTGGGCGTTGGGCGGCGACTCGAAGACGCCGATGGTCAGCCAGCGCGGGTCGATGTCGGTCTGCCCGAGGCGCTCGCTGAACAGCGCCCCGTCCAGGGGGTAGATGCCGGGGCCGAGGGCGCCGAACAGCGTCGGGTACAGCTGTTCTTCCCGTTGTGCCCAGGCAGCTTCGAACCATGAATGGTCTGGGTGATGTGGCATGTCGTTGAGCATCCTTTTTGGCGACTACTGACGATTAACGGCTCCTAGCGAACCGATCTGCCGGGTTCTGGCAGGCGCCGGGCCGATAAGTTCCGGCGCATGGGCTGCGACCTGTGGCAGCGGCTCGGGCGGGCACAATTTAAGCAAAAATAACTTCCGCCCGCAGGAAGAATGAATTTATCGTCAAGGGGCTGCTCATACCTCGTAGGTAGCGGGCTACCGTCCGTGCAAAGGTCAACACAACAGGGAGTGTCACCCTCATGTCTGCAGTATCGTCACTGAACCCTGAGGGCGCCGCGCGCTTGATTCTCGTGGTCGAGGATGAACCCACGGTCCTGGAATTTCTCTGTGAGATTCTGCAGGACGAAGGCTTTGCCACTCGCGCAGAAAGCGGTGCCGATGCGGCAGCGGTATTTTTACAAGAGCATGCGGGGGAGGTGGGGTTGTTGCTCACCGACATCACCATGCCGGGGGTATTGAATGGTGCGAGTCTGGCTAATCGGGTGGGTGATCGCTGGCCGAACATACCCATCGTGATCATGTCCGGTTTCGAGACCCCTGAAAGCTCAGGTGTGCGTCATCCGGTGGCGTTCATTCGCAAGCCCTGGACCATCGGGCAGATTCTGGATTGCGTCGAAGGCGCCTTCGCCCCCCGTGTGTAAGGGGGGTTATGCCTCGCCTTGGCGAGGCCCCGGTTTCACTCTTTGACGCTCATGAACTCTTTGGCCCAGACGATGTAGTCATCGGGGTGGGTGTAGGTGTGGGCCAGCTCGGTGGCACTCAGGTCAGAGGCCTGGGTGAAGATCTGCCGCTGTTCACGCAGGCAGTCGTAGGTGGCCTTGATCGCCGCGAAGTAGGCCGCATGGCCGTCCACCACAATCCGCACTCCCAGCTCGGCCAGGCGAGCGTCGTCACGCAGCAGCGGGTTGCCGTAAGTGACCAGCATCAGCGGTACGCTCAGGTGTTCGGAGATCTGTTCCAGGTGCTCGAAGTCGCGCACGCCAACGATGCAGATCGCGTCCGCCCCGGCCTTCTGGTAGCTCTGGGTGCGGCTGATGATTTCCTGGACCGGCAGGATCCCTGCGTTGGTGCGGGCGATGATCGCCAGCTCCGGATCGACCCGGGCTTCAATCGCGGCGCGGATCTTGCCAACGCCTTCGGCGACGGTGATCAGGTCCGTGGATTTGCGTCCGAACTGGGCCGGCAGCAGGGTGTCTTCGATGGTCAGGGCGGCCACACCGGCGCGCTCCAGTTCGACCACGGTGCGCATCACGTTGAGGGCGTTGCCGTAGCCGTGGTCGGCGTCAGCCAGTACCGGCAGTTGGGCGACACGGCCGATGCGCGTGGCTTGCTCGGCGAACTCGCTGAGGGTGATGAGGGCGAAGTCGGGGGCCGCCAGGACCTGCAGCGAGGCCACGGAGCCGCCGAGGATGCCGACTTCAAAACCCAGGTCGGCGGCAATGCGCGCGGACATCGGGTCGAATACCGAAGCGGTGTGATAGCAGCTGTTGGAAGCAATCAGTTCACGGAAGGCACGGCGCAAATCTTGATGGGACAGCCTGGACATAACAGCTCCGAATTTGGATCGAAAGAGGGTCGACCTGGAAGGACGAGTCAATATTTGCAGTCGGTTTCCTTGGGGGCCCGAGGGGAAAGGCCCGTTGCGAAACGCTAAACAGAGGCAGAGAAGATCGAAGCAAGCGTGCACAGGGCTTCATTATTCTGCTCGGGTGTTCGAGATGAACGGGCAGGTTTGTAATGCGAAGCCTCAGAGGGTGCAAAGGCTATCACGCTCTTATCCCGGGGATGATGACGAATTTGCATAGGATTATGCCGGACTGGCATTGGCTTTTTTGATCGGTCTGTAGGTTGCAAAGTTTTTTGAGGCTTTGCCTGCCTGTTTCCGGGCCATTCTGCCGTAGACAAGGCGTTACCCGGGGAGGGGCGTTAGTGGCTGGCGAGGGCGAAAACCGTGGATATTGGTCGCTCATGCATTGCTTGCATAAGGTGATGCCCTTTTTGGTGCGTGGTAGTGGCCCCTCGGCTGGGCCAGCGGACGCCTTCAGGGCGTCAGGGGGGATTGCCCTGGGCGCGCAGCCCGACCAGGTGACTGCGCGCGCCAGGGGCCAGGGTTACCAGGCCAGGGGTTTGGCGAAGCTTTTCCAGAACAGCCAGCGGCGTTCTTCGCGGTGCTCGCCGGTGCCGATCTGCCAGTCGGGGCGCCCGTCCTCCAGGCGAATCAGGCTGATGATGCCGGCATAGGTGCTGGCCGCCAGGGTGCGGCCATCGGCGCTGATGTCCATGGCGCTGAAGGACGAGCCCACGTAGTGCTGCCAGCGCTCCTCGCCGGTGCTGCTGAAGGCGCGCAGGTAGCCATAGGCATCGCCCACGATGAACTCGTCCCCGCGGGAAGTGCCGGCATACACCCGGGCGCCGTCCTGCAGCACCGGGGTGCGTGGGTCGTCGCTGTAGAAGTCGGTGCTCAGCCCCGGCAGGTCCGCCACCGCCACGCCCAGGGTCGAGCCGTTATAGAAGTGGCACGCATTGAGTATCAGTTGGTCGCCTTGCTGGTTGAACAGGGCGAAGTGCGGGTATTCACCGACAGGGCCGATCTGCGCCGCCAAGGCCAGCTCGGCGTTGAACACTAGGTGATGGCTGCACTGGTCGCCGACGGCGATCCATTGGCCATCCGGGGAGATGGCACCGTGGGCCATGCACAAGCCGATGGCCAGGTCATCCGGGTCAACGCCGTCGGCCAGGTCCTGAGCGATGTCTTGCGGGCGGCGCAGCAGGCGGGTGGCGCCCTCGGCGTGCAGCACGAAAATCCCGTCGCCACTGACCAGCAGCACCCGCTGCCCATCGGGAAAGGGGATCAGCGCGCTGGGCAGCGGATCACCGTCTTCCTCGTCTACCGGCACGCCCTCGGGCAGGCCTTCGCGGCCAGTGGGCCAGGGGAATTCGCTGACTTGCGGTCCGTTCCAGCCATCGGTCACGCGGATGCCGCTGGCCGAGGACCAGGCAAAGAAGCGGCGCTGCGGGCAGCGGCCAAAAAAGTCGCCCTGGGTCACCGGCTCGACCCGTTCGCCGTCGATGCGCACCACCTGGCCGCCTTCGTAGGCGCTGCCGATGCGGGCCAGCAGGCTGCCGTCGTCCAGCAGTGCCAGGGCCGGAATCATCTGGCCTTCTTTATCGAGCAACGAGGCCAGGGGCTGGTGCGCCGGCGGCCATTCCTGGCGAAACGCCTGGTGCTGGGCGGCATCGGCGGGCTGGCGATTGCGCGCTTCGAGGGCGGCGCGCCAGGCCGGCAGCAGGTGCTCGATCTCCGGTGTTTCGGGCTCTTTGAGCCCGTCCCAGCCGTGTTGCTGTCCGTCTTGCACGTATTGGTTGATGGCGCTGGCGTATTTCAGTACGGCGGCTTGCCATTGCGCCTGGGGTGCGGTGGCGGGTGAGGTGGGCATGGGCTGGACTCCTTGTTCCGGCAGAAGGGGGATGGGGCGTGAAACGCCGACGATCTTGACCGCGTGAGCAGGCGATAAATCCCCCAAGGGGCGGATTTTTCTCCGGGTGGGGATGAGTCGGCGGGTCGGCTAGGCCGGGCGACCGTGCACCGACACGCAATTGCGGCCGGCTTTCTTCGAGGCGTAGAGGGCCTGGTCGGCCCGCTCGATCAGGCTGTGGTAGTCCGGCGCCGGGTGATCCAGGCAGGCGATGCCGATGCTCACGGTAAAGCGAATGGCCTGCTCGTTGTAGACCACCACCTGGTCTTGTGCGGCCTGGCGCAGGCGTTCGGCCAGGGTCAAGGCTCCGACCTCATCGGTGCCCGGCAACAGAATGCCGAACTCCTCGCCGCCGTAGCGTCCGGCCACATCGGAGTCGCGCACGTGGCCGCGGATCAATTGCGCCAGGCACTTGATCACCTGGTCGCCAGCCTGGTGGCCGTGGCTGTCGTTGATGTGCTTGAAGTGATCGATGTCGATCATCAGCAGGGCCGTGGCGCCGCCGTAGCGCCGCTGGCGGCTGAATTCCAGTTGCACGCTCTGTTCCCAGTAGCCCCGGTTGTTCAACTGGGTCAGATGGTCGGTGCGTGACAGTTGCTGCAGACGGCCGTTGGCGTTCTGCAGCGCCAGGTTGTTGATGGCCACGTCGGTCACGTCGTAGATCACCAGGCACACATGATGAATCTCGCTGTTGCTCGAGCGCAGCGGCAGCAGGGTGGTGTTCTGGTACATGTACTCGGCTTGGCCGGTGATCGGCTGGTAATTCTTGAAACGCACCAGGTGCGGGCGCAGTTTCCAGATGGTGAAGGCTGGTGTGCCCAGGGCCACCACCCGGCCCACCTTGCGCCGGAACCACTCGCGCTCGACTTCGGGAAACAGTTCGAAGAACGAGGTGTCGATGGCCTGTTTGGACTGCACCCCGGAACGGTTCTCCATAAAGCTGTTCCACACCAGCACCTGGCATTCCAGGTCCAGCACCACGATGCCCACATCAATGCTCTGGACGATCGCCAGTAACCAGTGCAACTCCGCAAAATCCATTCGCTTGGTCATGGCTCAGTTCATCAGGTAGGAGAGTTTTTGCGCCAGCAGTTCCATGGAGCTTTCGGTGAACAGCAGCAACAGGTCGAAGTGGATGTTCTGTTCTTCCAGGCTGTAGCTGATCTCCACGGCCTGGGTGGTTTCCCAGCGCTGCTGGTTCAGCCGGATCAGTTCGTCGATGCTGGTGTGTTCCCCCAGTACCTGGGGGTGGCCCACGGAAAACACCACGTCCAATTGCTCGGCGATGCTGCTCAGGCAGGCGCCGATCAGCACGCTGGCCAGGTCGATCAGCACTTCCATTTCCTGGTACTTGGCGCTGTCTTGTTCCATCAGCCGGGCGATGTCGGCGACTTCCGAGTCGTGGAACATCAACAGCGCTTCGCCGGCAATGCCGCTGCCTATGTAGCCCTGGCAGATGGCGGTCAGTTGCTGGGTGCGGTTGGCGTCGCTGAGGAGCATTTGCAGCTCGCCGGCCTCAAGGATGTTGACGTGGGGGATGGGCAGGTTGACGAATACGTCCAGCACCTTGGCGATCAATGCCGCGGCGTAGCCCATGGAGACGTTGATGGTTTCGCGAAAGGCGTCGCGCAGGCTCACCACCGGCGCGGGCGAGGCGGTGGGCAGCAGGCCCGGTGTCGGCGGTTCCAGCAGGCGCAATTCGTGCAGCAGGTTGCGCAGTTCCTGGGGGTCGAAGGGCTTGCGCAGGAAGGCCCGCGCCCCCAGCTCGCGGGTGCGGCGCACGGCTTCTTCCTGGACGTCCCCGGAAATCACGATGATTTGCGCGTCCAGGCCTTCCTCGCGCACGGCACTCAACACCTGGTAACCGTCCATCATCGGCATGGTCAGGTCCAGCAGCACCACATGCCCCAGCCCTTGGCGGATCGCTTGCAGGCCCTCTTGGCCATTGCTCGCCTGAGTGACCGAGACCCGCCATTCCTCGGGCAGGGTACGCAGCACCTGTTTTCTCGCCATGCTCGAATCGTCGCAGACCAGAAGGGGAATCATGGGGCGGAAACGCTCATTGCAAAAAATCCAGGCGGGTAGGCAGTGTTCGGAAGTACGAAATAACTCAGTGCCAACAACAGTTTGGCGACTTTCAGGAATATCGGGCGTGCGCACTATAGAGCCGTCGGCACGAATAGAACAAGTAATGCCCGAGATTATCCGTGGTGTATGGCATTCATTAATTGAACAACTTGTGAAAGTGTTTTGGTGTGCGCCGGTTAATAAGTAAGTCTATTTCGATGTATGGGTCGAAGGCCCCTGTTTGCTGGCGTATGGCGCAGTTTTTGGGGGTTGGCGGTGTGGATTGGTGAGGCGGTTATCTGACGCCATATGTTTGGCGCGGCAAATATCGACTGTTAGGCAGAAACAACTATGTGCGGCTATCGCACAGGCTATTGTTGTTTATTGATCTGCATCATTTTTGTGCGCTGTTCGCGATTAATTGCTCGATCGAATATCTGTATCCATTAAAGCAATGAGTGCCGTTGTAGTGGGCTGTCTATAAGTTCGGCGCGCTTGCGTGGGGGAGGGCTGGGGCGCTCGAAGTATCAGGGGAAAAAATGTCAGATTTTGAGTCGCGGCCTGGACCTTTTTCTGCAATGCGCAATCATTAGAGCGTGGAAAACCAAAGGAGAGACGCATGTTCATTCGGTCATTGACCTTCGCTACGCTGCTCGCTGTCGCCGGCCCCGTGCTGGCTGCCGACAACGACGGCCCACTGTCCCAGGATCAAGGCAAGGCTCGCCCGCTGATCGTCATTGCCCCCAGCACCGTTGACCCAACCCTGGTCGCCCTGAAAAAGTCCCTGGACGAGCCGGCCAACCGCCAAGCCTTTACCGAACGCAACATGGTGCTCTACACCGTGGTCAACACCATGGGCCAGCGTGATGGCAAGGACCTGGACCCGCAATCCACCATGGCCCTGATTCGCAGCCTCAAACTGGGCGCCGGGGCCAGACCAAAGTGATCCTGGTGGGCAAGGATGGCGAGAAGAAACTGGAGCATTCCGGGGCCATCGAGCTCAAGGAAATCTTCAGCACCATCGACCAGATGCCCATGGCCGAAAAAGAAGCCGCCGCCCCGGCGCCGGCCCCAGAGCCCGAAGCCAAGCCTGCCGCCGCCGGCAAGGCGGGCAAACCCGCGAAACCCACGGCGGCCCCCAAAGCCCTGGACGACTAACCTCGCTTTCCCGGGCGGCGACTTCACGCCGAGCCTGGGCTCGCCGCTCACTCTCGTTCCCACGCTCGGCGTGGGAATGCCTTCCAGAATGCTCCGCGTCCCGTCTTCCTGCCTCCGGCAGCCCTTGTGCCAACGCCGCGCCATTAGGGATGCGCAACGCCCGGCCCCTCAGGTAACTTAGGCGTCTTTTCGTCCCTGGCCAGGAAGCCCGTCCATGCAGCCCTCCCGCTCGACCCTGATCGCCCTGTTGGTGGCCGTGACCTTCTTTATGGAAAACCTCGACGCCACGGTGATCGCCACGGCCCTCCCGGACATGGCGAAAACCTTCGGCGTGGCGGCGGTGGACCTGAACATCGGCATGAGCGCCTACATGCTGGCGGTGGCGTTGTTCATTCCCATCAGTGGTTGGCTGGCGGATCGTTTTGGCACCCGCCGGGTGTTCGGCTCGGCCATCGTCCTGTTTACCCTGTCGTCCTTGCTCTGCGGCTTGAGTACCAGCCTGGAAACCTTCGTCGCCGCCCGGGTGCTGCAGGGCATCAGCGGGGCAATGATGGTGCCGGTGGGGCGCCTGGCGGTGTTGCGTGCCACCGAGAAGAAGGACCTGGTGCGGGCCATTTCCTTTATCACCTGGCCGGGCCTGGTGGCGCCGATCCTCGGCCCGCCCCTGGGCGGTTTTATCGTCACCCACGCTACCTGGCCGTGGATTTTCTACCTCAACCTGCCCCTGGGCCTGCTCGCCTTGATCGCCGCTTTGGTGCTGCTGCCCAAGCAGGAGGAGTCGAGCCCGCGCCGCTTTGATTTCTTCGGCTTCGTGCTGGTGGGCGGTGCCTGCTCGGCGATCCTGTATGGCATGGAAATGCTCGGCCAGGCCCAGGCCCATCTCTGGCCGGGTTCGCTGCTGACCGTCGCCGGCCTGGCCTTGGCATTGCTGGCCAGTTGGCACATGGGGCGTCGCGCCGAACCGCTGATGGGCCTGGCGGTGATCAAGGTGCGCACCTTCAGCGTCAGCCTGGTGGGCGGTTCGCTGTTTCGGATATCCATCAGCACCTTGCCGTTTCTGCTGCCGCTGATGTTTCAACTGGGCTTCGGCCTGTCGGCCTTTGATGCCGGGCTGCTGGTGTTGGGGGTGTTTGCCGGCAACCTGGCGATGAAACCCTTCACCAGCGCGGTGATGCAGCGCTGGGGGTTTCGCCAGGTGTTGATGGTCAACGGCGTGCTCGGGGTACTGGCGATTGCTGCCTGTGCGCTGCTGGAGCCGCGCATGAGTTGGGCGCTGATCCTGTTCATTCTGTTTGTCGGCGGTTTGTCGCGGTCGATGCAGTTCACCGCGTTCAACACCCTGGGTTTTGCCGATGTACCCAAGGAGCAAATGAGCGATGCCTCGACGCTGTTCAGCATGTTCTTCCAGTTGAGCATGGGCCTGGGGGTGGCGATTGGCGCCTTGCTGCTGCGCCTGGCGATGAACGTCCATGGGCATGAAGGGCAGGCGATGACGGCGGATTTCCAGCTGACCTTTCTCTGGGTCGCGGTGATTGCCGCCGTGGCCTTGCTGGACAACCTGCGGCTGCGCCACGAGGCCGGAGAGGCGGTGCTGCAAAAACGCTGAGCCACGGCCGGCGCGCGCACTCGCTCAGTGCGGGCGCCGGCTAGGCAGTGCCGTTCAATGGGTATTCAGGGTCCGGCACAAGGCCTGGACGATCATCTCCACCTCTTCGGCATCGATCACCAGGGGGGGCAGCAGGCGGATGGTCTGGCCCCGGGTGACATTGATCAGCAAACCCTGCTCCCGGGCTGCCAGCCCAGCCAGGTCGGGCAGGGGTGTCTTGAGTTCGATGCCGATCATCAGCCCCAGGCCACGAATCTCGCGAATGTGCCGATGCCCCCGCAATTCGTTGCGCAGGCGTTGCAACAGTTGCTCGCCTTGGTGCTTGGCGTTGGCCAGCAAGCCCTGTTCCTCGATGATCTGCAGCACCGTGCAGGCCACTCGGCAGGCCAGGGGGTTGCCGCCGAAGGTGCTGCCATGGCTACCCGGGGTAAACAATTGTGCGGCTTTGCCCCGGGCCAGGCAGGCGCCGATGGGGATGCCATTGCCCAAGCCTTTGGCCAGGGTCATGACGTCGGGGATGACCCCTTCGTGCTGGCAGGCGAACCAGCGCCCGGTGCGGCCCATGCCACTCTGGATTTCATCCAGCATCAGCAGCCAGTCGCGCCGATGGCACAGGGCACGCACGGCTTTCAGGTAGCCCGGGGGCGGGATCTGGATCCCGCTCTCGCCCTGGATCGGTTCCATCAGCACCGCGCAAATGCGTTGGCCGTGGGCGCTGGCCAGCTGTTCCAGGGCGACGATGTCACCGAACGGCACCTTGATAAACGCTTCCTGATGGCTGCCGAACCCCAGGCGCACCGCCGGCCCGTCGCTGGCCGAGAGCGTGCCCAGGGTGCGCCCGTGAAAGCCGTTGCTCATCACCACCACCAGGGGCTGTTCGATGCCTTTGCTCCAGGCATGCAGGCGTGCCAGCTTCAGCGCGGTTTCGTTGGCTTCAGCCCCGGAGTTGTTGAAGAACGCCCGCTCCATGCCGGCCAGTTGGGTCAGCTTGGCGGCCAGGCGCTGTTGCCAGTCGATGCTGTAGAGGTTGGAGGTGTGCAGCAACAGCCCGGCCTGTTCGCTGATGGCCTCCACCAGTCGTGGGTGGGAATGGCCGACACCGGTCACGGCCACACCGGCGACGGCGTCCAGGTATTCGCGGCCGGCGGTGTCCCAGAGGCGCGTGCCCAGGCCTTTGCTGAAGTTCAGGGCCAGGGGTTGGTAAGTGTTCATCAGGCAGGCGGCGGACATCGCGGAAAACTCCAGGGGTGGTGGATGTTTTCCAGTATCGTTAGCCACCTGGGCTGGATAAACGCAGCCATTGTTTAATCATCTTGAAGTCAGGCTTGATAATGGATCTGTTCCAGGCGATGTCGGTGTATGTGAAGGTGGTGGAGGCGGGCAGCATGACCGCTGCCGCCCTGGAGTGCGGCTTGTCCACCACCATGGTCGGCAACCATCTGCGGGCCTTGGAGCAGCGCCTCGGGGTCAGCTTGTTGAGTCGCACCACCCGGCGCCAGCGGTTGACCGAGTTCGGTGCCGAGTATTACCAGCGCTGTCTGGCGGTGCTGGGGCTGGTGGCTGATTCCGAGCGCCTGGCCGAGCAGGTGCAGGACCAGCCGGCCGGCACCCTGCGCATCACGGCGCCGCTGACGTTTGGCTCCGAGCGCCTGGCTCCGGCCCTGAGCGAATTCGCCTTGCGTTGCCCCCAGGTCAAGCTCGATGTGGTGCTGACCAATCAGCGTCATGACTTGATCGACAGCGGCTTCGATGTCGCCATTCGCCTCGGTAACCCCGAACCCTCGGCACTGATCGCGCGGCCGCTGGAGGACTACACCCTGACGATTTGCGCCGCGCCGGCCTATCTGCAGCGCCGTGGTACGCCGCGACGGCCCGAAGACCTGCAGCAGCACGACTGCCTGGCCTTCGCCTATCCGGCGGGAGACGACTGGAGTTCAGTGGAAAAACAATGGCGCCTGAGCGGCCCTGAGGGAGAGATCCGGGTGCCGGTCTCCGGTTCGTTGATGATCAACAGTTCCGCCGGTTTGTATCAGGCGGCGCGCAGCGGCATGGGGGTGGTGATGTTGCCCGACGCCCTGGTCCAGGAGGACCTGGAGCAAGGGCGGCTGGTGGCCTTGTTGCAAGGCTACCAACTGCCTCGGCGCCCGATGAACCTGCTGTATGCCCAGGACCGTTATCGCCTGCCCAAACTGCGCAGCTTCGTTGATTTCGCCCTGGAGAAGTGGGGTCGTTAGGCCTTGGTGGCTTCGCTGGCCAGCAGCAACATGGCCGCCGAAAGGGTATGGCCGTCGCTGATCTTGCCGCCGGCGATCAGGCCCATCAGCTCCTGACGGCTGACCCACAGCACATGGTCCACTTCGCCGTCGGTCTCGGCGGCGCTCTGTTCGTCGATCAGCACTTGGCACACCGCCACCGCGCTGGCGATCAGCGAGGTGTTGCTGTGCAGCAGGCCCAGTTGCTTGACTTCGCAAGCGCGCCAGCCGGTTTCTTCCAGCAGTTCGCGGGCGGCGGCGTCGCTGGCGCTTTCACCGGCATCGATGGCGCCTCGGGGAAACTCGATGGACTGGCCGCCGATGGCCCGGCGCTTGAGTTCCACCAGCATCAGTCGGCCATCGGCCAGGGTCGGCACGGCAACGACGCCGTTGATGGCCTGGGCCTCCCTGATGATGAAATAACCGTTCTCGCGAACCACCTTGAAGTAGGGGGTTTCCAGCAGGCATTGGGTCTCGGTGACAGGCTTCATGCTCGGTACTACTCCAGAAAACAGCGATCGAAAAGGTACAGGTTGGCGGGCTTGAGGTGTTCCAGGGTGGCTTGCGGGCGGCCGCCGTCGCCGCTTTTCTTGCGCCCGGTTTCCCGCAGGTGGCCGGCGTCGGTCATTTTCAGCAGGCGTTGGCGAATGCTGGTCTTGAGCACCGGGCGCTGCAGCACCAGGGAGAAAATATCCACCGCTTCCGGGGCGCTGAACTCAGTGCCGAGGAACATCAGTGGCAGGCTGCTGTACAGCGATTTGGAGAGCAGTCGTTCCTGCACCTGCGCCACCAGTTGGTTGTGATCGAAGGGCAGTTTGAAGGCTGCCGACGCCACTTCCCCAAGGGGCTGAAAGCGCTGGTGGGCGGCCGGCTCAGCGGCGTCACTGGCAATCGCCAGGTAAAAAGTCGAGGACGACCAGCAGCGCGGGTCGCGAAACGCATCGCCGACGGTGCCCACTTGCTCGATCCAGGCCAAGGGAAGGTCGACCTTGCTGGAGGCGCGCAGGCGTTCCACGGCATCGTCCAGGCTGCGGTCCTCGACATCGCCGTTGACCACGATCCCCGGCAGCGCCCAGTGCCCGGCAAAGGGCTCGCTGTCGCGCTGGTTGAGGAGGATGTGCAGGGCCTGGGTCTGCCGGCAGTAACGCAACACGCAGAGGTCGATGGTGTGCAGGTAGGCGCTGTGGTGGGTGCTGCGGTCTGGCATATCAGTGTCCGTGGGCGGCGTAGAGGCGGTAGTTTAGCGGATCCATGCCCGGGGCTATCCAGTGCCGGGGCAGGGCAGTGCCCGAGACCAGGCATTGACGCAGGGCGGTGCTGCGCACATCCAGTTGTTCCTCGACGCAAAGTATGGAAAAACGCGCCAGCAGTTCGGCGCCGCGATGGAAGTCGGGCAGGCGCGCGGCCACATCCTGGCCCACCACCAGGGCAATGCGCTTGCCGTCGATGGCCAGGTCGTCGGCCAGGCGTGCCAGCAGGTCGTAGCTGTAGATCGGCGCCTGGCTATGCCGGGCCACATGCTCCTCGATGCGGCTGACCGCCAGCTCGGCGGGGCACAGCCCTTGCAAGTGCTCGACGATGCTCTGCAGCCATTGCACCCGCCACTCGAAGTCGACCATGGACTTACCGTCCGGGTGCCGGAAGCTGGGGGCGACCAGCACCCGCCGGGCGTGGCGAGCGGCTTCGATCATCACTTGGGCGTGGCCGGCGTGGGGCGGGTTGAAGGCGCCGCCGTAAAGGGCGATTTCGAACATGTGGCTCTCCCTATTGGTACATGACGTGTACCCTAGCATTGGCTGTTTGAAAGCGCCATGCCTCTGTCATTCATATTTAACAGCTTGAATAGCTTGTGCTGGCCAATAAAAATTTCAATCGGTGCTTGATATGAAAGTACATGACATGTACCTTGTGTTCCATGCAGAGGAGAGACCCAGCATGAACAGCCTGACGATGAACACCGCTTCCTTCGATGTCGATGCGCAAAAAAGCTTCACCCCGCTGTGCCCGGACGAGTTGCCGGTGGCCGGCGGCGATCGCATCGGCGGTGAGTTGAATTTCATGGCCACCCTGGCCGGCCTGCGTGTAGGCAGCAAGGACGCCCACAGCCCGCAAGCGCCCTGGGTCGTGGCCGACGCGGCGCAGATGCTCCAGCCCACCGGCCTGGAACACGCCGACCTGACCTGGGTCAGCCACTGCGTACCGGGCACCGAAGGTTTCACCCTGCTGGACGACTTGCCCACGCCCTACGAGTACGACTACTTCGTGTGGAAGGGCGTCGAGCCGGACCTGCACCCCTACGGCGCCTGCTACCACGACCTGCACGGCAAGCTGTCCACTGGGGTGATCGAGTACCTCAACAGCCGCGGGGTGACCCAAGTGATCGTCGGCGGCCTGGCCCTGGATTTCTGCGTCAAGACCACGGCCCTGCAACTGGCCGCCGCGGGCTTCAAGGTGATCATCCACTTGCCGGCCTGCCGGGCCATCAGCGAGCAGGGCGCGGCCCAGGCCCTCCAGGACATGCAGCAAGCGGGAATCGCGATTGCCGCCACCCGTGAAGACACCGCCAGATTGGCCAGCGCATAAGGAACCATGACCATGGAAAGTGCATTCGACCGCGACACCGGGGTGATCCAGAGCTTGCTGGACACCGACTACTACACCTTCACCATGATGCAGGCGGTATTGCACCAGCACCCCAACGTAGACGTGGAGTACCAATTCATCGTCCGCTCCCGGGAAAAGCTCGGCCACCTGATCCCGGAAATTCGCGAGGAGCTGGAAAAGCTCGCCGGCCTGCAGATGCGTGAAGGTGAGCAGCGCTTCCTGTTCAACAAGCGCTTTCGCGAATACCTGACCCCGGATTTCGAACAGTTCCTCGGGCTGTTTCGCTTCAACCTGCGCTACATCCACGTGTCGGAGATCGACGGCCAACTGAACATTCGGGTTCGTGGTCCGATGTTGCACTGCATCATGTTCGAGCAGCCGGTGCTGGCCATGGTCAGCGAGCTGCGCAACCGCGACAAATACCCGGACGTGGAGTTGGCGGACGTCACCCGCAAGCTCTACCAGAAGTTCGAATGGCTGGAAAAAAACGCCAGCCGCGAAGAGCTCGCCGAGTTCCGTGTATCGGACTTCTCGACCCGTCGGCGCCTGTCATTCAAGGCCCAGCGCGAGGTGGTCAATGTGATGCGCAGCGATTTCCCCGGGGTGTTTGTCGGCACCAGCAATGCGCACCTGGCCTATGAATTCGACCTGCCGCTGATCGGCACCATGGCTCACCAGTGGCTGATGGTGCACCAGCAACTGGGGCGGCTGCGGGAAAGCCAGAACGCCGCATTGGAAAACTGGGTGCACGAGTACCGTGGCCGTCTCGGGATTGCCTTGACCGATTGCATCAGCACCGACTTTTTCCTCAAGGATTTCGACCTGTACTTCGCCAAGCTGTATGACGGGCTGCGCCAGGACTCCGGCGACCCCATCGTCTGGGCCGACAAGGTACTGGCGCGCTACCGGGAGCTGGGCATCGACCCGAAGACCAAGGACCTGATGTTCTCCGATGGCCTGAACTTCGAGAAATGCCTGCCGATCCTGCGGCACGTGCGGGGCCAGGCCCGGTTCGGTTTCGGCATGGGCACCAGCCTGGCCTGCGATGTCGATGGGGTTGAACCCTTGAGCATCGTGATGAAACTGGTGCGGGTGCACGGCGAGCCGGTGGTGAAGTTTTCCGATGACCCGATCAAGAACGTCTGTGAAGACGTGTCGTTCCTGCGCTACGCGGCACAGGTGTTCAACGTCAACCTGATCAATCCGCAACTGGGGGCCTGAGCATGACCACACAAACACGTATTGCCCGGGAACTGGGGATCGACCGGCAACTCAAGGCCGGTGGCGAAGCCGTTGAAATTGCCCGGCGCATCGCCTTTATCAAGCAGGTGTTCACCGGGGCCGGTTGCAAGACCCTGGTGCTGGGCATCAGCGGCGGCGTCGACTCCCTGACTGCCGGGCGCCTGTGCCAATTGGCAGCAGAGCAACTGCGGGAAGAAGGGCAGGACGCGCGTTTTATCGCCGTGCGCTTGCCCTACAAGACCCAGGCCGATGAGCGCGATGCCCAGGCCTCGCTGGACTTTATTCGCCCGGACCTGATCAGCACCTGCAACATTGCCGACAGCGTGGACGGACTGATGCGCCACATCGCCATCGACGGTCTGCAACCCTCGCCGGAGTTGACTGACTTCGCCAAGGGCAACGTCAAGGCCCGGGCGCGGATGCTGGCTCAGTACGCCATTGCCAACTTCAGCAATGGCCTGGTGGTAGGCACCGATCACGGCGCCGAAGCGCTGATGGGCTTCTTCACCAAATTCGGCGACGGCGCCTGCGACCTGGCCCCGCTGTCGGGCCTGACCAAGACCCAGGTGCGATGGCTGGCCGATGCCCTGGACGCCCCAGCACACCTGGTGCGCAAGGCCCCCACCGCGGACCTCGAAGAGCTGGCACCGGGCAAGTTGGATGAAGCGGCCTATGGCTGCAGCTACGACGAGATCGACGCCTACCTGATGGGCGAAACCGTGACCGAGCGGGTGCGCGACATCATCGAACGGGCCTACGCCAAGACCGCGCACAAACGCGAACTGCCCCGGGTTCCGCAAAGCCCGGGAACACACTGATCGCTCCTGCGTCAGCGCCCCGGCGCAACGCCGAGCGTGGGAACCCGAGGTCAGCCCTGATCGTTCCCACGCTCCTGCGTGGGAATGCTGACCGTGACGCTCTGCGTCACAAGGTATCGGGCCACTTGCGCAGGGCGGCTCGACAGTCCTCGGTGAGGGAGGGCAGGTGCTCTTGCAGTTCCGTCCAGCCCAGCTGTTCCAGCGCTTGGCTGGCCACTTCCCGCAGCGGCTGCCACTGCGGGTCGTCAAAGCCGTTTTCGGTGAGGGTGCCGTAGGCGCCGGCCCCAAGGCCATACAACTCGCCAGCAGCGTTTGCAGCAATTGGAACAGCCTCGGTTCCAGGTGCTCGGGAAACCGGTTGACGAAGTTATCCAGGTATTCCAGGTAGTCGGACCAGAGGTTGCACTCGGCGCAGCAGCCGATGTCCCTGCGCTGGCTTTCGCTGTCCTGGGTCAGAAACACCAGGGCCGGGGCCAGTTCGCCCACCAGGATGATTTTTCGGTACTCATCCTGGCCGTACCAAGTCCAGATCAACGACGCAATGCGCTCGTCCCGATCCGTCGCCAGCTCCGTCATCCCACTGCTCCAGCCGCGCACCATCGCGGTCGTTGATCTTCGAATGAGTGATAGGTGGGCATCAGCGCCGTGCTGTGGTTGTGGTCGAAGCTGCCCAGCAACAGGGCGACGGTCGGTGCGTCGTCGAGGGCGCCCAGGGAACTGCCGCACACCGCGCAGAATGCCCGACTGGACGCCTCCGACGACTTGAACGTACTCGGCGCGCCGCCAGGACCGGTCCAGGTCACCCGCTCCCGAGGGAACTCGACCCAGGTCGTAGTCAGGGCGCCGCTGTGGCGCTGGCACATCTTGCAAGAACAGTGGTGAGGATTGCCCGCCGGCCCGCGCGCCTCGAAGCGCACCTGCCCGCACAGGCAACCACCGCTGAAAATCTCTGCTGTCATCGCTGCTCCTTTAGGGTTTTCCAGGTGGGCGAGGGCGCTGAATCTAGCACATCGAGGGGGCATGACTTTCAGGGTTACAGCGGCCCACCCCGCCACCTGTTCAACCGCCATAAATAAAACGCATACCTCGTTCAGCATTATCCGCCGCGCAATGTTCCCCGAGCCCCTACCGTGATCACACAAGACGGCGCATGCGCCCTGCGCTTTCGGGTGAGGGCCGCTTGATCCCATAACAATTAGAGAGCACTCCCATGCACGACACCCCCGTGGTTGACGTAAAACAGTGGGTCGATTCGCGACCGATTTCCCCTTATCAGTGGCTGGTGCTGATCCTGTGTTTTTGCATCATTACCTTCGACGGTTATGACGCGGCGGTGATGGGCTTTATCGCCCCGGCGCTGATCGAGGACTGGGGCATCGCCCGGGCCGACATGGGGCAGATTCTCGGGGCCGGCATGCTGGGTGTGGCCATTGGCGCGCTGATCGCCGGGCCTTACGCCGACCGCCTGGGGCGCAAGCGGGTGCTGCTGGCGTCGATCCTGGTGCTGGGGGTGTTCAGCCTGCTGTCGGCCCTGGCGCGCAATCCGCTGGAGATGGCGGTGATACGTTTTTTCGCCGGGCTTGGGCTGGGGGCGATCATGCCCAATTGCGTGACCCTGGCCTGCGAGTACATGCCCGAGCGGCGCCGCGGGCTGATGATCACCCTGATGTACAGCGGCTTTAATATCGGGTCGGGCCTGGGCGGGTTTATCGCCGCCGGGCTGGTGCCTGCGTTTGGCTGGCAGTCGGCACTCTTGTTCGGTGGCCTGTGCCCGTTGCTGTTGCTCCTGCCACTGCTGCGCTACCTGCCGGAATCGGCGCTGTTCATGGTGGTGCGCGGCGACTCCAATGAACGCATCGGCGCCTTGTTGCGCCGTGCCGGAGGAGTGTTCAGTGCAGACACGCGGTTTGTCCTGAAAACCCCGGCCCTGGAGAAAAAAGCCAAGGTCTTGCAGTTGTTTTCCCAGGGCTACGCCCGCGGCACGTTGGTGCTGTGGGTCACGTATTTCATGGGGCTGTTTGTGATCTACCTGCTTAACGGCTGGTTGCCGACCATTATCCGTGGCGGTGGTTTTTCCCTGCAGCAGGCGGCGATTGTCGCTGGCCTGTTCCAGTTCGGCGGCACCTTCGGCGCGTTGATCGTCGGTGCCCTGATGGACCGCTTCGACGGCAAGAAAGTCATCGCCGGGTTCTATTTCCTCGGCATGGCCTGCCTGCTGACCCAGGGGCTGGTGGGCTTCAACGAATACGGGCTGGCAGCGTTGGTGTTCCTCAGCGGGTTGTGCGTCAACGGTGCGCAGACCGGCATGCAGGCGTTTTCCCCGAGCTTTTACCCGACCGCGATGCGCGCCACCGGGGTCAGCTGGATGCACGGCATCGGGCGCAGCGGGGCAATCATCAGTTCATCCATGGGCGGCGTATTGCTGGGTGTGTTCCCAGGCGCTAACAGTGTGTTCATCATTCTGGCGGTGCCGGCCTTGTGTGCCGCCCTGGCGATTCTCAATCATCGCCGGGCCAACCCGCCCACAGTCATCAAGGGCGCCCCCGGGGCGCTGGTCAATCCAACAGTTTGAGTGAGGTAAGCATGGCTAGGATCATCGGCGGGTTGGCGGTGTCCCACACCCCGACCATCGGTTTTGCGGTGGATCACAACAAGCAGGGAGAGAGCGCCTGGGCGCCGATCTTCGAGGGCTTCGCGCCGGTGCAGCAGTGGCTGCAGGAGCGCCAGCCGGACGTGCTGCTGTATGTGTTCAACGACCACGTGACCTCGTTTTTCTTCGACCATTACTCGGCCTTCAGCCTGGGCGTGGACAGCCAGTACGCGGTGGCCGACGAGGGCGGTGGCCCGCGTGACCTGCCACCGATTGGTGGCCACCTGGGGTTGTCGCGGCACATCGGCAACAGCCTGATGAGCGACGAGTTCGACATGTCGTTTTTCCAGGACAAACCCTTGGACCATGGCTTGTTCTCGCCACTCTCGGCGCTGTTGCCGCACCAGGACGGTTGGCCGTTGCAGGTGGTGCCGTTGCAGATCGGGGTGTTGCAGTTCCCGATCCCCACGGCGCGCCGCTGCTTCAAGCTGGGCCAGGCGCTGCGCCGGGCGATCGAAAGCTACCCCGAGGACTTGAAGGTGGCGATCGTTGCCACGGGCGGGGTGTCGCACCAGGTCCACGGTGAGCGCTGCGGCTTCAACAACCCGGAATGGGACGCACAATTCATCGAGTTGCTGATCAATGACCCGCAACGCCTGACCGAGATGACCCACGCCGAGTTCGCCACCCTGGGCGGCATGGAAGGCTCGGAAGTGATCATGTGGCTGGTGATGCGTGGAGCCTTGTCGGCCAATGTCGAGAAGCTGCACCAGGCTTATTACCTGCCGTCCATGACCGGCATCGCCACGCTGATCCTGGAGAACCGTTCCGGTGAAGTGCCGGCGCCGGTGCACGAGCGCCATCGCCAGCACATGCAGCGGCAGTTGGCGGGCATCGAGCAGTTGCCGGGCACCTATCCCTTCACCTTGGAACGCAGCCATCGCGGCCTGCGCCTCAACCGCTTCCTGCACAAGCTGGTGCAGCCGGCCTGGCGCGAGCGCTTTCGTCGCGAGCAGCAGGCGCTGTTCGAGGAAAGCGGCCTTAGCGAGCAGGAGCAAAGCCTGGTGCGCGACCTCGACTGGCGCGGGCTGATCCAGTACGGCGCGAGCTTTTTCCTTCTGGAAAAACTCGGCGCAGTGGTGGGGGTGTCCAACCTGCACATTTACGCGGCCATGCGCGGTCAGTCCCTGGAGGCGTTCCAGAAGACCCGTAACCAGCAAGTGCTGTATTCGGTGGCCGGGAAGCAAGACACATGAACCTGTTGCCCTGGCCGAAAATCGACTGTCACCACCATGTCTTCGACCCGGCGCGTTTTGCCTACGCCGAAGACACCGCCTATCGCCCCGAAGGGCACGAGTTGGGCACTCCGGACTATTACCACGCGGTGATGGACGCCTATGGCATCGGCCACTCGCTGATCGTCGGCCCGACCTCGGCCTACGGCACCGACAACCGCCTGCTGCTGGCGACCCTGGCCGAAGGTGCCGGGCGTCATAAAGGCATTGCCGTGGTGCCCCGGGACATTTCCAGTGAGGCCCTGGCGGCCCTTCAGGCACAAGGTGTGGTGGGGGTGGCGTTGAATGTGGCGATGCTCGGGGTCGAGCCCTTCCTGCACTGCGACCCGTTGCTCGGGCGCCTGGGCGAGTTGGGCATGCTGGCGCAGATCCAGGTGCAGAACGAGCAGTTGAGCGCCTTGCTGCCGCTGCTGGCGCGCAACAGTACGCGCCTGCTGATCGATCACTCGGGGCGCCCGGATGTGGCCGCCGGCCTGCGTCAGCCTGCGTTCCAGGCCTTGCTGGGCCTGGCCGAGGGCGGGCGCACCTGGGTCAAGCTGTCGGGCATGGGCAAGTTCACCTTGCAGGGTTACCCCTTCAGCGACACCCGGCCCTATCAGCAGGCCTTGCTCCAGGCCTTTGGCGCCGAGCGCTGCCTGTGGGGCTCGGACTGGCCGTTCCTGCGGGCCGACCAGCGCATGGACCTGGCGGTGCTGTTGGGGCGCTTGGCGGAACTGGTGGGGGATGAGGCCCGCTGTCGGCAGATCCTTTGGGACACGCCCAAGGCGTTGTTCGCCTTCGGCAGTTGATTCAACTGCCCGCGCAGCGCTCGCGCAGGCAGTCGATCAAGGCCTGGGCCGCCGGCGAGTGCAGGCAGCCGCTGCGGTAGGTCAGGCCGATGTCCCGCGAGGTGTCGGGCAGGGTCAGGGGCAACTGGCGCAGCAGCCCGCTGCGCAGTTCGTGCTCCAGCTGGTGCACCGACACTGCCGCCAGCAGGTCCGAGCCCAGCAGCAGGCCCCGGACCATGGCCAGGTCGCCGGTTTCCACCACGGCCTGGGGGGCGGCGATGCCCATGCCCTGGAAGCAGGCGTCGAGCATGTGCCGTGCCGGCGCCGCCGAACGCGGCAGGACCCAGCGTGCCTGGGCCAGGTCGGCGGCCTGCACCGGCCCTTGCAGCAGCGGATGACCGTCCCGCACCAGCACCGCCATGTCTTCGCTGAACAACCGCTCGCTGTAGACCCCGGCGCCCGGGTCGTGGTCGCGCAGGGCACCGAAGATAAAGTCGATATCCCCCGAGCGCAGGCCCGCCGTCAGTGCCGTGTAGTCGCTTTCATTGGTGGTGACGCTGAGCCCCGGGTAGGCCTCGATCAGTTTGATGATCGCCTCCGGCAGCAACCGCGTGCGCCCCAGGGGCAGGGCGCCGACCCGCACGGTGCCACTGAGCACGCCGCGCCGCGCATCGATTTCGGCACGCAGGTGGCGCAGTTCGTTGAGCGCCCGGCGGATGTTCGGCTCGATCTCCCGTCCGTACAGCGACGGCACCAAGCCGTAGGGCGTGCGCTCCATCAGCGCCACCCCTGCGCCATCCTCCAGGACCTTGAGCGCGGCACTCACCGCCGGTTGGCTGAGCCCCAGTTGCCGGGCCACCGATTGCATGTGCCGTGACTCGCACAGCGCGGTGAAAATCTGCAGGCGTCGCAGGTTGAACAGGTACAGCGGTTCGGCCTGGTAGCGCTCGCCGGCATGCTTGCCCAGCAACCGCGCCAACCGGTGCGGCACCTGGTGCAGGTCGTCGATGGCGCGCCGTGCCCGGGGCAGCATGCACTTGCCGAAATCCGTCAGCAGCATGCCGCTGGCCTGGCGCTCGAACAGCTCCACGCCGAGGTGCCCCTCCAGGTCGCGAATGGCCCGGGTGATCACCGATTGCGAGCGGTACAGGTCCTCGGCGGCCCGGGACACGCTGCCGTGGGCCACCACCTGGCTGAAGGCGCGGATCTGCATCAGGTTGCACAGCTCGATGGCGGCATGGGGCATGGTGGCGGGGCTTCCGTGGACGGTTGGGCGAGTGCCTATAAATAAAACGCATGGCTGTTGCAGTCAAACGAATTACCCAGCCGCGAGGTGAACTGCGAGCCTTGGAAAAACCCAACAGGAAGTTCGACCATGAGTGATGCCAAGACCCAAAAAACCGCGCTGGTGGTCAGCGCCCATTCCGCCGACTTCGTCTGGCGTGCCGGTGGTGCCATTGCCTTGCACGTGGCCCAGGGTTACCGAGTCCATATCGTCTGCCTGTCTTACGGCGAGCGCGGCGAGTCGGCCAAGCTGTGGCGCAAAGGGCAGATGACCGAAGCCAAGGTCAAGGCTGCGCGCCATACCGAAGCCTGTGCCGCCGCCGAAGTGTTGGGGGCGAGCATCGAGTTCTTCGACCTCGGCGACTACCCACTGCAACTGGACAACGAAGCGCTGCTGCGCCTGGCCGATGTCTATCGCCGCGAGCTGCCGCAGTTCGTGCTCACACACTCCCTCAAGGACCCGTACAACTACGACCATCCACGGGCCGCCGACCTGGCCCAGGAGGCGCGCATCATCGCCCAGGCCGAAGGCTACAAGCCCGGCGAGCCGATCCTCGGTGCACCGCCGGTGTACTGCTTCGAGCCGCACCAGCCGGAACAGTGCGACTGGAAGCCCGATGTGCTGCTGGACATCACCTCGGTGTGGGACAAGAAGTACCAGGCCATCCAGTGCATGGCCGGCCAGGAGCACCTGTGGGAGTACTACACCCGTGTGGCCTTGCAGCGTGGGGTCCAGGCCAAGCGCAACATCGGCATCACCGCCGGCCGCGACATCATTCATGGCGAGGGCTACCAGAGCCTGTTCCCACGGGTGACGGAGAACCTGGCATGAGCGCGCTGATCGGCAAGACCGGCATTGTGGTGCGCAACATCCCTCGGGCCGACCCGCAACTGATCGAAGAACTGGGGCGCTACGGGGTGGCCACGGTGCACGAGGCCCAGGGCCGCAAGGGCCTGCTGGCCAGCGATGTGCGGCCGATCCAGCGCGATTGCGCAGTCAGCGGCACGGCGGTGACGGTGCTGGTGGCCCCGGGCGACAACTGGATGTTCCATGTGGCGGTGGAGCAGTGCCAGGCCGGGGACATTCTGCTGGTGGCGCCCAGCTCGCCTTGCAGCGACGGTTACTTCGGCGACTTGCTGGCCACCTCGTTGCAGGCCCGGGGCGTGCGTGCCCTGGTGCTGGACGGCGGCATTCGGGACAGCCGGACCCTGCGCGAGATGAACTTCCCGGTGTGGTCCCGGGCCATCCATGCCCAGGGCACCATCAAGGAAACCCTGGGCTCGGTGAACATTCCCCTGGTGTGCGCCGGCCAGTTGATCCACCCCGGCGATGTGCTGGTGGCCGACGATGACGGCGTGGTGGTGGTGCGCCACGCCGAAGTGGCCCAGGTGGCCGAGGCCGCCCGGCGCCGTGGCGAGCTGGAAGAACACAAACGCCTGCGCCTGGCGGCAGGGGAGCTGGGGTTGGACATCTACAACATGCGCGGGCGCCTGGCCGAAAAGGGCCTGCAGTATTTCGAGCGTCTTGAAGACGTACCAGGAGCCTGATGCCATGAGCCAGACGCGGATTCCCTGCCTGTTGATGCGTGGCGGCACGTCCAAGGCCGCCTGCTTTCTTGCCGATGACTTGCCCCCCGCCGGGCCACTGCGCGATGCCGTATTACTGGCGGTGATGGGCTCGCCGGATCGGCGGCAGATCGACGGCATTGGCGGCGCCGATTCCCTGACCAGCAAAGTGGCGATCATCCGCCGCTCCAGCCGCCCGGGGGTGGATGTGGACTATCTCTTCGCCCAGGTGCTGGTGGACGAGGCGCGGGTGGACTACGGGCAAAACTGCGGCAATGTCCTGGCGGCGGTCGGCCCCTTCGCCCTGGAACGCGGCTTGCTGGCGCCCCGGCATGGGCTGAGCCAGGGGCTGACCGAGGTGCGTATCTATATGGAGAACACCGAGCAGACCGCCGTGGCCAAGGTGCCGACCGACAATGGGCAGGTGCAATACAGCGGCACGGCGCGCATCGACGGCGTGCCCGGCAGCGCGGCACCGCTGATTGTCGAGTTCAACGATTTGGCCGGTTCCAGCTGTGGCGCCTTGCTGCCCACCGGGCAAGTGCTGGATCGCTTCGACGGCATCGAGGTGACGTGCATCGACAACGGCATGCCGGTGGTGCTGCTCAGGGCTCAGGACCTGGGCCTGGACGGTGACGAAACCCCAGAGCAATTGAACGCCGATGCCGGGCTCAAGGCGCGCCTGGAAGCTATTCGCCTGCAAGCCGGGCCACGGATGAACCTGGGGGATGTGAGCCAGCGCAGCGTGCCGAAAATGTGCCTGGTGGCCGCGCCCCGGGCGGGCGGTGCCCTGAGCAGTCGGACCTTTATTCCCCACCGTTGTCACACCGCCATTGGCGTGTTCGGCGCGGTCAGCGTGGCCAGTGCCTGCCTGTTGCCCGGCAGCGTCACCCAGGGTGTGGCCGAGGTACCGGCGGGGGCGGATAAACGCCTGTCGGTGGAGCACCCCAGTGGCGAGTTCAGTGTCGAGCTGCGCACCGAAGACGGTGTGCTCAAGGGCTGCGGCCTGTTGCGCACCGCGCGCTTGCTGTTCGACGGCAGGGTCTGCGTGCCCGCCACGTTGTGGGCGGGTCGCTAGGGCGGGGCCAGGCGCTGCGGGCCGGTTTGCGGCCAGCAGCGCCCAGGGTTTAGCGGAGTTTTTCCAGCATCTGGTAGTACCACATGCCCGCCGCCAGCATCGGGTTGCCCAACAGGTCGCCCAGGGGCACGCGGATGTGCCGGCAGGCGGCGAAGGTGTCGAACTGGCTGAGTTGGCCGGTGATCGCCTGGGCCATGATCTCGCCCATGATGTGGCTGGTGGCGACGCCATGGCCGGAGTAGCCCTGGCAGTACCAGACGTTGTCCGAGAGCTTGCCCAGCTGGGGAATGCGGTTGATGACGATGCCCATGGCGCAGCTCCACTGGAAATCGATGGCCACGCCCTTGAGCGCCGGGAAGGTCTGCTCGATGCACGGGCGCAGTTCCGCGGCGATGTCTCGGGAGTCCTTGCCGCTGTAGTTGGCGCCGCCACCGAACAGCAGGCGACCGTCGGCGGTCATGCGGTAGTAGTCGAGGACGAAGCGGCAGTCGTAGACCGCCAGGTCCTCGGGGTTCAGGCGCTTGGCCAGGTCGCCCAGGGGCTCGGTGGTGACGATGCCGCCCATGGCCGGGAAGATTTTGCCCTTGAGCTGTTGCGGTTCCAGCCTGTGGTAGACGTCGCCGGCCAGCAGCACCTGCTTGGCGTTGATCCGGCCCTGGGCGGTGATCACCGCCGGGGTGTCGCCGTGCACGATCTCCAGCACTGGGCTGTGTTCGAAGATCAGCGCACCCAGGCTGGCGGCGGCGCGGGCTTCGCCAAGGCACAGGTTCAGCGGGTGCAGGTGCAGGTTGCGGGTGTTCTTGATGGCGCCGTGGTACAGCTCGCTGTCCAGCAGGCCGCGCACTTGTTGGCGGTCCAGCAGGCTGACTTCGTCGCCCAGGCCCCGGCGCACGGCTTCTTCGTAATCAGCTCGCAGGCCGGGCAGGTGGCTGGGTTTATAGGCCGCGTGCAGGTGGCCGTGCTTGAGGTCGCAGGCGATGCCGTACTTCTTCACTCGTTGCTGAATGATTTCGTGGCCGCGCCAACGCAGGTGCCAGATGAAATCGTCCACCTCGTCCCCCAGGCTGCGGCGCATCTGTTTGCGCATCGCCGCGTCGCCGGACAGGCTGCCGGTGGTCCAGCTTATCCGACCCAGGCGATGTTGACTTACCGAATAGTCAACAGATGGTGAGCCGTGCTTGGTCTATTTTTTTTTGACTCAAGGAAACTTTGGGGCGTCGACAGTCAGTCGCTGAGACTTTCATCGAAGGGATCAGTCACATTGTGCGGTCAAGGCGTTAAAAGCCGCAGAACGCTCGCACTTCAACGGCTAGGATTTGAAATAATCCAGCAAAAAAGGTGCTCTTCTATGAGCGAGTCATGAACATCTCTTGCGAGCAGTCCTAATTGAGGTTAAGGATCAGAGTAGCGTTCCGATATCGATAAAACATGGGGGCGTAGATTCCTTGGGCTTCGGTTTCAATACTATCGAATCGTTAACCACCTCAATGATCAATACGTCACCAACGCCTAACCCTAGCTCAGTGAGCAGATCAGGTGGTAAGTTGATAATAAAGTCGCCACTCCCGTTCATAGTATCTTGACATGTCACCATCCAATTATTGGATTTGTTCATGGTTAATCCATTGTTTTAATTAAATGTGCTCTTAAAGCCCATTTGGTCATTTTAACCGTACGTCGTACTTTCATAGCACCTCCACTATCATGACTTGTTCGAACGATTTCTTGTCCACTCAAAAAGTTAGTACTCGTATACGAACGCATCCTAGCTCCGAAGATCACGCTCACCTGAAAATAGGACTCTGAACGGTTCCAAATTCGTATCAGTATTGTCTCTTAACGAGTACGTCGCCCCGCCGGCGACTTGATAAACGAGAAAGTGCGACCCATCCCGGGGGTCCATAACGATGCCAGCCATCGTCAGAGGCTCCATCAGCCAAGTAGATTGACCGTTCATGTGGGGAGGTGTAACCAACTGAACCTGCTCGACCCACACCCGTTTCGACTGCGCGTCGATAAACTGCTTGAGCTCGTGTGCGTGGTACATCATTAGCATACTGGCGTAATTCTCCCGTCCAGACCTACGCACCACTTGCAGATAAAACCAAGGTAGCAGCAGTTCCTGCTCAACGAAGCTCCAAACTCGCTGGCCCTCATGCGAGTCGAGAGCATGGGGAGAATCGAAGACGATTTCGGCCTTTGGGTAGGTGGTAAACATGGCAAACCTCAAAATGAACACTATAGATTGTAGTCCTATAAGATTCGATAGCGCTTCATCGTTCCTTTTGCGGGATCAGCAAATTGGAACTCAATATCGCGTTCGGCTTAGCGCTGAAACAGGTCCGAAGCAGCAGAAATCTTACTCAAGAGGATTTTGCTACTGTAAGCAGTCGCACATACCTCAGCACACTGGAGCGAGGCCTCAAAAGCCCAACACTGGAGAAAGTGGACCAGTTAGCCGGAGCTTTAGCCGTGCATCCACTCACCATTCTTGTCGCTACATACGTCGCTAAAGAAAGCTACCAAGACGTTGAGCTTCTGTTTCAGAAAATTAGGGACGAGTTGGGCTCAGTAAGCCCCTCTGAGGGACGGCGGTCATCACCGCGCAAAGATCTTTAAACCTTATGAGTGTGAGCCCACTCTAGGACTAGGTCCTAATGTCGGCATTTGTGCCAATAAAAGGTGTGACTGGACGTTCTGCTGCCTGAGGGTAAGTAGCATTCGCGGCACACCGTGTGATGTGCCTAATTTCTAGATGATGGCCTAATGATATTATATCTGCCAATGGCGGGAGCAGGCCAAGAAGAGGGAGAAGGAGGGCGTTCTATAGCTTGCGCCCCCTTCGTCACCGGTCAGGCATCTAGATCAAACCGCTACGTTATTGATAGACCCCCAGTTCGAGTCGTTCGAGGTAATCTTCGACAGCTTGAAACCCAAATGGGTTACCCACCAGATCAAGAGGGATATTGCCAGCCAAATATCTACAGGGTTTGGCAAGCCATTCCTCGGCAAGCCGCAGGGTGCCAAAAACAGTCGTTGCGTGCTCGAGAACCCTTGCGTATTGAAAGGCTATTGCGCTCTGGAGAGCGCTAAGTCGACCGTTCATCGATTCATCGTTTTTTCCTTGCTTCAGTCGGCTTGGCTTACCAACGATCCGCTCGATGACCCTCAACGACAAATAAAGCTCAGAAAGCGAGACCATGGCTTGGGCGTCTTTCAATGCAAAACCTTCCTTCGCGAGCAAAAAAATATTGAGCTCGCTAAGCTCCTCGATTTTGACGTGAGTAAGATACTCCGTAGGTTTACGAACTAGTGCCTTCGAGACAGCTCTAGGTGCAATACGAGGGACCATGTGATTCACTTCGGCGGTGACGAGTCAAGCTAGCCTAGCTCGATTTTATACTAATCGCATGGTTGTCTGTCCTGAATGATGTATTTGCGGGGTGTACGGTGAATGGAGTGATCGCATGACGCATGCGGAGGGCGATCAATGGGATCAGAGCGTAACCGGCCGGGCGTAAAAAATGTAAACTCTGGCAAGAGAGGGGCGCTATATGAATACTTCTAAGAACGCTAATTTTACGAAAAGCCAAGTTGCTGATGCGATCTCGACATTGTCAACCCGGGGCGACACAATTACAACAAAGTCAGGACTAGCACTTATTGGTCATGGGTTATACACAACCATTAACAAACATCTTGGCGTTATTCGAACATCCGTATACTCAAACCTTGCCCCAGAGAAAATGTTAACAGCACTTCCTGATCATTTAAGATCTATCATTTTTGAAATATATTTTGGCGCAAGAAGCTCTCTGAAGGCAGAGGCAGATATAGAGCGCCAAAAAATAAAAAGCCTTAAGCACGCAAGCTCGTATTTTGCAGCTTTCGCTGAAATTGGCCGGGGTATAATTGAAAGAATCAGAGATGAATCTAACGCAGGGTTAGGAGTCATTCATGTCTGTCGCTGAGTGTATCTCTAAGCGTATCAAACACATGCAGAAGGGTAAGCCTTTTACTAATGCAGTGTTCGCAGAGATGGGATCTCGCACCTCGGTTGATAAAGCGCTGTCTCGGATGGTGCAGAGCGGAGTCCTAGAGCGTGTTGCTCGCGGAATCTACATGCGCCCTAAGCTGAGTAAGTACACTGGCAAAAAGGTTCGAGCTAACCCGATAACAGTCATGGAGGCAGTCGCAAGGACCAGAGGCGAGACTATCCAAGTCCATGGCGTAGAAGCTGTTCGCAGGCTGGGAATTAGCACTCAGATGCAGGTTCTACCTACTTACTACACCAACGGATCGACACGTGAAATCAAGATAGGTAACGCGGTGGTGCGGTTGCGTCATTCGTCTTGGCAACGGCTCCAGCAAGCTGGTAACCAAGTAGGCTTAGCCTTGACTGCTCTGTTGTATCTTGGACAAGAAGGGGTGACTGAGCAAGCGGCCGACAAGATCCTTAGCTCGCTTAGCGCTGAGGAATTTAGCAAACTCATGACCTGCAAGCTACCTAAGTGGCTGCGGAAGATATTGGCCGATTTTGCTTAGGCGTTTATAGGCACCGTAGTTGTCTGAGCGCTTCACTGTATTCTCCTTGACGCATTCCGGTGATGTTTTCAAATTTTACTCGGCATGCAATTTCCGTGGCCCAACCTCGCCCACTGTCTTCCTATCGCGTGTATCCCACGAGCACTCCAACTGGTTCGATCCGATGGAGTTGAAGGTCGAACCGCAGGCGCAAAATGCCGTAATTTCGAGAGGATCACAGAAGGGAAGTAAATGTGCGAATTGAGGAAAAATACCCAGTTTTTGATTTTTACTTCCCAGAAATTTCGAGATTAACTTCGGGGTGTTATTGGCGGCGGGCAATCCGCTTTGACGGTTGCCTATTTTCTCAGGCGAGAGAAGGTGTCATTCGTTCTGCTAGACGCAGAAAGTGCTCCCGGCGGCGCCTGGCGCCATAGCTGGGACTCGCTGACGCTCTTCTCTCCTTCCGCATGGAGCTCGGTTGCCGGCTAGTCAATGCCTGCGGTAACTGATGGCAACCCCGGCAAGGACCACGTTGTCAGCTACCTGACGCAGCACGAAGGGCGCTACGATTTCCCCATCGTTCGGCCCGTACATGTCATCGCCGTTGAGCGAACACATCGTGGAATGCTCGTTCGTTCGAATGACCGTAAATGGGAGGCTCGAGCGATCATCAGTGCGACGGGTTCCTGGGGCAACCCATACCTTTCCGCCTATCCAGGGGCCGCGCTGTTCAACGTTGCGGTTCAAGACCACCAGGTTATTGGTTATCTAGCCCGTACGTGCGCAGGAGCTACCGGAGTGAGAACTAGGCAGATTTAACGCCTCTCCGCAGCGGGTGTTTCTTAAACCTCGCCTTGTGAAATGGCTGCTGCTCTAGCCCGAAGTAACTGCTCAACTGCAACTGACCAGCTGTTTTCCTGACGGAAGCATTCATCCCCTAGCGCGTTGCGGTCATGGTTGCGCATGGCGCGCTCATAATCCGTAAATAAATCTTCAATTTCGCCACGGGGCAACTCAACGCGAACTAAATGAGAACTAGAAACGGTAACTCTGGCTTTTGGAAATCTCTTGTGAACTCTTGGCTCGGCAAGCTTTAATGTTGTCTCTTGCTCTAATGGCGAAAGTAAAATAAGTTCATCGAGATCTTCTTTGAGCATCGCCAAATGGAGGTCAAGGCTCAGCTCCATCTTTTTAAGGAGAGTACTCTTTTGCTCAGGGCTTGCGTCGGCCATCGTTTCAAGCTGTTGCAAAGTAGTTACCACCAAATGAAGCATTACTGATATCGAGGCATGAAGCCTAGTCATAGGCATGTTGTAATCTGGATTGCCGAGTCCACTCTGGACATCTAGCTGGGCGCTGGATACTTTATGGTAGAAAGAACCAGCACCATAGCAATCTTCAGACCAACTAAACCGCCCTTGAAGTTCAGTAAGAATCTGTGGATACACGGTGCTCCACACTCCACTAACAGACGGGCCTCTATCCTCTGTCCAAAGGCTATTCAAGTGAAACAACGTGCAGCGCCCCTCAGCCACGAGAGCCTCAATTCGCCGCTTGTATACACCCTGAATAGAGTCTCCTTTACGATCAATCAGAAGAATTAGGTGAAATTTATCTAATCCCTCAAGTTCGAACGCCTCAAGGATTTCGTCGATTGCCCGCCCGGAAACAACAGTATCAATAAAGATAAATTTATCAGACGGGAGATCGCGCGGAAGAACTTGAGAAAGCTCTTTCCCCTGAAGATTCTTAACTAATTTCTGATAAAACGTCAAATGCGGATCTTGTCCATCCCGCCTAACAAGCGCCCCCAAAACCTTAACCCAGAAACGCCTGATAGCCTTTGAGGTTTGTTTCTCCTCGGCTGGGTCTGCCGAGAATGGTAGTATCGTCACTGCATGGATTGGAGAGCCTAGGATTTCCATCCTTGAATCAAGGCGACTCTCCCCATCGGCAAGATAATTTGCCTCACTAAACCAGGCATGCTTTGCAGCCCTAAATATCGGCATTGCGCCGCGACTTGGAATTACAACTGAGTCGTAACCTTCCTTGAAAAGTACTCTCAAGCAGCAGCATAGATCTAGAGCTGCCTGCCCGTACTCAAAAATATTTTCTTTGGTGAAAACTCTAGCCCAGTAATACTCTGCTGTTTCATCTTTACTCGTCGCCATTCTTCCAACTCAAACTCTCAATTAAATACTCCGGAATATAATGCGCCTTTTCGACAACTCTACGCACTAGAAACTCTCGGCTGAGCTTTTTTTCTGAGGCATGCTCAGTAAAAGTTAAGCTCCAACTGCATCGTCCGCCCCGCGGAGCATTCCGAGAGGGCGATCATGATTATTTGCCACGACTCTTTCCTAGCATTCAGCTCGTTTTGCGAGGCGTTCTATGGATGACCGCTTCTGGCCGATTGCTGTCTGTCGCGAAGCGCAGCTACCGGCCAGAAGCGGACGTTCAACTTATTCCGCTCCCAACCAAATCAATCGGTCAGGTAGCAAACAAAAGTTCAACTTATCTGTCCGAAGTGTCAAAAAACCTAAGCGTTAGTGTACCGTGGGGATTTTGACGTGTGGGGGATATGACATTGGAAGAAACCCACTCAGGCTGTCATGACACGATTGGTGGCAACTATTTGCTCGTGCGTAAACTGACTTCCGGGAGCCATAAACTTGGCCAGCAGCGCATCGCGATTATGAGGCGCCCGTGTCCTGTCTGCCGCTTTCAGTGCCAATCTGAGTTCTGGCAAGGTCAGTTCAGTGCAGTAAGCAGGTGTGCCTGGTTGCTGGTGCCACGAGTCTTCAAGGTCGCCAGCTGCAAGTGCTATAAAGCCCGTATCCTCAACAAGATCCTGCGCGATTGTCTCAGCTCTGGTATCCCCCCCAGCTACGGGTATGGCTATGCGAGTTGGAGAACCGGCTGGCTGACCTTTGTCAGCAAGGGTCGCAGCCAGGATGGCATTCCATGCCTTAACAACTGGATGACCAATCTGTTCGCTTACCCAAATGCTTTCAGGCTTGCCGTCGTCAACTTCTTTGATTGCCCCGTCGCGCCCCGGATAATAATTTGAAGTGTCAATGATGACGGTTTTCTCCGAAACATTACTCAAGGTCTGTTTGAGATCAGGGTAGTTTGCGAAGGGAATTGAGAGGATAACGACGTCTACCTCAGACACCGCCTCTTCTTTAGTAACCGCATTTACGCTGATTTGATTGGCTAGGTTCTTAATGCTCTGCGGGCCTTTCGAGTTTGCCAGTTTAACTTCGTGGCCGCACGCCGAGAGCTTACGGGCAAGGGTTGCTCCAATGTTACCTGCGCCAATAATTCCAATTTTCATTTAAATAAATCCTCGCGTATAAGCAATGTCAAAGTAATCGCATTCTTAATTGCTGCTGGCTCGCCTTGGTATTCAGTCGCCAAGGCAGTTATTGTGAAAGCGATGGTGATGTATTGAAAACCAACTAAGTCGCTTCAGGCTATTAACATTTCGCGCTAAATATGTTTCTGTGCTGTGATAAACCTTCGTCGAAGTGCTGTTGTGACGACTGATTCATCCATATATCAACTTCGAAAGCTGAACAATGTAGTCGCGGCTTGGATTTGTTCCGATTGTGCCAAACCGTTCCTCATACACCGCGAAGAAAAGATCTTGACGCTTTCGAGCGCGCGCCAGATCCGCGTCAGCCAGTGCCTGGGGCAGGGACTCAAGCGTCACCTCAGTGCAATAGCAGGGCGTGCCGCACTGTTGCTTCCAGGATTCGGCCAACGAACCAGCATAGCAGGCGTCGAATCCGGAATCCTCGACGAGTGCCATTGTCACAACGCGGTCATGATCACGATCAGCCGCAATAGGGATGGCAATGCGCTCCGGATCGCCAGCTGGCCTGCCAGCTTCATTTAGCGAGGCGGAGTAAATTGTATTCCAGGCTTTTGCGAGGGGACGGCCAATTTGTTCGGATGCCCATACACTGTCAGGCTGACCATTCTCGATTGCATCCAATCGATCGTCCCGCGCAGGTATATAGTTGGATGTGTCGATGATCACGCTGTCTTCAGGAAGGCCTTCGAGAAGCGCTTTAAGATCTGGAATTCGTACAAAAGGTATCGAGAGAATTACGACGTCAGCACCCACCAAAGCCTCTTCTTTCGTGACTGCAATTGCACCCGTGGAGAGCACATCAGGATCAATTGTATGCGGCCCGCGTGAATTTGAAACTCTTACTGTATGGCCAGCAGTGCTTAGCAGTCTTGCAAGCGTTCCCCCGATAAATCCGCTACCGATAATTCCGACGTTCATAGAGATTCCTCATCTTGGGAGCTGGATGTTCACAATATAAGCCTCAGCGAGTGCTAACAGACAGAGCCTCTGCCTACACGATCTGTTCTACAAATGCATCGCGGCTCTGAGAGCCTGTGTTTCATTTGTTTGTGGCATCACCTTAAAAGCTATGCCTTTGTCAGCTGCTTCTGAGGCAGGTATTAACTGATAGCCGGTCGCGCTAAACCTTCAAGCGTGCGATGAAGCTCCTGAAGGTCTTCGGGCGTGAGCTGGCACGCCGTTCTGATCTTGTCAGTGATGCTACGAAGTTCATCCTCCATGCCGCGGGCAGACGCCGTGAGGTCTATAAGCACTCGGCGTTCATCGACGGCATCACGTGTGCGTGTAATCACCCCGGCAGCTTCCAGCCTTTTGAGTAACGGTGTAAGCGTGCCGGTCTCCATGTCGAGACGTTCACACAAGTCGCTCACAGATCGAGGCGACCCGTTCAAGAGCTCAAGCGTGACCAGGTACTGCGAAAAAGTTAGGCCCAGTGGTTCGAGGAACGGCTTGTGCAATCGAACCATCCGGTTCGCGGCAGCGTTAAGAGCGAAGGAAAGTTCTGTGGCCACGCTTCGTTGCGTCGAACTCATATATATCGCCTGCTATTATGTAGTGTGCTACATAAATTATGCTCGGCTCCTACAGGTGTCAACAGCTTCTGAAGCTCCCAATCTTTTTTCAGATGAAATGCCCTGGATCAGGCAGCGGAATTGTGAACACACCGATTGAGCGATTCGGCCTGCAGGTAAGCAGATGCAATCTGCTCACCTGGACACAGGGCGCGCTTCAGAGCAATGACTCATTCTGCCGGTGGTTTGTATCCCGCAAGCATTTTCAACACGTCATCATGTGACCCGCTTGCCTCAGCAAACCGCAGGGGCTTAGCCCGCTCAACGACGAGTTCAGGTGGAGTGGGAGAAATCTTGAGCAGTTCGAAGATTTCATCCAAAAACTCCTCCAACGGCATGGCATGCTCGTCGTTTTCCTGGCCGAGCAGAGTGGTACGCACACCCGGTGGCGCAAGTTCGATAACCTCGACTGGCGAGGCCTCCAGTTGCACTCGAAGACTTTGAGTGAACGAGTGAACTGCCGCTTTGGTTGCGCTGTAGGTGGGCGTGGCTGGCAGGGGGACAAATGCCAAAGACGAACTGACATTGATAACTGTCGCGCTAGGCTGCTTGATCAGCTGGGGAGTAAACGCGTACACCATGCGGATCGTGCCCAGCAGGTTCGTTGTCACGGTATCTTCGGCTGTACTCAAGTATTCCGGATCAGTCAGATCCTCCCAATGCATGATCCCTGCGTTATTGATAAGAACGTTCAGACTCGGATGGCTGATCGCAAGCGCTTCGCTGGTGCGCTGGATGGAATGGGCATCGGAGACGTCCAGCAATACTGATTCAATGCCAGGGTGTTCCGACACGATCTCGTCGAGCAGAGCCTTGCGACGTCCCGCGATGATGACCTTGTTGCCCGCTTTATGAAGCCGTAGCGCCAGCCCGAGGCCTATGCCTGAGGTGCCGCCAGTAACCAGAATCGTGTTGCCAGTGCTGTTCATAGTAAACTCCCGAAACGATACTTAAGCGGACAAGTGTCCACTTGCAAACCGTACCGGACAGTTGTCGCTTAGCAATGCAATGAGGGAAAATTATTCATGCCTGAAGAGTTGGTGATGCGTTCTGACGCCAAGAAAAATCGGGAGCGGATTCTGGAGGTCGCAGTGGTTGAACTGACCAGCGATCCTGCAGTTCCGCTGAGTACGATTGCGAAAAAGGCTGGAGTAGGACAGGGAACTTTCTATCGCCACTTTCCTACCAGAGAGAAGCTTGTATTCGAGGTCTATCAGTTCGAAATGCAGCAGATTGCCTTGTTGGCACAAGAGCTGCTCGCAACAAGACCCCCTAAGGAAGCCCTCCGAGAGTGGATGGATAGCCTTGCCGAATATGCAATGACAAAGGCAGGACTCGCTACGGCAATCCAACAAGCGGCCTCCGTTTACGACTTCCCTGGCAAGTCGGGCTACGCTCCAGTTCAAGATGCAGCCGAGTTGCTTTTAAGAGCGAACGAAAAGGCGGGGACGATTCGTACCGGGATCACTAACGATGACTTTTTTCTAGCCATCGCCGGCATCTGGCAAATGGATACTCAGAGCGAATGGCGATCTCGCTTGTCCAGATTGATGAACCTGGTGATGGATGGCCTATGTTTTGGGAGCCCTGAAAGCCTGAAAAACAAGGTCTAATACCCAGCAGGAAAAAAGGGTCAGAGCTAATTGGGGACAGACCGCGTTTACCAGAAGCAGATGTTGCGCAAAGCTTGCTTGCGTCAGAAAACGCTTTCCGCCCCCTTACCATGTACGCCACCCGGAGAGCAGCCATATTGCCGGCGACTTTGCGCTCAATCCGCCCTACTTCTTCTTACTTTTTGAAGTGCACAAGATCCCTCGGCTGGCGACCTTCCAGACCCGCAAGCAAATTTTCCAGGGCTCGCTTGGCCATTGCGTTGCGCGTATCAAACGTCGCAGAGCCAATATGAGGTACGGTGACGACGTTTTTCAGATTAAAAAGCTCGGAGTTCGTCAGCGGCTCCTTCACATAAACGTCCAAACCAGCCGCCCGGATCCTCTTTTCTTGCAGAGCCTTGATGAGTGCGCCCTCATTCACCACAGGCCCACGCGAGATATTGATCAAAATACTCTCCGGGCCCATCAAGGCGAGTTCTTTGCGTCCGATAAGATTCTTCGTGGCGTCCGTCAATGGCACGACCGGACAAACAAAGTCAGACGCGCTTAAAAGCTCTTCCTGCGGTACAAACCTCGCACCAAGTTCCTGTTCAAGCTTTGGTTTACGACTGTTGCCGCTATACAAAATGGTCATGCCAAAACCAAAGCGGCCTCTGCGTGCGATGGCTTCTCCGATTTTTCCCAGACCGATAATGCCCAACGTCTTTCCATGAACGTCGCACCCAAATTGGGATGCATCGATGGTTTGTGTCCAGTTTCCCTCTTTAGTCCAGGAATCAAGCTCAGGAATGCGTCTTGCTGTGGCGAGGATCAGGGCCAAAGCCAGGTCAGCAGTGGTTTCGTTCAACACATCTGGCGTATTGGTCAACATGATCCCTCGGCGGTTGAGGTAGTCGAGGTCATAGTTGTCGTAGCCAACCGATATGCTTGAGACGATCTCAAGATTTACAGCCGCAGCCAGCTCAGCTTCACCCAGACGACGACTTCCACCAATCAGCCCGTGAGCGTTCGAAATAGCGGCCTCGAACTGGGCGTCCATATCACCAAGCTCAGGGCTAATGATGATGACGTCGTAGTCGTCTTTGTAAGGTTCAAGCAGGCTGGGGGAGACCCGGCTGAAGGCCAGGATTGTCTTTTTCATGACGGCGTATTCCACCTGTTCCAATATCAATTTGAATCGTGCTCTGACTTCAAAAAGGTTTTTGCCCACTCACGATAACTGTCCGAGAGTGTGTATTTAGAAAGCAGCTCAGGAAGGGATAGCTCGCTCCCCTCCGTGCCGCTTTGTTCGCGTAGCGCCTCGTAGGTTGCTTTGATTGCGGACAAATAGGGGGCATGCCCATTGACCACGATCCGCACATTGGCAGCACTCAATTTTTCAACATTGCTCAGAGCAGGATTTCCATAGTTGATCAGCATGATCGGCACTCTGAGATGTGCCGTAAGTGCTTCTAGGTGCTGGAGGTCCTTAACACCGACCAGGCAAATAGCATCTGCTCCAGCCTTCTGATAAGCCGCAGTGCGAGCGATGGAGTCGTCCAAAGTGGTCACAGCCACATTCGTACGGGCGATGATGCTGAGTGCATCATCCGACCGGGCAAATCGCGCGGCATAGATTTTGGCTGCGGCTTCTTCCCTTTCGATAAGCACATGCGACTGCTCGTCGTACTTGGCCGGTAGATGGGTGTCTTCCAGTGTCAGGGCTGCAACGCCGGCCTTCTGTAACTCTGTGACTGTTCGCATCACATTCAGCGCGTTGCCAAAGCCATGGTCAGCATCCCCAATGATCGGAATCTGGCTTGCCCGTCCGACCCTGGAAACCTGCTCGACATATTCATCCAGCGTGAGTAATGCGATGTCAGGTGCGCCGAGCACCTGAAGCGACGCAACGGAGCCGCCTTGAATGGCAACGTCAAAGCCAAGGTCGCATGCCATCCGAACTGAGATCGGATCGAATACGGAAGCTGCAAATTTGCAGGTGTCTCCCTGGAGTAACTCACCAAACACCTTGCGTAATTCATGATGTGATCGCTCTATCATGTTGGCTCCATCAATCTTTCCAATCAGGTCTCTCCACGCGGAAAAAGGCATGGAAAACACTACCGGTCATAACCGTTTAGATGGGAATGACCGGATCGCTTTGTAGTTTATTTATGCGCCAGCGATGCCTTGCTTGCCGCCTTTTCTTGCTTCATTGCGGCGATTTCACGCTCGCAAGCCTCGACATCGAACGAGTTGTCCCACTTGGCAATGGCGATGGTACCGATGCCATTGCCGATCAGATTGGTCACGGCCCGCGCTTCGTTCAAGAAACGATCAATGCCCAAAAGCAAAACGAGTCCGACCAGAGGGATGGAGTGGATGGTCGTGAGTGTTGCAGCCAGCGTGACAAACCCCGCACCCGCGACACCAGCCGACCCTTTGGATGTCAGCAGGAATACGCCTAGCAGGATCATCTGATCAACGAAGGTCAGTGGCGTGTTGGTCGCCTGGGCGATGAATATCGCGGCCATGGTGAGGTAGATGCAGGTGCCGTCTGCGTTGAAGGTGTATCCCGTTGGCAGCACCATGCCCACTACAGATTTCTTGCAGCCAAGTTTTTCAAGTTTCACCATCATGCGTGGCAGCACCGCTTCGGTTGAGCAGGTGCCAAGAGTGATGAGAATTTCGTCCTTGAAATAACGGAGAAACTGCATGAGTGGCATGCCTGACCATCTGGCCACCGTGCCTAGCACCACCACAATGAAAATCAAGGTTGTGATGTAGAGTGCGATCAGCAACTGACCGAGTGACAGCAAGGTACCAATCCCGTACTTGCCGATAGTGAACGCCATACCTGCACCCGCACCAATCGGCGCCAAGCGCATGACCATTGCAACGATCTTGAACAGGCCTTGCAGGAACAAATCAATAGTGTTGATCAGCGGCTTGCTGGTTTCGCCCATCTGAACCAGGGCAACTCCCATCAAGACCGAAAGCAGAATGACCTGCAGCATGACGCCGTTGGAGAATGCGCCGAGGAACGTGTGGGGAATGATATTAAGGAAGAAATCAATGGTACCGCCTTGTTCACTCGCGGCCTGGCTGTACTTGCTGATAGCATTTCCATCGAGCGCGTTGACGTTAATGTTCATCCCGACGCCAGGCTTGACGATGTTCACCACGATAAGGCCTACGACCAGGGCGATAGTCGATAGAATTTCAAAGTAGATCAGCGCTTTTACGCCAATCCGTCCGACCTCCTTGATACTGCCCATTTTCGCGATACCGACAACGACTGTACCGAAGATAATGGGTGCCAGCAGCATTTTTATCAGCTTGATGAAACCATCGGCAAAGGGTTGGAGCTTGGCTCCAATATCAGGCACGAAGTAACCGATTGCTGCACCGATCACGATGCCGATCAGCACCTGCACATACAGCTGGCTATACCAGCGGGACTTGGAAGTTTCCACGGAAGCACCTCATTTTATTTTTGTGATGGGCATGTGGCTTGGCGTCAGTGGGTGACGCCTGACTCTGCGGCCTCCCTGAAGGAGGCCACAGATGGAGGGGGATCAGCCTTCGCCTAGCTCACGCATGACTGCGTACAGAGCGGATTTGGCTTCGAAGCCAACACCTGGAATATCAGGCAGACCGACATAACCATTTTCCACCTTGATTCCGTCAGCGAAGCCGCCGAAAGGCTGGAACACGTCGGGGTAAGATTCGTTGCCGCCCAAGTGCAGGCCTGCTGCGATGTTGAGGGACATTTGGTGGCCACCGTGCGGAACCACGCGACGGGAAGACCATCCCATTTCTTCCATCACTTGCAGGGTGCGCATGTACTCAACGAGTCCGTAGGACAGCGCGCAGTCGAACTGCAGAAAGTCGCGATCAGGGCGCATGCCACCGTGACGCAGGAGGTTACGAGCGTCTTGATGGGAGAACAGGTTTTCCCCGGTAGCCATCGGCAGCTCGTAGTGATTAGCAAGCTCAGCTTGGAGTGCATAGTCCAGCGGGTCGCCGATTTCTTCGTACCAGAAGAGGTTGTACTTCTTGATGGCTTCCGCGTAAGCAATACCAGTCTGAAGATCGAAGCGACCGTTGGCATCGACCGCCAGTCGACGACCGTCCCCAACCACTTCGAGTACCGCTTCGATGCGACGGATATCTTCGTCCAGTGGCACTGCACCGATCTTCATTTTGACAACGTCGTAGCCACGATCCAGGTAGCTCTGCATTTCTGCTTTGAGTTTGGTCTGGTCTTTGCCTGGGTAGTAGTAGCCACCTGCTGCGTAGACCCAGACTTTGTCATCGGCCACGCCGTTACGGTACCGATCAGCCAGCAGACGATAGAGAGGCTTGCCTTCGATCTTGGCAACGGCATCCCACACGGCCATATCAATTGTGCCGACTGCAACTGAACGTTCGCCGTGGCCACCTGGCTTTTCGTTGGTCATCAGGGTCTTCCAGATGGCGAACGGATCCAGGTTGTTGTTCTCATGGTCGATAAGAGTATCCGGATCAGCTTCCATGATTCGCGCCAGGAAGCGATCACGCATCAACGCGCCTTGACCATAGCGACCGTTGGAGTTGAAGCCGTAGCCAATGACAGGTTTACCATCGCGAATCACATCCGTGACGACAGCAACGACCGAGCAGGTCATTTTCGAAAAGTCGATGTAGGCATTGGCAATGGGAGAAGCGATAGAAACAGTTTTTTCGCGGATGTCTACGATACGCATGACGGGTTCCTCTTGTTGTTGGTGGCCCCACGTTATGCTTTGCGATGACACCCGCCCAATGCTATTAATGCCGCGCCCTATGCACAGGAGGCATTGCCCTTGGAACTAGTTTGGCTTGAGGATTTTTCCGCGCTTGCGGAATACGGTAGCTTTGTTCGGGCGGCTGAAGCGCGCCACGTTACTCAGCCTGCCTTCAGTCGCAGAGTCCGCGCTCTGGAGAATTGGATGGGTGTCGAATTGTTCATACGCACCCCCCAGGGCGCGACGTTGACCGAGGCTGGAAGACAGATTTTGCCTAGCGCCCAAGAGGCTGCCAGACGCTTATACCGGATGCGCTCTGAGGCACAGGAAGTAGCTGGGATGGCCGCCAAAACGCTGCAGTTTGCAGCCACTCATTCTTTGTCATTTACCTTCTTCCCAAGGTGGTTGAGAAGTGCAGAAAATGGCGCGCCGATAGACGCCGTACGTCTGCATTCAGACAGCATGGCTGTTTGCGAGCAGATGCTGATACACGGGCAGGTTCAATTCCTGCTTTGTCATCGCCACCCCGACGTTCCACCCTTGCTGGCCCCTGATCAGTTCACAGGGAAAAAGGTCGGAGAGGATGTACTCATACCCTTGGCGAGTGCCTCTGCCACTTTGGGTACGTCCCCGGAAACACTGCCTTATTTGGCATATACCCAGGAATCGGGTCTAGGCCGCATCGTCGCTCACCGACTCCACGGCAAGGAAGACTACCTTCACCTCAAGCCGCTCTTCAGCAGCCATCTTGCAGCAGTTCTGATGTCCATGGCACTGGAAAGCAAGGGCGTAGCGTGGTTACCAAAAAGCCTGACCGAGCAGGAAATGGCTGATGGACGTCTGGTCAGAGCTCTCGACGAAAGCTGGGATATACCGTTAGAGATTCACCTCACTCGACCTAAAGCCCCCATTAGCCTTTCTGCAGAAGAGTTCTGGGCTAGGTTGGCTGATTAGATCCATCCTACTGACCTCTATTTTTCACTTTCCAACGACGCTCTGGGGAGCCAGAAAATTTGTCTGTTAGCAACCGAGTATCTGCTATTGGCCGGAAGCAGCCAATTGCGAACGACCGCTTCTGGCGGATATCAACCTAGGCTACCCCACCTGAAATAGCGGTGTAACTCCTGAGCCTATCGGACTGGTGCTCTGATCGCGAACCAGGGGCAGGATGGGGAAATACGTTCCGCAACTTGAATTGCGACCCTTGGCCCGCCTTGGCTGTAGGTCTGCTAAAAAATTGAAATTGCGGAAACAAAAATAAGCTAAGTAACTGTAATTACTCAAAATATTCTTGGATTGTAAATCCACCTGCGCCGGTTCGATTCCGACCTCGGCCTCAACCCTTGAAAGCCCCGTAGATCAACGATCTACGGGGTTTTTTATTGTTTGCTGGAAAGTGAAGTGTTCCGCAATTTTCAGCAAATGTTCCGCAACTGCGAACGATTAGAGGCCGGTGATGATTGTGATACCAGTCGGCAACCGATCCCATAGCGACCAGTCTTGTCTAGCAGGTAGCGGCCAATAGCTGCCATTCACAAGGGCTAATTTCGAGCTATTGCGCTGAGATATTGCTATCGACCACAAGGCAAAGCCGCTCGCTCTTCCTCTGTCCAGCACCGCTCCAGAAATATACATGCTTGGCAGCAGGTCCGGCTGTCGATAGCTTGGATGAGGCACCGCGCTTCGCGACGATCCTGAACAACTTGGTGTGCACAGTGGTGGCGCTGAGTATCAACAAAAAACGCTGGAGGATCGACCGTACGAGCACTGATTGCGGAATGCATCGTGGCATCAGCTCCGCATTCGGCCCAGCTATGATATCGGCATTCTTGCACTCGGGGTTCTGCGAGGAGAAAGTGCGTCGCACTACCAGTGGCGACGAGCCATTCGTCCGCTTCTGGTAGTGAATCCACCGGCGCTTTCGACAAACGATCGCTACGGAAGCCCGGAAAGGCTGAAAGCTCAGCTAGGGTCAGTTCGCCACCAAGTTCCATAGCGCATGCTGCAACCAGCGCGGCACCATGGGCGCGAACTTCATCCAGGTGCGGCGCAAGCGTTTCGACATCATCATTATTCCTTCCATAGTCGAGTTCGACCGGGGTCTCGTTGTGGATCACTGTGAATAGAGCACCATCTTTGCGGGTAACGAATAGTGCTGGGTAGATCAGGATGCGCGGTCTGGGGGTGAACAGCTTACTGCCGGTTCGCTCATAGTGGACATGCACACCCTGAAAGGCGCCGGAGACTTCGCCCAGCTCCAAGTATCGCCTCAGTTGTGCCGGACGCAAAGGCACCGGTGCGTCTATGGTCAACGTCGAACGATGGAGAAGGTCGAAGATTTCCTCCGCCCGCTCCTTAAGCTGTGAGCGTGTGAAGGTCGCGATATCGTCTGGCCGAGCAGCGCCTAGGAAAGTTTCAACTGGCGTCTTAAACACCACCATCCACTCGCCGCTGATGATGACGGCTCTGGGTAAGTTGTGGCTGTAACGCTCCTTGAGTGTTTGGACATAACCGCTGACTTGCCGCAGATAGCTGTCCCACTCTCCAATGATCGGCGAAGTATCCTCGGCCTTTCCTCCCCGTATATGTTGGATCGCTGCGACAAGTAGTGCGGCCTCACTATTGTGTTGACCGTCCCCTCGAGCCGAGATCGCAGGTTTGTCCCAAGCTTTGGCTTCTATCAGCAAGAGTGGTGTCCCACTGATGTCGGCGACACCTACATAGTCCATGAACCTCGTGGTGTTCGCTTGTAGGCGTGCCTCTTCAAGGACATTGCCCAATGCGCCAAGTCGCCACCCAAGGTGTGTAAGCAACTCATCCACGAATAGCAGACGCGTATCATGCTCGTGGGGACGGCGATTCGGGTCGAGCTCTGCGTAAGGGTCTCGCTGCGGTCTTGCTAGCTCCAACTCTAACGTAATGAGGAGGTCGCTGAGCCCCCGCTTAAAGAGGTTTTGTAACGCAGCCCGATTCACTGGATAAATTCCGGCAGGCGATAAAGCAAGCGCCGTGCCGCCGGCCATCCGGCGTCCATGAAGATTTCTAGGCAGTCAATTAGCTCTGCGCGCCTGGCTGAGTCCTCAAAGATTTCCTTGTGGTCAGCAAGGAAGACACCTACGAGTTTGACAAGTAGATCCACCCCCAAAGTATCGTTTTGATAGCCTAATCGGGTACTCGATTGAAGAATGCTGATTGCTAAATCGAAGGTAGCACCCGCGTCTACATCGACTAAGCGCTCGACGAGCTGAAGCAGATAATATGTGGTGTGCGGTTGAGCATACTCGCCGATCCGCTTTAGGAGATCTGCGTTTTCTTGTAGGAACACCTGCAGACCTGAGCGGAAATCTGAATCGTTGTCAGCCGACCGATTGCGGTTCTCGTCAGTCGCAAAAAACATCTGCATACCTGCCGTGTCGATCAGCCGCGCGCACTCCCGAACCTCTTCACTTGCTGTCCCGTCCAAATCTGGAGCCATGACATACCTGGCGAGGTGGGTATTTGCAGCATTTACAATGTCAGAGACAAGCGTTTGGGAGCGCTGGCGGATGCTGACGTACTTGTCGGGGGTATCAGCGATCCCGGCAACAATGGCGTCGCGCAATGTGGCTAAGATTGTATTTGTTGCTTCGGAGTGCTTCCACGGCTCCCCTACCCATTGATCGATAACAGCCTTTGCCCCTGTCGAGTTATAGGTGACCCAAAGAATTGTGAGGTTATCTGCGATAGCTTTATGCAGACGCCGTTCTCGATCTGACCCCGATGTCTCCCGCTGTGACAGCATCAACAACAACTCTAGACTTCGATGCTGATCTGAATGTATCAAGCGAGAGACGACCCCACCAAGAAGATGCTCGATGACACTTAGGTTAGGTTCGTTCGTAAGGTGCCCATTCAGAAGATGCCAGAATCGATCACGATCTAGGTCCCAAATTCGGACAAGACGGACCGATGCGCTCAGCCGGACGGCTGGGTGGGAATCCGAAAGCAGATCCTCCGCCTGCGCACCCAGTTGGGGGTAGAGATCTGCTCTTTGGGCAAAGAGATCCCAATAAGCTTGCGCTGCTTCAACCCGCGCAGCGGGGCTCCCCCAAGCAGCAGACTTTTCGAACTCGGTCTCCGTGTCAGCCTCAAGCTCAGGACTTTCGGATCTAGCAGCTATTTCCAACAGTGCTGTAAATTCTGCATCTTGTTCAGGCGTAGGAGGCACCTCCTTCGATACCAGCAACTGTCGCGATACGATGGCTTCGCAGCCTTGACCAATGATCCCCTCCGCATGCCGCTTAAGACCGACGTGTGCTACATCGTCATCTAGTAAGGTTTGTATGGATTTGAGCGCTGCGAGCGAGTCTTTAAGGGAGGTCACTGCGGCATCGTCAGACTTCGATTCAAGCCCAAGCAGTCTCTCCGCGGCTTTGATCGCGTTTATGACAGACGAGTTCTCAGGCGCATCTTTGTCTAGACCTTGCATCCAGAAAAAGTCCTCCGGAGCGCTCCAGCCGGAACGGATTGTGAATAGCCTGTCATTTGTTGCGGTCTGACCTTGGGCAGAGGCGTCGCAGATTCGGCGAGCTTCGCCAGTGATCAAGTTTTCCCTGCCGAGCGCACCGAAAAGGCGCTCTAAGAAGGCCAGGCGAGCTTCGTCGTGATGTGTAAACTGCGAAAACTCGAAGTGAAGTACACGCTCTTCGAATGCCTGCCGTTCTTCCGTTGAACGTCGAACATAGCCTTTCGCAACGAGATCAATTGCGTCCTTTCGAGTATCGGGGAGAACGAGAAAGGGCTCTGTCACTGCTATGGGCCAGAGCAGGTCTACTAGACCATCGGAGCGCTCGACAGCACATAGGAACATCCGAGACCAGAAGATCGCTAAAGAAGCCTCATCGATTAGGATGTCGATCAAAGCCACAGCCTCAGGCTCGGTTGCGGCTTTGAGGCGCTCGCGCAACTTGGCCACTAGGCGCTCTGCATCACGGTCGTGAGTGCTGTCGGGATCATGCGCCCACACGTAGCTGCGGTCTTCTCGCAGATGGATTGATCTTCCTCCAGCCTGAATCTCTATGTTTAGGGCTTCGTCGGAGATTGCATGCTCACGTGCGACGTATCCTTCGATCGCATTGACGACAGCCGTAATCGCAGCTCTTGGATGCAGTTGTAGAAATTTTGGCAGGTACTCGCCCAGTGACCATCGTGCCATCCCGTAATCCTGCCGGGCATTGGAGGTAAGGTTGAGGATTTGGCTATGGTTGATCCTGGTCTGGTGATCGTCCGTCACTTCGTAATCAAATACCGTCCGGTAGACAACTGTAGCGACGAACTCTGGGTCGACTTCTCCGATTGCTGCAATCTTGTAACAGACCGTTGGTACCTCGGCATGCCCGAAACGGTCTAGTCGATCGCGGTCGAACAACTGGGCTATCAAGCCTCGAGACGCAGCGATGTCACTTCCGTAGGTGGCAATGACGAAATCAATGGCGCTCCTGACAATGAACCCCGGCTCGGGCTGGATAAGCCCGTACGTCAATAGTGCGCGTGCGGCTTGGCCAAGCATTGGTTTGAACGCGTCATCTTCGGTCCTTCCAATAAGATTGTGGAGCAGAAAGCGAAGAGTATTTGCGACGTTGCTCGGCGCAGTCGCCAATCGATCGGCGAGACAAACCCATGGCCCCAGAACTACCTCCTTTTCGTCTTCCAGCCGCACAGCCAAAGCACCTGTGACATGTGACAGGGTCTCTAGAGCCCCCTTGTTACCCGCGATGGCTCGATTCCCGAGTTGAAGGCAATCATTGGCCGAAGTTGGAAACTCTGCACCCAATCGGCCAGCAGTGCTGCGGATGATTGGGTCGGCATCTTTTTCGTTGATGAGGTTGCCCAGTGCCCCCCAAAAACGCCCGTGGTCAGGGTCAGACTCCCAAATTTCGCGAAGTACGAATCCAAGTGCTGGTGATAGCATCAGTCCCAGCGCGTCAATCTTACTGAATCGATAAGTCCTGTTACTTATAGCGCTTGGGTCTAGGTAGAGCCGCGCGGCTGCATAGTCGAAGAGGAGATGATGTCGGAACTGTACCCACCGTTCATTATCAACGACCACGAGTACACCCTCTCTACAGAGGGTGTCGATCATGGCCGGGGCGTCAAATGCCACCTCAGATTTTGGTGCGCGAAGCGCCCGCGCCTTAACCATGAATTGCACCACGCGGCTGAGGCTACTCGTTGCTGGTGAACCGTGGCCTTCCACACGGTGCTCCCAATAAAGGCGTAATAAGTCGGCTTGGGAAGCGACTGCGTGTAGTTTCTTTACCGCGTTACCCGAGATCAATTCGCTCAGAAGTCGGGTATTGAACGGCACCATGGCCAAGTCACGCAGACGCGGCGGCGAGTTTGCAAGACACGTAGCCAAGGCAGGTGACTGTTGGAGGAGTTGCTCAAACTCCGCTTCTGACCACGAGGGCACCTGAATATGTGAAACGTTTGAGAAGGATGGATCTGCGAGCGACGTCTGCGGCGGTGTTCCTCTGAAAAGAGCACGTAGCTGTTGACCCATGCGCAGGTCGAAATTACGAATCGATGCCACAACGTTCCAGCGCCCCTTCCGCTCAAGAACTCGCTCGATAAGAGTTCGAAAGATGTTTTCGCCATGACCGCCGCGCGTTGCGTCCAATGCATCCACAATTAGATAGGCCTTCCCCGGTCCGTCCCAAGCTTCAAGGACATCAAGGATCGGATGCTTTAATCCGACTTCACGGGATAAGCCTTCGAGGCTTTCAATTGAGTAGCGATCAACGGCAAGTTGAAGAACATCTAAGCCGTCCTCGTCCAACTTCTGAGCAAGAGCATTCAGAACACCGCTCTTGCCAGCTCCGGGCTCACCGATAATGAGCAGGGGACCGCTACGCACTGCCGCCTCAATCGCGGTTTGGCAGTCGCGACGCACGGACAATGATTCGCCGTTGCCTACGTCGATCTTTTCATAGCTGGCGAGCGCTTCTGCGATTTGCTTAGAGTGTCGCTTGAGCGCCTGGATATCACTGAGATACTCGGGAGGTGCGTTGAGCGCGATACCACGGCTGGCGAGTAGTTGTCGCCAGACGGGCAGGTCACCGCCGCCACGCTCCTTCATCAACTGGCCGCTTAAATCGGACAAGGACGCGAACGCTGCCGCGGCATCTACGTCTGGTCCAAAGACTTTGATAAGGGAGCCGCTCGCTAACGCGTACCCTTGGTCTCCGTCAAAGGTGAATATGTCTACAAGTTTCGCTAACTCCAGCAGCAGATCATCGTTAAATGGACTTTTGGTGACGCTCGCCCAAGCCCGCTCGACCAAGCTTGAGAACACTTGATAAGCGCGTTGCTGTGCCTGGTTGAGTGCGCCTCCGCCTGGCTGTGAAACGAGGCGTAGCGCGGCCGGTAAATCGTTTTTAATCTGGGCTGAGGCTTGAGGGCTTACAGCCAGCACCAATCGGTCTCGGACCGGATCGAGGGGGCGATTCCACCCCATAGTGCCATCACCTTGCTGAGCGACGAGCCAATGACGAACGAACTGCGAGATTGTCTTCCCCAACGGTGAGCTAGGGTCGTCACTAAGATTTGCAGTTGTCTTAGCCTGAACGGCGATGTAGCCGCCGACGCTGGTCTTGATCAGCAGATCGTCGACGGGTGCCTCTGTTTCGAAACGGACCCATTCAGGAGTAGCGGCCCCAAGGCGAAAGCTGTCGTCTAACCTGTCGCCTGCGAGAATCCATGATGAGAAGAGCGCCCCGAGCTGTTGTTCGAAACGTATCCCGGCGCTGGTCGCAGCGCCACCACCACCTATTCGGTCACTGGGGGAGGGATTTTGCGGTGTGTGGATCAAGGCACATTTCCGTTCTACGTCTGACAATTGGGTAGTGATAGCTGGGTTCACTCGCATTAGCAACCCGTCTAGTCACAGGCAGTCCACCGTGACCGGACTTGAATCTGCGTTACATCTCCCATTGTTGCGCCCCCTTCTACCCGCCATAACCACGCCAATGCATTGTCTAGGCTTCACTCAGCGTCTGCTTCTGGCCGATTCTGTTGAAAAAGTAGGTTCAGCGGCAGCCAGCCAGTCAGGTATGCCTGCTGTCGAAGTAGCTGCAAGCCACTTCAAGTTGTCTTTCGGTGTTTCGCTGAGCGTTCTGGCTCAGGTTTGAAGGTTAATTCGAGGGTTTCTGCCCATAGCAGGCGTACCTATCCTGTGAGCGGTAGCCCTTGAGGCAAAAGTTTGGCCATGCGACGCAGGTTCTGCACCATCGCAGCCAAGGTGAACTCGTCAGTAGCCCCCGCCAGGCCTCGCAGTCGCAAGCGGTCGAGTTTCATGATCCGTTTGAGGTGGGCGAAAAGCATCTCCACCTTCTTTCGCTCGCAGCGCGAGACGACGTACTCCGGTGTCTTGGCGATGCGTCGGGCCACGTCCCGGGCAGCCTCATGGATGCTGCGAACGATCTTCCGATTCGGCGTGTTGGGGCAGCACTTCGCTTTCAGCGTACAGGTGGCGCAGTCAGTTTGACTGGAGCGATAGATGACGGTGTTGGCCTTGGTCACCCGCGATCTTTTTTGGGTAAAGGCGCGCCATTCACTGCGCAGTGGCTTGCTGGCTGGGCAGAGGTATTCATTGGCTTCCGGATTCCAGTGGAAGTCGTTACTGGAGAGGCTGTCGTCCTTGCGCTCGGTCTTGTCCCACATCGGCACATGCGGCTCGATGTCCTTTTCTTCGACCATCCAGGCCAGCATCGGGGCAGTGCCATAGGCGGTATCGCCGATGAGGCGCTCTGGCGTGAGGTCGAACTCCGCTTCGACACGCTCGACCATCGTCTTGGTCGAATCGACTTCGGCAGTACGGTGCGCCGGGGTCGCCTCCACATCCATGATCACGCCGTGCTCAGTGTCGATCAGGTAATTCGTGGAGTAGGCAAAGAAGGCCGGACCGCCTGGCGCTGCTGTCCAACGCGACTGCGGATAGGTAAGCGAAATTTTCTTGGGA
>NZ_JALQCW010000089.1 GCF_023241715.1 Pseudomonas morbosilactucae
GGCCGAGACGGGTGCCGCTGCCATTGACCACGATGCCGTCGGCCATCACCCACAGCGGCTGCCAGAACATCAGGTTGGCCAGCATGAACGCCAGTCCGCGCTTCGGCAGGCCCCCAAAGGAATGCCGGGATTGCAGGGCAGCAGAAGGCTGGTGAGCCAGGAAGGCAAACTGACGAACGTCCATGTTGTGTATCTCAAGTGGAAATCGGGATTAGAGGAGCAGGTCCAAACGGAAATAAACCGGGGCTTCTTGTTCACTCAGGGCTCGGGGCCGCTCCAGTGAATGGGCAAAGGTCACGCTGACCGCCAAGTTCGCTCCACGGGCAAACATCTCGAGGGAGTCGCTGGAAACCCGGCCATGCTGCTCGGCGTTGTAGCGGTCATGGCGAATCGCGCCAACGTCATAGCCCAGACCAGTGCCGTACTGATTGAACAGCGGCCGTAGCCAGCCCCAGGTCACCGGGCGGCTCCAGCGCAAGTCGTTACGCCAGTAGTAGCCGCTGTCGCCATTGAGGCTCTGGTCCTTATAGCCACGGATCGAGGACTGGCTGCCCAGGCTCATGCGCTGGGGGCTGAACAGCACATCCTCGCTGCGCTGGCCGGTGACCAGGCTGCTGAACACCAGGGACTCTTCCCACAGCTTGAATGGCTGCAGGTAGCTGGCGGTGGCGGTGTACTTGCGGTGGCGGGCATTGGCTTGGCGATTGCCGAAGCGGTCGCGCTGGTTCTCGCGCTGGGCATCGAAAGCGCCGATGCCGTCCTGCATCCCCAGGTCGAGGTTGAGGAAGGCACTGCCGATGCGTCGGCCGTGGTTGATGCCGAACTGCGCTTCGCTGAGGCGGTTGCTGCTGTTGCTCAGCTTGCTGTCTTCGATGTAGTTGTGGGTGCGCAGGTAGCTCAGGCCAGTATTGAGGGAGGTCTTGCTCAAGGCATCGCGGTGGATCACACGCTCCAGGCGCAGTTGGTGGTTCTGGCTGTCGCCGGTCCGCTTGAAGTTAAAGCCCTGGGCCTGGGCCAGGGAACGGTATTCACTCTGGCTGTAGCTGTAGCTGAGGTTCCACCAGCCAAACGGCAGGTTGTAATAGAGCATGGCGTTGCGCGAGGTTTTCTGGTGGTCGCTGAGGGCGTCGTGGCCACCGCGCAGCACTAACTGGTCAGCCAGACCCAAGGGGCTGTCCCATTCGAAAGAGCTGCCCCACTGCTGTTCGCCGGTGCTTTTCTGCCCCTCGTTGCTGCGGGACAGACCTACACGCCAGGGCTTTTGCGGGGTATTTTTGACTAGCACTTCACTGCCGCCCACGGCCTTCCCCGGGGCCAATTCCATCTGTGCCTGGTTCGACGGCAAGCGGTTGAGCTGGTCGACCATCTGCTCGATCTGTCGCAGGTTGAGCCACTGCCCGGCACTGCCGGGGAACGCCATGTTCAGTTCGCGGGCAGTAAGCTTGCTGTCCACAGCCGCCCTCAGGCCTTCGAGCTTGCCTTCCACCACCCGCACTTGCAGATGGCCGCTAGAGAGATCCTGCTGCGGCAGGTAGGCACGGCTGGTGACCAGGCCCTTTTCGATGTAACGGTGCGTGATGACCTTGAGCAGCTCGTTAAGCTGGGCCACCCCCAGGCACTGACCGATGTAGGGCCTGAGCAAGCGATCACTCTCGGCGGCGGACAAGGCGTCGGCGCCGTTGAGCCGGATGCTTTTGATCGGGAAGCAGCGGCTGTCGGATGGGGCTGTTGGCGCCACGGGGGCGACGCTCTTGCCGGGCAGGTCCTTGAGTTCTTCAAGGCGGCGTTGCTGCTCTTCCAACAGTCGGTTCTGACGATCGCGGATCAGGTCCTGGTCGCCAGGGTTGAAAGCCGGTGCGGGCAAGGGGGCGGCAAACACCACGGACAGTGGGCTGGCCAACAGCAGGCAAGACAAGGCAAAGCACAACCTCATCCTGAGGGTGGAAAGCAACATAGTCGGTCCTTCGAAAGAGTGCCGGAATGGAGACCAGACAAGCGATGCAGATGGACCAAACTCTGAGCGTCGGGTCAGCACAAGACTCCCCGACAAACTGCGCTACCCCAGACTGTTGCCCCTTCAGCAGCTGTCGATACTAGGGTCGCCCGAGCCCCCAACACATAAGGCACTTCTGAATTTCCAGAAAAAACGCTCGATAGCGTCCGGGGCTGCACGACTCCGTTCGCGACATCCAACTGAACTTTCCCACGCTCTCCCTCCTCAACCTCGTAACAGCCCGATCCGCCTCATGAGTCCTCGCCATGAAAACGTTCAGCCCCCTGATCCTCGCCAGCACCTTACTGTTTGCCCTGCCCGCCTGGGCCTGCACGCCCGAAGAGGCCACCGCCAAGCGCGAGCAACTGGCCCAGGTGGTGAGCAATCTGACTGAGCAGAACCCGACCAAGGCCAAGGAGATCAACGACGAGTTGCAGAAAATGGACTTGAGCACCGCCAGCAAGGACCTGCCGGACAAGTGCCAACTGATCGACCAGCGTCTTAAGGAATTGAAAAGCGCCGAGAAAAAAGCCGATAGCTGAATGCAAAAAACCCGGAACAGGTCCGGGTTCTTCGTGGATTGCGCTAGCGGCTTAGTCGGCGGCCGGTGCTTCCGGCTTGCGGCGCTTGAGCGGCGCCATGCCGTCTTTGCTGACCAGGGCCGGTACTTCGGCTTTTGGCCGGTTAGCGGTTTTACGCTTGGTCGGCCCCTTGGCTGCAGTCTTTTTCTTGTCGCCCTTGGCGTCGGTCTTTTTCTTCTTCACGCCAACGGCCTTGCCCGACGCCTTGACCTTCTTCGGTCCGCCGTAGGTGCCTTTGACTTCCTTGATGGTACGGCGCTCGAAGCTTTGCTTCAGGTAGCGCTCGATGCTCGACATCAGGTTCCAGTCGCCGTGGCAGATCAGCGAGATGGCCAGGCCATCGTTGCCGGCACGGCCGGTGCGACCGATGCGGTGCACGTATTCATCGCCGCTGCGTGGCATGTCGAAGTTGATCACCAGGTCCAGGCCGTCGACGTCCAAGCCGCGAGCCGCGACGTCGGTGGCGACGAGGATTTTCACCCCACCCTGCTTCAGACGGTCGATGGCCAGTTTGCGGTCTTTCTGGTCCTTCTCACCGTGCAAGACAAACGCCTTGTACTCCTGCGCCACCAGGCGACCATAAATGCGGTCGGCCATGGCCCGGGTGTTGGTGAAGACGATGGCCTTCTGGTAGGTCTCGTTGGCCAACAGCCAATTGACGATCTGCTCTTTGTGCTGGTTGTGGTCGGCCGTGATGATTTGCTGGCGCGTGGTGCTGTTCAGCTGGCTGACCGCGTTGAGTTGCAAGTGCTCGGGGTTATTGAGGACCTTGGCGATCATCTCGCGCAACCCCGAACCGCCGGTGGTGGCAGAGAACAGCATGGTTTGCTGGCGGTTGGTGCACTCATCCACCAGGCGCTGCACGTCTTCGGCAAAGCCCATGTCGAGCATGCGGTCGGCTTCGTCGAGCACCAGCACTTCGACTTCCTTGAGGTCGAGGTTGCCGGCGTTGAGTTGCTCGATCATCCGGCCCGGGGTGCCGATCAGAATATCCGGCACCTTGCGCAGCATGGCAGCCTGGACCTTGAAGTCTTCACCGCCAGTGATCAGGCCGGACTTGATGAACGTGAACTGGGAGAAGCGCTCCACTTCCTTCAGGGTCTGCTGAGCCAGTTCGCGGGTCGGCAGCAAGATCAGGGTCTTGATGCTGACGCGGACCTTGGCCGGGCCGATCAGGCGATTGAGAATCGGCAGGACAAAGGCGGCGGTCTTGCCGCTGCCTGTCTGTGCCGTCACCCGCAGGTCACGCCCTTGAAGCGCGAGCGGGATAGCCGCTGCTTGCACAGGCGTAGGCTCGACAAATTTAAGCTCGGCCACGGCTTTGAGCAGGCGTTCGTGCAGGGCGAATTGGGAAAACACGGGTGCTACCTCGAAGATATGCAAAAAAACAGCTGCATAGGGTAACGGTTTCGAGCGCCAAGGCCGAGTTTCTTTATACAAACGGCAGCAAAGATTGGCTTTTTTGTTAGCCGATCTGTCCACAAGCGTAACTTTGACCGGCTTAAATGCTCTAATCGTTCCCTTTCCGCCTCACAGAAGAATCGTTTTAGCCCATGGATTTCAAACAGCTCTGGCTCAACGCCCAAGACCTTTGGGGTGCCCTCGACCAGCACCCGCTCCTGCATTCAGGCCTGGCCCTGCTGCTTCTGTTGGTGGTGGCCCTGGTGCTGGGCCGGGTAGCGCGCTACATCACCTTGCACACGGTCAAGCTCCTCGGTCGCCAGCCGGCGCTGCACTGGCTCAATGATCTGCGCCAGAACAAGGTGTTCCATCGCCTGGCCCAGATGACCCCGTCCCTGGTGATCCAGTTCGGCCTGCACCTGGTGCCGGAGCTGAGCAAGACCAGCCAGGTGTTCCTCGGCAACGTGGCCCTGGCCTTCACCATCCTGTTCCAGGTCCTGGCCCTGAGCGCCCTGCTCAACGCCTTGCTGGACATCTACGCGCGCACCGAACACGCCCGTACCCGCTCGATCAAAGGCTATGTGCAACTCGCGAAGATGGTGCTGTTCGTGTTTGGCGCGATCATCATCGTCGCCACCCTGATCGACCGCTCGCCGCTGTTGCTGCTGTCCGGCCTGGGCGCCATGTCGGCGGTGATCCTGTTGGTCTACAAGGACACCCTGCTGTCCTTCGTCGCCAGCGTGCAACTGACCAGCAACGACATGCTGCGGGTCGGCGACTGGATCGAAATGCCGCAAGTGGGCGCCGACGGCGACGTGGTGGACATCACCTTGCACACGGTCAAGGTGCAGAACTTCGACAAGACCATCGTCTCCATCCCCACCTGGCGCCTGATGTCCGAGTCGTTCAAGAACTGGCGCGGCATGCAGCAGTCCGGCGGCCGACGGATCAAACGCAGCCTGTTTATCGACGCCAGCGGCGTGCGCTTCCTGAATGACGAAGAAGAAGCCCGCCTGAGCAAGGTGCACTTGCTGACCGACTACATCAGCCGCAAACAGGCCGAGCTGAAAAGCTGGAACGAGGCCCAGGGCAATGTCGCGGCCATGTCGGCCAACCGGCGGCGCATGACCAATATCGGCACCTTCCGCGCCTATGCCCTGGCGTACCTGAAGAGCCACGCGGAGATCCAGCCGAACATGACCTGCATGGTGCGGCAGATGCAGACCACGGCCCAGGGCATCCCCCTGGAGATCTACTGCTTCACCCGCACCACCGTCTGGGCGGATTACGAGCGGATCCAGGGGGATATCTTCGACTACCTGCTGGCGGTGATGCCGGAGTTCGGCCTGAGCCTGTACCAACAACCCAGCGGCACCGACCTGCGCGCCGGGCTGCTGCCCGCCGTGCTGGGCGCTAGCCATATTCCCCCGATCGAAAAACAAGCCCTGTAGGAGCTGGCTTGCCAGCGATGGCGTCATCCGATCCGGCGCAGGGCTTGCGCCCCCCCATCGCCGGCAAGCCGGCTCCTACAAGATGGCGTCATCCGATTCGGTACAGGGCTTGTGGCCCCCATCGCCGGCAAGCCGGCTCCTACAAGATGGCGTCATCCGATTCGGTACAGGGCTTGTGGCCCCCATCGCCGGCAAGCCGGCTCCTACAAGATGGCGTCATCAGGTCCGGCGAATGGCTGGCGGTTCCTGCGTGCCGCGCCGGCTGATCCACACGGCGCCCAGGATCACCAGACCGCCCAGGAACAGCCGCCCCAGGTCTTCATGCTGGTTCCAGATCAACAGGTTGATCAGCAGCCCCACCGGCACATGCAGGTTGTTCATCACCGCCAGGGTGGCGCCGGTCACCAGGCACGCGCCCTTGTTCCACCAGTACATGCCCAACGCCGTGGACACCAGCCCGAGAAACAGCAGCACGGCCCATTGCAGCGGCGCGTCCGGCAGAAAGTTGGCCTTGCCGAATAGCAGGAACGCCGGCAATACCACCAGCAAAGCTCCCAGGTAGAAGTAACCGAAACGCCGGTAATGGGGCAGGTCACTCGGGTAGCGGGCCACCAGGTGCTTGTACATCACCTGTCCCGCGGCGTAGGTGAAGTTGGCCAGTTGCAGCAGCAAGAAGCCCATGAAGAAGTCCGGGTTGATGCTGTCGTAGCGAATCACCATCGCTCCCGCCACCGCCACCAGTGCCGCCACGAGTCCCCAGGGGTTGAAGCGCCGGTTCAGGGCGTCTTCGATCAGGGTCACGTGCAGCGGCGTGAGGATGGTGAACAGCAGCACTTCCGGAACCGTCAGCACCCGGAAGCTCAGGTACAGGCAGACGTAGGTCACGCCGAACTGCAAGGCACCGATCAATAACAGGCTGCGCATAAACGCCGGTTCGACCCGGCGCCAGCGGGTCAGGGGAATGAACACCAGCCCCGCCAGCAGCACCCGCACCAGCACGGCGAAGTAACTGTCGACATGACCGGCTAGGTACTCGCCGATCAAACTGAAGGAAAACGCCTGGATCAGCGTGACAAAAAGTAGATAGCCCATGCTCGCCTCGTCTTGAATGGCGGCGACGATAGCGGTTTTGCCGGCTGGGGTGAAATGCCAGGCAAAAAAAAGCCCGATCTCGCTAAGGCGTTCAATCGGGCGGGAGCACTCAGGAGCAAACAGTGCAAAGGGAGGTTCGATGCGCGAACCAGCTTGAAGGGGTTACGCGGGAGTCACTTAAACATGGGGCGATTATCTGACGATTAACGCCTCAGGCCACCGAGGCCAGCTTGGCGTTGGCCTGGTTCAAGCCCTTTTCCTGGAAGTCGCCCCCCAAGTTCATGCCTTCGGCGTGGATGAACTGCACGTCGTGGATGCCGACAAAGCCCATGACTTGGCGCAGGTAGGGTTCCTGGTGATCGGCGCTGCTGCCGGCGTAGATACCGCCGCGGGCGGTCAGCACATAGGCACGCTTGCCGGTGAGCAGGCCTTGAGGGCCGGTTTTGGTGTACTTGAAGGTCACCCCGGCCCGCAGCACATGGTCGAGCCAGGCCTTGAGGGTGCTGGGGATGGCGAAGTTGTACATGGGCGCGGCCAGCACCAGCACATCGGCGGCCAGCAACTCATCGGTCAATTCGTTGGAACGCTGCAACGACGCCTGCTCGCTGTCGTTGCGCTGCTCGGCGGGCTTCATCCAGCCACCCAGCAAGTCGGCATCCAGGTGCGGCACCGGCTGCGCCGCCAGGTCACGCACGGTGATCTGATCCGCCGGGTGCGCGGCTTGCCACTGCTGGATAAAGGTCTGGGTCAGTTGACGGGAAACGGAACCTTGCTGGCGGGCACTGCTTTCAATGATCAGGACGCGGGACATGGGGTGGAGCCTCCATCGGTGGATGCTTAAGTCGATGGGGCGCAGATTAAACAGAGTGATATCGATGAAAAAGCGCAAATAACTGCTACAACCAATCAATAAATTCGTTTATAAGCGGAGCATGCCCAGCCAGGCTGCCCCACTTCGAATTATTTGGGAGTGCAAGTCAGGGTCAGGCGCAGCTTGAGAATGCTGCGGTTGAATTTAGCCGTGACGTTTTTGCTCTGCCCGGCAGAGACTTCCACTTTGCGCGTACGCGGCGCCTCGGGCCCATTGCGAAACACCACGCTGCACAGCGCATCGGTCTTGCCGAAGTTGTTGATCTGCATGGAGCCGATATCGGCGTCGGTGTCGAAGGCGGTGTAGTCGATGCTCAAGCCGTTGAGCTGTTTCTCGACATCGATCGGATAGGCCATCACGCTCAAGGGCAGCAGGGCCAATACGGCACAACAGAATTTTCTCATTCGGCAGTCTCCAATAAGGAGCGCCAGCTTAGGACAAGAGGAGCCCCTCATGAAAGCGCCCCGCGTGACCCTCGATCAATGGCGCACCCTGCAAGCCGTGGTCGACCACGGTGGCTTCGCCCAAGCGGCAGAAGCGCTGCACCGCTCACAATCCTCGGTGAGCTACACCGTGGCCCGCATGCAAGATCAGTTGGGCGTGCCCCTGCTGCGTATCGACGGGCGCAAGGCCGTGCTCACCGAAGCCGGCGGGGTGCTGCTGCGGCGCTCCCGACAACTGGTGAAACAGGCCAGCCAACTGGAAGACTTGGCCCACCACATGGAGCAAGGCTGGGAAGCCGAAGTGCGCCTGGTGGTGGACGCGGCCTACCCCAATGCGCGCCTGGTACGCGCCCTGACCGCCTTCATGCCGCAAAGCCGTGGCTGCCGCGTGCGCCTGCGCGAAGAGGTGCTGTCGGGCGTCGAAGAGGTGCTGATGGAAGGCGTGGCCGACTTGGCCATCAGCGGTTTCAGCATTCCAGGCTACCTGGGCACGGAGATGAGCGCCGTGGAGTTTGTCGCCGTGGCCCACCCGGAGCATGCCCTCCATCGCCTGAACCGTGAGCTGAACTTCCAGGACCTGGAAAGCCAGTTGCAAGTGGTGATTCGCGACTCCGGCCGCCAGCAGCCACGGGACGTCGGCTGGCTCGGCGCCGAACAGCGCTGGACGGTAGGCAGCCTGGCCACTGCTTCGACCTTCGTCAGCAGCGGCCTGGGCTTTGCCTGGCTGCCGCGCCACCTGATCGAACGGGAACTGCGCGAAGGCGTGCTCAAGGTGCTACCCATGGATCAGGGCGGCAGCCGCCACCCGACCTTCTACCTTTACTCCAACAAGGACAAACCCTTGGGCCCGGCCACGCAGATTCTTGTCGAACTGTTGCGCACCTTCGACACCGCGCCCCTGGATGCGCCTTTCGCCGCCCCCGCGCAGGCCTGATCCCCGACCGAACAGGAGTTCCGCCATGGCCTATTTCGAACATGAAGGTTGCACCCTGCACTATGAGGAATATGGCCAGGGCACGCCGTTGCTGCTGGTCCACGGCCTGGGCTCCAGCACCCTGGACTGGGAAAAACAGATCGCCGACCTGGCGCCCTACTACCGGCTGATCGTGCCGGACGTGCGCGGCCACGGGCGCTCCGACAAACCTCGGGAGCGCTACAGCATCCCGGGGTTCAGCGCCGACATGGTGGCCCTGATCGAACACCTGAACCTGGGGCCCGTGCATTTTGTCGGGTTGTCCATGGGCGGCATGATCGGGTTCCAACTGGCGGTGGATCAGCCCCACTTGCTCAAGAGCCTGTGCATCGTCAACAGCGCGCCCGAGGTCAAGGTGCGCAACGCCAAGGACGTTGGCCAGTGGTTCAAGCGCTGGAGCCTGGCCCGGCTGCTGAGCCTGAGCACCATAGGCAAGGCCCTGGGCAACAACCTGTTTCCCAAACCCGAACAGGCCGAGCTGCGGCAAAAAATGGCCGAACGCTGGGCAAAAAACGACAAACGTGCTTATCTCGCCAGCTTCGACGCCATTGTCGGCTGGGGGGTGCAGGAACGACTGTCACGCGTCACCTGTCCAACCCTGATCGTCAGCGCCGACCGCGACTACACGCCGGTGGCGCTGAAACAGGCTTACGTCAAACAACTGCCCAATGCGCGGCTGGTGGTGATCGAGGACTCGCGTCACGCCACGCCACTGGACCAGCCGCACCGCTTCAACCAAACCCTGCTCGAATTTTTAACCACAGTCGACACCACTACCCAGGATCACTGACCCATGCTGAAAAAACTCGCCCTCGTCGCCGGCTCCGTACTCTTCGCCGCCAACCTGATGGCCGCCCAACCGGCCAAGGCTCCTCACGTGCTGCTGGAAACCAGCTTCGGCAAGATCGAAATCGAACTGGACCCGGTCAAGGCACCGATTTCCAGCAAGAATTTCCTCGACTACGTCGACAGCGGTTTCTACACCAACACCATCTTCCACCGGGTGATCCCGGGCTTCATGGTCCAGGGCGGTGGTTTCACTGCGCAGATGGTGCAGAAAGAGACCCGCGACCCGATCAAGAACGAAGCCAGCAACGGCCTGCATAACGTGCGCGGCACCCTCTCCATGGCCCGTACCTCGAACCCCAACTCGGCCACCAGTCAGTTCTTTATCAACGTGGCCGACAACGCCTTCCTCGACCCGGGCCGCGATGCCGGTTACGCCGTGTTCGCCAAAGTGGTGAACGGCATGGACGTGGTCGACCAGATCGTCAATTCCCAGACCACCACCAAGCAAGGCATGCAGAACGTGCCGGTGGACCCGGTGCTGATCAAGTCGGCCAAGCGCATCGACTAACAGCGTGCCGGGAGTCACGACGGGGGGCTGGCTCAGCGCCCCGTTCGCCCACTGAACAGGAGAGCCCGCCACGCGGGCGTCAGACCCAATGCTCTATCGTCGTTTTGAACAACTGATCAATATTTTCCGCGACGCCCCCACCGCCGCACCGCCCACCCAGGTTCTCCCCTTCTACCTCTATTACATCCGCCAAGTGTGGCCGAGCTTCGTTGCCCTGCTGGTGGTCGGCCTGTTCGTGGCGCTGATCGAAGTGTCGCTGTTCAGCTACCTGAGCACCCTGATCGACCTGGCCCAGGGCACGCCCAGCACCGACATCTTCAAGACCCACGGCCTCGAACTGGCCTGGATGGCCGTGGTCGCCCTGCTGTTCCGCCCCTTGTTCGTCGGTCTGCACGACCTGCTGGTGCACCAGACCATCAGCCCCGGCATGACCAGCCTGATTCGCTGGCAAAACCACAGCTACGTGCTCAAACAGAGCCTGAATTTCTTCCAGAACGACTTCGCCGGGCGCATCGCCCAACGCATCATGCAGACCGGCAATTCCCTGCGCGACTCCGCGGTGCAGGCGGTGGACGCCCTGTGGCACGTATTGATCTACGCCCTCAGCGCCCTGGTGCTGTTTGCCGAAGCCGACTGGCGCCTGATGATCCCGCTGCTGATCTGGATCGTCGGCTACGTCGCCGCGCTCTGGTACTTCGTACCCCGGGTCAAGGAACGCTCGGTGGTCTCGTCCGATGCCAACTCCAAGCTGGTGGGGCGGATCGTCGACGGCTACACCAACATCACCACCCTGAAGCTCTTCGCCCACACCCACTTCGAGCAGAACTACGCCCGCGAGGCAATCGCCGAACAGACCGAGAAAAACCAGCTGGCCGGTCGCGTGATCACCAGCATGGACGTGGTCATCACCAGCATGAACGGCCTGTTGATCGTCGGCACCACGGGCCTGGCCCTGTGGCTCTGGAGCCAGTCGCTGATTTCCGTGGGGGCCATCGCCCTGGCCACCGGCCTGGTCATCCGTATCGTCAACATGTCCGGCTGGATCATGTGGGTGGTCAACGGCATCTTCGAAAACATCGGCATGGTCCAGGACGGCCTGCAGACCATCGCCCAGCCCCTGAGCGTCACTGACCGCGAACAGGCTCCGCGCCTGGCCGTGAGCCAGGGCGAGGTGCGCTTCGAACAGGTGGACTTCCACTACGGGAAACGCTCCGGGGTCATCAGCGGCCTCAACCTGACCATCAAGCCCGGGGAAAAGATCGGCCTGATCGGTCCTTCCGGCGCGGGCAAGTCGACCCTGGTCAACCTGCTGCTGCGCCTCTATGACCTGCAGGGCGGGAAGATCCTGATCGACGGGCAGAACATCGCCGAAGTGACCCAGGAAAGCCTGCGCGAACGCATCGGCATGATCACCCAGGACACTTCGCTGCTGCACCGTTCGATCCGCGACAACCTGCTCTACGGCCGTCCAGACGCCACCGACGAGGAACTCTGGGAAGCGGTGCGCAAGGCCCGGGCCGACGAGTTCATCCCGCTGCTTTCCGACGCCCAGGGCCGTAGCGGTTTCGACGCCCATGTCGGCGAACGCGGGGTCAAGCTGTCCGGCGGCCAGCGTCAGCGCATTGCCATTGCCCGGGTGCTGCTCAAGGACGCGCCGATCCTGATCATGGACGAAGCCACCTCGGCGCTGGACTCGGAAGTGGAAGCCGCCATTCAGGAGAGCCTGGAAACCCTGATGCAGGGCAAGACGGTGATCGCCATTGCGCACCGCCTGTCCACCATCGCCCGCATGGACCGCTTGGTAGTCCTGGAGCACGGGCGCATCGCCGAAACCGGCAGCCACTCCGAACTGCTGGCCCAGGGCGGCCTGTATGCGCGGCTGTGGCAGCACCAGACCGGCGGTTTTGTCGGCATCGACTGAAGCTATCTGAACGGCACCAGGCTCCGGCGAGAACCACCGCGCCGGGGTCAGGCCTGCCGATAGGGCAGCGCCGTACGCGCCTCTTCGGCGTACGCCAGCACCCCGACGCGCTCCTGTTCGAGGAAGTCCGCCACCGCCGCCTTGAGCCCCGGATGGCGCAGGTAATGCCAGGAATGGGTGATCACCGGCTCAAAGCCGCGAATCAGCTTGTGCTCGCCCTGGGCCCCGGCATCGAAACGTTGCAGCCCCTGGGCGATGGCGTAGTCCATGCCCTGGTAGAAGCAGGTCTCGAAATGCAGGCGGTCGAACTCCGCCAGGCAGCCCCAGTAACGCCCATAAAAACTGCCACCGCCCACCAGGCTGAAAGCCATGGCCACCGGGCGCCGCCCTGTTTGGCCAGGACCACCCGAATGGCCTCGGGCATGCGCTCGGCCAACAGGCTGAAAAACGCTCGGGTCAGGTACGGTGCCTGACGTCGCACCGCGTAGGTGTTGGCGTAGCAGGCGTAGACAAAATCCCACTGCGCCTGGCTCAGCTCATGGCCGTGCAGCCACTCGAAATCGATCCCCTGCCCCGCCACCTGCTCGCGTTCCTTGCGCATCTGCTTGCGCTTGCGCGAGCTCAACACATCGAGGAAATCCTGAAAGTCCCGATAGCCCCGGTTCTGCCAATGAAACTGACAGCCAAAACGTTGCAGCCAGCCCGCCTCTGGCTGTTGCGCCAGGGCGAGGTCGGTGAAGGGGTCGGTGAAGTTGATATGGGCACTGGAAAGCCCTTCGATCTCCAGGTAGCCCGGCAGGCTTTTCAGCAAATCGACGCCGTCCGCCTGGGTCGCCGCCAACAGGCGCGGCCCACTGACCGGGCTGAAAGGCACCGCCGTCAGCAGCTTGGGGTAATAGTCAATGCCGGCCCGGGCACAGGCATCGGCCCAGCCATGATCGAAGACGTACTCGCCATAGGAATGCCATTTGCGATAACTGGGCAAGGCCGCCAACAGACGACCGTCTTCCACATGCAGCAGGTGCTCGGGTTGCCAACCGGACTGCGGGCCCAGGCTGCCGCTGTCTTCCAGGGCACTGAGAAAGGCATGCCGCAAAAACGGCTGCCCATCCGTCACCAGCGCGTCCCATTGCAACGGGTCGACGGCAGACAGACTGTTCAAGGATTGAAGCGGCATCGCGTTCCCCGGTATGCATGGCCCACAAACCCGGGGGAGTATCGCCCATCGCCGAAAGCCCTGAAATAGAAACCGCACCTTTGCATCCACGGTCTTGGTTGCAGGCAAAAAAAAGCCCCGCCGAAGCGGGGCTGAAACGAGAGGAGCTATAACGGATGAGAAAGAGCTCTGGATCGGTGTTGCGCTGTTTTAGAACACGTACTGGGCACGCAGGACGAAACCGTCGCCGCTGTCATCGCCGGTACGGCGTGCCGGAGTAGCACCTGCGGCTGCAGTGGCGTTGGTCACGTTGTCGGTCTTGGCCTTGATGTAGGTAGCGGAGATTTTCACCGCTTCGTTGGCGTACCAGTTCACACCCAGGTTGTGCACCTTGACTTCGGCATCGCCGACATCACGGGTCAGGCTGGCGGTGGTCACGTTATCGTCTTCGACGGTCAGGCTGTCGTAGCGATAGAACAGTTCCCAGGCGCCGATGGCTTTGTTGGACGGCTTGATGGCGTCGAACTTGCCGACTTTATAACCGCGAGCCTCGCCGGTCAGGGTGTAGGCGCCCTGAACATAGAAACCATGACCCTTGATGTCTTCAAAGGCGCTGTCGTCAGCCTTGGTCTTGCGGGTGATGTATTCACCCTGGATCGAGGCCGGGCCCATGGCGAAGGCGGCTTCCAAGCCCATTGCGGTGTCGCGGTCATAAGAACCGGCTGGCGAAGCGGAAGCGCCGCCCAGCACCGGACGGTTGCCGTTGGTGCCGGCATCGTTGCCGCCCAGGGTATCGACGCCGCGCATGCCCATCCGGGTGCGATAGCGGGAGTCGAACGCTGTATCGGAGACATCGCGACTAGCGATGTTGATACCAAAGTGCAGCACGTTGCCGGCGTCGTGCATCGGCGCGAATACGAAGCGGCCGTTGGCCTGCTTGATGCTGTTGCCGTCGGTGTCGTCGGTGTCTTTGCTGAACACACCGGCGGAGGCGTAGAACGAATCCGCGAAGGTGCTGGAGGCTTGCAGGCCCAGGCCGTTCTGATGGCTGTTGGCCCAGTCGATCATGTCGTAGGAGATGTTACGTTCCGGCGCCGTCACCCACTTGGAGCTGGTGGCTTTTTCCAGGCCGAAGTCCGGGTCGAAGCGACCGACCTTGATCGACACCGGCTTGAAGCCGTTGTAAGCCAGGGACGCTTCGTCGAAGTAGCCGTTGTCGGCATCGCCGGTGTTGTGGGAGAAGTCGTAGTTGATGGTGTACGCCCAGTCGGTGTAGAGCACACCGGACAATTCCAGGAAGGCGCGACGGAAATAGGCCGCATCAGCGGTGTCGCCGTTGCGGGTGTAGACACCGTCGAACTGGCTGTAGTCGGCTTGCAGGCGGCCACCGAGTTTGAAGCTGAACTCTTTGTCCGTGGTGGCGACCTCAAGGCCGCCCTTGGTTTTGACAACGATATCGGCGCCATCGGTGGTGACGGTGCCAGCGAAAGCCTGGGCGGTCACTGCCAGGGCCAGAGCGCTGGCGGCAAAACCGGCGAAGTGCTTACGGATCATCGAAGAATTCCCCTAATTGGTGGTCTGTAGCGTTGGAAAACACGCGGTTCAGGCCCGCTTGTGTTGGGAGGGAATCTTGGCGATGGGTTATGTCAGCGCGGTTGCTGATAGATAAAGATTTTATGACACGGGAACTTTTTTACTTCGAAAAGAAATAAAGCAAAAGGCCCGTACTAGAGGGGTTGCGCGGGGGATATCCGGGAAGTTCTGACGGCAGCGTTGTGAATTGCTGGCCGGGCGGCCATCAATCTCGACGCTATTGGCAGTCGTCGTGACGCTGGGCAGCCAGACGTGCGGCCAACTCGTCGAGACCGGCCAAGGGCGGTTCGGGCAACACCCGCAAGGTGGCTTGCAGCACACGCATCTGGCGAATGAAGCGCCGGCAGTCGGGGCAGAGCAGCACGTGGTAGCGCACCCTCAAGCGTTGGCGAAGGCTCAACTGGCCATCGAGGTAATCGCTGGAGCACGCCACGTATTCCTGACAGGTCAGCATTGGCCGGTTTCCTCAAAGTGCTCCACGGTGGCAAAGACCTTCAACCGTGCGCGGTGCAACAGCACACGCACATTGGAGAGCGAAAGCTGCAGAAGATTACAGATCTCTTGCAACTCCAGCCCCTGGCGCTCGCGCAGCAGCAAGACACTGCTTTGCAGATCCGACAGGCTCAACAGGGTACGTTCCAGGCACTCACGCAGCTCGCGCTCGGTGAGCAAGGCCTCGGGGTTGTCGTCATGCCAGGCCAGGGGCGCCACCCGCCAATGCCCGTCCGGGGAGAATCGCTCGTCACCCAGGGTGCCGTGGGGCGCCGGCACATCGTCCAGCAGGACGTCCCGGCGTTGCTGCTTGTAGCGACTTTTCGCCGCGTTGGCGGTGATGGTCAGCAACCAGGTCTTGAGGCTTGAACGGCCCTCGAACTTCCCCAGATTGCGCACCACCGACAGCCAGGCCTCCTGCACCACTTCATCGGCATGAGGCTGGCCGACGATGGCATAGGCCACCGCACGCATCGCCCCCTGGTAGGTGCTGACCAACTCTTTGTAAGCCTGCTGCTCACCCGCCAACAGGCGAGCGAGCAGCGACGTATCGTCCGCTGCAGCCATCAATGCCTCGTCGCCACCTGTAGGTGTCGGCTGGCCGGCGATAAGGCCAGCCCCCTCGTCTCAGCGCTTGCGCAGCAGCACGCTACCGATGGAGTACCCGGCACCAAAGGAACTGAGCACCGCCAGCGACCCGCTTGGCAGGTCGTCCTGGTAGCTGTGGAAGGCAATCACCGAACCCGCCGAACTGGTGTTGGCGTAGCGGTCGAGAATCACCGGGGCCTCTTCCACCGAGGCTTCGCGGCCCAGGAGTTTCTTGACGATCAGGTGGTTCATGCTGAGGTTGGCCTGGTGCAGCCAGAAGCGCTTCACGTCGGCAACGTTCAGTTGGTTTTCTTGCAAGTGGGTACCCACCAGCTCCGCCACCATAGGGCAGACGTCACGGAACACTTTGCGGCCTTCCTGGACGAAGAGTTTGTCCGGGGCGCCGATGCCCTCTTCCGCCGCGCGGTTGAGGAAACCGAAGTTGTTGCGGATGTTGTTGGAGAACTTGGTCAGCAGCTTGGTGCTGACGATATCGAACTGGTAGGCCGAGGTGGCCAGGTCCGCGCGTTCGATGATCACGGCGGTGGCGGCGTCGCCGAAGATGAAGTGGCTGTCGCGGTCACGGAAATTCAAATGACCGGTGCAGACTTCCGGGTTGACCATCAGGATCGCCCGGGCCTGGCCCAACTGCACGCTGTTGCAGGCGGCCTGGATGCCGAAGGTGGCCGAGGAACAGGCCACGTTCATGTCGAAGCCAAAACCCTGGATGCCCAGGGCTTCCTGGACTTCGATGGCGATGGCCGGGTAGGCGCGCTGCAGGTTGGAGCAGGCAACGATCACCCCGTCGATGTCGGCGGCGGTCTTGCCGGCGCGCTGCAGGGCCTGCTCGGCAGCGCCGACGGCCATCTGGCAAAGCACCGACCATTCATCATTGGAGCGCTCGGGCAGGCGCGGCGCCATGCGCTGCGGGTCGAGGATGCCCTCTTTGTCCATGACAAAGCGGCTTTTGATGCCGGAGGCTTTTTCGATAAAGGCGGCGCTGGACTCGGTCAGCGCCTGGACCTCGCCACGCTCGATGGCGGCGGCATTGTCGGCGTTGAATTGATGCACATAGGCATTGAAAGACTGCACCAGCTCTTCGTTGGAGATGCTGTTGGCCGGGGTGAAAAGGCCTGTGCCGCTGATGACGACGTTATGCACGGTCGTTCCTCTATTTCTGTTCAGGCAGAAGGTATTGGCACCGACGTACCAAACCGTAAAGGGTCCACCCCGCAACAGACGGGACAGAGCCTGGCATCGCTTTATTCCGGTCCGCCTGGGCGGGCACGGTATTTATGACGGCGGAGTTTGCCATAACCACTGGCATTTCGCCGCAATGGCGAGATTAACGGAACGGTTGCGCACGCCATCGCTGGCAAGCCGCCCCTACAGGGGCCGAGGTGGGCAGTAAAAATTTGAAGGAGCACCACAAGTCATGTAGGAGCCGGCTTGCCGACGATGGCGATCTCACGGACGCCATCGCTGGCAAGCCAGCGCCTACACGGCATGGCGCGGTCAGGGTTCGACCTGGCTCCATTGCTTGCTCAGGCGTTTATCGGAGATCGGGACTTTGGTACCCAGTTGCTGGGCAAACAACGACACCCGGTATTCCTCCAGCCACCAGCGGTACAACTCCAACTGCGGGTCGCGCTTGCCTTCCTGAGCGTGCTTGCTGGCACGGGCCTGGTACTGGCTCCAGAGCCCGACCAGTTCACCGCTCCAGACCCGGTCCTTCTGCACCTGGCTGCCGAGCTTCTCGAAACGCAGCTCAATGGCCTTGAGGTAACGCGGCAGCTCCTTGAGCCACTGGGCCGGGGTTTCCCGGACAAACCCCGGGTACACCAAGTGGCTCAGTTGCGCCTTGATGTCGTTGAGGGCCACGGCCTGGGCCAGGTCGATCTTGCCCTTGAAGCGCTTTTGCAGGCCGTGCCACAGCTTGAGAATCTCCAGGGTCAGCCTGGCCAGCCGTTCGGCATGTTCGGTCCAGCCGCCGCGCTTGCGCTCGGCCAGGGAAGCCAGCCCGGCGCCATCCCGAGGCAAGGTGGCTTCGCCCTCCAGCACACAGCTGTCGAGGCTGGCCAGCAGGATGTCTTCCACCAGGGCTTCGACGCGCCCCAGCTCGCGGTGCAGCAGGCCCAACTCGGTCAGCCCCGGCAGCTTGCCGCGCAGGAACTTGGCCGGCTCGGCCAACTGTTGCAACAGCAGGCGCTGCAAGGCCCGACGATGTTGGAACTCGGCTTCGGCGGCAGTGGAGAAACGCCCTTCCTTGACCGTACCGCCCTCTTCCACCAGCGCCGGGTACACCGTCATCGACAGCCCGGCGATCTTTTGCTGAGTCTTCTCGGCCACCGCCGCAAACACCTTGGGCTCCACCGGCTGTTGGCTCTTCGCCGTTTGCGGCACGGCCAAGGCCGCCTGGCTGGCCTCGGCAAAGCGCGCGGTCAGCTCGGCCAGGTCCCGGCCTTCACCGAGGAACTTGCCCTGGCCGTCGACGATTTCCAGGTTCATCCGCAGGTGGCTTTCCACCTGTTGCGCGGCCTCGGCCCAGGCTTCGTCGCTGACCCGGGCGCCGGTCATGCGCAGCAGCTCCCGCCCCAGGGCCTGGGGCAGCGAGCCTTCGGCAAAGTCCATGCGTTGCAAGGCAGCCTTGACGAAGTCCGGCACCGGCACGAAGTTTTTGCGCAAGGCCTTGGGCAGGTTGCGCACCAGCGCAATGCACTTGGCCTCGATCACCCCCGGCACCAGCCATTCCAGGCGCTCGGCGGGCAAGGCCGGCAACAGCGGCGCCGGCACCCGCAGGGTCACGCCATCCCGGGGATGGTTGGGTTCGAAGTGATAACTCAGGGCCAGTTCCAGGTCGCCGATGTGCAGGGTGTCCGGGTATTGCAGCGCAGTGACTTCACTGGCCTCGCGGGCCAGCACGTCTTCCTCGCGCATGATCAGCAACTGTGGGTCTTTCTGGCTGTTGACCCGGTACCAGTTGTCGAAGGTGGCGGTCTGGTGAATCTCCGCCGGCAGCCGCGCGTCATAAAAGGCGAACAGGGTTTCCTCGTCCGCCAGGATGTCCCGACGCCGGGCCTTGGCTTCCAGGGCGTCGAGCTGCTCCAGCAATTGGGTGTTGGCACTCAGGCACTTGGCCTTGGACTGGATCTCCCCACGCACCAGCGCCTCGCGGATAAAAAGCTCGCGAGAGACCACCGGGTCCACCGGGCCGTAATGCACCGGCCGACGGCCCACCACGATCAGGCCGAACAGGGTGATCTGCTCGTACGCCACCACCTGCCCGCGCTTCTTCTCCCAATGGGGTTCGAAGTGGTTCTTCTTGATCAGGTGCCCGGCCAGGGGTTCGATCCAGTCCGGCTCGATCTTGGCCACCATGCGCGCATACAGCTTGGTGGTTTCCACCAGCTCGGCGGTCATCAGCCATTGCGGACGCTTCTTGCCCAGGCCCGATGACGGGTGAATCCAGAAGCGTCGCTGACGGGCACCGAGGTAGTCGCCGTCTTCGGTTTTCTGGCCGATCTGGCTGAGCAGGCCCACCAGCACCGCCTTGTGCAGTTTCGGGTAATCCGCCGGCTCTTTATTGACGCTCAGTTGCAGGTCGCGGCAGATCAGGCTGAGTTGGCGATGGGAATCGCGCCACTCGCGCAGCCGCAGGTAGTTGAGGAAATTCTTGCGGCACCAGTTGCGCAGCGGGCTGGCGGTCAGGGCCTGGCGCTGCTCTTCAAAACCACGCCACAGATTGACCAGCCCGGCGAAGTCCGAGTCCACGTCTTTCCATTGGGCATGGGCCTGGTCGGCGGCCTGCTGACGCTCCGGCGGGCGCTCGCGCGGGTCCTGGATCGACATGGCGCTGGCGACGATCAACACTTCCTGCAGGCTGCCCAGGCGCGCGGCTTCCAGCAGCATGCGGCCCATGCGCGGGTCCACCGGCAGCCGCGCCAGTTGCCGCCCCAGCGGGGTCAGCTGGCTGTTGCGGTCCACCGCCGAGAGTTCTTGCAGGAGGTTGAAACCGTCGCTGATGGCCTTGCCATCCGGCGGTTCGATAAACGGGAAATCGGTGATTTCACCCAGGCGCAGATGGAGCATCTGCAGGATCACCGCCGCCAGGTTGGTACGCAGGATCTCGGGGTCGGTGAATTCCGGACGACCGAGGAAATCTTCCTCGCTGTACAGACGAATGCAGATCCCCGGCTCGACCCGGCCGCAACGGCCTTTACGCTGGTTGGCACTGGCCTGGGAAACGGCTTCGATGGGCAGGCGCTGAACCTTGGCCCGGTAGCTGTAGCGACTGATGCGCGCGGTGCCGCTGTCAATCACGTAACGAATACCCGGCACGGTCAACGAGGTTTCCGCGACGTTGGTCGCCAGCACCACGCGCCGGCCCGGGTGGGACTGAAAAATCCGCTGCTGCTCGGCCGGCGACAGGCGCGCGTACAGCGGCAGGATCTCGGTGTGTTTGAGCTGGGCCTTGCGCAACATCTCGGCGGCGTCGCGAATCTCCCGCTCGCCGGGCAGGAACACCAGCACATCCCCCGGGCTGCGCCGCTCGCTGCGCTCATGGGCGGCGATTTCATCCAGGCTGGCAAGGATCGCCTGGTCCACGGTCAGGTCGTCCTCGACGCGGTTGCCCTCCTCGTCCTGTTCCAGGGTCAGGGGGCGATACCACGTGTCCACCGGGAAGGTACGCCCGGACACCTCGACAATCGGCGCATCGTTGAAGTGCTTGGAGAAGCGCTCCAGGTCGATGGTCGCCGAGGTGATGATGACTTTGAGGTCCGGGCGACGCGGCAGCAGGGTCTTCAGGTAGCCCAACAGGAAGTCGATGTTCAGGCTGCGCTCGTGGGCCTCGTCGACGATGATCGTGTCGTAGCGTTCCAGGTAGCGGTCGTTCTGGGTTTCCGCCAGCAGGATGCCGTCGGTCATCAACTTGATCAGGGTATTGGAATCGCTCTGGTCCTCGAAGCGCACCTGGTAGCCCACCAGTGCCCCCAGTGGGGTGGCCAGTTCTTCGGCGACCCGGCTGGCCACGCTGCGCGCCGCAATCCGCCGCGGCTGGGTATGACCGATCAGGCCGTGCTGACCGCGACCGATTTCCAGGCAGATTTTCGGCAACTGAGTGGTTTTACCCGAGCCGGTTTCACCGGCAATGATCAGCACCTGGTGCTTGAGCAGCGCCGCCTTGATTTCGTCGCGCTTGGCGGCGATGGGCAGGCTGTCGTCATAACGAATCAGCGGCACGCTGGCCCGCCGCGCCGTGACCTGGGCACAGGACGCCTGCATGCGCTCGACCCACTGGGCGAGCTTGGCCTCATCGGGCTTCTTGCGCAGCTCAAGCAACTGCCGCCGCAACCGATGACGGTCGGCGAGCATGGCTTGGTCGAGGTTTTTCAGCAGTTGGTCGGTAGTCATAGAGCAGCGGCAGGCTTCAAGCGAAAAGCGGCAAGATTAACGCAATGGCTCATATTTAGCTTGTGGGGCAGCGGCAAGCGGCAAGATTAAAGCAGCGTCGTGCTCTGGCTTTGGCTTGCCGCTTGCCGCTTACCGCTTACCGCTGCCTCTACTCCTCAGCCCCTTTGCGCCGATACGGGAACACGTCGATGACCTTGCCGGAGCGAATGGCTGCTTGCAGGCTATTCCAGTAATCGGCGTTGTACAGCTCGCCATGCAATTGGTTGAACAGTTTGCGCTGCCCGGCATCGGCAAACAGGAACGGCGGGAACTCCTCGGGGAACACGTCCAGCGGGCCGATGGAGTACCAGGGCTCGGAAGCCATTTCATCCTCGGGGGTGCGCGGTTCCGGGATGTGGCGGAAGTTGGCCTCGGTGAGAAAGCAGATTTCGTCGTAGTCGTAGAACACCACCCGGCCGTGACGGGTGACGCCGAAGTTCTTCAGCAGCATATCGCCGGGGAAGATATTCGCCGCCGCCAGCTGCTTGATGGCCAGGCCGTAATCTTCCAGGGCTTCGCGCACCTGGGCTTCGTTGGCATTTTCCAGGTACAGGTTGAGCGGGGTCATGCGCCGTTCGGTCCAGCAGTGGCGGATCAGCACCGTCTCGCCCTCCACCGCCACCGTGGACGGCGCCACCTCCAGCAGTTCTTCAAGGCAGGCCGGGTCGAATTTGCTCAGGGGAAAGCGGAAATCGGCGAACTCCTGGGTGTCGGCCATGCGCCCGACCCGGTCCACGCTTTTCACCAGGCGGTACTTCTCGATCACCGTGGCCCGGTCGACGTTTTTCGACGGCGAGAACCGGTCCTTGATGATTTTGAACACCGTGTTGAACCCCGGCAGGGTGAACACGCTCATGACCATGCCGCGCACGCCGGGCGCCATGATGAACTGGTCGTCGGTGTTGGCCAGGTGGTTGATCAGCGCCCGGTAGAACTCGGACTTGCCGTGCTTGTAGAACCCGATGGAGGTGTACAGCTCGGCAATGTGCTTGCCCGGCAGGATGCGCCGCAAAAAGCCGATGAACTCCGCCGGCACCGGCACATCCACCATGAAATAGGAGCGGGTGAAGGAAAAGATGATCGAGACATCGGCCTCGTCGGTGATCAAGGCATCGATCTGGATGCCCCGGCCTTCGCGGTGCAGCAGGGGAATCACCAGGGGCCACTGCTCATCCTGGGTGTACAGGCGCCCCACCAGGTAGGCGCCCTTGTTGCGGTACAGCACCGAGGAGAACAGCTCCACCGCCAGTTGCGGGTCCTTGCACACCCAGTCCGGCAGGTTTTCGCGCAACTGGGCTTCCAGGCGCCGCAGGTCGCTGGGCAAATCGGCGTAGGGCTCGCTGAAGCCGTAGTCGATGAAAATCTGTTCCAGTGTGGCCGCCAGTTGTCCCGCGGGCTTGTAGGTGCGGGTCTGCGCTGCCCGGGCCCGGCGCAGGCTGGGCCGGGTGGTGTGGATAAACATGCAGCCGTCGCTGATCAGGTCATGGCTGAACAGCCCGCAGAAGGTCGAGTTGTACCAGGTCTCGGACAGCTCATCGTCGAAGCGCAGGTCGATCAGGCTGATGTAGGCACTCTTGACCAGCGGCCACTGGCTGACATCCAGCAGCACCTCGGCAGCAAAGGCTGCGCGCAGGCGGGCCACGGTTTCGCCGACCTTGTCTTCATAGAGGTTGATCCGCGCCGCTGAGGCCTGCTGCGCCTCCTGCCATTGGGCCCGCTCGAAACGCATCCGCGCACCGTCGGTGATTCGGCGGAAGTGCTCACGATAATCGTCGAAGCCCTCGAGGATCATTCGAGCGATATCGGCGGCTGGCCATGACTGCGACATAGGAAAACCTCTGCGGGAATTTTCAGTGCCTGAGCTTAGCCAGTGAAACGGCTTGAGGAGAAGCGCATTTTTAACCCACGAAGCAGCCGGGGACGTCGCATGGACACAGCCACTTGCAATTATTTTTAATCGACCGTTCGGTCAAAAAAATACCCACAAGTCATCCGACGCCAACTTGATCGATTCCCTCGCAGGCCGCCTACCACTTGCCCTGCACGCCAATAACCCGGCGTCAATAAATCTCCAACTCCCTCGACTCGAACCAAACGCCCTTCTTGATCCAAGGCAACACCGGGGCAAATGCGCCTTACCAGAGTGATGGCTCTTTGATATACAGCGCGCCTTCATGCCCTAAAAACAAAATCCAAGTGCGAAGAGGAATACCCATGTCAAACCGCCCAAGGAGCAATTTATGTCGATCAGGAACATTCGCATCGGTCTGCGCGCCGCACTGAGTTTTGCGCTACTGGCCACCCTGTTGGTCGTAGTCGGAGTGTTTTCCCTGGGGCAGATGGCGACCCTGCGCGAAAGCGCCAAAGTCATCGAAGAATCCTGGATGCCGAGCATCGAGAACATCCATGACGGTGCGGCCAACGTCGCCTCGATCCGCATGGAAGCCCTGCGCCTGATCGCCAACAACCAGGCCGCCAGCCACGATAAAAGCAAAGCCATCATCAGCAGCGAGCGCCAGGAACTGGCCGGACGCCTGAAGGATTATGCGGCGAACATGAGCACGGACCAGGAACGGGTCATGCTCGACAAAGTACAGAACGCTATCGCCCAGTACTTGAAGATCCTCGACCAGATCATCGTGCAGATCGACAACGGCCAAACCACCCAAGCCTACACCCGGCTCAACGACGAACTGTCGCCGGTGGGCACAGTCCTCGACCAGGCCCTGGAAGACCTGATCGTGTTCAACCAGCAAGGCGCCGATGCCGCCTCGGATAACGCTGCACTGATGTATGACCGCTCGGTGTGGATCGTCAGCCTGATCATCATCGTCGCCCTGGTGGCCACCCTGCTCCTGGCCTGGCAGTTGACCCGCAGCATCACCACGCCCCTGAGCCAGGCCCTGGCCGTGGCCCGGACCATCGCCGCCGGCGACCTGAGCCAGACGGTGAACGGCAGCGGCAAGGATGAACCGGCGCAACTGCTCAGCGCCCTGGCCACCATGCAGGACAACCTGCGCGCCACCCTGCGGGGCATCAGCGATTCGTCCCAGCAACTGGCCTCCGCCGCCGAAGAGATGAGTTCGGTCATGGAGCAGAGCACCCGTGGCCTGCAGATGCAGAACGATGAAATCGAACAGGCCGCCACCGCCGTCACTGAAATGAGCGCGGCGGTGGATGAAGTGGCCGGCAACGCCGTGTCCAGCGCCGAAGCCTCCCAGGCGTCGGACGAGGACAGCAAGCACGGGCATTACCAGGTCAGCGAAACCATCAGTTCGATCCAGAACCTGGTGAGCGAAGTGCTCGGTGCCTCGGAACAGGCCCAGGGCCTGGCGAGCCAGGCCCAAGACATCAGCAAGGTGCTGGAAGTGATTCGCGGCATCGCCGGGCAGACCAACCTGCTAGCCCTCAACGCGGCGATCGAGGCTGCACGGGCCGGGGAAGCCGGTCGCGGCTTTGCGGTGGTGGCCGACGAAGTCCGCTCGCTGGCCCAGCGCACCCAGGATTCCACCGAAGAAATCGAGCAGATGATCCTGCGCATCCAGCAAGGCACCGACGCCACCGTGGGCGCCTTGCAAAGCAGTGCCGAGCACGCCGGAGACACCCTGAAGCGGGCCAACAGCGCCGGCAGCGCCCTGGAGAAAATCACCTCGGCGATTTCCCATATCAGCCAGCGCAACCTGGTGATCGCCAGTGCCGCCGAGCAGCAGGCCCTGGTGGCCCGGGACGTCGATCGCAGCCTGGTGAACATCCGCGACCTGTCGACCCAGACCGCCGCCGGTGCCACCCAGACCTCGGCCGCCAGCCAGGAACTGTCGCGCCTGGCCATCGACCTCAACGGCTTGGTGACCCGCTTCGTGCTGTAACGGATGCATTAGGGTTTGCCAGCCCCCCAGGCCCTCGGCAACACTCTCGCCCCTGAAAAAGCCAAGAGTGTTTACCGTGAGACTTGTCGACATCCTGCGCCTGCTGTCGCTGGCCGCCATCTGGGGGGCCAGCTTCCTGTTCATGCGGATCATCGCTCCGGTGCTCGGCACCGCGCCCAGCGCATTTTTCCGGGTGGCGATCGCCGCCGTCGGGCTATTGGTGATCCTCGCCCTGATGCGGATCAACTGGGATTTTCGCGGCAAGTTCAAGACCGTGCTATTGCTCGGGGTGATCAACTCGGGCCTGCCCGCCACCATGTATGCGGTGGCCGCCCAAGTGCTGCCCGCCGGCTACTCGGCGATCTTCAACGCCACCACGCCGTTGATGGGAGTGCTGATCGGCGGGCTGTTCTTCAGCGAACGCCTGGGCCCGAGCAAGATCGCCGGGGTCTGCCTGGGGCTGTTCGGGGTCGGCATCCTGACCCGCGCCGGGCCAGTGGCCTTCGATCAGCAACTGTTGCTGGGCGCCCTGTCGTGTCTGGTGGCCACCACCTGCTACGGCTTTGCCGGCTTTCTCGCACGGCGCTGGCTGGACCAGGCCGGCGGCCTCGACAGTCGCCTGGCGGCCCTGGGCAGCATGCTCGGCGCCAGCCTGTTCCTGCTGCCGCTGTTCGGCTACAGCGTGGCCACCCAAGCGCCAGCCAGTTGGGGCGGCTGGAGCGTGTGGCTGTCGCTGCTGGGCCTGGGCCTGGTGTGCACCGCCTTCGCCTACATCCTCTATTTCCGCCTGCTCAGCTCCATCGGCCCGGTCAAATCCATGACCGTGACCTTTATGATTCCGCCCTTCGGCGTGCTGTGGGGCGCCTTGCTGCTGGATGAGCCACTGTCCATGGCCCACCTGTATGGCGGGCTACTGATTGCAGTGGCGTTGTGGCTGGTGCTGAGGCCGACCCAGCGGGCCGCAGCGCGCTAAAGCCGCGCCGGGGAATCCGCATCGGGCTCGATCAACTCGTCGATCAACAGGCGCGTCGGCACGCTGAGTTCGACCCCACGTCGGGTAACGATTTCATAAGGCTCGTTGCGCGACTTCAGTTCCAGGGGCAGGCGCACCAACATGCCGTGGCGCAGGGCAACCTGGGCCACCAATAACGGCATCACCGCCACCAGGGTCGGGTCCTGCAACAGCAGAGACAGGGTGGTGAAGGTCGATGAGGTCTCGATCGGGTAAGACGGAAAGCTCAGCCCCGCCTCACGAAACTCCCGCTCCAGGGTCTGGCGCATCGGCATGTTCACCGGAAACACCACCCAACGACTGTCCGCCAGTTCACTGAGCTTGAGTTCGCTGCGGGCGGCAAACGCATGCTGCGGATGGGCCACCAACACCAGCGCTTCCTGGGCCCGGGAGCGGCTGTCATAGGCGCTGGGGCGCTGGCTGACGCTGGTGCGGCAGATCACCAGGTCCAGGCGCCCCTGGTCCAGCAGGCTGAGTAAGCGGGCGCTGGTGTCTTCGACGATCTCCACCGACAGCTCCGGCTGCCGGGCGCGCAAGCGGGCCAGGCCCTCCACCAGCACCGGCACCGCGCCCATGATGGTGCCCACCGACACCCGGCCACCGTGGCCCTGGAGGATGCCGATCATTTCTTCGCGCAAATGGGCCAGGTCGGTGTGGATCAGGCGCGCATAACGAATCACGCAGCGCCCCAGATCGTTGGGCTCCAGGCCTTTGCTGCTGCGCTCGAACAGGGTCGCACCGAGGGTCGACTCGATTTCATTCAAGGCCTTGGTCGCCCCCGGCTGGGTAATCGCCATGGCGTCGGCGGCCTTGTGCAGGGAGCCGAGTTCATCCAGGGCGATCAACAGCCGCAGTTGTTTGAGGCGCAAGCGTGAAGCGATGTTGCTCAGGGATGGAATCATAGGGGATGACTAAAAGTTATCGCTCAATCAGCAGCTCTCATTAGGCAGCATCGCCGTGGAATTTTACAGTGCTGTTAAGCGGGCCCGGCTGCCGGACCCTGGATAACAACAAGCACGAGTTCATTTGCGATGAATATGATCCAGTTTGAAAACACCCAGGGCCACCGCCAGGTCGGCCTGATCGATGGCGAGAGCATCCGCCCGGTAAACGCGGTGCGCACCATGCGCGAGCTGGCCCTGCAGGCGATTCGCAATGGCCGTGACCTGGCGGCCGAAGTGGCGGCCCTGGGCACCCAGGACCACACCGAAAGTTATCCCCTGGCCCTGGCCGAAGGCCGGGTACTGCCGCCCCTGGATCATGAAGACCCGGCCCATTGCCTGATCAGCGGCACCGGCCTGACCCACCTGGGCAGCGCCTCGACCCGGGACAAGATGCACCAGCAGAAAACCGATGCACCTGCCGCCAGTACCGATACCGCACGCATGTTCCAGTGGGGCATCGAAGGCGGGCGGCCGGCGCCGGGCGTGGTCGGCACCCAGCCGGAGTGGTTCTACAAGGGCGACGGTTCCATCGTCGTGCGCCCGGGCCAGGCCCTGCAGTCGCCGGACTTCGCCGAAGACGCTGGCGAAGAGCCGGAACTCACCGGGCTCTACGTGATTGGTGACGACGGCCAGCCCTATCGCATCGGCTTCGCCCTGGGCAACGAGTTCTCCGACCATGTGGTGGAGCGCAAAAATTATCTGTACCTGGCCCATTCCAAGCTGCGCAACTGCAGCTTCGGCCCGGAACTGCGGGTGGGCGAACTGCCGCGCAACCTGGTGGGCATGAGCCGCATCCGCCGCGGCGACCAGGTGCTCTGGGAGAAGGAGTTCCTCAGCGGCGAGGACAACATGTGCCACAGCCTGGAAAACCTTGAGTACCACCACTTCAAGTACCGGCAATTCCTGCGGCCCGGTGACGTGCACGTGCACTTCTTCGGCACCGCGACCCTGTCCTTTGCCGATCAGGTACGAACCCAGGTCGGTGACCGCTTCGAGATCAGCCTGCCGGAGTTTGGCGCACCGCTGGTCAACGGCATTGAAGTGGCCGAATGCCCAGTCCGCATCGGTGAGGTCCGCCGCCTTTGAAGACGGCCTCGCCACGCACTTTCAGACACCGGTCAAGCCGGTGATTTTCCTTCAGGGCGCCAGCAGGCGCCCCGTTTCATCGTGATACCAGGAGGCAGCAATGACTCAGATCCTCGGCCACAACTACATCGGTGGCCTGCGCAGCGCCCAGGGCGACATCCGTCTGCAAAGCCTGGACGCCAGCACCGGCGAAGCCTTGCCCTATGAATTCATCCAGGCCACCGACAGCGAAGTCGACGCCGCAGCCCAGGCCGCGGCCCGGGCCTACCCGCTGTACCGCAACCTCTCGGCCGAACGCCGGGCGCAGTTCCTCGATGCCATCGCCGATGAAATCGACGCCCTGGGGGATGATTTCGTCGCCCTGGTGTGCCGTGAAACCGCCCTGCCCGCTGGGCGTATCCAGGGCGAACGGGGCCGCACCAGCGGGCAGATGCGTCTGTTTGCCAAGGTCCTGCGGCGCGGCGATTTCTATGGCGCGCGCATCGACCGCGCCCTGCCCGATCGTCAACCCCTGCCCCGCCCCGACCTGCGCCAGTGCCGCATCGGCCTGGGCCCGGTGGCGGTGTTCGGTGCCAGCAACTTCCCCCTGGCCTTCTCTACCGCCGGTGGCGACACCGCGGCGGCCCTGGCTGCTGGCTGCCCCGTGGTGTTCAAGGCCCACAGCGGGCACATGGCAACCGCCGACCAAGTGGCGTCGGCGATCCTGCGGGCCGCTGAGCGCACCGAGATGCCGGCCGGAGTCTTCAACATGATTTATGGCGGCGGCGTAGGTGCCACCCTGGTCAAGCACCCGGCGATCCAGGCCGTGGGCTTCACCGGTTCCCTCGGCGGTGGCCGGGCCCTGTGCGACATGGCCGCGGCACGCCCACAGCCGATCCCGGTGTTTGCCGAGATGTCGAGCATCAACCCGATCCTGGTGCTGCCGGAAGCCCTGCGTGTGCGCGGTGAACGCATCGCCGTGGAACTGGGCAACAGCGTGGTGCTGGGTGCGGGGCAGTTCTGCACCAGCCCGGGCCTGGTCCTGGGCATCGCTTCGGCGGAGTTTTCCGCGTTTGTCGCCAGCCTCGCCCAGTTCTTCAACGAGCAGCCGGCCCACACCCTGCTCAATGCCGGCGGCTTGCGCAGCTACAGCAACGGCCTGTCGCGCCTCGACGCCCTGGAGGGCATCCGCCACCTGGCCGGCCAGCCGCAACAGGGCCAGCAAGCCCGTCCGCAGCTGTACCAGGCCGACGTAGCGTTGCTGCTGAACCAGGAGGAAGTGCTGCAGGAAGAAATCTTCGGCCCGACCACCATCGTCGTTGAAGTCGCCGACCAGGCCCAGTTGGAGCAAGCCTTGCGCAGCCTGCACGGGCAACTGACTGCCACCCTGTTGGCCGAGCCGGACGACCTGCAGCGCTTCGCCAGCCTGGTGCCGATCCTCGAAGAAAAGGCCGGGCGCCTGCTGCTCAACGGCTACCCGACCGGGGTCGAAGTCTGTGATGCGATGGTGCATGGCGGCCCTTACCCAGCCACCTCCGATGCCCGGGGCACCTCCGTGGGCACCCTGGCCATCGAGCGTTTCCTGCGCCCGGTGTGCTATCAGAACTACCCCGATGCCCTGCTGCCCCAAGCCCTGCAAAACGCCAACCCGCTGAACATCCAGCGCCTGGTGGACGGCGAAAGCACGCGGACGGCGCTGTAACGCCACAACCTTCCGGCACCTGCGACGACCGCCTTCGGGCGGTCGTTTTTTTTTGCTGGGTCAAACCTTCGGCAACTGCCACACAGCACAACGCCGGCCTCAAGGGGCCGGCGTTGTGCTGTGTGGCTGGGTGGTTTGTAGGGCGGTGGCTTGCCCCTTACTCGATGATATTGAAGTCGCTCAAGTATTCATCGGAGATTTCCAGGCCCAGGCCCGGCTTGTGGTCGTCGAGCTGGATGTAGCCATTGACCGGTTGCGGCTCGCCCTTGAACACGTAGTAGAAGAGTTCGTTGCCGACTTCGACATCGAACACCGGGAAGAACTCGGCCATCGGCGAAGCAGTGGTGGACATGGTCAGGTGGTAGTTGTGCATCTGCCCGGCATGGGGGATCACCGGCACCGACCAGGCTTCGGCCATGGCGTTGATCTTGCGCGCCGCGGTGATGCCGCCCACGCGGTTGGTGTCGTACTGGATCACGTCGACGGCGCGACGTTCCAGGAGATCCTTGAAGCCGTAGGAGGTGAACTCGTGCTCGCCACCGGAGATCGGCATGATGCCCATCTTCTTCAGCTCGATATAACCCTCGATGTCATCGGCAATCACCGGTTCTTCCAGCCAGCGCGGTTCGAACTCGGCCAGCTTGGGCAACATGCGCCGGGCGTATTCCAGGGTCCAGCCCATGTAGCACTCAAGCATGATGTCCACGTCCGGGCCGGCCAGCTCACGCAAGGCACGCACCTGCTCGATGTTGCGGCGCATGCCCGCCGGGCCGTCCTTGGGGCCGTAGCCAAAACGCATCTTCAGCGCCGTGAAGCCCTGGCTCAGGTAACCCTGGGCCTCTTCGAGGAACAGGTCGAGGTTGTCGTTGGCATAGAGCTTGGACGCGTAGGTCCAGATCTTCTCCTTGGTGCGCCCGCCCAACAGCTTGAACACCGGTTTGTTCACCGCCTTGCCCATGATGTCCCAGATGGCGATGTCGATCGCCGAGATGGCCGCCATGCCGATGCCCTTGCGGCCCCAGGCATGGCTCTGGCGGTACATTTTCTGCCAGATGTATTCGTTGTCGAAGGGGTCTTCACCGATGGCGATGGGTGCCAGGTAGGTGTCGATGATTTCCTTGGCCACACGCGGGGCCAGGGCGCAGTTGCCGATGCCGACGATGCCGCTGTCGGTCTCCACTTCCACCACCAGCCAGCCGTGGAAGCGGAACGAGCCCATGGCATCGCCACGCTCGAAAAGAATGTCACTGGCATTGGTGCAGAAGTGCGCTTGGGGCGGGACGACTTTGCCCTTCCACTCGAAAACGCGGGTACGGATGGCTTTGATTTTCATGGTGTGGGTTCCTTGCTAAGGCGTGGGAGTGATCAACCGACCTGGGCCGGCGTAAGCGAGTTAGGCGAGGTCGGGGTGTGCCGGGTGTTCAAGCGCGACAGCAGGATGGCACCGAGGATGCCCACTAGGGCCAGGGCGAACATGCCGGCGCGCGGATCGGCGAACTGGGTTTCCATCAGGGTCTTGAGGTTGGGTGCGACAAAGCCGCCGAGGTTGCCGATGGAGTTGATCAGGGCAATGCCACCGGCTGCCGCGGCACCGCTGAGGTAACCGGTGGGGATGGTCCAGAACAGTGGCTGCACGGCGACAAAACCGGCGGCGGCAAAACAGAAGGCCAGCACCACCGGGACCATGCTGCTGCCCAGGGCCGAGGCGGCAATACCGGCGGCGGCCATGGTCAGCATGCACACCGCCAGGCGTTGGTGCTGGCCACTGCGGTCGGCGTAGCGAGTGATCAGGCGGGTCACCACCAGGGCGCAGACCCAGGGGATCGCGGTGATCAGGCCGACGTTCAGGCCGACATGGCCGTCGAGCAAACCGGCGATGCGCGTCGGCAGGTAGAACACCACGCCGTAGACACTCATCTGGATGGTGAAATACGCCAGGCAGAACTGCAGCACCCGAGGGTTGCGCAAGGCACTGAGAAAGCCGTGGGGGCTGCTGCCTTGCTTCTTCGCGTCCTCTTCGGCCAGGGCGTTTTGCAGCGCCTGCTTCTGCTCGACGCTCAACCAGCGCGCATCGGCCGGGCGGTCCACCAGGTAGAAGTAGGCGGCGATGCCCACCACCGACGCCATCAGGCCCTCGACCACGAACAGCCATTGCCAGTTGGTCAGGCCGAACACCCCGTGAAACTCCAACAACCAGCCCGACAGCGGACTGCCGAGCACCAGCGCCAGGGGCAGGCCGAAGTAGAACAGGCCCAAGGCCTGGCCACGGCTTTGCGCCGGGAACCAGTAGGTGAGGTACAGGATGATCCCGGGGAAGAACCCGGCCTCGGCAACGCCGAGCATAAAGCGCAGGACGTAAAAGGTTTCGGCGTTGTGGGCGAACATCATCGCCGCCGACACCAGGCCCCAGGTGACCATGATCCGGCATAGCCAGACCTTGGCCCCCAGGCGATGGAGCATGTAGTTGCTGGGCACTTCGAAGAAGGCGTAGCCAATGAAGAAGATGCTGGCGCCAAAGGCGAACGCCGCATCGCCCAGCCCGGTATCGGCCTGCAACGCGGCCTTGGCAAAGCCGACGTTGGAGCGGTCGATAAAGGCCAGGATGTACATGAGGATCAGGAATGGCAGCAAGCGCAGCCGGCTTTTGGAGATAGCGCTGGACAGCGCCAGGACCGAATCGGGACGAGTCATAGGGATGTTCCTTGAGTGCCGTCATGCCTTGCGGAAGAAACAAGGCGGGCTTTTTGTAGTTGTCGAGTCGTCTTGAGCGAGCGTGTTCGGTGGCGGCTTCGGCTCAAGCGATGGGGCGACTTTAGCCAGCGGTGAACACAGCGGCTAATCACTTATGGGCATCCAACGATAACCACAGGTGATAGCAACCAAGCCTTTATTGCCACATAGGGTTATCGGATATTTCACCTTCCCCATTCGCCAAAAAGCCGCCCCCACTGTCCGTAGGGGCCGGCTGGCTGGCGAAGAACGCCGAGGAATAAAACGCCGGGAAGGCCGCGCCGATCAGCGGCTGCGCAGGCCCATGCGGCAGGCGATCTCGAAGGCCTGGCGGATCGCTCCAACGTTGGCCTTGCCCTGCCCGGCGATGTCGAACGCGGTGCCGTGGGCCGGGGTGGTGATGGGGATCGGCAGGCCACCCTGCACCGTCACACCCCGGGAGAAGCCCATGAGCTTGATCGCGATCTGCCCCTGGTCGTGATACATGGTCACCACCGCATCGAAAGCACTGGCATCGCCCTGGACTTTCAAGAAAATCGTGTCGCCCGGGTACGGACCGTCCGCGGCAATGCCCAGGGCCTGGGCTGACCTCACGGCCGGGCCGATGATGTCCAACTCCTCGCGGCCAAACGAGCCGTTGTCGCCGTTGTGCGGGTTCAAGCCGCAGACACCGATCCGCGGCCTGTCCAGGCCATTGCGCTTGAGGGCGTTGTCGATCAGTTGGATGGCTTCCAGCACCCGCTCCTGGCTGAGCAGGCCCGGCACTTCGGACAGCGCCACGTGAGACGTCACCCGGGAAGTCCACAGATTGTCCAGCACGTTGAATTCACAGAACGGCCCATGGAAATCCAGCAGCTCGGCGAACCAGTGCAATTCATCGTTGTGGGCCATGCCGGCCATGTGCAGCGAGGTCTTGTTCAAGGGCCCGAACAACACCGCGTCCGTGGCCCCGCGCTCGGTCAGGCGCAGGGCCACTTCCAGGGTGTCGAGGCTGTAGCGCCCGCCGATCGCACTGGCCTCACTGCGCGGGAACGGGCCCAGGGCGCTGCCGCGAAAATCGTAGAACAACGGCGTGTCGTCACTGAACACCAGGTCTTCCAGGGAACTCACCGGGCGATAGGGAAACGTCACCCCGGCGATGTCCATGCCGCAGCGCATCTCTGCCTCATCGGCAATCAGGATCACCTGGGCCTGGGCCCGCACCTGGGGATCGCCGAGCAAACGCGCGATAAGCTCCGGGCCGATGCCCGCGGGGTCGCCCAGGACCATGGCGAGGGTACTTTTATTCATGCTTGGCTCCTTACAGATTCAGGCCGTGTGCGGTCGCGGGCGTCAGGCTCGCAACGATAGAGGCGTTGGGCGTTGCTGTAGAACAGGCGCTCCTGATCGGCGCGGGGCAGATAGGCAACGATGTGTTTGAAACCGCTGTAGATGTCATCGAACGACCCACACAGGCTGTCCACCGGGAAGTTGCTGGCGAACATTGCGCGGGCGCTGCCGAACAGTTCGATCACCTGACGTACGATCCAGGCATTGTCTTCGGCGCGCCAGGCTTTACCCCCCTGGCCCAGGCCGGAAATTTTCACCTGCACATTGGGCCATTCGGCCAGCCGCGCCATCGCCCCGTGCCAGGCCGCCAGGCCTTCGGCGCTGCGGTCGCTGGGCAGCCCGGCGTGGTTGAGAATCAGGGTCGTGCCGGGAAAATCCCGGGCCAGCCGCTCGGCTTCCGGCAGGTTCCACCAAGGGGTCTGCAAATCGAAATGCAGCCCCAGGCCTTCCAGGGCGGCAAAGCTGCGGCGCCAGTGTTCATCGCTCATCAGGGTGCGGGTCTGGCCCACCTGTTCGGGCGTTTGGGGCCCGCCGGGCTTGTGCCGGACACTGCGCACGCAAGGGTAGGACGCCTGCTCGGTGAGCACCGCAAGGGCGTCCGGATGATCGAGCCAGGCCTGGGCCACCACCGCATTGGGCACCCCGTAACGCTCGGCCAGGCCCTGGATGAAACGGGTTTCGCCAATCGGATCGCCGGGGTCCCATTCGGTTTCGACGTAGACCGTCTGCACCACTCGATGGGCACCGGCGTCGGCGAAATAATCCTCAGGGAAATAACGCCGCTTAATGGCGCTGTAGTCGCCATAGCGAAAGGCGATCCGAGCCTCCGGCGCGAGCCAGGGGTGGTAGTTGTTCTGCGGGTCCCAGAAGTGATGGTGGGCGTCGACGATCGGGCCATCCCAGAGCTCAGCCATGCGTCACCTCCTGAGGGCCGTCGAGGCTGATCAGCAAAGTGGCCAGGACAAACAGCGCCGAGCAGACCGCAAAGAAGCCCAGTACCGGGGCAAAGCCACCGGCGAACTGCAGGATCACTCCCACCAGGATCGGCACCGCGATGCCACCGGTGCTGCCGGCCATATTCATCACCCCACCGATCAGGCCGACCCGCGCCGGGGCGGCGAGCAGGGCCGGAAAACTCCAGTACAGGCTGCCCCACATCAGGAAGAACGCCGTCAGCGCCAGCAGGGCCACGGCGGCGAAGGGGTTGCTCAGGGTCGGCAGCAGCAGGAACGCCAGCAGCGCAATCACCCCGGAAAACGCCAGCAGGCTCTTCACCGCCACGCCCCGGCTGACGCCCTTGCGCATCAGGCCGTCGCAGAGAAAACCGCCGGTCAGCGAGCCTAGGGCGCCGCAGATAAAGATCACAAAGGTGGCGGCGCCAATGCCCTTGATATCAAAACCCCGGGCCTGGGACAGGTAGCTCGGGCCCCAGGTCAGCAAGCCGAAATAGACCATGGCCCAACTGGCCCGGCCGATCAGCAGCCCGCACAACGAACGGCTGGCGATGCCCAGGCCCTTGACCGGAATCCGTGCCGCTTCGGCGGCCGGTGTGGCCCGGCCGGCGTTGATCTTTTCCAGCTCCGCGGCGTTCACCTGAGGATGGCTGGCGGGGTCGTCGCGCAGGTAACGGTAGGCCACCCAGGCCAGCACCAGGGTCGCTACGCCAGCGATCAAAAAGGCCAGCCGCCAAGAGTCAAGAATGGCAATCAGGTAGGCGATCAACAGCCCGCCAATGGCCACGCCCAGGGGGCTGCCACTGTCCATCAGCACCGCGCCGCGACTGCGTTCGCCCGGGGCCAGCCACAGGGAAATCAGCTTGCCGCCGGAGGGAAACAACGGTGCTTCGGCAGCGCCCAGGGCGACCCGGGCGAACAGCAGGGAAAGCCCGCCAGTGGCAAATGCGGCCAGCACTTGGAAGGTGCCCCAAAGCCCGGTGGACCAGCCGATGACCCGGTGCGGGCCAAAGCGGTCGATCAGCCAGCCGCCGGGAATCTGCAGCAGCGCATAGGCCCAGAAGAAGCTGCTGAGGATCAGCCCTTGCAGGCTCGGCGACAGGGAGAATTCATGGGCGATGGTGGGCATGGCGATGGACAGCGAGACCCGGTCGATCAGGTTGACCATGGTCAGGGCGAAGATCACCGCGAAGATCCGCCAGCGCACATGGCTGGCTCGGCCCCCAGTGTTCGGGGCTGCTGAAGCGTGTTCGACACTTGCAGCGGGCAAGTGCAGGGAAGCACTGGAACGAGCCATGGGGGGGGTACCTCGTTTTCTTATTGTTGTGGGTGCAGCGTGCGCCTTCGAGGGCGCGACCTGGGGTGCACTATCGAAGGCCCAGTGATAACCGTCTAATCAAAACTTGAGATAAGGCGATAGCCAGAGGATATCCCTACAACGATTTCAGACCGCTCCGAGTCCAGCCCCCGTTTTTCCCAGGTTTAACAGCAACCGCTCTGGCTCAATACTTAGCACTGCGAATCTGGTGCAAGCCCGGCCCAACCTATAACCCCAGGCTATCGGTGTATGTATTGTTTTGAGTAGACGTTCGTGGCGGGGCTTCCCACACTCGGCCCAGGCTTGCGGCCCCGGCCAGTGACAAGCCACTCATAACAACTACAAGAACACGAGGCCCTCCCATGCGCACAACATTCGTTCGTCGCACGTCCCGCCTGCTCCTGGGTTGCACCCTGCTGTGCGTCGGCACGCTACCGACCCTGGCCCAGGCCTGGCAACCCGATAAAAACCTGGAAATCGTCGTCGCCGGCGGCCCCGGTGGCGGCACCGACCAACTCGCTCGGCTGATCCAGTCGATCATCGCCACCCACAAGCTGCTGGACGTCAACACCGTGGTGCTGAACAAAGGCGGCGGCAACGGCGCCGAGGCCTTCCTCGACCTGAAAATGGCCAAGGGCGACCCCGACAAACTGGTGATCGGCACCAACAACATCTACCTGCTGCCCCTGGTGTCCAAGCTCGGTTACCAATGGCAGGAACTGACCCCGGTGGCGGCCGTGGCGGAAGATGATTTCATCCTCTGGACCTACAAGGACGCGCCCTGGAAAGACGCCCGGGGCTTCTATGAAACCGTCAAGGCCGACGCCTCGAAACTGCGCATGGGCGGCAGCCAGTCCAAGGATGTCGACCAGACCCTGACCTTGCTGCTGAACCAGACCACCGGCAGCAAGCTCACCTACATCCCCTTCAAGAGCGGCAGCGAGGCGGCCACCCAACTGGCCGGCAAACACATCGCCAGCAACGTCAACAACCCTGCCGAGAGCATCAGCCAATGGCGCGGTGACCAAGTGCAACCGCTCTGCGTGTTCAGCCAGGAACCCATGCGCTACACGGAAAAGGTCGCCGGCGACAAAGCCTGGGCGGATATCCCCACCTGCCATTCCCAAGGCCTGGGCATCGATCAGTACCGCTTCCCGCGGACCGTGTTCATGCCCGGCGAAGTCAGCGCCGAACAACAGGCGTTTTATGTCGAGCTGCTGCGCAAGGTCACCCAGACACCGGAGTTCAAGGCCTACGTGACCCAGAACGCGCTGGTGCCGACCTTCCTCGAGGGCGAGCAACTGACCGCCTACATCGAGCAAGACACCGCCCGCGTCACCCCGGTGTTCAAGAACGCCGGCTGGCTGCGCAACTGATCCAACGGCTGCCGCCCCTCCGGCTCGTTGACTGAGCCGGCCGGGCCCTCGGCAGCCCCTTCTTGCGGAGATACACCCATGTCCCGTTCTGTGGATTCACCCTCACTGGTCGGCACCCGCTGGGTCGAACTCGGCCTGGCCCTGTTCACCGCCCTGGTGGGCGCGATGGTCATGTTCGGCAGCGTCGAACAAGGCATCGGCTGGGGCGACAGCGGCCCCGAGCCGGGTTACTTCCCCTTCTACATCGGCCTGCTGCTCAGCGGCGCCAGCCTGGCCAACGGGCTGCTGACCCTGCTGCGCTGGCAAGCCCTGGGCCTGGCGTTCGTCAGCCGCAGCGCCTTTGGCCAGGTGATGTCGGTGTTCGTGCCCATCGCCCTGTTCGTCGCGGCCATGCCGTTGACCGGTATCTACCTGGCCTCGGCGTTGTTTATTGCCTGGTTCATGTGGCGTGACCGGGTACGGGCCAAACCTTACGAGGCCTGGATGATCGGCAGCGTGTCCCTGGGCGCGGTACTGGCCAGTTACCTGATCTTCGCTCTGTGGTTCAAGGTGCCGCTGGATGCCGGCGCCGTGGGCGACTGGTTGGTCCTGGCCGGGAGCAGCCTGAAATGAGCGAATTCGATTCCCTGCTGCAAGGCATGAACCTGATCCTCACCCCCGGGCACATCGGGCTGATGGTGATCGGTGTGCTGCTGGGCATCCTGGTGGGCGTGCTGCCCGGCCTGGGAGCCCCCAACGGCGTGGCGTTGCTGCTGCCACTGACCTTCACCATGGCCCCGGTGTCGGCCATCATCCTGTTGTCATGCATGTACTGGGGGGCGTTGTTCGGCGGGTCGATCACCTCGATCCTGTTCAACATTCCCGGCGAGCCGTCCTCGGTGGCCACCACCTTCGACGGCTACCCCATGGCCCGCCAGGGACGAGCGGCCGAGGCCCTGACGGCGGCCTTCAGCTCGGCGCTGATCGGGGCGCTGTGCGGGGTGTTGCTGCTGACCTTCCTGTCCACGCGCATCGCCGAGTTCGCCATGTCCTTCAGCTCGCCCGAGTTTTTCGCGGTGTACCTGTTGGCGTTCTGCACCTTTATCGGCATGAGCAAGAACCCGCCGCTCAAGACCCTGGTGGCGATGATGCTCGGTTTCGCCATGGCCGCCGTGGGCATGGACACGGTCTCGGGCAACCTGCGGCTGACTTTCGACCAGCCGATCCTGATGACCGGCATCAGCTTCGAAGTGGCGGTGATTGGCTTGTTCGGCATCGGCGAAATCCTCTGCACCGTGGAAGAGGGCCTGGTGTTTCGCGGCGAGCATGCGCGCATCACGCCCATGGTGATCCTGCGCACCTGGGCCAAGTTGCCGCGTTACTGGCTGACCATCGTCCGCAGTACCTTGGTGGGTTGCTGGATGGGCATCACCCCGGGCGGGCCGACGGCGGCCTCGTTCATGGGCTACAGCCTGGCGCGGCGCTTCTCGAAGAACCGCGAGCAGTTCGGCAAGGGTGAAATCGAAGGGGTGATCGCCCCGGAAACCGCCGACCACGCCGCAGGCACCAGCGCCCTGCTGCCGATGCTGACCCTGGGTATTCCCGGCTCGGCCACCGCCGCGGTGATGCTCGGTGGGCTGATGATCTGGGGCCTGCACCCGGGGCCGACGCTGTTCGTCGAGCAGCATGATTTTGTCTGGGGCCTGATCGCCAGCATGTACCTGGGCAACGTGGTCAGCCTGATCGTGGTCCTGGCCACGGTGCCGCTGTTCGCCTCGATCCTGCGGATTCCGTTCTCGATCATCGCGCCGATCATCATCATGATCTGCGCCATCGGCGCCTACTCGGTGCACAACGCGTTTTTCGACGTGGTGCTGATGCTGGGCTTTGGCGCCCTGGGTTATCTGTTCAAGAAGCTCGGCTACCCCATCGCGCCCCTGGTGCTGGCGGCGGTGCTGGGGGACAAGGCCGAAGACGCGTTCCGCCAGTCGATGCTGTTTTCCGATGGGCAACTGGGCATCTTCTGGTCCAACCCGCTGGTGGGCAGCCTGACCACCGCTGCGCTGCTGATGCTGTTCTGGCCGCTGCTGTCACGCGCAGTACGCAGCCTTCTGGGCCTGCGGGGCGGGCAACCGGCGAAGAGCAACTCGGTGCCCTGATCCCCCCCCTGGCAAGACCTGGCATTTGTTGTCAGGCTTGCCGCTGTCTTTCTCAAGAGCCCGGCCCCATGACCCGAATTCCTGATGCCAATATGATCCACAGCCGCCTGCGCTTGCGACAGATGCGCCTGATGCTGGCCCTGCAGGAGTTCGGTTCGCTCCGCCGCGCCGCCGACCACATCGGCATGACCCAGCCGGCCGCCACCAAGATGCTCCACGAAGCCGAGGACCTGCTGGGCGTCGAGCTGTTCGAGCGCTTGCCCCGGGGCATGCGCCCGACGCCCTACGGCGACACGGTGATCTACTACGCGCAGATGGTTTTCGCCGAACTCAGCGGCATGCGCGAAGAACTGGTGGCGCTGGAGTCCGGCAACCTCGGGCGGGTGGCGGTGGGGGCAATCCCGGCGCTGGCTTCAGGGCTGCTGACCCGCACCATCGCCACCCTCAAGCAAAGCCACCCACGGCTGTCCATGAGCATCCAGGTCGACACCAGCGACGTGCTGGTGCAAGCCCTGCTGCAGGATCAACTGGACATTGTGCTGGGCCGGATTCCCGCGGGCGCGCGGGCGGAAGAATTGATTTTCGACAGCCTCGGCGAAGAGGCGCTGTGCGTGATCGCCGGCGCGCAGAACCCCCTGGCCCAGGCCACGCAACTGAATTGGGCGCAGTTGCAGCATGAGACCTGGGTGCTGCAACAACACCCAAGCCCCATGCGTTCGATCATCAATCAGGTGTTCCACAATGCCCGGGTCGACATTCCCAGCAGCATTGTCGAAACCACCTCGATCATGACCTTGCTCTCCCTGGTACAACAGACCGACATGCTCGGTGTGACGCCCCTGTCCGTGGTGGAGGACTACCCCGGACGTGACTTGCTGGCGATCCTGCCGATCAACTTCGAGGCGCGCTTGCCACCGTTCGGCCTGATTACCCGACGCCATCGCATCGCCTCGTCAGCGATGCAGGCTTTCGTCGGCTCGGTGCGCGCCGAGCACCAATTGACCCTGCCCTGAACTAGGGAAGACTCAAGGTCACCAGGTAGTTGCCCGATGTCACGGGCGGCCGGCGGTATCGACCAGCACGTACCGCTGCTGGTAATAAGGCTCGGCCGTGCCACTGTCGGCCAATAACTTGACCTTGACCCCGGAGCTGTTCAACCCGCTGACCGTGGCCACCGGGTTGACGCTGATGACATTGCCCCGCGCCGCCTTGGGGCATTGGCCCAGCTCCAGACCACCGGGCGAGGCCGTCTCGGAAGCGCGGCAAGGGGTCTCGACGACACTGCCGTTAAAACGGATCACACCTTGAGACATGGGGGGTGCGGCCAAGCAACTGCCCGCCACCCCGAAGAACACGCTGATGCCGGTACCGATAAGTAGACCTCTCATAGGAACTCTCCTGTGTATAAGCGTTATGTCGTCCCCCCATCAGCGACTTTAGTATTTGCGATTCACCCCCCTGAGTTTTTTTGCGCGCACAGCCCTTGCCCAACCGCCCCTGTTCAACGATGGCTGCCGACACCGATGCCCACCGCCCCCTGGGGAACGCGCAAGATCACCAGCTGCTGCCCTGCCAATCCGTTTTTTTACCGATGACATGGCTGGAATATCACTGATCATTCATGTCGTTGATGACCAATCCAGGGAGTGGCCATCATTGGCCAACCACAAAAATGGCCTCTAGCCATCATCGCGTAACTATGAGAATAATCTTCGCCAGAAGCAGGAAGGAATAGTCCTGACGGGGCACTACGCGCATGCAGCTTTCGCCTGGTTCGGAGGTGGCAATGAGTAGTCGGATGTCGCAGTGGATCGAGCACTTCCTCAACCGCAGTCGGCTGATTGAGCCGACACTTTGGCTGGTCCTTGGCAGCGCCATGATCGGCTTGCTGTGGTTGCCCGATCATCACCCGTTGCACCCCCTGGCCACGGGGCTGTTGATCAGCCTCGCCGCGCTCCTGCTGGTGATGCTGTTCTGCACGGTGCGTCAGCAGCGTGAGACGCGCCGCCAGTTGCATGAGCTGAACGCACGCAAAAACCGCATCAAGGCGCTCAATACCCGCTTCGACAACCTGATGAATGCGGCCACCCAAGTGGCCGTCATCAGCACCACCGCTGAAGGACGGATACGCCTGTTCAGTGCCGGCGCCGAGGCCCTGTTCGGCTTCAACCGCGCCGAGATGCTGGGGCGCAATCTGGTGCAACGCCTGTACCTGCCGTCCGATCTCGATGAACGTCGCAAGGCCAGCCAAGACCCGGCGCTGTTGCATACCTCGAACGTGCAACTGATCGATCACCTGTGTCGCAGCAGCGGCGACCAGGCCACGCAATGGAGCTACCAGCGCAAGGACGGCAGCCTGTTTATCGGCGAACTGCGCCGTGCCGAGTTTCACGACCCTGACAGCGGAGGCCTGGAACAGCTCAATGTGATCATCGATGTCAGCGAACGCAACGAACTGCTCAAGGACATCCAGGAGAGCAAGGCCTTCCTGAAAAAACTCACCCAGCGCATTCCCAACGTGCTTTACCAGTACCACCTGCGCGCCTCGGGGGACGGCTATTTCGCCTTCTGCAGCCCGAGTATCGAACAACTTTTCGAACTCAAGGCCGAGGACGTCCTGGGCTTGAGCTTCCTGCATAACCCGCTGTTCAAGCGCGTCCACCCCGAAGACATGCCGCTGATCATCAGCGTGACCCTGGAGTCCAGCCGCAGCGGCGAGGCCTGGGCCTGTGACTTTCGCGTGCAACTGCCACGCCAAGGGCTGCGCTGGCTGCACGGCGAAGCCTACGCCGAGCGCCAGGAGGATCGCAGCGTGGTCTGGTACGGGTCGTTCATGGACATCACCGAACTCAAGGACCGCGAGCACGCCCTGAGTACCCAGGCGGTCACCGACGAGTTGACCGGTATCTACAACCGCCGGCACTTCATGGGCCAACTGGAGTGCCTGGTGGACAGCGGCAAACGCTACGGGACGGGGTTTTCCCTGATCCTGCTGGACCTGGATCACTTCAAGTCAGTCAATGACCGCTGGGGCCACGACATGGGGGACGAGGTGCTCAAGCAAACCTGCCAACTGATTGGCCAACGGCTGCGCACCAGCGATATTTTTTGTCGGATCGGCGGCGAGGAACTGGCGATCCTCTGCCCGCAAACCTCAGGGGAACAGGCCGAACAATTGGCCTGGCAACTGCGGGAAAACCTCGCCCGGCAATCGCTGCCCGTGGTCGGCCCGGTCACCGCCAGCTTCGGTGTGGCGGCCTGGGACCCGGAGCTGTCAGCAGAAAACCTGCTGCGCCTGAGCGACCAGGCGACCTACGCCGCCAAGCTGGCCGGACGCAACCGTGTGCTCAGGGCCTGACGGCGTCCGCCGCCAGGCCCTGGCAGGTCAGGCGCTCTTACGGAACACGAACACCAGGCCGACGATGATCAAGAGCATGCCGAGCAGGCTCAACAGCGCCAGGCGATTACCGAAGAACAGGTAATCCATCACCGCCGTCACTGCCGGCACCAAGTAGAACAGGCTGGTGACATTGACCAGGTTGCCCTGGGCAATCAGCCGGTACAGCAGCAGGGTCGCCAGCACCGAAACCACCAGGCCCATCCACAACACCGGCACCACAAAGCCCAGGCTGTACTCGACATGCATCGGCTGGAAGGGCACGAACACCGCGCACAGCAAGAGCCCCGCCAGGTATTGCACGGGCAACGTCCCCAACGGGTTATCGGTGATGCGCTTCTGCATGATCGAGCCCAGGGTCATGCTGACCAGGGCCAGCAAGGCAAAGAGCATCCCGACCAGGGACATTCCCGCCAGACCAATGCCTTGGTAGACCACCATGATCAGCCCCGCCAACCCCAGGCCCAGGCCGAACATCCGGCTCCAGGACCGCTGACGCTCCATCAGCACCACGGTAAGGATCGGCTGCACCCCCATCAGGGTGGCCATGACCCCGGGCGTGACCTTCAGGCTCAAGGCCAGCAGGTAGAAGATCTGGTAGGCGCCCAACAGCACCAGGCCCGTGACCGCCGCGTAGAGCATCGGGCCACGCCCACGGGGCAACCTGAGCTTGAGCAAGGGCATCAGTAGCACCAGGCCGCACAGGGCAATGGCAAAGCGAATCACTAGGAAGGCAAAGGGCGATGCATGGGCCAGGCCCCATTTGGAGAAGATTGCGCCACTGCTCCAGAGCAGGACGAACAGGCTCGTGGAAGCCGCCGCCAGCGCGGATTTTTTGGAAATGAGCAACATGAAAACCACCTGTAGTCAGGCAAAAAGCCAACTCAGCAAAAGCTGAAATTCAGTCGTGTTTTTTCAGGCGGGCGCAGGCAACGGCAGCAGTTGCTGATCAGCCCGGAATACCAACGCCTGGCGGTGCTACGACTGCGTAGACCGGCACACTACTGACAGGTGGGGGGTATTGACCGATCTGCGCAGGCTGCTGATTCCCGCACGGCACGACGCCAGCGTTGACCGCTGAAACCACTACCGAGCTGTTGAGGGAAAAGGCCATGTACAGAGGGCTCTTGAGGAGGGAAAAACCTGAGTCGTCTGACTCGTCGAGCGCCGAATATACTCAGCGCCCGATCTTCATTGCAAGAATTATCAGAACAGCCACTTCCACAACGCCACCAGCACCACCACCGCCAGGATCGGCCGCAGGATGCGGTACAGCTTGGGATTGCGGCGCTTCCACTGTTTCACCACGCCGCTGAAGCTGTCGCTGAAGCGCTTGCTCCAGGCGTAGGCCTGGTTGATCCCGCCGACGCGCTCGTCGTCCAGGTTCTGCGGTGCGGTGGCACGGCCCAGCAGACCACTGACCCAACGGTTGAGGCGGGTCATCAGGCGGTTGCTCAGGGGGCGTTCGATGTCACAGAACAGGATCACCCGGGTGGTTTCGGTTTCGTTCTTCACCCAGTGCACGTAGGTTTCGTCGAACATCACATCTTCACCGTCGCGCCAGGCATAGACCTGGCCATCGACGAAAATCCGGCAGTCGTCAGAGTTGGGGGTCGATAGCCCCAGGTGATAGCGCAGGGAACCGGCGAACGGATCACGGTGCGGGTTCAGGTGGCTGCCACCGGGCAGCAAGGCGAACATGGCGCCCTTGACGTTGGGGATGCGGCTGACCAGCTCAACGGTTTTCGGGCACAGGGCTTCGGCCGAAGGCAGGGGTTTGTCGTACCACTTGAGGTAGAAACGCTTCCAGCCCTTCTTGAAAAACGAGCCGAAACCGGCGTCGTTGTTCTTCTCGGCGGCGCGGATGTAGCCCTCGTCGAACAGGTGCATGGCCTCGTCGCGGATCACTTCCCAGTTGTCCTTGAGCACGTCCAGTTCCGGAAACTTGCTGCGGTCCAGGTAAGGCTTGGAGGGCACCGCGGAGAACAGGTACATCAAGGCGTTGTATGGGGCGAACAGCGCGGAATGGTTGACGAACTGGCGCAGTACCGGCAGACGCGCCTTGCCCCGCAGGTGCACGTAAAGAATGCTGCCGACGAACAGCGACAACACCGCGAACTTGGCGGCAAAGGAAAAGCTCATGCAACGACTCCTTGGAAATAGGCAACCGTGAGGGGAGTGTTCACCCGGCCTGGCAGCCGGCCATGATAAACACTCCTGGGCCATGGAAAAACCCGCACCACTGAACATTCAGTATTAACGGCTTTGCAACAAAGGCGTTAAGTAGCATAAGCGCCCGAAGCCTTGAGTGATGTGGGTCAGCATTCGCCGGCAAGCCGGCGGCTTATCAGGCGAATGGCGGCCGTCGCCTTACTGTTGGTTTTCCTGCTCGGTGAACAGATCGCTAAAGAGCATGCTCGACAGGTAGCGCTCGCCGGAGTCCGGCAGGATCACCACAATGGTCTTGCCCTGCATTTCCGGGGTTTCTGCCAGGCGCACGGCAACGGCCATCGCCGCGCCACAGGAAATGCCGCAGAGGATGCCCTCCTCCTGCATCAGACGCAGGGCCATGGCCTTGGACTCTTCATCGGTCACCAGCTCGACCCGGTCGACCATTTCCAGATCGAGGTTCTTCGGCACAAACCCGGCACCGATGCCCTGGATTTTGTGGGGGCTGGGCTTGATCTCTTCGCCAGCCAGTTTCTGGGTAATCACCGGCGAACCCGAAGGCTCGACCGCCACCGACAGAATCGGCTTGCCCTGGGTCTTCTTGATATAGCGCGACACACCGCTGATGGTGCCGCCGGTGCCGACCCCCGCTACCAGCACGTCCACGGCGCCGTCGGTGTCATTCCAGATTTCCGGACCGGTGGTCTTTTCATGGATCGCCGGGTTGGCCGGGTTATCGAACTGCTGCGGCATGAAGTACTTGACCGGGTCGCTGGCCAGGATTTCCGCCGCCTTGTCGATGGCGCCTTTCATGCCCTTGGCCGGCTCGGTCAGCACCAGTTCGGCGCCCAGGGCCTTGAGCACCTTGCGTCGCTCGATGCTCATGGAAGCGGGCATGGTCAGCATCAATTTATAGCCGCGGGCGGCGGCGACGAAGGCCAGGCCGATCCCGGTGTTGCCGGAAGTGGGTTCGACGATGGTCATGCCAGGCTTGAGCCGGCCGGTGCTTTCGGCGTCCCAGATCATGTTCGCGCCGATTCGGCATTTCACCGAGTAGCCCGGGTTACGCCCTTCGATCTTGGCCAGGATGGTCACGCCACGGGGGGCGATGCGGTTGATCTGCACCAAGGGCGTATTACCGATGGAATGGGCGTTGTCAGCAAAAATGCGGCTCATGGCTGGGTCCTTATGCAGCAGTGAAGAAGTGCTCAAGGGTATGCCTCGGACCCATGAGCGTCCAGTCGAGCCGAACGACTGCGGCCACCGGCAGTCCATCCTCTATACGGCTGGAGGCCCATCACCATGAAACGTCGCTACAGTTGGCCCTTGTGGACCCTGGCATGCCTGGTCGTGCTGCTGGTGGCCCTGCATATCGCCCTGCCCTACCTGGTACGCGATTACCTGAATGACAAACTGGCGGACATGGGCGACTACCGTGGCCAGGTCAGCGACGTGGACCTGGCCCTGTGGCGCGGCGCTTATCGCATCAACGGGCTGCAGATCGTCAAGGTCGACGGCAAGGTGCCGGTGCCTTTCGTCGACGCGCCGCTGATCGACCTGGCGGTGAGCTGGCATTCGTTGTGGTACGACCATGCGGTGGTGGCCAAGGTGCTGTTCGTCAAACCGCAACTGAACTTCGTCGACGGCGGCGCCAACAAACAGGCCTCGCAAACCGGCCAGGGCACCGACTGGCGGGCGCAACTGGGCAAGCTTGTACCCATTACCCTGGATGAGGTGCGGATCGACGACGGCACCATCAACTTTCGCAACTTCAGCTCCACGCCGCCGGTGAACATCGGCGCCACCCAGGTCAACGCCAGTATCTACAACCTGACCAACGTCGCCGACGCCGCCGGCAAGCGCGCCGCGCGCTTCGACGGCAAGGCCTTGCTGCAGGGCCAGGCGCCCCTGGAAAGCAGCGCCACCTTCGATCCGCTGAGCAACTTCGAGGACTTCGAATTCCGCCTGCGGGCCCGAGACATCGAACTCAAGCGCTTCAATGACTTCGCCTCGGCCTACGGCAAATTCGACTTCAACGCCGGCCACGGCGATGTGGTGATCGAGGCCCGGGCGGAAAAAGCCCGCCTGACCGGGTACATCAAGCCCTTGCTGCGGGACGTCGAAGTGTTCAATTGGCAGCAGGACGTGGAGAACAAAAACAAAGGCATCCTGCGTTCGGTCTGGAAGGCCCTGGTTGGCGCCAGCGAGAACCTGCTGAAAAACCAAGGCAAAAACCAGTTCGCCACCCGGGTTGAACTCAGCGGCAACGTACACCGCCAGGACATCAGCGCCTTTGGGGCGTTTCTGCAGATTCTGCACAACGGTTTCGTCCAGGCATTCAATGCCCGTTATGAGCAGCCCAAGCCATCGACTGACTGAGTCACCGTGTGACGGCCCATTCAGAGACTGAATGGGCCGTCTGCGTTCACAGTCGACCGGGCGCCGCGTTATAGTCAGCCACCGCGTTTTTCAGTCGACCTGCCCCGGGCAGCTCGCCGTCACCGTTCGAGGATTTGCAGATGAAATTCGAAGGCACCCGCGCCTACGTCGCCACCGATGACTTGAAGCTGGCCGTCAACGCCGCCATCACCCTGGAGCGTCCGCTGCTGGTCAAGGGCGAACCCGGCACCGGCAAGACCATGCTCGCCGAGCAACTGGCCGAGTCCTTTGGCGCCAAGCTGATCACCTGGCACATCAAGTCCACCACCAAGGCCCACCAGGGCCTCTACGAGTACGACGCGGTCAGCCGCCTGCGCGACTCTCAGCTGGGGGTGGACAAGGTCCACGACATCCGCAACTACCTGAAAAAAGGCAAGCTCTGGGAAGCCTTCGAATCCGAGGAGCGGGTGATCCTGCTGATCGACGAAATCGACAAGGCCGACATCGAATTCCCCAACGACCTGCTGCAAGAACTCGACAAGATGGAGTTCTACGTCTACGAAATCGACGAGACCATCAAGGCCAAGCAGCGGCCGATCATCATCATTACCTCCAACAACGAGAAGGAGCTGCCGGACGCCTTCCTGCGCCGCTGCTTCTTCCACTACATCGCCTTCCCCGACCGCACCACCCTGCAGAAAATCGTCGACGTGCATTATCCGGACATCAAGAAGGACCTGGTCAGCGAAGCCCTGGACGTGTTCTTCGACGTGCGCAAAGTGCCCGGCCTGAAGAAGAAGCCTTCAACCTCGGAACTGGTGGACTGGCTCAAGCTGCTGATGGCCGACAACATTGGTGAGGCGGTGCTGCGCGAGCGTGATCCGACCAAGGCCATTCCGCCCCTGGCCGGCGCCCTGGTGAAAAACGAGCAGGATGTGCAGTTGCTGGAGCGTCTGGCGTTCATGAGCCGTCGCGGTAGTCGTTAAGAGGCTGATGCCATGCTGCTCAACCTGTTCAATGAAATGCGCGCGGCCAAGGTGCCGGTGTCGGTGCGCGAACTGCTGGACCTGATCAACGCGCTCAAGCAGCGCGTGACCTTCGCCGACATGGACGAGTTCTATTACCTCGCCCGGGCGATCCTGGTGAAGGATGAACGGCATTTCGACAAGTTCGACCGGGCTTTTGGTGCGTACTTCAACGGCCTGGAAAAGCTCGATGACCACCTGCAGGCGCTGATCCCCGAGGATTGGCTGCGCAAGGAGTTCGAGCGTTCCCTGAGCGATGAAGAGCGGGCGCAGATCCAGTCCCTGGGCGGGCTGGACAAGCTCATCGAAGAGTTCAAGAAACGCCTGGAAGAACAGAAGGAACGCCACGCCGGCGGCAACAAGTGGATCGGCACCGGCGGCACCAGCCCCTTTGGCTCCGGCGGTTTCAACCCGGAAGGCATCCGCGTCGGCGACGCCGGCAAGCGCCAGGGCAAGGCGGTGAAAGTCTGGGACCAGCGCGAGTACAAGAACCTCGACGACTCAGTGGAGCTGGGCACCCGCAACATCAAGGTAGCCCTGCGTCGCCTGCGCAAGTTCGCGCGCCAGGGCGCAGCGGACGAGCTGGACATCGATGGCACCATCGACCACACCGCCCGCGATGCCGGGCTGCTGAACATCCAGATGCGCCCGGAACGCCGCAACAGCATCAAGCTGCTGTTGCTGTTCGACATCGGCGGTTCCATGGATGCCCACGTGAAGATCTGCGAGGAACTGTTCTCGGCCTGCAAGACCGAGTTCAAGCACCTGGAGTACTACTACTTCCACAACTTCATCTATGAATCGGTGTGGAAGAACAACATGCGCCGCGGCTCGGAGCGCACCTCGACCCAGGACCTGCTGCACAAGTACGGCGCCGACTACAAAGTGATCTTCGTCGGTGACGCCGCCATGGCGCCCTACGAAATCACCCAGGCCGGCGGCAGCGTCGAGCACTGGAACGAGGAAGCCGGTTATGTGTGGATGCAGCGCTTTATGGAGAAGTACAAGAAGCTCATCTGGATCAACCCCTACCCGAAGGACACCTGGGGTTACACCGCGTCGACCAACATTGTCCGCGACCTGATCGAGGACCAGATGTACCCGCTGACCCTGCGCGGGCTGGAAGAGGGAATGCGCTTTCTGTCCAAGTAGGTGGAGATTGGTCTTGCGGGCGTGAGCGCTGGCAAGCCGGCGGCTAAGGGAGCCGGCTCGTATAGCGGCTTAGAGGCCTTTAAGGTCGCGCTCTTCGATGGGGCGACTCTGGCGCAGGCGCTTGCCGCCCAGCACGACCCAGTCGATCAGGCGGAACAGGCATTCCAGGCCAAAAGACAGCAGCAAGGCGCCGCTCATGCCCCAGACCATGGCCTCGGGGGTCAGGAGGATTTGGTAGCTGTAGCCGTTCCAGGTTTCCTTGCGGATATCCGGATCGGCGGCCAGCGCCACTTGCAGCACGCGGATGTACCAAGGGCCCTGCATCGCCTGGAATTGCTTGTCCAAGGCCAATTGCCGAGTGAGCAGGCTGCTCAGGCTGTCGGCGTCGCTGCGAAATACCGGGTCGTCACTGGCGCGGTAATGAGCCACCAAAGCCTGCATATCACCCTTGAAAAACTGATTGGCGGTGCCCTGGAAGCCTTGCAGGCTGGTCTGGGCCTCAATCAAGTGGGCTTCCACGCGCTTGGCGTAGTCGCTGATGAAACCGGGTACCTGCACGCCCACCAACAGGCCAGCGGCAAACAGCACCAACCGCAAATAACTGAGCAACATAGGGGATGTCCTTATTCGGTCTGGCCGTGGCTGATGCATTCACCGCGCCGCCACAGGCTCCACTGCCCGGGTTCGTAGCGGGTCCAGGTTTCGTTTTCCGTCAGGGGTTCGGTGGCGATCACCGTAACCACGTCGTTGGGGGTGGTTTCGGCCTGGAAGTCGACGATCACGTCCACATCCTTCAAGCGCGCCGGCCCGAAAGGCGCACGTCGGGTGATCTGCGCCAACTTGGTCGAGCAGTAGCAGAACAGCCAGTCACCGTCGCTGAGCAGGCAGTTGAACACACCCTGGCTGCGGTATTCGGCACAGGCTTGCACCAGCTTCGGCAGCAACGCCTCGACCTCCACCGGCTCCGGGAAGGCACCGCGTACGCGGTTGAGCAGATCACAGAACGCCGCCTCGCTGTCGGTATCCCCCACCGGGCGATAGAAGCTCTGCGCCGGCCGGAAATCCGCCAGTTGGCCGTTGTGGGCGAAACACCAGTTGCGCCCCCACAGCTCGCGGACAAACGGGTGGGTGTTGGACAGGCAGACCTTGCCGACGTTGGCCTGGCGAATATGGCCGATCACCACTTCGCTCTTGATCGGGTAGCGCTGCACCAGGTTGGCCACTTCGGACTCGCAGCTGGCCGCGGGGTCCTGGAACAGCCGCAAGCCGCGGCCTTCATAAAAAGCGATGCCCCAACCGTCGCGGTGCGGGCCGGTACGCCCGCCGCGCTGCATCAGCCCAGTAAAGCTGAAGACGATATCGGTCGGTACATTGGCGCTCATGCCCAATAACTCACACATGCTCGGACTCTCGCTTCAATGCCGGGGCGGGCTTACAAACGCGGTTCGACTCGCGAACGCTGGGGGTTGCTGGGCACCGCCGGGCGGCCGTAGCGATCATCGCCGGCGCCGCCAAAGGGTTGGTCGTCTTCCACATCACTGGCCTTGACCGCTGCCTTGGCGGCCTCGGCGCGCTCGCGGCGCTGCTGGGCGGCACGCTCGATGGGCCAGCGGATCAGCACAAACAACAGGTAAACCGCAAACGCGATCATGCCGTACATGAACAGATCGGAAATGGCCCGCCAGGCGTTGTTGCCAACCTTGAGCAGCAGGTCCAGGGCGGTGATGGCCACGGCCGGGGCAAGCATGTCCTTGGTGGCGTCGACCATGGTCGGGCTGAACAGCAACACCGCCATCAACACACGCAATGGCTCACGCAACCAGCGCCACATCCAGCGGGTCAGGCGCATCCACACCAACAGGCAGCCCAAGGCGGCGAAGGCGTAGAGGCCCCAGGCGATCAGATAGTCGTTCTCGGTCATGGTGTCCATGGCAAGGCAGGCAAAGAGGCGCTTATGATAACGGCTTTTCGCATGTCAGGCTGCAACGCCGTCTGCCAAGCCCTCATTTGTCATCCGCCGAGAGCCATTCATGCCTTTATCTGCCAACGTCACCAGTGCCCCCCTCGCCCACAAGGCCGAAGGCGCTGACCCGTATGCCTGGCTGCAAGAGCGCGACAGCGATGCGGTGCTCGACTACCTGAAGGCTGAAAACAGTTATCAGGAAGCCCAGCTCGCCGACCAGGCGGCACTGCGCGAGACCCTGTTCCAGGAGATCAAGGGACGGATTCTCGAGACCGACCTGTCCCTGCCCTCGCCGTGGGGCCCGTACCTCTACTACACCCGCACCACCGCCGGCGACGAATACGCCCGGCATTACCGCTGCCCGCGCCCGGCCGATGACAGCCTGGTGGTGGATGAAAGCCAGGAGCAACTGCTGCTGGACCCCAACGCCCTGGCCAACGGCGGTTTCTTTTCCCTGGGCGCCTTCAATATCAGCCCGGACCATCAGCGCCTGGCCTACAGCCTCGACACCACAGGGGAGGAAATCTACACCCTGTTCGTCAAGGAGCTGTCCAACGACAAGATCAGTGAGCTGGCGTTCGAGAACTGCGACGGCAGCATGACCTGGGCCAACGACAGCCTGACCCTGTTCTTTGGCGAGCTGGACGAAACCCATCGCCCGCACAAACTGTTCCGCTACCGCCTGGACGGCACCGCCGCCGAAGAGGTGTTCCACGAACCGGACGGGCGCTTCTTCCTGCACTGTTACCGCTCCAGTTCCGAACGCCAATTGCTGCTGTCCCTGGGCAGCAAGACCACCAGCGAAGTCTGGGTGCTGGATGCCGCCCAGCCGCACTTGCCGTTCATTTGCCTGGCCCCGCGGATGGAGGACCATGAATACGATGTGGATCACGGCCAGCTCGACGGCCAGTGGACCTGGTTTATCCGCAGTAACCGCGACGGCATCAATTTCGCCCTGTACCAGACCCCGGACGCCGGCCAGGTGCCGACCCAGGACCAGTGGCTGGAACTGATCCCCCATGACGATCAGGTGATGCTCGACGGCGTGAGCCTGAATGCCGGGGCCATGACCCTGAGCCTGCGCGAAGGCGGGCTGCCGATCATCGAAGTGCACCCTCAGGACAGCCCGTCCTACCGGGTGCAACTGCCGGACGCCGCCTACAGCCTGCACGTGCAAAACAGCCTGGAGTTCAGCAGCGACCGCATCCGCCTGCGCTACGAGGCCCTCAATCGCCCAGCCCAGGTGCGCCAGTTGATCCTGCTCGGCGGGCAACAGACCGTACTCAAGGAAACCCCAGTCCTCGGTGATTTCGATGCCGACGCCTATGTCAGCCAGCGCCTCTGGGCCACGGCGCCGGACGGCACCCAGGTGCCCATCAGCCTGGTGGTCAAGCGCGACGCCCTGGGCCAGCCGACCCCGCTCTATCTCTATGGCTATGGCGCCTACGGTGAAAGCCTCGACCCGTGGTTCTCCCATGCCCGCCTGAGCTTGCTGGACCGAGGCGTGGCCTTTGCCATTGCCCACGTGCGCGGCGGTGGCGAACTGGGCGAAGCCTGGTACCGCGCCGGCAAGCAAGAACACAAGCACAACACCTTCAGCGACTTTATCGCCTGCGCCGAGCACCTGATCGCCCAAGGCCTGACCACCTCCAGCCAATTGGCCATCAGTGGCGGCAGCGCCGGTGGGCTGCTGATCGGCGCGGTGCTCAACCAGCGTCCAGAGCTGTTCCGGGCGGCAATTGCCGAAGTGCCGTTTGTCGACGTGCTCAACACCATGCTCGACCCCGAGCTGCCACTGACCGTCACCGAGTACGACGAATGGGGCAACCCTGAAGAACCGGAGGTGTATGAGCGGATCAAGGCCTATGCGCCTTATGAAAACGTCAAGGCCCAGGCCTACCCGGCGACTCTGGTGATCGCCGGCTACAACGACAGTCGCGTGCAGTATTGGGAAGCGGCCAAGTGGGTAGCCCGGTTGCGCGCCACCAAGACCGACCAGAACCTGCTGCTGCTCAAGACCGAACTGGGCGCCGGCCACGGGGGCATGAGCGGGCGTTATCAGGGATTACGTGACGTAGCCCTCGAATATGCATTTGTTTTTAAGGTTCTGGGCCTGGACTGAGGAACTCCACCCGGCGCTCCTGTCTTAATCTCGAGCGCCGTCGGTGGGTGCCCTGCTCAGGTATCCAGCGATGCAACAGACACAAGAAAAAGACCGTGACGACATGTCAGAACCGACCTTACTGAATAACGAAATCCGCGACTGGCTGATGGACTGCGGCCTGTTCGACCAACTCTTGCCGGCCGACTTTGTCGCTGCCGCCGGTTACTTCAGCATCAGCAGCATCGCCGAGGGCGAGGAAATCTTTCACGAGGGCGATGCCGGCAGCTTCATGTGCATCCTCCATTCCGGCCAGGTGGCCGTGCAGAAAAGCACCGGCGACGGCCAACCCGTGACCGTGGCGACCCTGCGCAGTGGCCGGGCCTTCGGCGAAATGGCGGTGCTCGATGGCGAGCGGCGTTCAGCCACCTGCGTGGCCGCCAGCGATTGCCAGTTACTCAACCTGGGCAAGGACTCGCTGGAGAAAATGCTCAACGACGCGCCGAAAATTGCCGCCAAAATCATCCGCGCCCTGGCCATTTCCCTGTCCAAGCGCCTGCGCATGGCCGACGGGCAACTGCTGGCCCAGCACTGCTAAAGCGGGGCTCAGCCCCCCGGTGTCTTGGCTTTGTTCTCGCTCTGCTCCAAGCCCGGCAGCGTCTGGTCCTTGGGGGGCTTGGGCATGTCGATCGGTGGCAGCAACGGCGCGCCCCCATTGCCGCCGGCCTTGGGCGTGCTCGGCGGCGTGACTTGCGGATAAGGCGTGGGGGTCGCAGTGCCCGGCGAGCCGACGCTGGGGGTCGGCGTGACCGGCACACTCAGCAAATCCTCGGCCAGGGCACCACTGATCCATAGCGTCGCACTTAGCGAGAGCGCCGCCTGGGCAATGACCGTTAGAATAGTGCGCTTCATCAATGGCTCCCTCGCTATTGTCTGCCCCTCAGGCTACTCCCAACCGGGCCGGTTTGCCTTCTTCAATGAGACCCACATGAAACGTTTCGTTCTGCTCGACACCACCCCGATTCCCGACAATGGCGGTGCCCTGTGCCTGTTCGAATACGGCGAGGATTTCGTGATCAAGATCCAGGGCGGCGATGGCGGGCAGTTGATGAACACGCGCATGCACGGCTCCGAAGACGCCCTGGCGGAGATTCCTTGCCGCAAGGTGGCCGGGCGCCCTGGTTCGCGGGTGCTGATCGGCGGCCTGGGCATGGGCTTCACTCTGGCCTCGGCCCTCAAGCACCTGGGCAAGAGTGCCGAAGTGGTGGTCGCCGAGCTGGTGCCGGGGGTGGTGGAGTGGAACCGCGGTCCCTTGGGGGAAAAGTCCGGCCGGCCGCTGCTGGACCCGCGCACGGTGATCCGCCAGGAGGATGTGGCCAAGGTCCTGCAGGCCGAGCCCCAGGGGTTCGACGCCATCATGCTCGACGTCGACAACGGCCCCGAAGGCCTGACCCAGAAAGCCAACAGCTGGCTGTACTCCGCCGGTGGCCTGGCGGCCTGCGCCAAGGCTTTGCGGCCCAAGGGCGTGTTGGCCGTGTGGTCGGCCAGCGCCGACAAACAGTTCTCTGACAAGCTGCGCAAGGCCGGCTTCAAGGCCGAGGAAGTGCAAGTCTTCGCCCACGGCAACAAGGGCACCCGGCACACCATCTGGATTGCCGAGAAGCTCAAGGGCTGAGCTAAACTTCGTCCATTACCGTCATTAGTCTTTCTACAAAGGTGAACCCATGAGTTCGTCCACTACGCCGTCCAACACCTCCAAGCTGGACCGCATCCTCGCCGACGCCCAGCGCGACCGGGAGATGGGCTACCGCGACAAGGCCCTGAAAATGTACCCCCACGTCTGCGGCCGCTGCGCCCGGGAATTCGCCGGCAAGCGCCTGAGCGAGCTGACCGTGCACCACCGTGACCACAACCACGACAACAACCCCCAGGACGGCTCCAACTGGGAGTTGCTGTGTCTGTACTGCCACGACAACGAGCACTCGCGCTACACCGACCAGCAGTACTTTGGCGAAGGCTCCCTGAGCACGCCAAAGATCGCCAAGGCCACCCACAACCCGTTCGCCGCCCTGGCCGGGTTGATGAAAAAAGACGACGAATAACCCTCCCTTTTCCACCGTAGGCGCTGGCTTGCCAGCGATGGCGTTCCCAAGGGCGGTGCAAGGCTCAAGGGCCCTTCGCCGGCAAGCCGGCTCCTACATAGGTGGGGCATTGCTCGGTATCAACCCATAGGAGCTGGCTTGCCAGCGATCGCGTTCCCGAGGGCGGTGCAAGGCTCAAGGGCCCTCGCCGGCAAGCCGGCTCCTACTACGGTTTCTCCCTGCTGGAGTGGTGAACTACGTCGAGCACTACGGCCTGTTCGCGCCAGAAGCTGCCCAATGCCG
>NZ_JALQCW010000009.1 GCF_023241715.1 Pseudomonas morbosilactucae
GGCGAACATCGAACAGCACACTCATGGAACTGGGCCTGTTGCCGTTGTTTACACACTAAATATTCCAGCGCTCAACTTGCCGCTTGCCGCTTGCCGCTTGCCGCTTGAAACTTGCAGCTTGCAGCTTGCAAGCTTGCAGCTTGCAGCTTGCAGCTCAACGCCTACCCCTCACCCACTCCAACATCCCCAATCCGGCCCGGCGTCCGCTGGCAAAGCAGGCCGTCAGCAGGTAGCCGCCGGTGGGGGCTTCCCAGTCGAGCATTTCCCCGGCGCAGAACACTCCGGGGCATTGCTTGAGCATCAGTTGCTCATCCAGCGCTTCGAACGGCACGCCGCCGGCGCTGCTGATGGCTTCGTCCAGTGGTCGCGTACTGACCAGCGTCAAGGGCAGCGCCTTGATCGACGCCGCCAACTGGACCGGGTCATTGAAGGTCTGCGCTGGCGTCAGTTCGCGCAACAACGCCGCTTTCACCCCGTCGATCCCCAACTGGCTGTGCAGGTGCTTGGCCATTGAGCGTGAACCGCGCGGCTTGGCCAGGGCCGCCTGGACCTTGTCCCGTGGCTTGCCGGGCAGCAGGTCGATATGAATCGTCGCCTGGCCGTGTTGCCGGATCGCCTCACGAATCGATGCCGACAGGGCATAGATCAGGCTGCCTTCGACACCGCCGGCGGTGATCACACATTCACCCAGGCGTGGCACATCGTCGTTGAGACCGATGGCGACGTTTTTCAGCGGCGCGCCGGCGAACTTGCTGCGTAACAGTTCGCTCCAGCCCGTCCCCTCGAAACCGCAGTTGCTCGGCTGCAACGGCGCCAACTCGACGCCACGTTCTGCCAGCACTGGCATCCAGGCGCCGTCGGAGCCCAGGCGTGCCCAACTGCCACCGCCCAGGGCCAGGATCACGGCATCCGCCTGTACCGCGCATTCGCCCTCGGGATGTTGGAAGCGCAGGCTGCCATCGGCCTGCCAGCCCAGCCAGCGATGGCGAGTGTGAATCACCACGCCGGCGTCCCGCAGGCGTTTGAGCCAGGCGCGCAACAGCGGCGCGGCTTTCATGTCGGTGGGGAACACCCGGCCGGAACTGCCGACAAAGGTCTCGATGCCCAGGTCGTGAATCCATTGGCACAGGGCCTCGGCGCCAAACTCCCGCAGCAGCGGGGCCATTTGCGGCGCCCGTTCGGCGTAACGGGAAAGGAAGGCCGGGTAGGCTTCGGAGTGGGTGATGTTCATGCCGCCGACCCCGGCCAGGAGGAACTTGCGGCCCACCGATGGCATGCCGTCGTACAGTTCGACCCGAACCCCGGCCAGGCTCAGCACCTCGGCCGCCATCAAGCCTGCGGGGCCGCCACCGATAATAACGACGTGATGGGAAAGGGCAGGGCTGGATCGAGTCATGGCAAAGGGGCGGTGTCGGCGGAATAAGCCGCGCATTCTACCCGAGGATGCCCCGCTGTCGTCGCTCTACAGTGCTGATCAAAAAACAACCATGCTCCTGTGGGCCTTGATCAGCCTGGCCTGTAGGGGCTTTCGCTCAGGTTATCCACAGGCGGTTCCACAGGCATTGTGGGTAACGTCAGCACGCTTCAATGACAGCCTGATGACTGCCACACCCGTTGGGCGCTGTGGTGGAGGATGCCGTGGCGCCGCGCCAGGGCCTGGCGGTCCTTGCTGTAGCCACCGCCGATTACCCCTACCACGGGGATATCCCGGCCCAGGCAATGGCGCATGACCCGCTCGTCGCGCTCGGCCACACCGGCATCGGTGAGCTTGAGGTAACCCAGGGCGTCGTCCTGGTGCACGTCCACACCGGCGTCGTAGAGGACCAGGTCCGGCTGGTACAGCGGCAGCAGGTAGTTGAGGGCGTCGTCCACCACCTTCAGGTAATCGGCGTCGCCCATGCCCATGGGCAAGGGGATGTCCCAGTCGCTGCTGGCCTTGCGCGCGGGGAAGTTCTTTTCACAGTGCAGCGACACGGTCACCGCGTCTGGCGTGTGTTGCAGAATCCGCGCGGTACCGTCGCCCTGATGCACGTCGCAGTCGAAGATCAGCACTCGGCTGACCCGGCCGCTGGCGAGCAAGTAATGGCTGATCACCGCCAGGTCATTGAAGATGCAGAACCCCGCCGGGTAGTCGTAGTGGGCGTGGTGGGTGCCCCCCGCCAAATGGCAGGCCAGGCCGTGTTCCAGGGCTTGTTCGGCGGCCAGCAACGAGCCACCCACCGCACGCACGGTGCGTCGGGCCAGGGCTTCGCTCCAGGGCAGGCCGAGGCGCCGCTGGTCTTCCCGGGACAACTCGCCGCTCATGTAGCGTTCGATGTAACTCGGGTCGTGGGCCAGGGCCAGCACGTCGGCCGGGCACAGCTGCGGGCGCAGCAGGTCGGCGTCACGGGTCAGGCCGCTGGCCACCAGGTGATCGCGCAGCAAGCGGAACTTGTCCATGGGGAAGCGATGGTCCGCAGGGAATTCGGGGCTGTAGTCATCGTGGTAAATCAGCGGCAAGGACATGGCATTTTCTTAGAGGAACCCGTGAAGGATCCTACCAGCGATGTAGACTGGCTCCCATGGGAACGGAGGGGGACCGATGGAGCCAATACTGCAACTCGAAAGTGCACGCCTGGTGTTGCGGCAATGGCATGACGACGATTTGGCGGAGTTTGCGGCGATGTGCGCCGATCCCCAGGTCATGCGCTATTTTCCGGCGCCGTTGAGCCGCCTGGAAAGTGCCGCGCTGATCGGCCGCGTGCGCGGGCATTTTGCCGAGCACGGCTTTGGTCTCTGGGCCCTGGAACGCAAGGACACCGGGGCCTTTATCGGTTTCACCGGCCTGGGCGTGGTGGGCTTCGAGGCGTCTTTTACCCCCGCGGTGGAAATTGGCTGGCGCCTGGCCAAGGAGCATTGGGGGCTGGGCTACGCCAGTGAGGCGGCCTGGACGGTGCTGCGTTGCGGTTTCGATCGCTTGAGCCTGCAAGAGATCGTGGCGTTCACCAGCCGCAGCAACCTGCCGTCGCAGAAAGTCATGCAGGCCATCGGCATGCAGCCGGCCCCCGAAGACGATTTCGACCACCCTGCGCTGGCGGGCGACCATCCGCTGCGCGGGCACGTGCTGTACCGCATCACCCGTGAACAATGGTTGGAAACCTTGCATGGATAGCCGGCGGGCACGTTTAGAATGTGCCGATTATTTGCAGCAGCCTACTGAATTGACCGCCGCAGCCAAGACTGCGCGGTATTGCTCTGTGTGAGGAGAGTCTGAATGAGCCATGTGTTGGATGATCTGGTCGACCTGTTGACCCTGGAAGCGATCGAAGAAAACCTGTTCCGCGGTCGTAGCCAGGACCTGGGTTTCCGCCAGCTGTTCGGTGGCCAGGTGCTCGGCCAGTCCTTGTCCGCCGCCAGCCAGACCGTTGAAGCGGCGCGGCATGTGCACTCCATGCATGGTTACTTCCTGCGCCCCGGGGACGCCGCGTTGCCGGTGGTCTACCAAGTGGACCGGGTCCGCGACGGTGGCAGCTTCAGCACGCGCCGGGTCACGGCAATCCAGAAGGGCAACCCGATCTTCACCTGCAGCGCGTCGTTCCAGTACGACGAAGAGGGCTTCGAACACCAGAGCAGCATGCCCGAGGTGGTCGGCCCGGAGAACCTGCCCTCGGAGCTGGAACTGACCCAGCAGCGTGCGCACCTGATTCCTCAGCACATGCGCGAAAAACTGCTGTGCCCCAAGCCCATCGAAGTGCGCCCGGTCACCGAAAAAGACCCCTACAACCCGCAGCCGATGGATCCGGTGAAGTACGTCTGGTTCCGCGCAGACGGCGCCCTGGCGGACATCCCGGCACTGCACAAATACCTGTTGGCCTACGCCTCGGACTTCGGCCTGCTGACCACCTCGATGCTGCCCCACGGCAAGTCGGTGTGGCAGAAAGACATGCAGGTCGCCAGCCTGGACCACGCCCTGTGGTTCCACGCCGACCTGCGTGCCGATGACTGGTTGCTGTACGCCATGGACAGCCCCTGGGCCGGCAATTCCCGCGGGTTTTCCCGGGGCAGCGTGTTCAACCGAGCCGGGCAACTGGTCGCCTCGGTGACCCAGGAAGGCCTGATTCGCCATCGCAAGGATTGGGCATGAGCCTCTCAGGCGTTCGGCATTGGGTGTTCGACATGGACGGCACCCTGACCGTGGCCGTGCATGATTTTGCGGCGATTCGCCAAGCCCTGGCGATCCCCGCGCAAGACGACATCCTCACCCACCTGGCCGCGTTGCCGGCCGATGAGTCTGCGGCCAAGCACGCCTGGCTGCTGGAGCATGAACGCGACCTGGCCCTGGGTTCGCGCCCGGCACCGGGTGCCGTGGAGCTGGTGCGTGAGTTGGCGGGGCGCGGTTATCGCCTGGGCATTCTTACCCGCAATGCGCGGGAGCTGGCCCATGTGACCCTGGAGGCCATCGGCCTGGCGGACTGCTTTGCCGTGGAGGATGTGCTGGGGCGCGATGAGGCACCGCCCAAGCCCCATCCGGGCGGGCTGTTGAAGCTGGCCGAAGCCTGGCAAGTGGCGCCTGAGGCCATGGTCATGGTGGGCGACTACCGCTTTGACCTGGACTGTGGCCGCGCCGCCGGGACGCGCACGGTGCTGGTGAACCTGCCGGATAATCCGTGGCCGGAACTGACCGATTGGCATGCGCGGGATTGTGCCCAGTTGCGGGAATGGCTGTTGGCTTGAGGGCTTTCGCCAGCAAGCCGGCTCCTGCCTAGTGGAAAAGTGCCGCCTGGCCTTCGGGCGAGGTGAGCATCTTGTCGCCGTCATGCCCTACCCCGGGCACCTCCACCACGCGTTGCATCAGCCCCTGCGGGTGACGCTGCCGGAGGTAGTCGAAGTAGTTGTGCCCGCGAATCAGCCGATAGGCGCCCTGGGCCTCGGCGGCGCAGCCCTTGTCCAGTGCCGGGTGCTGCGGGTCGATGTCTTGCTGCCCTAGCAGGTAAGTGATGTCGCGCTGCACATAGCGTTGTTCCAGCTCGCGGCCGCTGTGCCCGGCAGCGTAGGCCGGAAGCTTCTGCAGGCCGTATTTCCAGTCGTTTAAGCCCGGGCAGCTGTCCTTGACGATCTGCATCGGCCGCCAGGCATCGAAGTAGGCATAGGACGACGGATTGGCAATCACGTAGCGCAGACCGATCCCGGCCTGTTTCAGCTCGGCATGCTCGCCGGTGAGCAGGGCATATCGCTGCACCACTTGGGCACCACCGGAGTGCCCGGCAATCACCACCTGCTTGAGTGCCGGGTAGCGTTTGCGATCGCTGAGGCGTTGGAGGATGGCATCCAGCGCGGCGTAGGAGCTCAAGGTGACGGGGCCGCTGGACGGGGCGCCGGCCATCCAGTCATTGCCCTTCCAGCGCAGTAGGGCGTCGGGCAAATGATGGCGGGCGATGTCGTCCTGATTGAGCAACTGCGGAGCGATCACCAGGGTCGTGGCGCGCTGTCCGGCCTGCTCGGCGGCGCGCTCGCCGCTGTGCAGGTAGGTCTGGGCATTGCGCAGCCGCCCGTGAACGATGATCAGCGCCCGTTGCACCTCGGGCAATGGCTGGCGCCAGTCCTGGCTCAGGCCCAGGGCCAGTTGTCCGCCGTCCACGGCCAGGCGTTCGGGGCTGATGACCTTGACCCCGTGTTCCGCAGCCTGGGCGCCGAGGCAGCCCAGGCACAGCCAGGTTGCCAGTAGCCGACGCACCTACAGGCTCTTGGCGGCAAAGGTGTCGCACTGGCCGACCTGGCCCTGGGCAAAGCCGGTCTTGAACCAGCGCACCCGCTGCGCCGAGGTGCCATGGGTAAAGGAGTCAGGCACGACACGGCCCTGGCCTTGCTGTTGCAGGCGGTCGTCACCGATGGCGTTGGCCGCGTTCAGGGCTTCTTCCACATCCCCGGGTTCCAGCCAGTTAAGGCGTTTCTGCGCGTGGTAGGCCCAGACCCCCGCCAGGCAGTCGGCCTGCAGTTCCTGGCGCACCAGTAAGCCGCCGTCGCCTTGCATCGGCCGACCCTGTTGCCGCGCCGCCTGGACCTTGGCTGAGACACCCAGCAGGGTCTGCACGTGGTGGCCGATTTCATGGGCAATCACGTAGGCCTGGGCGAAGTCACCGGCGGCGGAAAAGCGCTGGGCCATTTCCCGGAAGAAGTCCATGTCAAGGTACACCTGCTGGTCGGCCGGGCAGTAGAAGGGGCCGGTGGCCGAACTGGCGGCGCCGCAGGCGGAGTTGACCCGGCCGCGGAACAGGATGAGCTTGGGCTGCTGATACTGGCGCCCGGCCTGTTGGAAAATCTGGCCCCAGGTGTCTTCGGTGTCGCCGAGGATGGCGCGCACGAACTCCGCCTGCTCGTCGTTCGCCGGGGGAGCCTTGCGCGCCTGGGGGGTGGCCGGGGCCGAGGTCTGTTCCATCTGCCCGGCCAACTGCCCGAGGATCTGCATCGGGTCCTGGCCGGTGATCCAGCCAATGCCGACGATCAGCAGGATGGCGGTCAGGCTCAGGCCCTTTCCGCCGCCGAAACGCATGCCGCCTCCGCCCCCGCCGCTGTCATCGCGAGCATCCACCACGTTGTCGCTGCGCCGGCCTTTTTTCCAAAGCATGGGGGAATCCTCGTTTTTTGTGCTGATCAGTGTTGCTGGTGAGTGGGGGCGACGCCAGTCCGGTCGTCAGGGTTTTGCGCGCACGTTACCATTGCCCACCGCCGTATCGATTCTGTCGCGACACCTTCGGGGCTCACTATTGAACATCGACACCCGCATCAAATTCCGTCACCTCGTGTGTTTTCTTGAAATGGCCCGCCAGGGCAGCCTGGCACGGGCGGCGGACGTGCTCGCGGTGAGCCAGCCGGCCATGTCGAAAACCCTCAAGGAACTGGAGCAACTGCTGGACACGGCGCTGTTCACCCGCAGCAAGGCCGGGCTCAGCCTGACGGAGGCCGGGCGGGCCTTCATGCATTACGCCGGGCCGTCGGTGCAGGCTCTGCGCGAAGGGGTCAACACCTTGCGCGGCGGCGATTACGCCGCCGGGGTGGTGCGTCTCGGGGTGCTTTCCACCGCCGAAAGCCTGCTGTTGCCCGAGGTGGTGCGGCGCCTGCATCAGCGGCATTCGGCGCTGGTGGTCAGCGTGGTCACAGGGCCCAGCGCCTACCTGCTGTCGCAACTGCGCGTGGGCGATGTGGACCTGGTGGTGGGACGCATGACCGAAAGCCCGGAGATCCAGGGCCTGAGTTTCGAGCACCTGTACAGCGAGTCCATGACCCTGGTGGCGCGGCCTGGGCATCCGCTGTTCGACGGGCCGCTGGAGCGTGAGGCCCTGGAACGTTATCCACTGGTGCTGCCGCTCGCCGGCACCACCATTCGCAAGTTTGCCGACAGCCTGTTTGTGCAGTGCGGTATCCGTCAGCCCCAGCAGCGCCTGGAAACCTTGTCGGTGGCCCTGAGCCGGCGTTATGCCCTGTCCAGTGACGCCCTGTGGATTGCCCCGCTGGACGCGGTGCGCCTGGACCTGGGCCATGGCGACCTGCGAGAGATTGACCTCGGCCTGCGGGAGCCGGGCGGCTCGGTGGGCATCTCCAGCAATGCCAGCCTGCCTTTGTCCCTGGCCGCGCAAGGCTGTGTCGAGGTGCTGCGTGAGGTGGGGCAGGCCTATCGAGAGGGGCTTTATCCATAACTATTTAGTTATGGATAAAAGGCGGCTTTTCAATGTTCTGCGGCGTCCTGTTGTTTGAAACTGCCCCGGCAGCTCCATAAATCCAACAACAGGAGACCGACATGTCTGATGCAGACAACAGTCGTTTCGTTATCCGTGATCGCAACTGGCACCCCAAAGCCCTGACCCCCGACTACAAGACTTCAGTGGCCCGCTCCCCGCGCCAGGCCCTGGTGAGCATTCCGCAGTCGATCAGTGAAACCACCGGCCCAGATTTTTCCCACCTCAAGACCGGGCGTTTTGACAACGACCTGCTGCTCAACTTCAACAACGGCGGTCTGCCAGTGGGCGAGCGGATCATCGTTTCCGGGCGGGTCTGCGACCAGTACGGCAAACCGATTCCCCATACCCTGGTGGAGATGTGGCAAGCCAACGCCGGCGGCCGCTACCGGCACAAGAACGACCGTTACCTGGCGCCCCTGGACCCGAACTTCGGCGGCGTCGGTCGGGCCCTGACCGACCGTGACGGCTATTACAGCTTCCGCACCATCAAGCCCGGGCCCTATCCATGGCGCAACGGCCCCAATGACTGGCGTCCGGCCCATATCCACTTCTCCATCAGCGGCCCGTCGATTGCCACCAAGCTGATCACTCAGCTGTATTTCGAGGGCGACCCGCTGATTCCGCTGTGCCCGATCGTCAAGTCGATTGCCAACCCGGACGCGGTGCAGAGCCTGATCGCGCGCCTGGACATGGGCAGCGCCAACCCGATGGACTGCCTGGCCTATCGCTTCGACATCGTGCTGCGCGGCCAGCGCAAGACCCATTTCGAGAACTGCTGAGGAGCCTGCCATGCCTATCCAATTGCTACCTGAAACCCCTTCGCAGACGGCCGGCCCTTATGTACACATCGGCCTGGCCCTGGCGGCCGCCGGCAACCCGACCCGCGCGGACGAAATCTGGAACCAGATGGCCAAGCCTGACGCACCGGGGGAGCGCATCGTGCTGATCGGTCGGGTCTTCGACGGTAACGGCCACTTGGTGCGCGACTCGTTCCTGGAGGTCTGGCAGGCGAACCACGAAGGGCTCTACGACCCGGTGTTCGATTCGGAAAAGCCCTTCAATAGCTTTGGCCGTACCGCCACCACCTTCGATGCCGGTGAGTGGACCCTGAACACGGTCAAACCGGGCGTGGTGAAAAATGCCGCAGGCGTGCCCATGGCGCCGCACATCAACCTGTCGCTGTTTGCCCGGGGGATCAATATCCACCTGCACACGCGGCTGTATTTCGCCGATGAGCCCGAGGCCAACGCCGCGTGCCCGGTGTTGAATCTGATTGAGCAGCCACAGCGTCGTGAAACCCTGCTGGCCCAGTCATGCGAGGTGGATGGCCAGCGCGCCTACCGTTTTGATATCCGCATCCAGGGCGAAGGCGAGACGGTGTTCTTCGACTTCTGAGCCTGGCCTGCTCCCACGTCGAGCCATCGACGTGGGAGCATCGGCCACCTAGCGGTCGAAGGCATCCCAGACTGGGGCGAAGTCCGGGCTTACCAGGCGCTGATTCTTCGGCAGCGCAGCAATGACGGCCCGGTCCTCGTCATCCAGCACCAACTCCAGGGCCGCAAGGTTAGCCAGTTGGTTGGCCTGGCTGCTGGCCTTGGGAATGGCCGAGACGTTGTCCTGATCCAGCAGCCATTTCAAGGCCACTTGGGTCGGCAGCACGCCGTGCTTGGCGGCAATCGCCTGGATTTGTGGCACCTCGGAGACTTTGTTGCGGGCCAGCGGCGAGTAGGCGGTGAGCGCCAAGTCATGTTCGCGGGCGTAACCGAGCAGGGCGTTCTGCCCCAGCAGCACGTGGTACTCCACTTGAATCGCCGACAGCGGCGCCCCCAGTTCTTCCACCACCTTGCGCAACAGCGGCAGCGGGAAGTTGGCCACGCCGATATGCCGCGCCAGCCCTTGTTCCTTGAACGACACCAGGGTCTCGATGCTGCGCTCCAGGTCCCAGCCTTGGGTCGGCCAATGGATGTGGAACAGGTCGACGTAGTCGCTGCCCAGGGCTTTCAGGCTGCGCTCCAGGGAATGGCGCATGGCGTCGGGTTGCAGTTGGTCCCACCAGACTTTGGTGGTGACGTGGATCTGTTCCCGTGGCACGGCGGTGTTGCCGAGGGCGCGGCCCACGGCGTCTTCATTGTTGTAGGCCTGGGCGGTGTCGATGTGCCGGTAACCCAGTTCCAGGGCTTGTTCTACGGCGCGGGTGCATTCGTCGCCCAGCATGGGCCAGGTGCCGAGGCCGAGTTTCGGCATGTGCAGGCCGTGGTGAGTCAGAACCGGGCTATGAGCCGGATGGGGCATGATCGATCTCCTTCAGCGGGGGGCAGGTAACAAGACTGTTCCGGAACTTGATTCCAAAAAAATATACGGGGCGGTGTATCACCCAGCAAGGCGAGCGGCCTTGGATAATCCTGTGTCGAGGTTTTTCTGGGCGGTAATCGAACCGGGCGCCTGAGCTATCCGATTGCGCCGGTTGCCTCTAGAATCGGCCAAATTTCGTGTGGATCCCTCCATGGCCGGCAGTCAAATCGAACGCGTGCTCAGTGTTCTCGAACACCTCACCCAGGACCCTCGCGGGCTGCCCATGCAGACCCTGGCAGAGCAGTTGGGCATCCCCAAGAGCGCGACCCATCGCTTGTTGGCCGAGCTGGTGCGCCTGGGCTATGTGCGGCAGAACCCAGACAACCTGCGTTATCAGTTGTCGACCAAGCTGGTGGCGATGGGGTTCCGTTACCTGGCCAGCAGCGGTGCCGATATCGTGCAGCCGGTGCTTGACCGGCTGGCCCAGGAAACCGGTGAGCTGGTGCGCCTGGGGGTGATCGAGGGTGAGCGTCAGACCTGGATCGCCAAGTCGCAGGGCGCGCGCTCCGGCCTGCGTTACGACCCGGACATGGGGCGCGAGGCGCCGTTGTTCTATACCGCTTCCGGGCATGCCTGGCTGGCGACCCTGAGCGATGCCGAGGCCCTGTCCCTGGTGGAGCGCCAGGACGTGGCGATTGCCGAAGGCCTGGGGCCCAACGCCCCGCGTTCCAACATCGAATTGCTGGAGCGGCTGCGCCTGGCCCGGGAGCAGGGCTATGCCTGGGTCGAGGAAAGTTCGGCGGTGGGCACCTCGGCGATTGCCGCGGTGGTGCGTCATCCGTTGGATCGTCGGGTGGTGGGCGTGCTCAGCGTCGCAGGGCCCAGTGCCCGGCTGCCCCAAGCGCGCCTGCATGAGTTGGCGCCGCTGTTGCTGAGCTTCGCCGAAGAACTGTCCGCTGCCAGCCAGGCCTCCGAACTCTTTAGCTGATGACCTGACTTGGAGTGTCGATGGCCGCTCAGCGTGCAAAGTTGTGCGCTGATCGGACAGTATTTTCTTTGTCTCTTGTGGGAAATTGGAACTGGGTTCTAAATATTGTAAATCCAGCATCCTGATAACAATCACAAGAGGATTTTGCTTTGAATTCGCCACTGCGCATTGCCCTGATTGGCGCCGGTAACATGGGGCAGCAGCACTATCAACACCTCAAGACCCTTCCCGAAGCCCAGCTCTGTGCCGTTGCCGACCCTGGCTCTCAAGCGGCGGAGCTGGCTGGGCAATGGGATGCTCCTTACTTTGCCGATCACTCGGCCATGTTGGCGCAGGCGCGCCCGGACGCGGTGATCATCGCCAACCCCAATACCTTGCACGTAAGCACTGCCCTGGATTGCCTAGCGGCCGGGGTGCCGGTGCTGCTGGAGAAACCGGTTGGCGTGCATCTGGACGAGGTGCGTGAGCTGGTGGGTGCCTCGAAACTCACCGGGGTGCCGGTGCTGGTGGGCCACCATCGGCGACACAACCCGCTGATTGCCCGGGCCCACGAACTGGTGCACAGCGGGGCCCTGGGTCGACTGACAACGGTCACCGCCCTCTGGCAGTTGCAGAAACCCGACAATTATTTCGACATCCCCTGGCGCCGGGAGGCGGGGGCCGGGATGCTCCTGACCAACTTGATCCACGACCTCGACCTGCTGCGCCACCTGTGTGGCGAGGTGCGCCAGGTCCAGGCCATCACCAGCAACGCGGTGCGCGGCTTTGCCAATGAGGATTGCGCCGCGGTATTGCTGCAGTTCGACAGCGGCGCCTTGGGCAGCCTCACCGGTTCCGATGCGGTGGCGGCGCCCTGGAGTTGGGAGCTGGACTCCGGCGAGAACCCGGTGTACCCGCGGCAGGCCGATCAACCGTGCTACTTGCTGGCCGGTACCGGCGGCGCCTTGAGCATCCCTCAGCTCAAGCGCTGGCATTACGCCGAAGCGGGCGCCGGCTGGCACCAGCCGTTGCTGAATGTGCAGGAAAGTTTCAGCCGCGACGAAGCCTTGCGCTTGCAGTTGCAGCATTTCATCAAAGTGGCGCGGCGCGAGGTGCTGCCGTTGGTCAGCGCTGCCGATGCTGCCCGTACCCTGGCCCTGGTCGAAGCGATCCGCGAGGCCGCCCAGACCGGCCGTGCCTGTGCGCCGGCCCTGATTGAGTGAGAGCGATGAGCGAACGTATTTTTTCCCTGGCCAGCCTGACGGTGCTGGAGTTGTCCCCGCCGGACATAGTCGAGGTTGCCGCGCGCGCCGGTTACAGCCATGTGGGCCTGCGCCTGGTGCCGGCCACCGCGGAAGAACATCACTTCCCCTTGGTGGCCGATGCCGAGTTGCGCCGGCAAACCATGGCGCGCCTGCGGGACACCGGCGTCCGGGTGCTGGATGTGGAAATCCTGCGCCTCAAGCCTGAGACTCGGGTGGCGGATTTCGAGGCCATCCTCGCGGTGGGTGCAGAGTTCGGCGCCAGTGAGTTGCTGGTGGCGGGCAACGATGCCGACGAGGCGCGCATGACCGACCACTTCGCTGCCCTGTGCGACCTGGCTGCCGGCTACGGTTTACACCCGCACCTGGAGTTCATGCCCTGGACCGATGCGCCCAACCTTGAGCGAGCGCTGCGGGTGGTCAAGCATGCCGGGCGTGACAACGGCTGTGTGCTGGTGGATGCCTTTCATTTCGATCGTTCGGCGTCGAGCCTGGAGGATCTGGCCCGGTCGACCCGGCGCGCCTGCGTTACGCCCAGTTGTGCGATGTGGCCGGCCCGCGGCCTGCGGACATGCAGGAAATCCTCCGTCAGGCGCGTAACGAGCGGCGTTTCCCCGGGGACGGCGATTGTGATCTGGCGGGGCTTTTGCATTGTTTGCCAGCCGATTTGCCCCTGAGCCTGGAAATCCCCACAGTGCAATTGTTGCAACAGGGTGTGAGTGCCTTGCAGCGGGCACAAACCGCTCTCGACAAAACACGGGCATTATTGGCGAGCATCCAGATGGCCTGATCACGTTCAAGGGTCTATCGCTGTTTGAACCGACCGAGAAACAACAAGGAAGCCCCATGACCGTCAGTACACCTCTTTCCGGTGTCAATCAGCCCTTGAAGGGCATTCTCCTGGTGGTCGTGGCGACCTTCTTGTTTTCCAGTCACGACGCGCTGTCCAAATACCTCTCGGGTTTCTACCCCATCGTCATGGTGGTCTGGGCTCGTTACCTGGTGCACACCTTGCTGATGGCCGGGATCTTCCTGCCCCAGTCCGGCTTACGGGTGTTGCGCACCAAGCGGCCGTTGCTCCAGGTGGCGCGGGCCTTGTGCTTGCTCAGCACCAGCCTGTTGTTCACCTCGGCGCTGATGTTCATTCCCCTGGCGGAGGCAACGGCGGTCAACTTCCTGGCGCCGGTGCTGGTCACGGCGCTGTCGGTGCCGCTGTTGGGCGAGCAGGTGACGCGGGGCCAATGGCTGGCGGTGATCTGCGGGTTTGTCGGGGTGCTGATCGTGGTGCACCCCGGGGGTGATTTGTTCACTCCGGCGGTGCTGCTGCCGTTCTGCTCGGCGCTGTTCTTCTGTTTCTATCAACTGCTGACCCGCAAGCTGGCCGAGCATGACAGCCCGACCACCAGCAACTTTTTCGCCGGGCTGTGCAACACCCTGCTGATGAGTGCCCTGGTGCCGTTCTTCTGGCAGATTCCGAGTATTGGCCACGGGGTGTTGATGCTGGCGCTGGGAGCGTGTGGGATGACCGCCCATTTGTTCCTGACCCAGGCCTTTCGCCTGGCGGCGCCGGCCCTGCTGGCGCCTTTCGGTTATTGCCAGATTGTCTTTGCCGGGCTGCTGGGCTGGTTGCTGTTCAACCACACGCCGGATGCGATTACCCAAGTGGGTATCGCAGTGATCTGCCTCAGTGGGCTGGCGGCGGCCTGGCAGCAACGCCGCCGCTGAGACGGCTCAGAAACGGAAGCGCACCACCAGGTTCTGCAGCCCCGCTGCTAAGTGCGACAGCTCCTGGCTGGTGGCGTTGGTGCGGGTGGCGGCGTCGGCGCTTTCCAGGGACAGGTCGCGGATGTTCAGCAGGTTGCGGTCCACTTCACGGGCCACTTGAGCCTGCTCTTCCGAGGCACTGGCGATCACCAGGTTGCGCTCGTGGATCTGCTCCATGGCCCGGGTGATTTCCCCCAGGGCCAGCCCGGCCTGTTCGGCGATGGACAGGGTCTGGGCCACCCGGTGACTGTTGCCGTGCATGGACTGCACCACGCTGTCGGTGTCGCCCTGGACCCGGCCGATCATCTGCTCGATTTCCTGGGTCGACTGCTGGGTGCGATGGGCCAGGGCCCGCACTTCATCGGCCACCACGGCAAAGCCACGGCCGGCTTCCCCAGCCCGCGCGGCCTCGATGGCGGCGTTCAGGGCCAGCAGGTTGGTCTGTTCGGCAATGGCGCGGATCACGTCCAGCACCTTGCCGATTTCCCGTGACTGCTCGGCCAGGGTCTGCACTTGCTGCAGGGCCGTGCCGACATCGCTGCTCATGGCCTGGATCGAATCCAGGGTCTCGATCACCCGGGCCTGCCCCTGGGTGGCCTGGGCGGTGGACTGGCGGGTGGTGTCGGAGGTGGACACGGCGTTGCGCGCCACTTCTTCGACGGCCACGGTCATCTCGTTGACCGCTGTCGCCGCTTGCTCGATTTCGTTGTGTTGCTGCTGCAGGCGGCTGGAGTCCTGATGGGTGCTCTGGCTCATCTGTTGCGCGGCGGCGGCCAGTTGGGTCGAGGTGCTGCTGATCAGTTGCAGGGTTTCGCGCAGGCTGGTCTGCATGCTGGCCAGGGCCTTGAGCAGGCGCGCAGTTTCATCACTGCCCTGGCTGTGGATCGGCTGGCTGAGATCGCCGGCGGCCACTTGCTCGGCCACGCCCACGGCCTGACGGATAGGCACGACGATGCTGCGAATCAGCAGCCAGGCCAGGCACAGGGTCAGCAGGGCGACGGCCAGCAGAGCGCCGATCACCGTGACTTTGACCTGGGTGTAAAGCGCATCGGCGTGTTGCGCCGACTGGCTGACTTCCTCGGCGGTGAGGTTCATCAGTTCGGCGAACTGGTCGCCGGTCTGGGTCGAGTAATCCTGGATCTTGCCGTTGAGCAGGGCGGTCATCTCGGCGCTGCGGTTGTCCTGGGACAGGGCTTCGTACTGGGCCAGGGCCTGTTGGTAGCTCTTCACCGTGGTGAGGAATTTCTCGTATTGCACCCGGTTGTGATCGCCCACCAGCGGCGCGAACTTGGCCAGGGCCTGGTCGAGCCAGGCTTGCACCTGGTGCAGGCGGGCAATGGTGCCTTCCAGCACTTTCGGCTCGCGGTTGAGGGCCATGCGCAGGCTTAGCACGCGGATGCTCAACACGTAGTCGCGCACTTCCCCCAGGTAACGGGTACTGGGCAGGGAAATGTTTTCGGTGTGCTGGCCGGTGGCGCGGACCTCGGCCACTTGCTTGAGGGCGAACAGCCCCTGCAGCAGGACCAGCAGGGCAATCACGCCGAAGCTGATCACGGCGCGTTTGGCGATGCTCAGGTTACCCAGCGTCATGGGACGGTCTCCGAGTGTGGAAAAACAAAAGGGGGAGGGGGGACAGATAAAAAAACGCAGGCCCGAAACGGGCCTGCGTGAAGGGAGCATCAGTCTTCTACGTGCGGAATCTTGCGGGGGGCCATGAAGTACATCCAGATCAGGGCAATGAAGTACATGGCCGGAATCAGGGTGAACAACACGGTGTAGTTGTTGTTGGTGACGGTGAGGATGTGGCCGACGATCTGGGTCATGAACATGCCGCCGATGGCTGCGCACATACCGCCGAAACCGAACACCGTACTCATCATGTGCTTGGGCGTGTAGTCCATCACCAGGCTCCAGATATTGGCGGTCCAGGCCTGGTGCGCGCCGATCCCCAGGGAGATGGCGAACACTGCCAGCCACAGGCTGGAGGTACCGGCTGCCATGATCACGCCGATGATGCAGCAGGCGAACAGGAACATGGAGACCAGGCGGGCCTTGATCGGGTTGAGGCCACGGCCGATCAGGAACGACGAGAGGATGCCGCCACCGACGCTGCCGAAGTCGGCGGTCAGGTAGATGATGATCAGCGGGATGCCCATCTGGGTCACGTTGATGCCCAGGTTGTACTGCTGGTTGAGGAACGGTGGCAGCCAGTACAGGTAGAACCAGAACACCGGAGCGGTGATGGCATAGGCCAGGGCGAAGGCCCAGGTACCACGCATGCGCAGGATGCGAGAGAACGGCACGCGAGCCTGCTCAGGTTCGACTTCTTGCTGGATGTAGTCCAGTTCCGACTGTTTGACGCTTGGGTGATCTTCCGGGTTGAAGTACTTCAGGCCCCAGAACAGCAGCCAGACGGCGCCCAGGGAGGCCATGCACAGGAACGCGGCTTGCCAGCCCCAGACGTGCAGGATCAGCGGGAGCAGCATCGGCGTGAACATGGCGCCGACGTTGGTGCCGGCGTTGAAGATGCCGGTGGCCACAGCGCGTTCACCGGCCGGGAACCACAGGCGTGTGGTTTTCACACAGGCCGGGTAGTTGGCCGCTTCGGTCAGCCCGAGGATGAAGCGGCAGACCATAAAGCCCACGGCTGAGGTGGCGAGGCCGTGAGCGCCGGTGGCCAGGCTCCACAGCAGCACCGCGAAGAAGAACACGCGCTTGACCCCGACCCGGTCGATCAGGCGGCCCTGCAGCACGAAGCCGATGGCGTAGCCGACCTGGAACCAGAAGTTGATGTTGGCGTAGTCCATCGCCGTCCAGCTCATTTCCTTGGCCAGGATCGGCTGCATTACGCCCAGGGCGGCGCGGTCGATGTAGTTCAGGGTGGTGGCGAAGAACACCAGGGCCAGCATGCCCCAGCGGGTCTTGCCGACGGCCATGGCGCCGCGGATCTTGTCGCCGATGCCGCCGTTTGCAGCGCCGAGGCTCGGGGCGATGCGGGAGCTTTGAGAAGGAATCATGTGTGCCATCCGTTCAATGACTGACGAGTGGTAGCTCGTCGGGACTCTAGGTCGCGTGATCAATCGTCAGGTGAGCGGTAGGTCCGCAGACAGGGCGAGGATTGATCGGCTGAGTGCTTTCGTCGGCGCAAGTACTTGCGGGGATGAAAACGGTCTGTTCAGCGAGCAGGTACGGCTCAGCCCTGGGGCTTTAGAGCGTCCTTACCGAAGGTGCCGATAGAGGCTGGGCCAGGCGCGAGGCGGATGGGTAAGCAGCAATGCGGGATATGGAGTGCAAGCATGAGGGTGTACCCGATTTTTGAAATTTTTATGGTCTGTTCTGGGTCTTGGGTGATTGAAGCCGGTGGTTTGTGGGCCGGCTCAATGTGCTGACGATGGTGCGCAGTGGACGAAAAATCGTCAATTCGCCAATCCGCATTTTGTTCGATAATCGAACACAAAACTAACCGGTTCGTACACTATGAATTGCTGTATAGAATGGCCAGCTCAATAATTCGTCCCATCTCAATAATAAAGCGGCGCTCATTATCCTGCCGCAGGTGAGACCTGTCACCGACTTGGTCTACAGTCGTGCTGTTCAGGTCCTGCCCGACTTGTCTCCATCACCGGGAGTTGAAACATGCAGCGTTCCATTGCCACCGTCTCCTTGAGCGGTACCCTGCCGGAAAAACTCGAAGCCATTGCCGCCGCCGGTTTCGACGGCGTGGAGATTTTCGAGAACGACCTTCTCTACTACGACGGCAGCCCACGAGAAATTAAACAGATGTGCGCGGACCTGGGGATTGCGATCACCCTGTTCCAGCCGTTTCGTGATTTTGAAGGCTGCCGCCGTGACCGCCTGGCACGCAATCTGGAACGCGCGGAGCGCAAGTTCGACCTGATGCAGGAACTGGGCACCGACCTGGTGCTGGTGTGCAGCAACGCCGCCGCCGACAGCGTGGGCGACCAGCAGATCCTGGTGGACGATTTGCGCCTGCTGGCCGAGCGGGCCGGGGCGCGAGGCTTGCGCATCGGTTATGAGGCCCTGGCCTGGGGTCGCCACGTGAACACTTACCAGCAAGTCTGGGACATCGTGCGGCAGGCGGATCACCCCAGCCTTGGGGTGTTGCTGGACAGCTTCCACACCCTGTCGCTCAAGGGTGACCCGGCGGCGATCGCCGATATTCCGGGCGACAAGATCTTCTTCGTGCAGATGGCCGACGCGCCGATCCTGGCCATGGACGTACTGGAGTGGAGCCGGCATTTCCGTTGCTTCCCGGGCCAGGGCGAGTTCGACTTGCCGGGCTTCCTGGCGCCGATCATCAAGAGTGGCTACACCGGCCCGCTGTCCCTGGAAATTTTCAACGACGGCTTCCGCGCCGCGCCGCCTCGGGCCAATGCCGCCGACGGCCTGCGCTCCCTGCTGTACCTGGAAGAAAAGACCCGCGAGCGCCTGCAGCAGGAAGGCCATGTGCCGGCCACCCCGGACTTGCTGTTTGCTCCGCCGCCAGCCAGCGAATACGGCGGCACCGAGTTTCTTGAATTCGCCGTGGACGAAGCCCTGGGCGCCAAGCTCGGCAGTTGGCTGGAGCGCCTGGGCTTTGCCAAGGCCGGGCAGCACCGCTCGAAAAGCGTCAGCCTGATGCGCCAAGGCGATATCAACCTGATCCTAAACTCCGAACCCTATTCCTTTGCCCACAGCTTCTTCGAATCCCATGGCCCTTCGGTGTGTGCCACGGCGATTCGGGTCAAGGACAGCGCCAAGGCCCTGGAACGTGCCGTGGCCTACAAGGGCCAGCCTTACCGTGGCCTGGTCGGCCCCAATGAGCTGGAGCTGGCGGCCGTACGCGAGCTGGATGGCAGCCTGATCTACCTGGTGGACCAGGAAAAGGGCGGCCAGCACCTGTACGACACTGACTTCAACATGCACCCGGGCGTGGTGGCCAAGGGCGGCCTCAAGCGCATCGACCACATGGCCATGGCCCTGCCGGCCGACAGCCTCGACAGTTGGGTGCTGTTCTACAAGAGCCTGCTGGACTTCACCGCCGATGACGAAGTGGTGCTGCCCGACCCTTACGGCCTGGTGAAAAGCCGGGCCCTGCGCAGCCGCTGCAGCACCATTCGCCTGCCGCTGAACATCTCTGAAAGCCACAAGACCGCGATCTCCCACGCGCTGTCCAGCTACGGCGGCTCGGGTGTGCACCACATTGCCTTCGATTGCGACGACATCTTCGCCGAAGTCAGTCGCGCCAAAGAGGCCGGAGTGCCGCTGCTGGACATCCCGCTGAACTACTACGACGACCTGGCCGCGCGGTTTGATTTTGACGACGAGTTCCTCAGCGAACTGGCGTACTACAACGTGCTCTACGACCGTGACGCGCAAGGCGGTGAGCTGTTCCACGTCTACACCGAACCGTTCGAGGGGCGTTTCTTCTTCGAGATCATCCAGCGCAAGAATGGTTATGTGGGTTACGGCGCGGCCAACGTCGCGGTGCGCCTGGCGGCCATGGCCAAGTCCCGCAGCGGCGGCTTGCGCCACGCGAAGTTGTAGGCGGTTGCCAGGGGAGGCGGTCAAATAGCCGCCTCCCGGCTTTCTTTCGCGGGGTGACGCGGCCCATAATCGCCCGCGTATGTAGCGATGGCCGTGAGCCCATAATGACAATGACTGACCAACTCCCCATTGCGCCCGATGAGCCTGTCGTCGAGCCGCGCAAGAGCCGCAAGAACAACCCCGAAAAGACCCGCGAGAACATTCTTCAAGAGGCCATTGTCGAGTTCGTCCAGCAGGGGCTGTCCGGCGCTCGGGTGGATGCCATCGCCGAGCGCATCCATACCTCCAAGCGCATGATCTATTACTACTTCGGCAGCAAGGAACAGCTCTACGTCGAAGTGCTGGAGAAGCTCTACGGCGACATCCGCAGCACCGAGAGCCGCCTGCACCTGGCGGAACTCGAACCCCGCGAGGCCATTCGCCGGTTGGTGGAGTTCACCTTCGATCACCACGACCTCAACGTCGATTTCGTGCGGATCGTCAGCATCGAGAACATCCACAAGGGCGAGTACGTGAAGCAGTCCGGGGTGATCAAGGCGATGAACAACACCATCCTCGACGCCTTGGGTGAAATCCTCCGGCGTGGTGCTGATGATGGGGTGTTCCGGCCAGGGCTGGACGCGCTGGATGTGCACTTGCTGATCAGCTCGTTCTGTTTCTACCGAGTCTCCAATCGCCACACCTTCGGCGAGATCTTCCAGATCGACCTGCCCGACGAGAGCATCAAGCAGCGTCATCGGGAAATGATCTGCGAATCGGTACTGCGCTACCTGCAAGCCTGACGCCACATCCGCGATGGGGCCGGCACCTACACACCTGGAAGGCATCGAAACACCCATTGTAGGAGCTGGCTCGCCAGCTATAGCGCCCTCAAGCCCTTTGCAAAACCCGAGGCCCCATCGCCGGCAAGCCGGCTCCCACATTCACATGGAGGGTATCGAAATACCCATTGTAGGAGCTGGCTCGCCAGCGATAGCGCCCCCAAGCCCTGTACAAAACTCGAGGCCTCATCGCCGGCAAGCCGGCCCCGGCGGGGTCAGTGGTTCATGCTTTGGAAATGCTCGAGCATGCGCTGGGCGTCGGCGGTGACGCCGCTGAACAATTCAAACGCCTTGACCGCCTGGAACACCGCCATGTTGCCGCCATCCAGGGTCCGGCAACCGAGGGCGCGGGCGTTGCGCAGCAGTTCGGTTTCCAGCGGGAAGTAGACAATCTCGGCCACCCACAGGTCCGCGCGCAGCAACTCCACTGGCACGGGCATCCCCGGCAGCTTGGCCATGCCCATGGGCGTGGTGTTCACCAGGCCGTTGGCGGCGCCGAGAGTGGCGGGCAGGTCCACACCCGCCTTGGCGCGGCCGGGACCGAAGTGCTGATTGAGGTTGTCTGCCAGGCTCTGGGCGCGGCTGCTGTCCACATCGAAAATACTCAGTTGCTGCACGCCTTCACCGAGCAGGGCGTGGGCCACGGCGGCCCCGGCACCACCGGCGCCCATTTGCACCACCCGTTCCAGGGCCACGCCTTGCAAGCCACGACGAAAGCCTTCGGCAAAACCCAGGCAATCGGTGTTGTGGCCGATGCGCTTGCCGTTCTTCAGCACCACGGTGTTCACCGCGCCGATGCCCCGGGCTTCGGCAGACAGTTCGTCAAGCAGAGGAATGATGCTCTGCTTGCACGGGAAGGTGATGTTCAGGCCGGTGAAACTCATGCGCTCGGCCGCCTGCAACAAATCGGGCAGGGCACTGCTGTCGAGTTTCAACTGATCCAGGTCGATGAGCCGGTACAGGTAGCGCAAACCCTGAGCGTCGCCTTCACGCTCGTGCATGGCCGGGGTGCGGGAAGCCTGGATACCGGCGCCGATCAGGCCGGCGAGAATCGCATTGTCAGCACTCATTGAAATCACCCTTGCAAGCGCTTGCTGAAATGTTCCAGGGCCAGGCGGTAGCCATGGCTGCCAAAGCCGCACATCACGGCCAGGGCGATGCTCGACACAAAGGAGTGATGACGGAACGGCTCGCGTGCGTGGACGTTGGACAGGTGCACTTCGATCACCGGCAACTCGCTGGCCACCAGGGCGTCGCGGATGGCCACCGAGGTGTGGGTCCAGGCTGCAGGGTTGATGACGATCCCGGCGCAACGGCCGCGGGCGCCGTGGATCCAGTCCAGCAACTCGCCTTCATGGTTGGTCTGGCGGAACTCCACGGTCAAGCCGAATTCCTCGGCCGCACGGCCGCACAGGGCAGAAATATCCGCCAGGGTTTCATGGCCGTAAGTGGCGGGTTCGCGGGTGCCGAGCAGGTTCAGGTTCGGGCCGTTAAGCACCAGAACGATAGGACGCATGGGGAGTATCTCCGTTGTTATTGTTGGCCCGGCGTGAGGAGACCGGGCTGTGGGGATAAATTGTACTAACTGGTTAATTAGGTCAATTGCGCTCGGATCACCGAGCCCCTGGCCTGGCATTAAGTGTTCGGTGATCGAACAAAAACATGAGCCAGCGTTGCGCTGCAGCTCGCCTGAGTTACCAGGCGCCGTGCCTGCACCTGGGCTTCGAGGATGGCAGCGCGATCCTCTTGCCCGTGAGTAACTACCCGGAGTTGGCCGGCCTCAGCGAGGCTGATTTGCTTGGGCTTGAGTTGGGTTTTTCCGGTACGGCGCTGTGCCATAAGGACCTGGATTTGCACCTGGCCATTGCCCGGCTGATCCTTGATGGAACTGGCTGGGGTATTGAGCGCTTCCCGTACGGCCGTCAGAGCAGTTCGGCCAAGGCCCAGGCGGCCCGTCTCAATGGCAAGAACGGCGGTCGCCCGCGCAAGGTGGCCGAGGTGCTTTGACGCACAGAGGCTGCAAACGACCGCCAGCCATGGGCGTGGCGGTCGTTGGCTTTAACGACGGGTCAGCAAGACCCCGGATTCCATGTGATGGGTCCAGGGGAACTGGTCGAACAGCGCGCAGCGGGTGATGCGGTGGGTGTCGTGCAACTGGGCGATGTTGGCCGCCAGGGTTTCCGGGTTGCAGGAGATGTACAGGATGTTGTCGAAGCGTCGGGTCAGCTCGCAGGTGTCCGGGTCCATGCCGGCCCGGGGCGGGTCGACGAACACGCTGCCGAACTCGTAGCTTTTCAGGTCCACGCCTTGTAGGCGACGGAACGGACGCACTTCGTTCAGGGCTTCGGTCAGCTCTTCAGCGGACAGGCGCACCAGGGTCACGTTGTCCACGGCGTTTTCGCTGAGGTTGCTCAGGGCGGCGTTGACCGAGGTCTTGCTGATCTCGGTGGCCAGCACTTTGCGCACCCGAGTGGCCAGGGGCAGGGTGAAGTTGCCGTTGCCGCAGTACAGCTCCAGCAGGTCGTCCGGTCGATCGCCCAGGGCCTCATAGGCCCAGTTGAGCATCTTCTGGTTCACCGTTCCGTTGGGCTGGGTGAAGGCACCTTCGGGCTGGCGATAGCTGAAGGTACGACCGCCCACCTCAAGTTTTTCGACCACGTAATCCTGGCCGATCACTTCACGCTTGCCCTTGGAGCGACCGATGATGCTGACGTTCAGGTCGGCTGCGAGTTGGGTCGCGGCCGCATGCCAATGCTCATCCAGCGGGCGGTGATAACACAGGGTGATCATCGCGTCGCCGGCCAGGGTGGTAAGGAACTCCACCTGGAACAGTTTGTGGCTCAGGGGCGCGCTGGCTTGCCAGGCGGCCTTGAGGCGGGGCATCAGGTCGTTGATGTGGCGACTGGCGATGGGGAAGGCTTCGATCAGGATCGGCGTGCGCTTGTCTTCCTGGGAAAACATCGCGTAATGCCGCTCACCGGCCTCGCGCCACAGACGGAATTCCGCGCGCAGGCGGAAGTTCTGCAAGGGCGAGTCGAAGACCTGGGGCTCGGGCGCATCGAAAGGGGCCAACAGGTCACGCAGGCGAGTGACCTTGTCGTCCAACTGTGCGGTGTAGCTTGGGGCATCAAAAGTCATGCGGCGAACCAACCCAACTTGATCACAAACAGAATCGACAGGATCACCAGCGGTGCGTTCAGCTCACGGGCGCGGCCGGACAGCAACTTGATCGCGGTCCAGGCAATAAAGCCGAAGGCGATGCCGTTGGCGATGGAATAGGTGAACGGCATAGCCAGCGCGGTCACGACCACTGGTGCGGCTACGGTGATGTCTTCCCAGTCGATTTCCGCCAGGCCCGAGGTCATCAGCACCGCCACGAACAGCAGGGCTGGCGCGGTAGCGAAGGCCGGCACGCTGGCCGCCAGTGGCGAGAAGAACAGCGCCAGCAGGAACAGGATCGCCACCACGATGGCCGTCAGGCCGGTGCGGCCGCCGGCGCTGACGCCCGCTGCGGATTCGATGTAGCTGGTGGTGGTCGAGGTGCCCAGCAGGGAACCGGCCATGGCCGCGGTGCTGTCGGCGATCAAGGCCCGGCCCATTTTCGGCATGTGGCCGTCCTTGCCCATCAGGCCGGCGCGCTTGGCCACGCCGATCAGGGTGCCGGAGTTGTCGAACAGGTCGACGAACAGGAAGGCGAAAATCACGCTGACCAGGCCGATGTCCAGGGCGCCCTTGATGTCCAACTGGAGGAAGGTCGGCGCCAGGGATGGTGGCATGGACATCACCCCTTTAAAGGCAGTGAAGCCCAGGACGATGGAGGCGATGGTCACCACCAGGATGCCGATCAGCACGGCACCGCGAACCCGCAGGGCTTCCAGGGCCACGATCAGGGCAAAACCCAGGGTGGCGAGGATCGGCGCGGGTTTGCGCAGGTCGCCGAGGCCGACCATGGTCGCCTCGTTGCTGACCACGATGCCAGCGTTGTGCAGGGCGATCAGCGCCAGGAACAGGCCGATACCGGCCGCGATTGCCGAGCGCAGGGGCAGGGGGATGCTGTTGATGATCCATTCACGGATACGGAAGATCGACAGCAGAAAGAACAGCACCGCCGAGATGAACACCGCGCCCAGCGCCACTTGCCAGGTATGGCCCATGTGCAGGACCACGGTGTAGGTGAAGAAGGCGTTCAAGCCCATGCCCGGTGCCAGGGCGATCGGGTAGTTGGCGATCAGGCCCATGATGGTCGAGCCGATGGCCGCGGCCAGGCAGGTGGCGACAAACAGCGCGCCTTTGTCCATGCCCGTCTCGCCGAGGATGCTCGGGTTGACGAAGAGGATGTAGGCCATGGCCAGGAAGGTGGTGACGCCCGCAAGAATCTCGGTGCGCACGTTGGTGTTGTGTGCCTTGAGTTGAAACAGCCTTTCCAGCATGTCTGCTCCCCGTGGCGCGCCCGGCGCCGTGAATGTATCGACCTCAATAGCAAAGCACAGGCGGCCTGAGGCGTCTGTGGATTTGCGCTGGGTCGGAAAAAGCCGCGCATCATACCAGCAGCGTGGGGCAATGGCTGCGATCGTCGGCGATGTTTTGCCGGGATCGCAACTGGCGCATACTGCGCCCTGATTGATAGGGGGGACCTATGAGCAGCACGATGAAAATGACCGCTTGGGCTATTGGCCTGTTGAGCGCTGCCGGCTTGTACCTGGATGCGCTGCCGGCGCAGGCCCGTTCCGCGCCGCCCCTGAGCCGGGTCGAGGTGCTCAAGGTGCAGTCGCCCTCATGCGGGGTGGAAGATGTTTCCGGTGGCCGTGAAAGCACCTACTGCGACCACAGCGGGCCGAACATCAAGGTCTACGTGCTGGAGCTGGGCTACGGTCGCCAACCCCACGTGACCCTGGACGGCTTCGCCCTCAATGGCAGCCGTTCGGCGGTCTGCCAGGACGGCAGCAGCCTGGTGGCCTGTGGCACGGGCGCGGTCACGGTGGGCTATCTGTATACCTTTGACCTGGCGGGCAAGCAGGAAGGCACCTTCAGTTTCAGCAATACCTCGATCAATGCGCCGGGAAACACCCTGAGCGCGCAGATCTATATCAAGTAACGACCTGAAAGCTGGCTAAGCTCTAAAGACCCTTTCGTGGAATTCCCCCCATGAGCTTCAGAGCCCTGATTACCCTCGCCGAGGGCATCGACGACCTGCAAAGCGTGACCCTGATTGACGTGTTGCGCCGCGCCGAAATCGAAGTGCTGGTGGCCAGTATCGAGGCGCGCCGCATGCTCACCTGTGCCCGGGGCACGCGCCTGACCGCCGATGCCATGTTAGTGGATGTGCTGGCCCAGGACTTCGACCTGATCGTGTTGCCCGGCGGCGCGGTGGGTGCACAACACCTGGCGGCGCATCAACCCCTGATGCAGCGGGTTAAGGATCAAGCGGCTGCGGGGCGGGTGTTTGCCGGTATCGCCGAAGCGCCGGCCCTGGCCTTGCAAGCCTACGGTGTGCTGCGCCAGCGACGCATGACCTGCTTGCCCAGCGTCAGCCAGCACTTGCTGGGCTGCACCTTTGTCGACCAGCCCGTGGTGGTGGATGGCAATTGCGTCACCGCCCAGGCTTCGGGAGCCGCCCTGGCGTTTGCCCTGACCCTGGTGGAGGCACTCTGTGGCCGCGGCAAGCGCGCTGCGGTGGCGGGGCAGATGCTGGTTTAGCCTGCCCCAAGGCTTCAGGCGGGTTTTTCCTCGACCGGGACGTGCATCCGATCCCGATTGGCCAGGCTCGGGAACAATTTGATCCAGACGCCAGTGATCACCAGCGTACCGACCCCGCCCATGACCACGGCCGGCACGGTGCCGAACCAGTGGGCGGTAACCCCGGATTCGAACTCCCCAAGCTGGTTCGAGGCGCCGATAAACAGCCCGTTGACCGCACTGACCCGGCCGCGCATTTCGTCCGGGGTTTCCAACTGCACGAAGGACGCACGGATCACCATGCTGATCATGTCCGCCGCCCCCAGCACCACCAGCACGGCCAGGGAAAACCAGAACGAGGTGGACAGGCCGAAGGCGATGGTGGCCACGCCAAACACCCCGACCGCAGTGAACATCACCCGGCCCACGTGGCGATCGACACTGCTGCGTGCCAGCCACAGGGACATCAACAAAGCCCCCACGGCGGGCGCTGAACGCAGCAAGCCCAGGCCCCAGGGCCCGGTGAGCAGAATGTCCTTGGCAAACACCGGCAGCAAGGCGGTGGCTCCGCCCAGCAGCACGGCGAACAGGTCCAGGGAGATGGCGCCGAGGATGTCCGGGCGGCTGCGGATAAAGCGAATCCCCGCCAGTAACGAATCCAGGGTGGCCTTGCCCTTGTTCAGCGGCGTTTGCCGCGCCGGCAGGTTGAGCATCAGGCAGCAGGCGATCACGTAGAGCAGCACCGTCGGCCCATAGACCCAGACGCTGCCGAAGGCATAGAGCAGGCCTCCGAGTGCCGGGGCCACGATGGTGGCCGATTGCTGGGCCGACTGCGCGGCCGCCACGGCCCGGGGGAACAGGGCGCTGGGCACGATGCTCGGCAGCAGGGCCTGGGTGGTGGGCATCTCGAAGGAACGGGCGGCGCCGAGGAGGAATGCGAGGATAAAGATCATTTCCCGGGTGACGTTGTCGGTCAGGCTGCCAATGGCCAGGGACAGGGCGATCAACGCCTGCAGCGACTGACAAATAGCGGCCACGCGGCGCCGGTCATAACGGTCGGCCACGTGCCCGGTGTGCAGCATGAACAGTACTCGCGGGGCGAATTCCACCAGGCCCACCAGGCCCAGGTCGAGCACGTTGCCGGTCAGTTGGTAGAGGTTCCAGCCGATGGCCACGGTGAGCATCTGGAAGCCGCTGGCGGTGAAAATCCGGGCCAGCCAAAAGGCAACGAACGGCTGGTGATGACGTAACAGCAGAGGGGCTTGGCTGGGCATCGGAACGTGGGTCTGAGCGAGGGGAACCGCGAGATTATCACCAACATGTAACCAATAGTTGCTATGCCGGGGAAAATCGTTAGCTGCGCATCTATCGAACTTCGCGGGGTCTTTTAGCGAACACGTCGAATCGCCGCCAAACCTCGGGCTTGAGGTGGTGAGGCAAGCTGTCACGCGACAAATAACCACACAGTTGCACCGTGAAAATGGGACTACTCTTTCAACGTTGTTTGACCCAGATCAAAACCTTTTTTCAAGGCTGATGTGGTGGCCAGAGGGCCGAAATCCCTGCGTTGCGATGGTTTAAAAAAGAACGAATCAGAATTCGCCACACTCCATATCCGTGGGGGCAGTGGGTGCAGGCCCCAGGCCGGCAGCCGGTATTACCTGACTGAGGAAAACGTATGTTCGGTTTGGAGGCAATTGATCTCGCCCGAATTCAGTTCGCATTCACCATCTCGTTCCACATCCTGTTCCCGGCCATCACCATTGGTCTGGCGAGCTATCTGGCGGTGCTTGAAGGTCTGTGGCTGAAAACCCGTGACGATACCTACCGCGACCTGTACCACTTTTGGTCGAAGATCTTCGCCGTCAACTTCGGCATGGGCGTGGTCTCCGGCCTGGTCATGGCCTATCAGTTCGGCACCAACTGGAGCCTCTTCTCGGATTTTGCCGGCGCTGTCACCGGCCCGCTACTCACCTATGAAGTCCTGACGGCCTTCTTCCTGGAGGCCGGTTTCCTCGGGGTGATGCTGTTCGGCTGGAACAAGGTCGGGCGCAACCTGCACTTCTTCTCCACGGTCATGGTGGCCATCGGCACGTTGATTTCGACCTTCTGGATCCTCTCGTCCAACAGCTGGATGCAGACCCCCCAGGGCTTTGAAATCGTCGACGGCCGGGTGATCCCGGTGGACTGGTTTGCTGTGGTGTTCAACCCCTCGTTCCCGTACCGCCTGGCCCACATGGCGACCGCAGCCTTCGTCGCCACCGCCTTCTTCGTGGGTTCCTCGGCCGCCTGGCACCTGCTGCGTGGGCGTGATAACCCGGCGATTCGGCGCATGCTGTCGATGGCCATGTGGATGGCCCTGATCGTCGCCCCAGTACAGGCGGTGATCGGCGACTTCCACGGCCTCAACACCCTCAAGCACCAGCCGGCAAAAATTGCCGCCATTGAAGGCCACTGGGAAAACGTCGGTGACGAGCCGACCCCGCTGATCCTCTTCGGCTGGCCGGACATGAAGGAAGAGAAAACCAAGTACGCGGTGGAAATTCCCTACCTGGGCAGCCTGATCCTGACCCACTCCCTGGACAAACAGGTGCCGGCGCTCAAGGAGTTTCCGCCTGAAGATCGCCCCAACTCGACCATTGTCTTCTGGTCGTTCCGGATCATGGTCGGCCTGGGCTTCCTGATGATCTTCACCGGCCTGTGGAGCCTGTGGCTGCGCAAGCGCGACCGCATTTACCACAACCGCCTGTTCCTGCATTTGGCGTTGTGGATGGGCCCGTCCGGGTTGATCGCGATCCTCGCTGGCTGGTTCACCACTGAAATCGGTCGCCAGCCGTGGGTGGTCTACGGGTTGATGCGCACGGCCGATGCGTCCTCGGGGCACAGCTTTGCCCAGATGAGCATCACCCTGGCGCTGTTTGTCGTGGTGTATTTCTCGCTGTTCGGCGTCGGCCTGGGCTACATGATGCGCCTGGTGCGCAAGGGGCCGAAAATCAACGAAGGCGCCGAGACCAGCCACGGCGGTCCCGGACAGCAACGCACACCGGCTCGTCCGCTGTCGGCTGCCGACGACGATGCTGGGGTCGACGACCACGGCACCCGCCTGAACAAGGGGAACTGAGTCATGGGTATTGATCTTCCGCTGATCTGGGCCGTGATTATCATCTTCGGCATCATGATGTACGTGGTCATGGACGGCTTCGACCTGGGCATCGGGATTCTCTTCCCGTTCGTCAAGGACGAGCGCGACCGTGACGTGATGATGAACACCGTCGCCCCGGTCTGGGACGGCAACGAAACCTGGCTGGTATTGGGCGGTGCGGCGTTGTTCGGCGCCTTCCCGCTGGCTTACTCGGTGGTACTTTCGGCGCTCTACCTGCCGCTGATCCTGATGCTGATCGGCTTGATCTTCCGCGGCGTGGCCTTTGAGTTCCGCTTCAAGGCCAAGGACGACAAGCGCCATATCTGGGACAAGGCCTTTATCTGGGGGTCGTTGGCGGCGACCTTTTTCCAGGGCGTGGCCCTGGGTGCCTTCATCGATGGCATTCCGGTGGTCAATCGCCAGTTCGCCGGCGGCTCCCTGGACTGGCTGACCCCGTTCACCCTGTTCTGCGGCCTGGCGCTGGTGGTGGCCTACGCCTTGCTCGGCTGCACCTGGCTGATCATGAAGACCGAAGGCAAGTTGCAGGAACAGATGCACAACCTGGCGCGGCCCCTGGCCTACGTGGTGCTGGCGGTGATTGGCGTTGTCAGCCTGTGGACGCCCTTGGCGCATCCGGAAATCGCTTCGCGCTGGTTCACCCTGCCCAACCTGTTCTGGTTCCTACCGGTGCCGATCCTGGTGTTGGTGACCATGTACGGCTTGCTCCGCGCCGTGGCCCGCAACGCCAACTACACGCCGTTCCTGTTGACCCTGGTGCTGATCTTCCTCGGCTACAGCGGTTTGGGCATCAGCCTGTGGCCGAACATCGTGCCGCCGTCGATCTCCATCTGGGACGCCGCCGCGCCGCCGCAAAGCCAGGGCTTCATGCTGGTGGGCACGCTGTTCATCATCCCGTTCATCCTGGGTTACACCTTCTGGAGCTACTACGTGTTCCGCGGCAAGGTCACCCACGAAGACGGTTACCACTAGGTAGGGGCCGGCTAGCCGGTGACGAGTCCCTTGAGGCTCGCGCCCGGTTTGCTGCCGCTTTCGCTGGCAAACCAGCGGCTACAGGCATTCGGGTTAAGCAGGAGTCGAGATCATGAGCGGTAAACACTCTTTGCAGGAAATCGAACAGGCGGAAAAGAAGCCGCTCTGGCAGCGGCTTGGCTGGCTGGCAATGATCTGGACCGGTAGCGTCCTGGCGCTCTTCGTGGTGGCCAGTCTGATGCGCATGTTTATGAACGCTGCGGGCCTGACCACCCACTGAAACACCACCGTCCATCCCATCCCGTTGCCTTGCGGCACGGTTTTATAACCCTCCGTTGGAGGGTTTTTTTTGCCCGGGATTTACTTGCGTGCCTTGAGAATCACGAACTTCGGCGTGGCCGCCACTTGCTCCACGCCGCGGAACAGGCGCGCCAGCTTGCTGTGATAGCCCAGGTGGCGGTTGCCGACTATATAGAGGGCACCGCCCACCACCAGGGCTTCACGGGCCTGCTGGAACATGCGCCAGGCGAGAAAATCGCCCACCACTTGCTGCTGGTGGAACGGTGGGTTGCACAGCACCACGTCCAGGGACTGGGCTTCCTGGCCGGCCAGGCCGTCGCCGGCGCGCACCGTCACGTCGCGTTCACCTAGGGTGGCGCGCCAGTTTTCCAGGGCTGATTGCACCGCCATGAACGACTCGTCCACCAGGGTGTACTGGGCGTCGGGGTTGTTCAGGGCACTGGCGATGGCCAACACGCCGTTACCGCAACCCAGGTCGGCGACCCGGGCGCTGCCGAGGTTGTTCGGCAGGTGGGGCAGGAAGGCCCGGGTGCCGATGTCCAGCCCTTCGCGGCAGAACACGTTGGCGTGGTTGAGCAGCTCGATGGCCGGCTCGTCGAGCCGGTAGCGTGTCGGGTAGGGCGACACGGCCGGGGTTTTGTCTTCCGGGGTGGCGATCAGCAAACGGGCCTTTTTCACCGCCAGGGACGCCTGGACCGGGCCGATGTAGCGCTCCAGCAAATCCCCGGCGGCGCGGGGCAGGTGCTTGACCATGGCCGCCGCGACGACTTGTGCGCCCGGGGCCAGTTGCCCTTGCAGGCGGATCAGTTGTTCTTCCAGCAGGGCCAGGGTTTTCGGCACGCGGATCAGCACCCGGTCGAAAGGCCCGCTCAAGGGCTGGCTGGCCGGCACCAGGCTCACGGCGTCGAAGGCCTGGCCATTGCGCACCAGGTTCTTTTCCAGGCCCTGGGCGCCGAGAAAGGAATCGCCACTGCTGCTGACCTGCACCCGGCCGACCAGGCTCGCGGCCAAGGCGCCGAAGCTGTCGTTGAGCACCAGCACCCGCGTCGTTGCCGCCGGCTGTTGCTCGGCTAGGTGGTTGAGCAGGTACTCGTCCGCCGCGTCGAAGGCTTGCAGGGGCTCATTCGATTGTTCGGGTTGGCGGATCAGGTCGAGCTGGGCGAAGGGACTGACGAGCAGGGGCATGGGTACAGACTCTGGGTAATCGATGAATGTCCTGCCGGCGCACGGGCCGCGATGCAGGCAGGCCCCAGCGAGCCGGTGCCGTATGGGCGTGGCTCGAAGGGGGGTAAATGGTACGTTTTTTTGCCGGTGCTTGCCCGGAAACGATGCCATTACAAACCGCCGGTGTTTGTCCGGCCCGCTTTGCGGGACACTAAGGGCCTTCGTCCCATGGAGCCCGTCATGACTGCCAGTGCAGAAAAATACACGCGCCAGACGTTGCTCGACGTCCAGCCCCTGACCCCCAGCCTGTTTACCCTGCGCACCACGCGGGATACGGGTTTTCGCTTTCGCGCCGGTCAGTTCGCTCGCCTCGGGGTGACCAAGGCCGATGGCAGCACGGTCTGGCGCGCGTACTCCATGGTGTCGTCGCCCTTTGATGAGTTCCTCGAGTTTTTCTCCATCGTGGTGCCGGACGGCGAGTTCACCAGCGAGCTGAGTCGGTTGCAGGTGGGCGACAGCCTGTTGGTGGATCGCCAGGCGTTCGGTTACCTGACCCTGGATCGCTTCATCGATGGCCGCGACCTGTGGCTGTTATCCACAGGCACCGGGGTCGCGCCTTTTCTGTCGATCCTCCAGGACTTTGAAGTCTGGGAGAAATTCGAGCGCATCATCCTCGTCTACAGCGTGCGCGAGGCCAAGGAGCTGGCCTATCAACAGTTGATCGCCGAGTTGGCGCAGCGCGACTACCTGGCGGAGGTTGCCCACAAGCTGACGTTCATCAGCATCGTGACCCGGGAGCAGCATCCAGGCAGCCTGAACGGGCGCATCACGACCCTGATTGAGAATGGTGAATTGGAACGGGCTGCCGGCGTTGAACTGTGCGCCGAGCACTCGCGGGTGATGCTCTGCGGCAACCCGCAGATGATCGAGGACACGCGCGCGCTGCTCAAGCAACGCGACATGCAACTGAGCCTGAGCCGGCGCCCTGGGCAGGTGGCGGTGGAAACCTACTGGTAATAAAAACGGCGCTTCGAGGGCGCCGTTTTGCTGATCCGTTGCCAGGGTTCAGGGCTTGTCGTTCTGCGCCTTGAGCAGGTCGCGGATCTCGCCCAGCAACACTTCTTCCTTGGTCGGAACCGGAGGCGCGCTGGGGGCCACGGCTTCTTCGCGCTTCAGGCGGTTGATGGCTTTCACGCCCATGAAGATGGCGAAGGCGACGATCACGAAGTCGATCATGCTCTGGATGAATTTGCCGTAGGCCAGAACCACGGCCGGCGTGTCGCCCACTGCTGCCTTGAGGGTGATCGCCAAGTCGCTGAAGTCCACTCCACCGATCAGCAGGCCGATCGGGGGCATGACCACATCGCCGACAAAAGACGAGACGATTTTGCCGAAGGCGGCGCCGATGATAATACCGACCGCCATGTCGACAACATTCCCTTTGACCGCGAAGGCCTTGAACTCACTGATCACGCCCATGGGGTATTCCTTATTACTGATGAGGTTGGTTTTCGCAGTGTAAATCAGCAAAAAGCATTTTGCCGAAACAACTTTTTACAGCTCAGGGGGTATCGACCCTGATAACGGCCAATAGTTTATTAAAGTGCCACTATTCGCGCGTGATACCCCTCGCTTCAATAATTAACCAGAACTTTTTTTCAATCGGGGTCTTGTTGTCTTTCTATTTAGTACTCAAACACTTAGCTACTAGCCTCTGGCAGGCGCATCACGGTGCGCCTTATATAACTAGAGGAATAAAACATGACCGCTACCTTTGGCCTTGGGGCTCTTTCCCAGCGACGCATACTGGGCATTCTTGCCGCCAGCATGCTCTCTCTTTCCGTACAGGCTGCCACCCTGACCCGTGATAACGGTGCTGCGGTGGGCGATAACCAAAACTCACAGACTGCGGGGGCCACCGGGCCGGTGCTGTTGCAGGATGTGCAGTTGATCCAGAAGCTCCAGCGCTTCGACCGCGAGCGCATTCCAGAGCGTGTGGTGCATGCCCGAGGCACTGGCGCCCATGGCGTGTTCACCGTCACCGACAACCTCAGCGACCTGACCCGGGCCAAGGTGTTTTCCAGCGGTGAAGTGACCCCGGTGTTTGTGCGTTTTTCTTCGGTGGTGCACGGCAACCACTCTCCGGAAACCCTGCGTGACCCCCGTGGTTTCGCCACCAAGTTCTATACCGCCGAAGGTAACTGGGACTTGGTGGGCAACAACTTCCCGACCTTCTTCATTCGTGACGCAATCAAGTTTCCCGATATGGTCCATGCGTTCAAACCGGACCCGCGCACCAACCTGGACGATGATTCTCGGCGTTTCGATTTCTTCTCCCATGTACCGGAAGCCACCCGGACCTTGACCGAGCTGTATTCAAACGCCGGCACTCCGGCGAGCTATCGGGAAATGGACGGCAATGGCGTGCACGCCTACAAGTTGATCAACGCCAAGGGCGAAGTGCACTACGTGAAGTTCCACTGGAAGAGTCTGCAAGGCCTGAACAACCTTGACCCCCAGCAAGTCGTGCAGGTGCAGGGGCGTGATTACAGCCATATGACCCACGATCTGGTCAGCCACATCAAGCAGGGCGACTTTCCGAAATGGGACCTGTATGTGCAGGTCTTGAAGCCCGAAGACCTGGCCAAGTTCGACTTTGACCCCTTGGATGCGACGAAAATCTGGCCGGGCATTGCCGAGCGCAAAGTCGGGCAAATGGTGCTCAATCGCAACCCAGCGAACGTCTTCCAGGAAACCGAACAAGTGGCCATGGCGCCGTCCAACCTGGTGCCGGGTATCGAGCCTTCGGAAGACCGTCTGTTACAGGGCCGAGTGTTCTCCTACGCCGACACCCAGATGTACCGCCTGGGGGCCAATGCCCTGCAACTGCCGATCAACGCGCCGAAAGTCGCGGTCAACAACGGCAATCAGGATGGCGCCCTGAATGGTGGCCAGACCAGCACCGGGGTCAACTACCAGCCCAGCCGTCTGTTGCCTCGTGAAGAGCCACAGAGCGCACGTTACAGCGCCTTGCCGCTGTCGGGCAGCACCCAGCAGGCGAAGATCCAGCGTGAGCAGAACTTCAAACAGGCAGGTGATCTGTACCGTTCTTTCAGCAAGAAAGAGCGCCAGGACCTGATCGACAGCTTCGGCGGTTCCCTGGCCACCACCGACGACGAGAGCAAGCACATCATCCTGTCGTTCCTCTACAAGGCTGACCCGGAGTACGGCACTGGTGTCACTCAAGTGGCCAAGGGCGATCTGGCCCGGGTCAAGGCCCTGGCGGCCAAACTGAGCGACTGATGCTTCACGCCTTGTAGGCGCTGGCTTGCCAGCGAGCACGGACGCCGCGCTGTCTCAGGCGGCCCCTTCGCCGGCAAGCCGGCGCCTACGGTTCTCAATTAAAACGGAGGGGCGTTATGCGCCTGTTTATTGCGTTGCTGACATCGGCCTGGGCCCTGGCTGCCCAGGCGCAGTCGCCCGACCCGGTGGCGGTCAAGGTCCAGTTGGAAAACTACTATTTCGATGCCGCTCGTCGTGGCGATGTGGAGATGCTCAACACCTTTATCGACGCCGGGTATGCCCTCAATACCCAGGATGACAAAGGCTACACGGCCTTGATCCTGGCGGCCTATCACGGCCAGGGGCCGGCCGTGGAACGCTTGCTGGCCGCCGGTGCCGATGCCTGTGCCCAGGATAAAAGAGGCAATACGGCGCTGATGGGCGCCATCTTCAAAGGCGAATTGCAGATTGCCCGGCGCTTGTTGGCTGCCGATTGCAGCCCCGACCAGCGTAACGCTGCCGGGCAGACGGCGGCGATGTATGCCGGCTTGTTCCAGCGCCAGGAATTGCTGGACGCCTTGGCAGCCAAGGGCGCCGACCTGCTGGCCGAAGACTCGTTGGGCAATAGCGCCGCGCGCCTGGCCGGCGGTGAAATCCGTACCGCCATGCCGCACTGATCCCGCTCCAGCTGAGCTATCATCGCGGTTTTTGCCGGGGGTTCAGATGGCCAAGGCCAAGCGCATGTATGGCTGCACCGAGTGCGGCTCAACCTTTCCCAAGTGGGCCGGGCAATGCGGCGAGTGCGGGGCCTGGAACACCCTGACCGAAACCATGGTGGAAAGCGGCGGCGCTGCAGCGCCTACGGGGCGTACCGGCTGGGCCGGGCAGCAGGCGCAGATCAAGACCCTGGCTGAAGTCAGTGTTGAGGAAATCCCTCGTTTCTCCACCGCCTCCAGCGAGCTGGATCGCGTCCTCGGCGGTGGCCTGGTGGACGGTTCGGTGGTGCTGATCGGCGGTGACCCGGGCATCGGCAAGTCGACCATTTTGTTGCAAACCCTGTGCAATCTCGCCACGCGCATGCCGGCGCTCTACGTCACCGGCGAAGAGTCCCAGCAGCAGGTGGCCATGCGTGCCCGGCGTTTGGGGCTGCCCCAAGACAAGCTGCGAGTCATGACCGAAACCTGCATCGAAACCATCATCGCCACGGCCCGCCTGGAAAAGCCTAAGGTCATGGTGATCGACTCGATCCAGACGATCTTCACCGAACAGTTGCAGTCGGCGCCCGGCGGCGTGTCCCAGGTGCGCGAGAGTGCGGCGCTGCTGGTGCGTTACGCCAAGCAGAGCGGCACGGCGATTTTCCTGGTGGGCCACGTGACCAAAGAGGGCGCCTTGGCCGGACCGCGGGTGCTGGAGCACATGGTCGACACCGTGTTGTATTTCGAGGGCGAGTCCGACGGCCGCCTGCGTTTGCTGCGAGCGGTAAAAAACCGTTTCGGCGCAGTCAATGAGCTGGGTGTGTTCGGCATGACGGACAAGGGCCTGAAGGAAGTTTCCAACCCGTCGGCGATTTTCCTCACCCGAGCCCAGGAAGAAGTGCCGGGCAGCGTGGTCATGGCCACGTGGGAGGGCACTCGGCCGATGCTGGTGGAGGTCCAGGCCCTGGTGGATGACAGTCATCTGGCCAACCCGCGCCGGGTCACCCTCGGCCTGGACCAGAACCGGTTGGCCATGTTGCTGGCGGTGTTGCATCGCCACGGTGGCATCCCCACCCACGACCAGGACGTGTTCCTCAACGTGGTGGGCGGGGTCAAGGTGCTGGAAACCGCGTCTGACCTGGCGTTGATGGCGGCGGTCATGTCCAGTTTGCGCAACCGTCCGCTGCCCCACGACCTGCTGGTGTTTGGCGAAGTGGGCCTGTCGGGTGAAGTGCGCCCCGTGCCCAGCGGCCAGGAGCGCCTCAAGGAGGCGGCCAAGCATGGCTTCAAACGGGCCATCGTGCCCAAGGGCAACGCACCGAAAGAGTCGCCGCCGGGTTTGCAGATCATCGCGGTGACGCGTCTGGAGCAGGCGCTGGATGCACTTTTTGAATAAATCGGATTCGGCCTCAATGAAAGGAAATCAACGATGGGCATAACACGCTGGGCAGTTTGCACGCTGGGGTTGGGCATGCTCTGCCACCTCGGCCTGGCGGTCGCGGAACCGGGCGAGCTGCCGGAAGGTTATCGGGTGGCGCAGCAGGTGCTGGTGGGCGATGGCTCGGTGCTTGAGGTGCTGGAAGACCTGCGCATCACCCCGCAATTGCATTCGGCCAGTTGGGGCAACTCGCTGGATGCGGAGGCGTTTGACGAGTCCGAAGACGGCGATCAGCCACCGGCCCTGGAGGCTCAGGCGCGCTGGCTGGCTGACTCGGGAGAGGTGCTGGCGCAGAAGGCCCTGGGTTATCCCTTGGCCACGGTAGAGAAGGCCCCGCTCAATGGCCTGCCGTCCCCGGTGTTTTTCCTGACCGTCGACCAGACCGCACCCATGGGCAGTTACAGCGGCCCGGCCACCGAGATCCTGATGCCGTTGCAACATCAGCTCGACCCGGTGCTGTTTGTCTCCGAAAGCGGTGAGAAGCATCCCCTGGTGCTGGCCCAGACCGGCAAGGCTGCCTGGCAGATCGTGGCCGCCAGCGGTGGCGCCACCGAATCGATCCAGCAGGTGTCTTCGGCCTCTTCGGCGGACAACGAGGAGTTCGTCACCACCTATCGCACCTACCGTTACCTGAACGGGCAATGGACGGCCGCCGGGCGCCAGCAAGCCGGTTATTGGGACACGGAAAGCGAGTTTCCCCCGCCGGCGAATTTCCCCTGAGTGAATGCGGGGTGTTGATCAGATTTCGATCAGCGCCCCCAGTTCGCGCTCCAGCTCCTCCGGGTCCCCCAGGTTCAGCTCGATCAGGCGCCTGAGGTGTTCAATCGACGCCAGGTCGATGTGCACGCAGACGAAACCCAGTTGCCCGTGGTCGTCATGGGCCAGTTGCACTTCCATGCGCACATCGGCGTTGTTGCCCAGATGAATGTCGGCTGCAAAGCTCTGGCTGGCGTCGCCCTGCCAGGGTTCGGGGCGCTGGATCAGCAAGCCCTTGAGTGACAGGTCGAGCAGTTGCACCGCCCAGCGGTTGGGCCCCTGGCTCAGTTCGGTCCTGGCATCGAAGGCGATGCGTTTGAAACGTCGGCGATCAGCGTGGTGCTCGCACATGGTCTGGCCCTCTGCATGGTGAAATGACTATAGACCCCGGTTTCGATCAGTCGCTAGAGCCAGCGCCGCACCTTGCGACAATAGTCACGGTAGCCCTCGCCGAACTGCGCCAGCAGTTGCCTCTCATCGGGCCCGATCACGCTGAGGTTCATCAGCATCAGCAAGGGCATCAGCAGCAACCAGGGCCAAAGGCTGCCCATCAGCAAGGCAATGGCGCAATAACCCAGGGTGTCCCCCAGGTTGATCGGGTTGCGCGACACCGCAAAGGGGCCGTCGCGCAGCAGTTGCCGTGGCTGGTTGAAGTTGCTGCTGGTGGTGTGTTGCTGGCGAAAGCGCCACATGGCCCAGAACGACAACCCCTGCCCTCCGACGATCAGGGCGACGGAAAGGGCTCTGATCCAGTCATTGACGAGCAGGGGCAGGGGGAGCCAGTCGGCCAGGAACAGGGCGCAGGTGATGAACAGCAAATACAGCAGGGGCGGTGGCAGTGGTGGCTGTTCGGAGGGGGCGGGCATGGCGATACCTGACAAGTTGCACTCAAGGTTGCGACCCTGTTCGCGCCCGGCTGGTTCAGCCGGGATTGGGTGTGGGTTTCGAGAGGGGCGTATCGAGCCGCTTCCAAGACGTTCCAACAACCCTCAAATTGGCAAAAGAAGGCTCTAGACCAACGTGGGGGGTGGTCTTTGGGACGGTTAGCGCTAAACTCCGTTTGGCTGTCTTTCTGTCCACCCTGGCTGGAATAAAAAAATGAAAAATAATAATAGCCTGCTACGCCACTTACCCTGGCTGCTGCTGGCAATCGTAGGAGCGTGCGCCCTTGGCGTAGTGGCATTGCGTCGCGGCGAGGCGATCAACGCCTTGTGGATTGTGGTCGCTGCGGTGGCCATTTATCTGGTTGCGTACCGTTACTACAGCCTGTTCATCGCTAACAACGTGATGCAACTCGATCCACGTCGGGCCACCCCCGCCGTGCTCAACAACGATGGTCTGGACTACGTCCCTACCAACAAACACATTCTTTTCGGTCACCACTTCGCGGCGATTGCCGGTGCAGGCCCCTTGGTCGGTCCGGTGTTGGCAGCGCAGATGGGCTATCTGCCCGGTACGCTCTGGCTGATTGCCGGCGTGGTGCTGGCGGGTGCGGTACAGGATTTCATGATCCTGTTCCTTTCCACGCGTCGTAACGGTCGCTCCCTGGGGGACATGGTCCGCGAAGAAATGGGCCGGATTCCCGGGACCATTGCGCTGTTTGGCTGCTTCCTGATCATGATCATCATCCTCGCGGTGCTGTCGCTGATTGTGGTCAAGGCCTTGGCCGAGAGCCCGTGGGGCATCTTCACGGTGATGGCAACTATCCCGATCGCGATGTTCATGGGCGTGTACATGCGCTACATCCGCCCGGGCCGCATCGGTGAAATCTCCATCATCGGCGTGCTGTTGCTGCTGGGTTCGATCTGGCTGGGCGGGCAGATTGCCGCTGATCCGGTATGGGCCAAAGCCTTCACGTTCACCGGGATCCAGATCACCTGGATGCTGGTCGGTTACGGTTTTGTGGCGGCGGTACTGCCGGTATGGCTGATCCTCGCCCCGCGCGACTACCTGTCGACCTTCCTCAAGATCGGTACCATCATCGCCCTGGCGATCGGCATCCTGATCACCATGCCCGACCTGAAAATGCCGGCGCTGACTCAATTTGTCGACGGCACTGGCCCGGTGTGGAAGGGCGGCCTGTTCCCGTTCCTGTTCATCACCATCGCCTGTGGTGCGGTTTCCGGCTTCCATGCGCTGATCTCCTCGGGCACCACGCCCAAGTTGCTGGCCAATGAGGCCCACTCGCGCTACATCGGCTACGGCGGCATGTTGATGGAGTCCTTCGTGGCCATCATGGCCATGGTCGCTGCATCGGTGATCGAGCCTGGCGTGTACTTCGCCATGAACAGCCCGGCTGCCGTGGTCGGTGCCGATGTGGTGTCTGTGGCACAAACCGTCAGCAGCTGGGGCTTTGCCATTACCCCGGAAGCGCTGCAAGCGGTCGCCCATGACATCGGTGAAACCACCATCCTGGCTCGCGCCGGCGGTGCGCCGACCCTGGCGGTCGGTATCGCGCAGATCCTGCACAGTGTGCTGCCGGGTGAAAACACCATGGCGTTCTGGTATCACTTTGCGATCCTGTTTGAAGCGCTGTTCATCCTGACCGCTGTCGACGCCGGTACCCGTGCCGGTCGATTCATGCTGCAGGACTTGCTCGGCTCCTTCGTCCCGGCCCTCAAGCGTACCGAGTCCTGGACCGCCAACCTGATTGCGACTGCAGGCTGTGTGGCGATGTGGGGTTACCTGCTGTATCAAGGCGTGATCGACCCGCTGGGTGGCATCAACACCTTGTGGCCGCTGTTCGGTATCTCCAACCAGATGCTCGCCGGTATCGCGCTGATGCTCGCCACCGTTGTGCTGATCAAAATGAAGCGCCAACGCTACATCTGGGTGACCATGCTGCCGGCTATCTGGCTGCTGATCTGCACCACGTCCGCAGGCTTCATCAAGCTGTTCGACGCCAACCCGGCGATCGGCTTCCTGTCGCTGGCGAAGAAATACAGCGACGCCCTGGCTAACGGGCAAATCCTGGCCCCGGCCAAGAGCATCGAGCAGATGCAGCACGTTATCTGGAACGCCTACACCAACGCCACGCTGACGGTGCTGTTCCTGCTGGTGGTCTTCAGTATCCTGTTCTATGCGCTCAAGGTCGGTGTCGCCGCCTGGGGCAATAAGCAACGGACGGATAAAGAATCGCCATTCCAGGCTGTTCCGGACGCGTAATAGAGGGTTGCGAACATGTTCAATGACTTGAGTCGCCTCGGTAAATACCTCGGTCAGGCCGCGCGCCTGATGGTCGGCATGCCCGACTACGACAACTACGTCGAGCATATGCAAACCAAGCATCCGGACAAGCCGATGATGTCGTACGAGGCGTTCTTCCGCGAACGCCAGGAGGCACGTTACGGCGGCAAAGGCGGTCCGAAGTGCTGTTGAACCGCAGCGTTTAAGCCACACCCATGTAGGAGCCCGATTTGTCGGCGATGGCGGTCTTGAGACCGTTATCGCCGGCAAGCCCGGCTCCTACATTTTTTTGCGTGGGAGATCCTGTTTTGCAAAATCCTATTCCCGTCACCGTACTCAGCGGCTTTCTTGGCGCGGGCAAGACCACCTTGTTGCGCCATCTGCTCAAGGCCGAGCACGGCTTGAAAATCGCCGTGATCGAAAACGAATTCAGCGACGCCGGTATCGACACCCAGCTGTTGGGCGATGAGCCGGTGCAGGTGATGACGCTGTCCAACGGCTGCGTCTGCTGCACCATTCACACCGACCTGACCAAGGCCCTGTACCTGCTGCTGGAGCGCCTGGACAGCGGTGAGATCGCCTTTGACCGTTTGGTGATCGAGTGCACCGGGCTGGCCGATCCGGCCCCTGTGGCCCAGACCTTTTTCATCGATGAAGAGCTGCGCGAGCGCTACATTCTCGACGGCATCATTACCTTGGTAGACGCCAAGCACGCCGAGCATCATCTGACCCAGACCATCGCCCAGGCGCAGATCGGCTTTGCCGACCGTTTGCTGGTGAGCAAGCGCGACCTGGTGGACGACGCAACCTTTGATGCCTTGTGCGAACGCCTGACCCGTATCAACCGGCGGGCAGCGATCCGCGTGGTGGACCACGGCCGTATCGACCTGGCTGAGCTGCTGGATGTGCGCGGCTTTAACCTCAACGCCGACTTGGGCGGCGGGCTGAGCCTGCGCCCGGTGAGCAAGGCGCCCTCAGTGGACCGGATTTCCAGCCTGGTGCTGCGCACCGAGCAGCCCCTGGACCTGGACCGCCTCAGCGAATTCATGAATGAGCTGCTGGAAGATCACGGCAAGCAATTGCTGCGCTACAAAGGCGTGCTGAGCGTGATCGACGAGCCGCGGCGCATGGTGTTCCAGGGCGTGCTCAAGCTCTATGGCTTCGATTGGGACACCGAGTGGGCCGAAGGCGAAGTGCGGGAGAGCGTGATGGTGTTCATCGCAGACGACCTGCCGGAAGAGAAGATCCGGCAGGGTTTCGAGCGGATGTTGGGGCGCTGAGGTCTTCGCCGGCCAGCCGGCAGCCTACAGGCTGCCTAGCAGGCGCTGTTCCAAGTGATCGAGGTGCTGGTTCATCAGCGCTTCGGCCTTTTCGACATCGGCGTCCTGCACCGCATCGACAATGCTTGAGTGCTCTTGCCAGGCGCAGTAGTTGCGAGCCCGGCCCTCGAACTGGGCGATGGCCAGGGAGGTCAGCGGCACCAGGCTGCCGAGGAAGTGCGCCAAAGGAGCATTGCCGGCCACCTCGGCCAGTTGCAGATGAAACTCCCCTGACAAACGAATCGCCGGGCCGCGCTGATCACGCTCGATGGCCTCGCGTTCGCGCGCCAGCAACTGACGCAAGGGCAGCAACTGCCTTTGTGGCTGCTGGCAGGCCAGGCGCACCAGGGTGGTTTCCGTGAGCCGCCGGGCGTGCAGGATCTGCCGGGTCTGCTCGGCATCCGGCGCTGCCACCCGTGGCCGATGATTGGGCTGCAAGATCACCACCTGTTGATGGGACAGCCGCGCCAGGACCTGGCGGATGATGCTGCGGCTGACGCCGAACGCCTGGCCCAGGTTGTCTTCGGTAAAGCGGCTGCCGGGGGCGATGCGCTGCTCGAGAATGGCGTCGAAAATCTGCGGGTAGACGTCGTCCACCAGCAGGGTGCGTTCACCGTTGTGGCGCCGGGGCAGGCTGGCGGCCAGGGTGAACGGGTTGTTTTTAAAGGCGTAGCTGACCATGGCGTGGTGTCCCCTCCGGTTGCAGACGTTCAAACCATCACGGGGTTATCTGGCCCAGATGATCGTCCGGAATATTCAGTTCAATTCCCATGCGCTGGCCTTCCATCAGGATATGCCGACGCATTTCGGCACTGGCCAGGGCGCTGTTCTTGCTGCGGATGGCACGCACCACCGCTTCGTTTTCCTGCAGTCGTTCGGCCAGGTGTTCCGGCGAGTTACGCAGGACCTGGGCGCTCTGCTTGAGGGCATTGCTGGTTTGTTGCACCACGTTCTGGAAGATCGGGTTGGAAGTCAGGGTGAACAATTCTTCGTGGAAGGCGATGTAGGCGTTCATCCCGGCTTCGCTGTCGTTGGCTTCCAGGGCTTCGCGCATGTCCATGAGGGTCAGGCGCAGTTGGCCGACTTCCTTGCTGCTGATGGATTGCGCCACCAGGCCGACGATAAAGGGCTCGAGGGTGTAGCGCAGTTGCAGCACATCCTCGAGGCTGGCGCCGGCCACGCCGCTGTCGCTGGCCGGGGTGTCATCCAGGGGCGCATCCAGTACCACCACGCCCTTGCCGGGCATGGAGCGCACCAGGCCCAGGGTTTCCAGGACCGTCACCGCTTCGCGCAGGCTAGGGCGGCTGATGCCCAGTTGTTCGGCCAGTTCGCGTTGTCCGGGCAGCATGTCGCCGGAGCGCCACTGGCCCCGGGCCAACGCGGCCCGCAGCTTTTCCACCACTGAATTTACGACTGTCGACGAGCTGATCACTGTTTACTCCATGGGTTATCGGTCATGGCGCCACGCTGGGCGCCGATGAGTGTGCCTGCCCGAGGCAGGCACGAACGGGTCAGAATTCCTGCGGCTGGGTGCCCGGCGCTGGCTTTCTTGGCTGGAAAACATAGCCTTGTTGGCCGCTCAGTACCTTGTCGGCCCGCTGCAGGTCGATGTCTTTCTCCCAGCGCGCGATGGCCACGGTGGCCACGCAGTTGCCGATCAGGTTGGTCAGGGCGCGGCCGATGCCCATGAACCAGTCCACCGCCAGCACCAGCACCAGGCCCACCACCGGAATGGCCGGGATCGCGGTCAGGGTCGCTGCCAGGATCACCAGGGCCGAACCGGGAATACCGTGTGCGCCTTTGGAGGTGATCAGCGACACCAGCAAGATGGTCAGCAGGTCGGACATCGACAACGGCGTGCCGGTGGCGTTGGCGATAAAGACGATGGCCAGGGTCAGGTAGATGGAGAAACCGTCGAGGTTGAACGAGTAGCCGGTGGGGATGACCAGGCCGACCGTGGAGCTGCCGATGCCCAGGTGTTCAAGCTTGCGCATGATCTGCGGCAGCACGGCGTCCGAAGAGGCGGTGCCGAGAACAATCATCAGCTCTTCGCGCAGGTACTTGAGGAATGGCAGCATGGGCAGGCCCGCCACACGCATCACCACGCCCAGGATCACCGCGACAAAGGCGAAGCAGGTCAGGTAGAACAAGCCCACGAGGCTGCCTAGGTGCTGCAATGAATCCACCCCGTATTTGCTGGTGGTGAAGGCGATGGCACCAAACACGCCGATGGGCGCCAGGCGCACGATCATGCCCATGATGCGGAAGATCACATGGCTGAGTTCGTTGATCAGGCGGGAGATGCCGGACGCTGCTTCACCCACCAGGTTCAGGGCGCTGCCGAACAGTACGGAGAACAGCAGTACCTGGAGGATGTTGTTATCGGCAAAGGCGCCGATGACCGAGTTCGGAATCAGGTTCATCAGGAACTGGGCGGTGCCCTGCATGTGCTGGCCGCGTTGGGCGAGGTCGCCCACGTCGGCACTGGACAGCTGCTCCAGATGGATGTTGGCGCCGCTGCCGATGCCGGTGCTGAAGGCCATGACCAGGCCCAGTACCAGGGCAACGGTGGTCAGTATTTCGAAGTAGATCACCGACTTCAGGCCGATGCGCCCGACTTTCTTCAGGTCACCGGCACCCGAGATGCCACTGACCACCACACAGAACACGATCAGGCCGATCAGCATTTTGATCAGCTTGATGAAGCCGTCGCCCAGTGGTTTGAGTTGAGAAGAGAATTCGGGGAGTGCGAGTCCGCACACAACGCCGAGGATCAGTCCGAGGACTACTTGGAGGAAAATCGAACGCGAGCACCATCTGAGCATGGGAGGGATCCTGATCGGTGTCCTGGCTGCCATGCGCGGGGCGCTATGGATTCAGGACTTAATTATTGTGGTCTTACCGGTATGTCCAGTGCAGCCGCAGTCTACGCTCGGACTTTAGGGGGTTACAAGGGGCTGTGAATAAATTGGCTTTACCGGTCTGACCAGTGGCGATCCGAGTAAATGACAGGCGAAAAAAAGCCCGGCACTCAGGCCGGGCTTTTTCGTGCTGCGGTGTAACGGGCTGATTAAGCGCCGTATACCGGCAGTTTTTTGCAGATGGCTTTGACCTTTTCACGTACGGCATCGATCACCGCTTCGTTGTTCAGGTCGGCCAGGATGTCGCAGATCCAGCCAGCCAGTTCCTTGCACTCGGCTTCCTTGAAGCCACGAGTGGTCACAGCCGGAGTGCCGAAGCGCAGGCCGGAGGTGACGAACGGGGAGCGTGGATCGTTTGGCACGGAGTTCTTGTTCACGGTGATGAACGCTTTGCCCAGAGCGGCGTCGGCGTCTTTACCGGAGATTTCCTGCTTGATCAGCGACAGCAGGAACAGGTGGTTTTCAGTACCGCCGGACACCACGTCAAAACCGCGCTCGATGAACACGCTGGCCATGGCCTGGGCGTTTTTCACCACTTGCTGCTGGTAAGTCTTGAACTCAGGCTGCAGGGCTTCCTTGAAGCAGATCGCTTTGGCGGCGATCACGTGCTCCAGCGGGCCACCTTGGGCGCCTGGGAATACAGCAGAGTTCAGCTTCTTCTCGATGTCGGCGTTGGCGCGAGCCAGGATCAGGCCGCCACGAGGACCGCGCAGGGTCTTGTGGGTGGTGGTGGTGACCACGTCAGCGAAAGGCACCGGGTTCGGGTAGACGCCAGCGGCGACCAGACCGGCCACGTGGGCCATGTCGACGAACAGGTACGCGCCGACTTTGTCAGCGATTTCGCGGAAGCGCGGGAAGTCGAGGATCTGCGAGTAGGCAGAGAAACCGGCCACGATCATTTTCGGCTTGTGCTCGACGGCCAGGCGCTCGACTTCGTCGTAGTCGATCAGACCGTTGGCGTCGATGCCGTATTGAATGGCGTTGTACAGCTTGCCAGAGGAAGAAACGCTGGCGCCGTGGGTCAGGTGACCACCGTGGGCCAGGCTCATGCCCAAGATGGTGTCGCCAGCCGACAGCAGAGCCAGGTAAACGGCGCTGTTGGCTTGGGAGCCGGCGTGCGGCTGGACGTTGGCGTAATCGGCGCCGAACAGTTCCTTGGCACGGTCGATGGCCAACTGCTCAACCACGTCGACGTACTCGCAGCCGCCGTAGTAGCGCTTGCCTGGGTAACCTTCGGCGTATTTGTTGGTCAGCACCGAGCCTTGAGCTTCCATCACCGCTGGGCTGGTGTAGTTTTCCGAAGCGATCAGCTCGATGTGCTCTTCCTGGCGCTGAGCTTCTTGCTCCATGGCGGCAAAGAGATCGGCGTCGTACTTGGCAATAGTCAAATCACGGCTGAACATGGCGGTCCTCAAGGATCGGGGGGCAGAAAAGGGAGGCATTCTAACCCAATGGCTTTTAGAAGGCATATGAAAGGACATCATGTCGCAGAGAAGCAGGGTTCAAGTGACGAGCTGCAAGCGGCCATTCAAAGCGAACCGCTCCTCTCTCGCCGCTTGAAGCTTGAAACGTGCCGCTGCGACCCATCAATCAAACATGAATAACGCGTCATTGCTGAACTGCGCTTCAAACCGATTGGCCGGCATCGGGCGGCCGAACAGGTAGCCTTGCACTTCGTCGCAGCCGTGCTCACGCAGGAAGTCCAATTGCTCGTGGGTTTCCACGCCCTCGGCGATCACCGCCAGGTTCAGGCTGTGGGCCATGGCGATGATGGCTCGGGCAATCTGTGCATCCTGTTCGCCGGACGGCAGGCCGTCGACAAAGGTGCGGTCGATTTTCAGCACGTCGATGGGGAACTGCTTGAGGTAGTTCAGGGATGAATAGCCGGTGCCGAAGTCGTCCACCGCGATGCTCAGGCCGAGGTTTTTCAGGCCGTCGAGGATCTGCATCGCTTCGCTGACTTCGCGCATCAGGATACTTTCGGTCAGTTCCAGCTCCAGGCACGCCGGCGGCAGGCCGGTGTCCCTGAGAATGGTGGCGATCCGCGTGCCCAGTTGGCCGTCGGAGAACTGCCGCGCCGAGATGTTCACCGACACTTTCGGCACTCGCACCTTGGCCTGGTGCCAGGCCTTGAGCTGGCGGCAGGCTTCGCTGATGACCCAGTCGCCCACGTCCACCACCAGGCCCAGCTCTTCGAGTACCGGAATGAAATCCCCCGGCGGCACCAGCCCGCGGCGCGGATGGCGCCAGCGCAACAGGGCCTCGGCGCCGGTCAGGCGCTTGCCGTCGCCGCTGAACTGCGGCTGGTAATAGAGCACGAACTCTTCCTGCTCCAGGGCGTGGCGCAGGTCGCTTTCCAGCTCCAGGCGCTCCAGGGCGCTGGCGTTCATGTCCGCCTGGTAGAACTGGAAGTTGTTCTTGCCGCGTTCCTTGGCGTGGTACATCGCGGTGTCGGCGTTCTTCATCAACTGGCTCAGCTCGTTACCGTCCTGAGGGCTCAGGGCGATGCCGATACTGGCGGTGACGAAGAACTCCCGGCCTTCGAGGACGAAGGGTTTGACCAGGCTGGCGAGGATCTGCTCGGCCACGTGGATCGCCCGGTTCAGGGCCATCTCGCGGCTGGCGCGCGGTTGCAGCAGCAGGGTGAATTCGTCGCCGCCCATGCGAGCCACGGTGTCGTCATCGTCGACGCAGCCCAGCAGGCGCGTGGCCATTTCCTTGAGCATGCGGTCGCCGGCGGCGTGGCCGAGGGAGTCGTTGATCGGTTTGAAACGGTCGAGGTCGAGGAACATCAGCACCACCCAGGACTTCTGCCGCTCCGCCGATTGCAGCGCGGTGTGCAGACGGTCCTGGAACAGGGTGCGGTTGGGCAGGTGGGTCAGGGCGTCGTAGTAGGCGAGGCGGTGAATGCGCTGCTCACTGGCTTTGCGCTCACTGATGTCGCTGAAGAAGCACACGTAGCTGGCCAGGTCGCCTTCGTCGTCGAGTACCCGCGGTAATGCCCGACCCAGGCCGGGGTATGCTCCGCCGTTTGCGCCGCTTTGAGCCCAGACTTCGCCTTCCCAGGTGCTGTGCTGGTGCAGTTGCTTGAGCACGTAGCGCAGGTGGGCTTCCTGCTGGTTGTCGACGGTGAGCATGTTGGGCAACTGGTCCAGCACCTGGGACACGGCATAGCCGCTGACCGC
>NZ_JALQCW010000090.1 GCF_023241715.1 Pseudomonas morbosilactucae
TCACCTACGGCACGCTGGTTTTGAATGCCAACGGCACCTACACCTACACGTTGAACACCAATGACGCTGACTTCAAAGCTTGCACGGCAACGGCAATGGCACGAAACCTTCGCTACACCCTGACTGACTCGGACGGCGACAGCAGCACTGCGAACCTGGTGTTGCAGGTGCATAACAACGACGACCCGGTGGTTCTCGACTGCCTGGACATCAAAGGTGGCGAGCTGACGGTCTACGAGAAGAATCTCAGTGACGGCAGTGCGCCTAACACTCCAGCCTTGACTCAGAGCGGCACCTTTACCGTCACCGCGCTGGACGGTCTGCAGACCTTGAGCGTTGGCGGCATCAGCGTGGTCAGCGGCGGCGTGGCGGCGGGCTTCCCGCAAAGTGTGACCACGGCCTTGGGCAATACCTTGACCATTACCGGTTACAACGCCGGCACTGGCGAGGTGAGCTACCGCTATACCCTGACGGACAATGAAAACCATCCCACTGCCCAGGGCGCCAACAGCCTGAGCGAACACTTCAATGTGGTGGCCACCGACAGTGACGGCAGTTCGTCCTCCGGGGTGCTCGATGTGAACATCGTCGATGACCTGCCCACCGCCAAGGCGGACGTCGCCAATACCGTCGAGGGCGGTACGGTTGATGTCAGCGTGCTTGGCAATGATGTGCTCAGCGCCGACGGCGGAGCGGTGGTGGGGGTGCGTGCCGGCAGCAATACTGCAACCTCGGCCATCGGCGGCTTGGGCAACACCATCACTGGTGTCTACGGCACCTTGACCCTGGATGCCGCCGGGCATGCCGTGTACCACAGCAACCCGAACTCGGTGAGCCCACCCGGGGCGACGGATGTCTTCACTTACACCGTTCGTGACGGCGACGGCGATGAAAGCACCACCACCCTGACCATCAATGTCAGTGATTGCGGCCTCAAGGCGGTCACCGATCAAGACGTCAGCGTCTACGAAAAAGCCCTGGACCTGAGCAAGGATGGCCAGGACCTGGCGGCGGGCACCGTGATTGGCAGCGACCCGAGCGCCAGCAGCGAAACCGCCAGCGGCACCCTGGTGGGGTCGGTGACGGGCGGTTCCGGTGGCATCACCTTCAGCCTGGTGGGCAGTGCTACGGGCAGTTACGGGCAGATCCTGCTCAACCCCAACGGCACGTACACCTACACCCTGACGTCAGCGCCGAAAACCTCGCCCATGGCCAACGACGGCGCCAATACCCTGAACGAAAGCTTTACCTACAAAGCCACCGATGCCCTGGGCAACAGCACCACTGGCAGCATTGTGGTGAGCATCGTCGATGACGTGCCCAAGGCGGTGGCCAGTGAGCGTTCGGTGACTGCCGTGGAGGTGGACTCCAACCTGCTGCTGGTGATCGACGTTTCCGGGAGCATGGCCGACGCGTCCGGCGTGCCCGGGTTGTCGCGCCTGGACCTGGCCAAGCAGGCCATCAGCGCGTTGCTCGACAAGTACGACAACATGGGCGACGTCAAAGTCCAGATCGTGACCTTCAGCACCAACGCTACGGACAAGACGCCGGTCTGGGTCGATGTGGCCACGGCCAAGACGATCATTTCGTCGCTGACGGCCGGGGGCAACACCAACTACGACGCCGCCGTGGCTGTGGCGAAAACCGCGTTCGCCACCAGCGGTCAACTGACCGGGGCGCAGAACGTCGGGTACTTCTTCTCCGACGGCAAACCTACGGGAGGGCAAGACATTGGCACCGCAGATGAGGCTGCCTGGAAAACCTTCCTCGACGCCAACGGCATCAAGAACTATGCGATCGGCCTGGGCAGCGGTGTGAGTAATGCCAACCTCGACCCGTTGGCCTATGACGGCAGCACCCACATCAACACTAATGCTGTGGTGGTCACCGACCTGAACCAACTCAATTCGGTGCTGGCTGGCACCGTGCAGGGTTACCCGGTGACGGGCAGCCTGTTGGGCGAGGGGGGCACTTTTGGTGCCGACGGCGGTTTCATCAAGTCGATCGTGGTCGACGGCGGTACCTATACCTACGACCCCAAAGGCAACAGCAACCAGGGTTCGCTGAGCTTCAGCGGTACCACCAACAATGGCACCTTCAATACCGTCAACAACAGCATCAGCATTGCCACCGGCAATGGCGGCACGCTGGTGGTAAACCTCGACACCGGGGATTACAGCTACACCTCGCAAAAAGTCACCGGCAGCGTCATCACCGAGAACTTCAGCTACACGGTGAGCGACAACGACGGTGATCTGGCCAGCTCGACCCTGGTGGTCAAGGTCAACCCCAACGCGGCGCCGGTGGCGATGGATGACCACATCATCACCAATATCCTGTCTGGCACCGTGACCGTACCCGGGGATGTCTTGCTGGCCAACGACAGCGACGCCAATGGCGACCCGCTGACTGCGGCGCCCACCGTATTCAATACCGGGTGGGCGGCCAAGGGCGCGGAATTCACCGCCACCAGCCAGCAGAACATTGGCTTTGCCGGGAACGGCAACAGCCCCGGCAACCAGGCCATCAGCATCGACCGGGCCTCGTTCAATGCCAACGCCGTGGCCATGACCGCGGTGGTGGTGGTCAGCGGCTACCTGGGCAATGTGAGCAATTCCAGCGCCAATGATGAGGACGTGATCAGCGTCAAACTGAAACAAGGCGAGACCTTGAACCTCAATCACGACCTGGCCGGTGGGCGCGTCACCATGGAATACGCGCTGATGGGTGATGCTTACACGGGGATCGCCGATGGTGGCACCTTCACCGCTGCGGTGGCCGGTACCTATCAGATCCATATCACCAACATCACCAATGGCAGTGGTAGCAACACCGGTGGCTCGGAAACCTACCAACTGACCATGACCATCAACTACGCCGGAGCCTCGGACGTCACCCCGGATTACCACGGCACCTACACCGCCAGCGACACCCATGGCGGCAGCGATGCAGCTGCGGTCAGCATCACTTATCAGGACGGGCATACCCTCACCGGGACTTCGGGTGATGATGTGCTGGTGGCTGGCAGTGGCGACAACGTCCTCAATGGCGGTGACGGTAACGATGTGTTGACCGCGGGCTCGGGCAACAACACCTTGAATGGTGGCAATGGCAATGACCTGTTGTTCAGTGGGCCGGGCAACGACCTGCTCGACGGCGGCTCAGGCATCGACACCGCCAGTTATGCTCACGCGACCGCCGCAGTCACGGTCAACCTCGGGCTGTTGGGGGCGCAGAACACCTTGGGCGCGGGCACCGATACCCTGATCAACATCGAGAACCTGGTGGGCTCCAACTACAACGACACCCTGACCGGTGACAACCACGCCAACGTGATCACCGGTGGGTTGGGCAACGATGTGCTCAATGGCGGCGGGGGTGATGACTTGCTGATCGGCGGAATGGGCAACAACACCCTGACGGGCGGTGCCGGTAACGACACCTTCCAGTGGTTGCAGGGCAACAGCGGCCATGACTTGGTCACCGACTTCACCCTCGGTGCCGACAAGCTCGACCTGTCGCAACTGCTGCAAGGTGAAAATGCCACCTCGGCCTCTCTGGATGACTACCTGCACTTCAAGGTGACGGGCAGTGGTGCGTCCTTGGTGACCAGCATCGATGTCAGTGCGGTGGCCGGTGCCGCGCCGACCCAGACCATCGACCTGGCCGGGGTCGACCTCGCCACCCATTACGGGGTGACGCCGGGGGCGGGCGGGGTGATTGCAGGGGGGCCGGACACGGCCACTATCATCAACGGCATGCTCAACGATCACTCGTTGAAGGTGGACACCGTGTGACTCGCCGGGCCCAAGGGCCAATGCTTTAGGCAGTATCGCGGGCAATAGCCCCGAAGGCGTGTTTCCAACGTCTTCGGGGCTTTTTTTGGGTGGGCGATCAGGGTTTGCGCAGGGTTTTCTGCCGCAGGATGTAGACCGTGACCAACACCGCACTGGTCAGCATGAACCCCCGGGCCCAGGGCAGGGGCACCAGGTAACAGGAGAAACCGATGCTGAGCCACATCAGGCCGATGGCATAGACCTTGGCCTTCAGGGGGATGCCGTTGCCGTCGAGGTAGTCGCGGATCCACGGCCCCAGGCGCGGATGCCCCACCAGCCACCCATAGAAGCGCGGCGAACTGCGGGCAAAACAGGCCGCCGCCAGCAGCAGGAACGGGGTGGTGGGCAATACCGGGAGGAAAATACCGATCACCCCCAGCACTACGCTCAGCCAGCCGATGGCCAGCAGAACGTAACGCAGGATCAGGGGGTGATTGCCTATGGGCTTGGCCATAGGCCGTGACTCAGTGGTGGCGCGGCTTGAGAATGGCCGGCTTTTCATCCGGAGCATTGCACAGCAGGTACAAGGCGGTGAGGGCTTCCGGGATTTGCACAATCATGTCGTCCATCAGGTTGGCATCGCTGGCGATGTCAGAGAACTCAGGCTGCTCATCGAACAGGCCGGAACCGACCATGATCGGCAGGAGCATTTCGCTGACTTCTTCTTCGGCGGTTTCGAACCAGGCCGCTTCGCGCAGGAACACCCCCTCCATGAAACCGATGCACCAGCCGCGCAGGTCGGAATCATCCGGGTCGTCGCCCAGGTCCAGCTCGCATGGCAGCTCGAATTCCTCGTCGGACGCCAGTTGGCGGGCGATGTGGGCCTTGAGGGCCAGCAAGGTGGATTCGATGGCTTCGCGCTCGGTGTCACTGCTGTAGTGAGGCTCTTCGGCGAAGAGTGCGTCGATCCATTCGCGATCGGGAACGGTCTCCGAGCAGATCGACAGCGCGGTCAGGTAGCCGTGAGCGGCCACGTAGTCCAGCGCCTCGTCATGCAGTTCATCGGCGTCGAGGAAGACTTGCAGGCGGGTTAGTTGCTCAGCGAAGGACATTGAAGGGCTACCTTGGGGAATAAACGATGCTGAATTCTAGGCCTTCTTGAGCGCTCAGGCCAGCAGCCGGGCAGATTTGAGCGGTTCTAAAGGTTACCGGCGGTCCTTGTCGGCGCCCTCTGCCGGGAAGCGCTCGGGTATACTCGCGCGTTTTGTGATGCCCTGCAGACGATGCGACCGTTCAGGAAAACTCCGCTAACGGATTTGTCCGTGAACCCCGCGGTCTTTTCGGCCAGTCTGCCCCCAGGGATTTCAACGATTTTTGGAGTTTTTCATGCTCGAACAGGCTCAACGCGTCCTCAAGGACATCTTCGGCTACGACAGTTTCCGTGGTCGCCAAGGTGCAATCATTGAGCGCGTGGCCAGCGGTGGCGATGCGCTGGTGTTGATGCCTACCGGCGGCGGCAAATCCCTGTGCTTCCAGGTCCCGGCGCTGTTGCGCGAGGGGCTGGCGGTGGTGGTTTCGCCGTTGATCGCGCTGATGGATGACCAGGTTGCCACCCTGGAGGAGTTGGGCGTCGCCGCAGCGGCCCTGAACTCCACCTTGAGCGCCGAACAGCAGCGTGACCTGGCTGCGCGGATCCGCCGTGGTGAAGTGAAGATGCTCTACCTGGCCCCCGAGCGCCTGGTGCAGCCGCGCATGCTGTCGTTCCTGCAGGGCCTGGATATCGCCCTGTTTGCCATCGACGAGGCCCACTGCGTGTCCCAATGGGGCCACGACTTCCGTCCGGAATACCTGCAACTGGGGCAGTTGGCGGAGATGTTCCCCAACGTGCCACGGATTGCCCTGACGGCCACGGCCGACAAACGGACCCGTGAAGAAATCGTCACCCGCCTGCACTTGCAAGAGGCCGAGCGCTTCCTCTCAAGCTTCGACCGACCGAATATCTTCTATCGCATTGTGCCCAAGGAACAGCCGCGCAAGCAGTTGCTGGCGTTCCTCAACGAGCGGCGCAGCGACGCGGGCATCGTCTATTGCCTGTCGCGCAAGAAGGTCGATGAGGTGGCGGCGTTTCTCTGTGAGCAGGGCTTCCCGGCATTGCCCTATCACGCCGGCCTGCCCAATGAGTTGCGGGCGTATCACCAGAAGCGCTTCCTCAATGAGGAAGGGCTGATCATGGTGGCAACCATCGCCTTCGGCATGGGCATCGACAAACCCAACGTGCGTTTTGTCGCCCACATGGACTTGCCCAAATCCCTGGAAGCCTACTATCAGGAAACCGGTCGCGCCGGCCGTGACGGGTTGCCCGCCGATGCCTGGATGGCCTACGGCCTGCAAGACGTGCTGATGCTCAAGCAGATGCTGCAGAACTCCGAAGGCGATGAGCGGCACAAGCGCCTGGAGCAGCACAAGCTCGATGCCATGCTGGCGTTGTGCGAAGAAACCCGCTGCCGCCGCCAGACCTTGCTGGCCTATTTCGATGAAGACATGCCCCAGCCGTGCGGCCATTGCGACAACTGTGTCGACGGCGTGCAGACCTGGGACGCCACCGAGCCGGCACGCCAGGCGCTGTCGGCGATCTACCGCACTGGCCAGCGCTATGGCGTGGGTCACTTGGTGGAAGTGCTGCTGGGCAAGGACACGGAAAAGGTCCGCAGTTCCGGTCACCAGCACCTGTCGGTGTTTGGCGTCGGCAAGGCGCGCACTGAAGGTGAATGGCGCTCGCTGTTTCGCCAATTGGTGGCACGCGGGCTGGCGGACATCGACCTGGAGGGTTACGGCGGCTTGCGTCTGAGTGATAGCTGCCGGCCGTTGCTCAAGGGTGAAGTGACCCTGGAACTGCGTCGTGACCTGAAGCCGCAGACCACCAGCAAAGGCAGCACCAGCCAGGCCAGCCAATTGGTGCGTGGCGAAGAGCGCGAGCAATGGGAGGCGCTGCGGGCCTTGCGGCGTAAGTTGGCTGAAGAGCATGGGGTGCCGCCCTATGTCATCTTCCCGGACTCCACGCTGCTGGAAATGCTCCGCAGCCAGCCTTCGTCTCTGTCGGAAATGGCCCAGGTCAGCGGTGTGGGGGCGCGCAAGTTGGAGCGCTATGGCGCAGCCTTCCTCGAAGTGCTCGGCGGTCAAGCCGAGGCGCCGAAGGTGGTGGCCGATATCCGTCACGAACTCATTACCCTGGCTCGGGCCGGCATGACCCCGATTCAGATCGCCGGGCAATTGCAGTGCTCGGAAAAGAACGTCTACACCTTGTTGGCCGAATCGATCGGCCAGCAGCAATTATCCTTGGAACAAGCCCTGGATTTGCCGGAAGACCTGTTGGGTGAAATCCAGGACGCGTTCCTCGACGGTGAAGGCGAGCTGCCACCGGTGGCCGAAGTCGCCGAACTGTTCGCAGGCCGTGTGCCGGAAGGGGTGTTGTACTGCGTTCGGGCGGCGTTGCAGTCGGAATTCGAAATTTGAGTGGCTTGCGTTAAAGATGTAACGATTCAGTCTATTGCTGCGCTTGCCTCGGACCAAAGGTCATGCTTAGCTGACTAATAATTAGTTTTTCCTCTATTTTCAGTCTGATCATGAGTTTCCTATGCCGTTGACCGATGAACACCGTTTTGGCATGCAGTTGGCGCACATGTCCCGAGGCTGGCGCGCTGAACTGGACCGCCGCCTGGCCGGGCTTGGCCTGTCTCAGGCGCGCTGGCTGGTGCTGTTGCATCTGGCCCGCTTCGAAGACGCCCCTACCCAGCGTGAACTGGCGCAAAGCGTAGGGGTTGAAGGGCCGACCCTGGCCCGCCTGCTCGACAGTCTGGAAACTCAGGGCCTGGTCCAGCGTCACGCAGTTTTGGAAGACCGTCGGGCGAAAAAGATCGTGCTGTGTGCATCGGCCCGGCCGTTGATCGAGCAGATCGAAACCATTGCCACGGCTTTGCGCCACGAGCTGTTTATCGGTGTCGACGAAGACGACCTGCGGGTTTGCATGCGGGTCCACGACACCATTCTGGCCAACCTGGAAAAGTCCTGAGGCCAAGCCCTCGCCGGAGCGGATCAGCGTCTGGCGCCCCCCTAAAGACCCCGAGGCGGATGACGCACCTTGCATCCTTCGCCTCGGGGTCTTTGCGTTTATGCGGGTTCTCTAGAAGGTCTGACCCAGGTTCAGGTACAGGGCTTTCTGGTTGTCATCGTTCAAGCCATAGCTGAAGTTCAGCGGCCCCAACGGTGTGTCGAAGCCGAGGAACACGCTGGCGGCGTTGATGTAGCCACTGTCGAATTCATTGTCATTGTTCCAGGCCCGGCCCCGTTCCAGGGAACCGCCGATGTACAGCGGGAAATCCAGTGGCAGGTAGGAGCGCGGGGTCAGGCGCCGGTAGTACACCGCTCGCATCAGGCTGATGTTCTGCCCGGACAGTGCGTCCTGACGGAACCCCGACAACTGCCGCGCGCCACCGAGTACGAAGCTTGAGGTCACCACTTCGGCTTCATCCAGGGTGCGCCCGTAGCGGCCGCCGAGAATCACGGTGTCGGGCCCCGAACTCATGGCCTTGTCCAGTTTGAGCTCCCATTGCCGGTAGCCTTTGTCAGAGCCCAGGTTCGGCTCGAACTGGCGGAAGGTCAGGCCAATGTCTTCGCCGGCGTGGGGGAAGTAGACGTTGTCCAGGGAGTCGAAGGAGTACTTGAGCTGGTAGTAACCCTCGCTGAAGCTCTCGCTGGGCAAGTCCTGCTCGCCGATACGCACGTCGGCCTTGCCCCAGGCTTCGCCGACACCCAGGCGGATCTCGCCACTGGTGCCGATCTGCCGCCCCAGGTTAAGGCCGAAACCGTAGCGCTCCAGGCGATATTCGGCGATGGGGTCGTTATCCAGAACGGCCTCGATGTTCTGCGATTCGACGTCGATAAAGGGCGCGATGAAGTAGCGTGAGCCGGCATCCAGAGGCTGGTAGAACTCGCTGTACAGTTCCTGTTGATCCCCTATCTGCACCCGAGTCAGCCACTCGCGCCCAAGCTGTTGATGCCGTTCATGCGGTAGCTGGCGCCAAGATTGAAGGCGCTGTCCCCGCGCATGTCATCGGACAGATTCAGGCCCAGGCGCAGGTAGTCGGTGCCGCTGCGTTTGCCTCGGGCGTTGATCACCAGGGTCTGATCCTGGCCTTTGTGGGTCACGCGGTATTGCACCTGTTCGAAGTAGTCGAGGCCGTACAGGGTGCCCATGTCCCGCTGCAAACGCACCAGGTCCAAGGGTTCGCCTATGGGTTGGCGAATGTAGTAACGGATTACCTCATCGCTGACTTTCGAGTCGTTTTCCACCTTGATGGCGGTGATGACCGGTGTGCGCTGGCTCGGCTGGCGAGCGGCGGCGAGTTCCGCGTCCACACGGGGATTGGGCCGCAGGTGCGCCAGGCGTGCGTCGAGTATTCGGGTCGCGCGGTAGCCGGCGTCGATCATTTCCTGGGCGCGACCGAAGTCGGCGACGCCGAAGCTCGACAGCGGGGGCTGGATCAGCACGTCATCCTTGTGCAGTGTCGCCAACTGCTCTTCGGAGTTGCGCCGGGTCATCAGGGTGATGGACTGGGTCAGTACATCCACCACGGTGTTCAATTGCTTGCGTGAGCGCAGCGGTGTGCCGATATCGACGACGATGGCAATGTCCACGCCCATCTCCCGGGCCACATCCAGGGGGATGTTGTCGGTGATGCCGCCGTCCACCAGCAACCGGCCATCCAGCTCCACCGGTGCGAACACCGCCGGGATCGACATGCTGGCGCGAATCACCCGGGGCAGGTGGCCTTTGCGGAACACCACTTTCTCACCGCTGGCGATATCAGTGGCCACGGCGCGAAAGGGAATGGGTAGTTTGTCGAAGTCGCGGGTATCGCTGACGTGGGCGAATTTGCTTTCCAGCAACAGAGCCAGGTTCTGCCCCTGGATCACTCCCAGAGGCAAGCCCAGGCTGCCGTCGTCCCGAAAGCTGAGTTTTTGTTTCACCAGGAAGTCCCGGTCATCCTGCTTGCGGCGAAAGGGTACGTCTTCCCGGGGTGGGGCGTCGGACAGGGCTTGTTTCCAGTCGATCTCCAGGGCGAGCTTTTCCAACTCGTCGATTTTGTAGCCTGAGGCATACAGCCCGCCGATTACCGCGCCCATGCTGGTGCCGGCGATGGCGTCGAGCTTGATGCCTTGTTCCTCCAGGGCCTTGAGCACGCCGATATGGGCCAGGCCACGGGCCGCGCCGCCGGACAACACCAGGCCGATCTTTGGTCGTGGCGCCTCGGCGGCTTGCAGGGTCAGGGGCACGAGGCAAAGCAGCAGGCAGGTCAACAAACGACGCATCAGGGATCTCGGGGCGAGCGATAAAGCCGGCTATTATAGCGACGCCCTTGCCCCCATGAGCCCGCCGTACCATGACTGAACGTAAACCCGAAGTGGTCATCACCTATTGCACACAGTGCCAGTGGCTGTTGCGTGCCGCTTGGCTGGCCCAGGAGTTGTTGAGCACCTTCAGTGACGACCTCGGCAAGGTCGCCCTTGAGCCTGCGACGGGCGGCACGTTTCGCATCACCTGCGACGGTGTGCAGATATGGGAACGCAAGGCCGATGGCGGCTTTCCCGAAGCCAAGGTGCTCAAGCAGCGAGTGCGTGACCAGATCGACCCCCAGCGTGACCTGGGGCACAACGACCGCACTCAGTGAGCGCTGGCTTCCGCTGCCACGTTGTTTTTCTGTGCGCTGCCCGATAACCGACTCGAGACCACGATCGCCACAATGATCAACGCGCCGCCCAGCAGCATGCGCAGCGTGGGGTTCTCGTCGAACAGCAGCCAGGCCACGGTAATCCCGTAGACCGGTTCCAGGGCGAACACCACCGCCGCCGTGCGCGCCTTGATCACCGCCAGGCTGGCGACGAACAAGCTATGGGCCAGGCCCGTGCAGAAAATCCCCAGGAGGCTGATCCACAGCCAGTCGATGGCGCGCACGGTGCTCAGCTCCGGAGCGGCAAAGGCCAGTAGGCACAGGGCGACCACCAGGTTCTGGCACAGCGCGGCCTGTACAGCGGGAACGCGGGAGGACGTGGCGCGGTTGTTCAGCGACAGCAGGCTGAACAGCAGGCCCGAGGCCACGGCCCACAGCAGACCGCTGGTGGCCTGGCTGGCCAGATCGAAGTCCGGCGTGACCAGGACCAGGCCGACGCTGACCAGGGCCACAAGGACCATTTCGTTGAGGCGAATCCGCTCGCGGAAGATCAGGCCCTCAAGGATGACGGTGAATGCCGGGAAGCTGGCAAAGCCCAGGGTGGCGATGGCCACACCCGCGACTTTCACCGCGATAAAGAAACTCACCCAGTGCCCGGCCAGCAGCAGGCCGCTGAGCAGCAGGCGGCGCAGGTCGCCTGCGTTCATGGCTTGCCAGGACGTGCGGCTGGCCCAGCGGGCGAAGACGCTCAGGGCCAGCACCGCGAAGAGGGCGCGACCAAACACGATCACGGCCGGTGAGGCGGCGGCGAGTTTGCCGAATACGCCTGTAAGGCCGAACATCAGCGCGCCGATATGCAGGGCGCCAAGGGCAGTGCGCGGAGTCATTGCAATCCTTAAATGCAGCGGGGCGAGTGCCCTTTAGGGTGTGTACAGGTAGGCGGACAGTCTACGGGCCCGGCGAGGAGGGCGTCTGTCGCCAGGCTCGCGTGTTTTGTCGACGGCCTAGCGCTTTCCCGCGGCACGGCGCAGGGCGCCCGGGGATGCGCCGAACTCCCGCAGCATGGCGGCGGCAAAGGCACTCTGGGAGCTGTAGCCGACCCGGCTGGCCACTTCGCCAATCGGCCAATCGGACTCGCGCAGCAACGCGGCCGCCTTGTGCAGGCGTCGGCTGCGGATGTAATCCATGGGCGTCTGCCCACATTCGGCCATGAAGCGTGCATGCAGGCGGGCGCTGGACAGGCCGGCGACCCGCGCCAGGTCGGCCACTTGCAGTGGGTAGGCCGCGTACTGGTCGATGTGCTCATTGAGCGCCGCATACGGCAGGCGGCGGCCACCGATACTCGTCGCGGTGTTGCCGTTGAGGCTGGCCAGCAGCAAGACCGCGCCTTGCTGGGCGATCAACGGGTCATGCACCGGGCTTTGTGCCAGCCAACTGACCAATTGGCTTTGCGCGGGCGCCAGGGGCAGGCGGCCGGGGTGGTCGAGCAGGCGACGACTGGCATCGGCGTGATCCCCCAGGGATTGGCCAAGCCATTGGTCACTGGGCACGTCCAGCACCAGGCAATGGCTGCCTTTGGGGCTGCCACAGGCATGATGTGCGCCGCCGGGCACCACCATCAGGCTTTGCTGCACCACTTGGCTGCCCAGGCCGTCCACCTCGAAATCCAGGCGCCCGGACAGGCCGAACACCAGTTGCGCGTGTTCATGGCTGTGGGCGATCAGGTCGTGGCTGTAGTGGCGTAGCGTGAGGATTGCACCCATCCCGTTCTCCTTGGCAGACGGGCAGTTTACACCGGCTGCCGGGGTGTGGGCGCTGTCATGGGACTGCCGTATTTACTGGCGTAGGTTGGGGCAACAACCTGTGTCATTTGCTTAGCCTATTAGATAGCTTGTAATGCGGCAAAGAAGAGCTGCTGCACACCTGGTCTAGAGGATGCGTTGAATCTAGGAGTAGTCAGATCACGAGTCTTGCGACGGCTCGCATATGAACGACCGCTGTCTAGGCCGTGATTGGATCTATCCCGATCTCGGCCTGATCACCTCTGGTCAATAGGTTGAATCTCTCTGATTTTCGACACCGCTCATCGTGATGAGCACGAAGATATCCGGGACATCTAGGGCATTTCGATGCTATATTTTTCCGTTTTTGGCTTGATGGGTTGTCAGGATAAAATTGGTGCTGCCAGCCTTTTGACGAGTGCCCATTACAACAGGTTCAACGCCTTATGAAAGTAGCTGCTCAAATCCAGCCGGTCGTCCTCTGTGGCGGTTCAGGTACGCGTCTATGGCCTCTTTCGCGATCAGGTTTTCCAAAACAGTTTCTCTGCTTAGTGGGCAATAGCAGTCTGTTTCAAGAGTCTGTAAAGCGTCTTCTTGGCGATAGTAAAATCAGTGACGCCATTGGCATGCCTTATATTGTCTGCAACGAAGAGCATCGCTTTTTGGCGCAGGAGCAATTGCGTGAAATAGGTGTTGAGAGTGCCACTTTTCTTCTTGAACCTGTAGGACGGAACACCGCGCCCGCGCTGACACTGGCTGCGTTGGCCGCACGTGATGCGGGTGCAGACCCGATTCTCGTGGTCACACCTGCTGATCAAACCATCGGAGATGATGACGCTTTTCGTCTCGCTATGCAGCAAGCAGTTGGTTCGGCGGCTACGGGGAGTATCGTCATTCTTGGGATTTCTCCCGATAGGCCTGAAACCGGCTATGGCTACATCAAAGTAAAGCCTTGCGCAGCTACTGTGGCAGCTGTTGAGCGCTTTGTTGAGAAGCCGGATATGCCGACTGCCCAAGCCTATCTTAATGAGGGGGGCTACTACTGGAATGCGGGCTTGTTTGTGCTAAAAGCTTCCGTATGGCTGGCTGCTTTGGAGACTTTTCGCCCAGATATTCTTCAGGCTACGACAGCCGCTTGGGCTAAAAAGAATAGTGACGGTGCCTTTGTTCGCCCCGATCGGGCATCGTTTGAAGCAGTGCCCAGTGAATCAGTCGATTACGCAGTTATGGAGAAATGCCCAAGCAGTATTTTTCCTATCGAGATGGTGCCACTGGATGCTGGCTGGAGTGATTTGGGGGCCTGGGATGCGGTTTGGGGTGTATCGCCCAAGGATGAGCAAGGCAACGCTTTTCAGGGGGATGTACTGATTAGTGATAGTCGGAACTCGCTCGTGCACGCTAACAGTCGCCTAGTTGCCTTAGTTGGTGTGAAGGACTTGATAGTGGTCGAAACCCCTGATGCTGTTCTGGTCGCTGACAGAACTCGTAGTCAAGAGGTTAAGTATATAGTGGACAAACTTAACCAAGAGTCTCGCGAAGAACGCAACCTCCATCGCAAGGTTCATCGCCCTTGGGGCTGGTATGACAGCATTGACGAGGGTAGTCGTTTCAAAGTGAAGCGCATAATGGTCAAGCCAGGTGCCAGTTTGAGTCTGCAGAAACACCATCACCGCGCCGAACATTGGATTGTGGTTCAGGGGACCGCCGAAATAACGTGTGGTAGTGAGATCCTGCTGCTTACAGAAAATCAGAGTACTTATATTCCTTTGGGGGAAGTTCACCGTCTTTCTAATCCTGGCACCATTCCGCTGGAAATTATTGAAGTGCAGTCTGGTAGTTATCTGGGAGAAGACGACATCGTGCGTTTCGAAGATGTTTATGGGAGAAGCCATTGAAAATTGCTGTTGCCGGTCTTGGCTACGTGGGGTTGGCCAACGCTGTTCTTCTTGCCCAGCACAACGAAGTAGTGGCAGTTGATCTTGTCCCAGAAAAAGTGGCGTTGTTGAATCGCGGTGAATCACCAATCGATGATGCTGATATTCAAAAAATTCTTGCACTGAAGTCGATTAATTTTGTCGCCACTTTGGATAAAGCTGAGGCCTATAAAGGGGCAGACTTTGTCATCATCGCTACGCCAACAGACTATGATCCCGATAGTAACTATTTCAATACGCAATCCATCGAAAATGTTATTCGTGATGTAATAGCTATCAACCCTAAAGCGGTCATGGTTATAAAGTCCACCGTGCCTGTAGGTTATACAGCCCGTATTGGTCAGGTGTTGAATACAAAAAATCTTATTTTCTCCCCCGAATTTCTACGCGAGGGCAAGGCCCTCTATGACAATTTATACCCCAGTAGAATCATTATAGGAGAGCAATCGGAGCGGGCTAATGTCTTCGCTAGACTCTTGCAGCAAGGTGCCATCAAGCAGGATGTTCCGGTACTTTTTACTAATAGTACCGAAGCTGAGGCCGTTAAGCTATTTGCGAATACCTATCTTGCGATGCGTGTAGCCTTCTTCAATGAGCTAGACACTTATGCAGCTACTCATGATTTGGATACTAGTCAGATCATCGAGGGGGTTTGTTTGGACTCAAGGATTGGTGGGCATTACAACAATCCCAGCTTTGGTTACGGTGGATATTGTTTGCCGAAAGACACCAAGCAATTGCTGGCTAACTATAATCAGGTCCCCCAGTCGCTTATAGGTGCCATTGTTGACGCTAATCGAGCCCGCAAAGATTTTATCAGTGAGGATATTTTGCGGCGTAAACCTAAAACTGTAGGGATCTACCGTTTGGTCATGAAAGCTGGCAGTGATAACTGGCGGGCAAGTAGTGTTCAGGGTGTGATGAAGCGCCTCAAAGCAAAAGGAGTAGAGGTGATTGTTTATGAACCTGCTTTGAGTGAAGAGCGCTTCTTTGGTTCTGAAGTTATCAAGGACCTCTCTAGCTTCAAAAAGCGCAGCGAAATTATTGTCGCTAACCGCCCAAGTGAAGAGGTTAAAGATGTATCCGAAAAAATATATACCCGGGATTTATTTGGGGCGGACTGAGTTTTTAAGTAGGTTCGAAATGATTTTCGCTATTAAATGGCAAGGCAGTTAATGAATTTTATATCCCAAATACGCCTCCTGAAAAAACATGTAGAGTTTAGACGCTATGTCGCCAATACCTCATGGCTCATGGGTGAAAAGATTTTGCGCATGTTTGTCGGCTTATTTGTTGGTGTTTGGATTGCGCGCTATTTGGGGCCGGAGCAGTTTGGTCTTTTTAGTTATGCGCAGAGCTTTGTTTTTCTGTTCACGGCCATTGCTACTTTAGGTTTGGATAATGTTGTAGTGCGAGAGTTGGTAAGAGACCAAACCCGTGAGGATGAGTTGCTGGGAACTGCATTTGTTCTAAAAATAATTGGGGCTGTGCTAGTCTTTCCATTAATTTGGTTGGCTTTGCAGTTTACCAGTAATGATGCATATACCAAATTGCTAGTCTTTATTATTGTTTCGGCAACTATTTTTCAGAGTTTTAATGTGATTGATTTTTACTATCAGTCGAAAGTTCTTTCTAAATATGTTGCTTTGGCAAATAGTGTTGTTTTGGGGGCGTCTAGTCTCATAAAAATTATTCTTATTTTAAATAATGCTCCATTAACAGCATTTGCAATGATGTTCAGTTTTGATGCTTTGGTGCTTTCAATAGGTTTGATTTTTTTCTATGAGAAAAGATCTGGGCAAAGGGTTTTGCGGTGGTCATTCAGTAAAAATACGGCGATATATTTGATTAAAGAGTCTTGGCCGCTGATTCTTTCAAGCGTTTTTGTTTCCCTGTATATGAGAATTGATCAGATAATGATTAAGGAAATGCTGGATGCAGAAGCTGTCGGTCAGTATGCCGCAGCGGTGCGTTTGAGTGAGGCTTGGTACTTTATCCCAATGGCTATCACAAGCTCGATTTTTCCTGCGATCATTAACGCTAGGAAAGTTAGTGAAGAACTCTACCTTCAGCAACTTCAAAGGCTTTACACATTGATGGTTTGGTTGGGGATTTCAATTGCATTGCCAATGACTTTTTTAAGTGAATGGATAGTAAGCTTTTTATATGGAGACTCGTATCAGAAGGCGGCAGATATTTTAATGATTCACGCTTGGGCCGGGATTTTTGTTTTTCTTGGTGTGGCAAGTGGGAAGTGGCTAATAATTGAAGGCATGGTAATGGTGTCTTTTTTTAGAGTTTTGGCGGGTGTTATTATAAGCATAATTTTGAACTTTATAATGATACCGTCTTATGGCGTAGTGGGTGCTGCAATATCAATTCTTGTGTCACAAGCAGTAGCAGCTTACGGTTACGATTTTTTTTGATCATCGTACTAGGGCATGTTTTTTCATGAAGACAAAATCATTGATTCTGAGGTTCTAAGTTTTATGAATTTTAAAAAAGCTATAGAGGTTTTTCGTAATCCAAAACTTTCAATTTTTCTGCTTGGGTCAGCTTCGTCAGGATATTTGAGAGATATTGGTTGGGTTAACAGTTTTAATAAAAAAATTCCTGTTGATGTTAATGGCGGAGCTGTTCCTTGGGTAACATATCCATTTATAGATTTCATTAAAGATCGTCTTTGTGGTGTTGATAAGCTGTTTGAGTATGGTTCGGGCAATTCAACTTTTTTTTATTCAAGTTATGTTGTTGCAGTGTATGCGGTAGAGCATGACGCCGATTGGTATGAATATATATCAAAAAAAGTTCCAGATAACGTAAGTGTTTCTTTCGAGAGTCTTGAGGTTAATGGTGCATACTGCCGGCGAGCTGCAACCTCTGGTAATAAGTATGATCTTATTGTTGTAGATGGGCGAGATCGGGTTAATTGTGTTGTTAACTCGTTGGGGGCGTTGTCGGATAAAGGAGTGATTGTACTTGATGATAGTGAAAGAGACCGTTATCAGGAGGCTATAATTTTTATGTTGGATAATGGATTCAGAAAAATTGATTTCTGGGGGGTTTCTCCAGGGCTTTTGTATAAAAAGAACACGACTATTTTTTATCGAGATGGAAATGCACTGGGTATTTAATTTTAATTTTTCATCAGGTGTAACATTTTAAATGTACCCGTCTCCGATTGTTTTGTTTGTTTATAACCGCCTTGATCATACGGTTAGAACTGTTGAAGCATTGCTTGATAATGAATTAGCGAATCAAAGTGATTTGTTTGTTTATTCAGATGGAGCTAGAACTTCTCAGGTTGAGTCGCAGGTTTCAGCAGTTCGAGATTATGTAAGGAATATAACAGGTTTTAAGTCGTTGACGGTGATTGAGCGAGAGGCTAATCTCGGCCTTGCAAAAAATATTATTGACGGTGTAACTTCTGTCGTTAGAAAGTACGGGAGGGTTATAGTCCTAGAGGATGATATAGTCACAAGTCCAGCTTTTCTAACATTTATGAATCAGGCTCTCGATTGTTATCACGATGATAGCAAGGTGTGGCATATTTCTGGTTGGAATTACCCGATTGATACTGACGCTTTAGGGGATGTGTTTCTCTGGCGTGTTATGAATTGTTGGGGGTGGGCAACTTGGGCTGACCGTTGGGCGTACTTTGAGAAAAGTCCCGAGAAACTTGTTCGATCATGGTCTTCTGAGAAAAAATACCATTTTGATTTGTATGGTTCAGGTGTTTTTTGGCCTCAAGTTGAAAGGAATGTTTCAGGGGAAATTAATACATGGGCAGTTTTTTGGTACTCCACAATTTATGAACATCAGGGATTGTGTCTAAATCCTTCCGTTTCCTATGTTCAAAATATTGGGAATGATGGTAGTGGCGTTAATTGTGGTAGTGATTCAAGTTATTTTTTACATGATTTAAATGATTCTAAAGACGTTGATTTTTCTGTGGATAGGGTTGAGTCGAGTTTTGCTGTTCATAATGTTATTAAATTCTACAAAAAACAAAATCGACCTGTCTGGATTCGTGCAATTAACAAAATTGGCAGGTTGGTTTTTGGAATAACGTTTATTAAATGAAAATTCTAATTGTAAGTTCGTCGGACATTGAAGGCGGCGCTGCACGGGCTGCTTATCGCTTACACCGATCTTTGATTTTTCAAGGTCTAGAAGTGGATATGTTGGTTCAATCCCGTGACAGTGATGATTATACCGTGCACGGACCCGCTTCAAAAGTGCAGAAAGTTATTAGTCGGCTACGCCCATTTTTGGATTCATTGCCAGTTCGAAGTTACAAAAAACGCACAGCAACCCTTTTTTCTCCTGCTTGGGTGCCTTTTGGTGGAGTTGTTGATCGGATAAATAGACTCAATCCTGATGTTGTTCACCTTCACTGGATTGCAGGTGGCATGCTGCGTATTGAGGATTTGGTGAGGATTGAGGCCCCTATAATTTGGTCTTTACATGATATGTGGCCTTTTACGGGCGGATGTCACTATGATGAAGAGTGTGGTGAATTTAAGCAGTCGTGTGGTAATTGCCCTGTGCTTCAGTCGCGGAAAGACAACGATCTGAGTCGTAGTGTGTTTTTACGAAAAGTTCGAAGCTTTAATAAGAAGAAAAATATCACAGTAGTTGGAGTAAGTCAGTGGCTTGCTAATGAGGCCGCCTTAAGCGTCGCTTTCTCTGGTCATAGAGTTGTTAGTTTGCCCAATCCGATTGATACCAAAGTTTTTGCTCCTTTTGATCGTGCACAAGCCCGATACTTGCTAAATTTACCATGTGATAGTAAGTTGGTTTTATTTGGTGCTATGAATGCTACTAGTGATCCAAGAAAAGGATTTGAAGAACTAAGCCAAGCGTTGAACGGGCTGCCAGATGACATTGAGTTAGTTGTGTTTGGCTCTGGCCGGCCTTTGGCGGGGGGCAGCTTTAAGCAAAGGTCTCATTTTCTTGGGCGCTTGCATGATGATGTTGCATTACGGCTGCTCTACAGTGCCGTTGATGTTATGGTTGTTCCGAGCAAACAGGAAGCTTTTGGACAGACGGCATCGGAATCCATGGCTTGTGGCACTCCTGTTGTCGCCTACGCGACAACAGGTCTGTGGATATAGTTGATCATGAAATTAATGGTTATTTAGCGCAGCCATCATCAGTTCATGATTTGACTGCAGGGATTTTGTGGGTGCTTGAGCATCCTGATTATGAGTCGATATCTCGCTCGGCTAGAACAAAAATTGTCACAAGTTTTGATTCTGAAGTGGTTGCAAAAAAATATATTAATCTCTATGAGTCTGTTCTCGAAAAGGAAATGGAATGAAAAAAGCCCTTATAACCGGAATCACCGGCCAAGATGGCTCCTACCTTGCCGAGCTCCTGCTGGAGAAAGGCTATGAGGTACACGGCATCAAACGTCGGGCGTCGCTATTTAATACCCAGCGGGTCGACCACATTTACCAGGACCCGCATGTTGAGCACGCCCGCTTTTGCTTACATTACGGTGATCTTACCGACACCTCCAATCTTATTCGTATCCTACAGGAGGTGCAGCCAGATGAAGTGTATAACCTCGGGGCTCAGTCTCATGTGGCGGTGAGCTTTGAGGCACCGGAGTACACTGCGGATGTAGATGCCATGGGGACGCTGCGTCTGCTTGAAGCCATCCGTACTCTTGGCTTGGAAAAGAAAACTCGCTTCTACCAAGCCTCTACTAGCGAGCTCTATGGTCTTGTGCAGGAAACGCCACAGAAGGAAACCACGCCCTTTTATCCGCGCAGCCCTTATGCGGTTGCTAAGCTGTATGCGTACTGGATCACGGTGAACTACCGGGAGGCATACGGCCTCTATGCTTGTAATGGTATTTTGTTCAACCACGAAAGTCCGCGCCGAGGTGAGACTTTCGTTACACGTAAAATTACTCGTGGATTTGCCAATATTGCTCAAGGGTTGGAGAGCTGCCTGTATCTAGGGAATCTGGACGCGTTGCGCGACTGGGGGCATGCTAAGGACTATGTGCGCATGCAATGGTTGATGTTACAGCAGGAGCAGCCGGAGGATTTCGTGATTGCCACTGGTGTGCAGTACAGTGTACGTCAATTTATCGAATGGTCAGCCCGAGAACTTGGTATCGTTTTGCGTTTTGAGGGGCAGGGTGTCAATGAAGTAGCAATTGTGGCTGCTATTGAGGGAGATAAGGCACCTGGACTGAGTATCAATGATGTGGTTGTTCGTGTAGACCCACGCTACTTTCGTCCGGCTGAAGTGGAAACTCTTCTCGGCGACCCTACAAAAGCAAAGGAGAAACTTGGCTGGGTGCCAGAAATCACTGCGCAGGAAATGTGTTCGGAAATGGTAAGAGAGGACCTCAAGACCGCCCAGCGTCATGCATTGCTGAAGGCACATGGGCATGAAATTCCAGTATCAGTGGAGAGTTGATTGAGTATGTCCTTGGATGTAAACGCCCGTATTTTCGTCGCCGGTCATCGAGGTATGGTCGGCTCTGCTATTGTTAGACAGCTACAGGCCCAAGGCTATAATTGCATCATTACTCGCAGCCGCGATGAATTGGATTTATCTAGCCAAGCTGAAGTGCATGCGTTTTTTCAAAATGAGCGTATTGACCAAGTATATTTGGCAGCAGCTAAGGTAGGCGGCATTCATGCCAATAATACATACCCAGCTGAATTCGCTTATCAAAACCTGATGATACAGTGCAATGTAGTTCATGCTGCTCACCAAGCAAATGTAAATAATCTTCTATTTTTGGGGTCTTCGTGTATCTATCCGAAGTTGGCTGAGCAGCCATTGAAAGAAAGTGCGCTCTTGACAGGATTGCTGGAGAGCACTAACGAGCCTTATGCAATAGCAAAAATTGCGGGAGTCAAGCTATGTGAAAGCTATAATCGCCAGTATGGTCGGCAATATCGCAGTGTTATGCCAACTAATCTTTATGGCGAGAATGACAACTTTCACTCTGATAATTCCCATGTTATTCCTGCCATGATGCGTCGCTTTCATGAAGCTAAACTTTCCAGTAGCTCCGAGGTTTTGGTTTGGGGAACTGGTACCCCGATGCGTGAGTTCCTCCATGTTGATGATATGGCAAAGGCTTCGGTCTTTGTGGCCAATGTGGGGCAGGAAATCTATGAGAAATATACTCGGCCAATGTTGAGTCATATAAACGTTGGTACGGGAAAGGACTGTACCATTGCTCACTTGGCACAGGTGATGGCTAATGTGGTAGGTTATCAGGGGCGTATTGTATTTGATGTTAGCAAACCTGACGGCGCGCCACGTAAACTGATGAATGTTGATGCTCTAAAATGCCTAGGTTGGTCGCATAGCATTGAGCTTTCTGATGGTTTGATGCGTACATATCAGTGGTTCCTCAAGCATCAAAGCGATATTCGCTGGTAAGAAAACAGCTTTGGCATGTGGCTCCACTGTTTTTGGAGCCCTTATATACTGGAAATTTTTTGAGGTTGACTGCTTCAGGGGAGGAGTTTGATTTTTAAATAACATCATTCTTCAAGAAGTATGTTTATTTTTAGACTGGATTTTACGTCGTTTTGAGAAGGGGGGTAATTAATATGAGGTTTTTTAAGTTAAGGGTTAAGTATGGTAGCGTCTGACTGTGAGGGTATAAGGATTAGTGTCGTTACAGCGACTTTTAATGTTGTAAAAGAGTTGCCTGGACTGATTGAGTCTTTACGTAGTCAAGTTTATAAAAACTTTGAATGGGTTGTGGCTGATGGCGGCTCAACCGATGGCACGCTTGAACTTTTATCCTCAATTGAGAATCTCGATATACGAATTTCCTCTGAGGAGGATTTTGGTATATATGATGCGCTGAATCGCGGTATAAGAAAAACATCGGGGCAATATTATCTTGTGTTAGGGGCCGATGATAGAATTTATCCGAATGCGTTGAGTGAGTATGCAAAAAATGCTTATGGCGTAGATTTTGTAACGGCTGCAGTACGTTTTGGCGAACGTCTTTCTTTTCCTTTAAAGGTGAGGGGCTGGCAGTATGGGTATCATACTTACGTGTCTGCTCACTCAGTGGGGCTTTTGATTAGTAAGAACCTTCATGAACAGTATGGCTACTACTCTCGTAAATTTCCTATTGTTGCCGATCAGTATTTTGTATTGTCTGCAATAAAAGGAGGAGCGAATATCGTTGAGACGGACGTTGAAGTAGGTGTACATGGTGTAGATGGTGTGAGTGGTACTGACAGAGTTGGTGTCATCACAGAGCTTTATCGAGTTCAGGTTTTAATTGGTGAGAGTCTATTTTTACAGACTATTCTTTGTTCTGTACGGTTGCTCAAATATGCTTTATTCGATCGTTTTCGTTAATTTTTTGAGAGCTTAATGGATAATATTTTTTCTTCACTTCCTATTATGTCCAAGGATGGGGGGGGTTGGGCTACACGACGCGTAATAAAATTTCTACGTGTTGATCGGGGTATTGTGATACATGAACGGTCAAATAGTATCTTGGAAAAAATTTTCTATGCCATTTTGGGAGGCTTATTACTTCCGTTCATTCATCCTATTTTTACGCGATTTCTTCCTGTTTCAGTGTTTTTTTGTACCGGGCGTACCTATCTTAACTTCTCCCAAACCTTTGGCGCGCTTTTGTTTTCGAAAAAAGCTTGGGCAATTTGTCATGACCTGCAATGTCATCGATCTTTTAAACTGATGGCCTGGGTACGTTGGTCTGAGGGCGTCTTGCTCCGCCGCGCCGAGCGAGTTGTAACACTCTCTAATCGAGATGCCAAAATAGTTCGTCGGCTCTATCGAGTCCCGTTGTCAAAAATTACCTCTGCTCAGTCTGCGATGCTTGGAGAGATTAATGACTTTTCCAAAGACTTAAGTAAGTTAGGTAAGGATATGCGGAGGGTTGTATTTCTCGGATCTCTTTTGCGGCGAGAAAATTTTGAAGCTCTGACGTGGTTTGTTGAGCAGGTATTATCTCATGTACCAGACTTGGTATTGGAGGTTATAGGTAGTGCTCCTGAGTCGCGACGAATAAGTCATCCTAGAATAAAGTACCTTGGTTTTGTTGAAGATGCGCAGAGTTATCTGGGAAACAGTACTTTGATGATTGCACCAATGCTTTCTCCCGCTGGGGTTAAGATAAAAGTTATTGAGGCTTTAGAGTTGGGTGTGCCAGTTCTTGGGACTAAAAACGCATATAGTGGTTTGTCTAAGCCTTCCATTGGATATTGCTCGGATGATTCGTCGGTGTGGATTTCTACGCTTTCGACGCCTCGTGATTTTTCCTATAGAAAGTGATTAATTTTTGAGGTTGCTTTGATGGAGTTGTATTCGACTGTCGAACCGAAAATTTTGGTTTTAATGACCGCTTACAATGGGCGTCAGTGGATTGATGAGCAAGTCAAAAGCATTTTGGCGCAGGAAGGCGTCAAGGTGACGTTATTTATAAGCGTTGATCTTTCGGGTGACGGGACTAGCGAATGGGTTTCGAGCCTAGCTGACCGAGAATTAAATGTTTTTATGTTACCTTACGGTAAACGTTATGGTGGTGCGGGAGAAAATTTTTTTCGAATGATTAAGGAGGTGTCATTTGAAGGGTATGATTATGTGGCTTTTGCTGATCAGGATGACATATGGTTGTCCCGAAAGTTACTTCGCGCATATGAGGTTATGCAGATACAATCGGTAGATGTGGTCTCCAGTGATGTTATTGCATTTTGGCCTGACGGCAAGAAAAAAGTTATAAAAAAATCATATCCTCAGCGGGAATATGACCATTTTTTTGAAGCCGCTGGTCCAGGATGTACGTACTTGTTTAGTGTTAGTGCGGCTTCTGCATTTAAAAGTTTTGTTGAAGCTGTAGGAGACCGTCTTGAACAGGTTTCTTTACATGATTGGCTCGCCTACGCTTTTTGTCGAGCGAATCATTTCAAATGGTATGTTGACCACAAGCCTTTAATGCTCTATCGACAGCACAATGGCAACCAAGTAGGTTCCAATACTGGATTATATGCATATCTAAGGCGCTTTCATTTAATTCGCTCTCGTTGGTATCGAAAACAGGTCGAAATGATCAGCGCTTTGGTTTCGCCAAATTTCGATAAAAAAATTCACAGTCGTGGCTTCTTGGTAAGAAATTTTATGTCCTTAAGGCGGCGTCCACGGGATCAAGTTATCCTTCTTCTTATGATCCTTTTTGGTTTTTTCTGAGGTGACATCTTTTGTCTAGGCGCATTCTGCTAACGGGCGCATCGGGATTCATTGGTCAGGCTCTGGCAGCACATTTGATAGCCCAAGGGCATCAAGTGAGTGCAATTGGACGTCGTCCTCCAGCAGCGCGTGCACTGCGCTTTTTTCCTGGGGAGTTGAACAATACGCCACAGCTGGCTCAAGCCCTGGAGGGGGTTGAGTGTGTTGTGCATTTGGCTGGACGAGCGCACCAATTGCGTAATGTTGAGCCTAATCCTCTGGAAGGCTTTCGATCAGCGAATCGCGATTTGTCGTTGCTGCTGGCCAATGAAGCAGTGAAAGCAGGTGTGCGTCGTTTCGTTTTTTTAAGCTCTATTGGTGTCAACGGCGCGAGTAGTGGTAAGGAGCCATTTGTGGAAGCGTCGTTGCCAGCTCCACATTCTGACTATGCGCTATCTAAATTTGAGGCGGAACAGGCGCTTTGGGCAGACTTAAGTCGCTCCGAAATGGAGTTGACCGTTGTACGCCCACCGTTGGTATACGCTGAGAGTGCGCCAGGCAATTTCGCACGATTGCTCCGTTTGGTGGCTTCGGGAGTGCCTTTACCTTTCGCAAGAATTGACGATAAGCGCAGTATGATTGCCTTGGATAATTTGGTGACGTTGATCGAGACGTGTGCAATTCACCCCGCGGCGGCGAACGAGCTATTTCTGGCGGCAGATGGTGAAGATTTATCTATTGGTGAGATTATAAATCTGTTAGCGCTAGGCATGGGTCGTAAAGCGCGCTTGTGGCCTGTCTCCAGTAGTATCCTCGCTGCGGGAGCTTCGTTGTTGGGGCGTCGGTCTCTGTATATGCAGCTATGTGCGTCACTGCAGGTTGATGCGTCGAAATCGAGACGATTACTAGGCTGGCATCCAAGCACATCGGCCCATGATGCGCTATTTTTAGCAGGGAAGAAGTACTCCGATAACAATAGATAGGCATGCTTGAGCATACTTTTTTCGGTTTTTTTGCGAATTCTGAGTGTAGGTGTTTGATGATTCGTTTTTTTGATGTTGTGCTATCTCTAGTTGGGTTGGTTTTTGGTTTTCCTGTGCTGATGCTGATTTATATAATCGGTCTTTTCGACACTGGCTCACCACTATTTCGTCAACAGCGAGTTGGACGCGGGAAACAACCATTTTCTTTGGTGAAATTCCGTACTATGTCTTTGAGTACCGCCTCTGTTGCCAGTCATCTGGCTTCGTCCGCGTCGATTACGCATATGGGGCGTTATTTGCGTAAAACTAAACTAGACGAGCTTCCGCAACTATGGAATGTGCTCAGAGGGGAAATGAGTTTAGTTGGACCTCGACCTAATCTTTTTAATCAGGAAGAATTGATTTTAGAGAGGGATAAGTGTGGCGTGTATGATGTGCGCCCTGGCATAACTGGGTTAGCGCAGGTCATGCAAATTGACATGTCAACTCCACGCTTACTGGCTGAAACTGATGCGCGGATGATTCGGTCTCTGACGATAGGACTCTATTTTAAGCTACTGCTGCAGACGGTGCTTGGGAAGGGCGGAGGTGATCGGGTAAAACACTAGTCATTGAGTTTTTTGCAATTTACGCGTAATTTCCTAATTGCGCATTCACTCAAAAAATGCGCTAGTAAGTCCTCGATATGCTTTTTCTATGTAAGTGTGGGGTCGGTTAAGGTTGAGCTGTTTTCAAATAAAAAACACAGTCTCAACTGTTTTTAGATAAGCAACCGTAAGGAATATGGAGACAGAAAGTCAGTTGTTTAATTATTTTTACTTGTTGTGAATGTGCCCAGTAGTGCGTGAAGATTATATGTTTTTAGCTGTTAATTAGTCATCGCGTGAAGGATTTCATTAGTCTAAAGATCCAAAGACTTTTTATGTGCTAGAACGCATGACTATTAGTCTTTAATTCATGCAAACGACCTCTTACCCATACTCTGATTTTCGCCTTCCGCTCCTTGGCAGACGGGCAGTTTACACCGGCTGCCGGCGCGTGGGCGCTGTCATGGGACTGCCGTATTTGTGTCATGGGCTATTAACCCCTGGGGCGCAAGCTCGCAAAAAATCCAGGAGCCTGCCCATGACCAGTGCCGAACTCGCCAGACCCAGCCGCAAACAACGGGTGCGGACCTTGTGGATTTCCGATGTGCACCTCGGCACCCGGGATTGCCAGGCGGAGCATCTTTCGCAGTTTCTCAAGGGCTATCACGCCGACCGCATCTACCTGGTAGGCGACATCATCGACGGCTGGAAGCTGCGCGGCGGCATGTACTGGCCCCAGGCGCATACCAACGTCATTCGTCGCCTGCTGACCATGAGCAAGCGTGGCACCGAAGTGATCTACGTGACGGGCAACCATGACGAGTTCCTGCGCCGCTATTCGAAGCTGATCCTGGGCAATATCCAGTTGGTGGACGAGGCGGTGCATGTGACGGCCGACGGTCGTCACTTGTTGGTGATTCACGGCGATCAGTTCGATGTCATCACGCGCTATCACCGCTGGCTGGCCTTTCTCGGCGATTCGGCCTACGAGTTCACCCTGACCCTCAACCGTTGGCTCAACCATTGGCGTGCGCGCTACGGTTATGGCTACTGGTCGCTGTCGGCCTACCTCAAGCACAAGGTGAAAACCGCCGTCAGCTTTATCAGCGACTTCGAAGAAGCTATCGCCCACGAATGCGTGAAGCGCGAGCTGCATGGGGTGGTGTGCGGGCACATTCACCATGCCGAGATTCGCAAGGTCGGTGGCGTGGACTACCTCAATTGTGGCGACTGGGTGGAGTCCTGCACCGCGTTGATCGAGCACTGGGACGGCACCATCGAACTTTATCGGCTGGCCGACGCCCAGGCGCGTGAGGCCCAGGGCAAGGCGGATCTGATCAAGGTGCAAGAGCCCGCTTAGCAGCGTCGTCAGGCCGCGCTGTTGGACGCCATGGCCGCCTTGTACAAAGAGTTTTTGGGTTCGGCGAACAGGCGTTCGAGCATGGGTTCGAAGAAGCTCAGGGGCAGGGTGTCGTAGGTTGGATCGAAGGCCGCGGCGTCGTACTTGGCGCAGAACTCGGCGGTACGCAGGTACAGCGGGTGCCCCTTGAATTGCTCGCGCAGGTGCCGGTCCATGCCCAGGTGGTGGAAAAAGTAGTAGCCCTGGAAAACCCCGTGCTGCTGCACCATCCACAGGTTTTCGGCGCTCACGAAGGGCTTGAGAATGGCCGCGGCGATGTCCGGGTGGTTGAAGCTGCCGAGGGTGTCACCGATGTCGTGAAGCAAGGCGCACACCACGTATTCCTCATCACGCCCGTCGTGCCAGGCGCGGGTGGCGGTTTGCAGTGAATGGGTCAGGCGGTCCACCGGGAAACCGCCAAAATCGCCGTCGAGCAACTTCAGGTGGGTGAGGATTCGAGCCGGCAATTGTCGTGCGTATGCACTGAAGTCCGTGGCAATGATCGCCCAGTCTTCCTGGGTGCCATCCTGCATATGGGTGAAGCGGGCATGCGTGCTCATCGGCCACTCTCTTATTGTTCAGGGTTCGACTGCAGGCCCGGGCGCCACGGCCACGGAGGCTGCGCGGGATGGCTGGCTGTCCGGTAACGCCTAAAAGGGCACTTTGCCGAGGATCATGTCGCGGTACATGACGAAGTCCCCCAGCAGGCTGTAGAGCGGGTGCTGGAAGGTGGCGGGGCGGTTCTTTTCAAAGAAGAAATGCCCGATCCAGGCGAAGCTGTAGCCGGCCAGGGGCAGGGCCAGCAGCAGGAGCCAGGCCCCCTTGCCAATGGCGAAGGCGAGAATGAAGATCACCAGGCTGGTGCCAATGAAATGCAGGCGACGGCAGGTGCTGTTGTTGTGTTCCGTCAGGTAGTAGGGGTAGAACTCGGCGAAGCTGTTGAATTGTCTGGTGTTTTCCACGGCCGCGCTCTCTTGGATGGTGGTTCTGCTGGCGGGATGGGCTGCGGGCAGCCTATTTGAGTCTAGAGTCATCGTTGGTTGTCGCCAGTGACAATGGGCGCCACTTTAGTATCCTTGAAATATTGGCCGTGGCATGCGGCTCACCATGTAAGAAAACGCCATGAGCGAACGAACGACTTCTGCAAGCTGGGCCATGGGCATTGTCAAAGCCCTGGAAATGGACGGCCTGGATTGCCGGGCATTGTTCAAGCATTTGGGGCTTGATTACGCGGCGCTGGACGACCCCGATGCGCGCTTTCCCCAGGACTCCATGACCCGCCTTTGGCAGCGTGCGGTGGAGCTTTCCGGCAATCCGGCGATTGGCTTGAACATGGGCAAGGTGGTGCGGCCGGCCTCCTTTCACGTGGCCGGCTATGCACTGATGTCGAGCCGGACCCTGGCCGAGGGGTTCCAGCGGCTGGTGCGCTATCAGCGAATCATCGCCGAAAGCGCCGACTTGAGTTTCCGCCTGCTGCCTGAAGGGTATGCCCTGATCCTGACGGTGCATGGCGATCACCTGCCGCCGACCCGGCAAAGCGCCGAAGCCTCCCTGGCGTGTGCCTTGGCGCTGTGCGGCTGGTTGACCGGGCGTACGCTGCATCCGCGCAAGGTGCTGGTGCAGGGGGCCGAGCCTGTGGATGTGGAGCCCTACAAGCAGGCCTTTCATGCACCGCTGTTGTTCAACGCGCCTTACGATGCGTTGATCTTCGAGCGTGCCGACATGGAGGCGCCCCTGCCGACCGCCAATGAAGCCATGGCTTTACTGCATGACCGTTTTGCCGGTGAGTACCTGGCGCGTTTTTCCGAAAGCCGGGTCACCCACCAGGCGCGCCAGGTGCTATGTCGGCTGTTGCCTCAGGGCGAGCCCAAGCGCGAGATGGTGGCGCAGACCCTGCATCTGTCCCAGCGCACCCTGCAGCGCCGGTTGCAGGAGGAGGGTACGAGCTTTCAGACCTTGCTCGACGACACCCGTCGTGAGCTGGCCGAGCAGTACCTGGCGCAGCCGCGCATGACCTTGCTGGAAATCGCCTACTTGCTGGGTTTTGCCGATCCGAGCAATTTCTTTCGCGCGTTCAGGCGCTGGTTCGACACCACGCCCAGTGAGTACCGGGCGCGTTTGCAGGAGTCGCCGGCGCCGGTCAGTGGCGCCAGAACGCCGGAATGCACAACACAAACACCGTAATGATCTCCAGGCGGCCGAGGAGCATGCCCAGGGACAGAATCCATTTGGCGGCATCCGGCAAGGTAGAGAAATTACCCGCCGGGCCAATGGTTTCACCCAGCCCCGGGCCGACGCCGGAGACGGTGCTGGCAGCGCCCGTCAGCGCGGTCATCCAGTCCAGGCCCAGCAGGGACAAGGCCAGGGCGATCATGCAAATGGTGATGGCGAAGAAGAACGAAAAGGTCAGGATCGAGCGCACGATTTCTTCGTCGAGGCGATGGCCGTTGTACTTCTGCTTGATCACTGCCCGAGGATGGATCAGTTGATTGAGGTTGGCCTTGAGCAGGATGTAGGCGACCTGGAAGCGGAAAATCTTGATGCCTCCTGCCGTCGAGCCCGAGCAGCCGCCGACAAAGCCCAGGTAGAAGAACAGCATCAGCGAGAAGTTGCCCCACAGGCTGTAGTCACCCAGGGCAAAGCCGGTGGTGGTGACCACTGACGTCACGTTCAGCGCCACGTGACGCAACGCGTCCAGCCAGTGCAGGTTGGTGGTCCACCAGTACCAGGTGCCGAGCACCAGCCAGGTCACCAGTAGCAGGCCGAGCAGCCCTTGCACTTGTTGGTCCTTGATCAGCGCCCGGCGGTTGCCTCGCAAGGTGGCGACATACAGGGTGAAGGGCAGGCTGCCGAGGATCATCACCACCACTGCGACCCAATGCACGGCGGGCTGTTCCCAGTGTGCCAGTGATGCGTCCGAGGTCGAGAAACCGCCGGTAGAGATAGCCGACATCGAGTGGTTGATGGCATCGAATATATTCATCCCCGCCCACCAGAACGCCAGGCTGCCGAGGATGGTGATGCCGACGTAGGCGGCGACGATCAGGCGCGCCACCATGTGCGAGCGCGGCATGACCTTTTCCGAACGGTCCGAAGACTCGGTCTGGAACAGGCGCATACCACCGATGCGCAGCAACGGCAGAATCGCGACCGCCATGCCGATAAAGCCGATGCCCCCCAGCCAGTGCAGCAAGGAGCGCCACATCAGGATGCCCGGAGACATGTTGTCCAGGCCGCTGAGCACAGTGGCGCCGGTGGCGGTGATGCCCGACATGCTTTCGAAGAACGAATCGGTGTAGCTGATGTGCTGGGTCAGCAGGAACGGCAGGGCGGCAAAGATGCACACCACCACCCAACTGGAGACCGTCAGCAAATACATGTCCCGAGGGCGCAAGTGCACATGTTCCGGGCGCCCGGGGATCACTAGGGCCAAGCCGGCAATAAAGGTGATCATGCTGGCCCAGAGAAAGGACGGCAGGTCGCTGGTGCGTTCGAAAATCACCAGGGTTGCCATCGGAATGACCATGGCGATGGCCAGGGTGATCAAGAAGATGCCGATGATGAAACCAATGATGCGTAAGGTCGGCAACGCCATGAAATCCGCTCGGGCTGGTTGGGAAGGGCGCTCATTCTACCTGTGGGGCAGGGCATGTAAACCGGCACCCCGCCGGCAGATACCCTAGAATAGCCGGACATTTTTTTCAGGAGGTGGCCGATGGAGGCTCTCGACGCTTTGCTCAACCGTGTTTCCGTGCCGCGCTTGCTGGACCCGGCGCCCACCGCGGCGCAACGTGAGGCATTGTTCGCCGCGGCCTTGCGTGCGCCGGACCATGGTCAGTTGCGCCCTTGGCGTTTCTTGACCGTGGAAGGCCGGGCCCGGGAGCAACTGGGCGAGTTGCTGGCAGAAGCGGTGCAGTTGCAAGGTGCAGACGTGACCCAGGCCGCGCTGGACAAGGCTCGTGCGATGCCGTTGCGCGCGCCGTTGGTGGTTGTGGTGGTGGCCCGGTTGCAGGAGCACTTCAAGGTGCCGAAGTCCGAGCAGTTACTGGCGGCTGGCTGTGCAGCCCACGGCATTTTGCTGGCGGCTTACGCTCAGGGGATCGGCGCGGTCTGGCGCACCGGCGAGCTGTCCTATTCGGCCCATGTGGCCAAGGGCTTGGGCCTGGAGGCCGGTGAAGAGATCATCGCCTTCTTGTACTTGGGCACGCCGCTGAATGAACCCCGGGTTGCCCCCAAGGAAGATACCGCAGCGTTTGTCAGCGCCTGGTCTGGCGCGAACTGACGGGTGTTTCTGGCGGTGGTTGGGTGAGCCCGTCCGGGGCCTCACCCAACCTGAATCTCACGGATTCAACACCACGGCGCCCGGCTCCAGGGGCAGCTCCAGGGTGGCGATAAATCCACCCTGGGTGTGGTTGGCCAGGGTCAGACTGCCGCCATGGCGCTCCGCCGCACGCCGTGCAATGGCCAGTCCCAGCCCATGGCCCGGCGCGGTTTGCCCGGGAGCGCGGTAGAAGGGCTCACCCAGTTGACCCAGGTGTTCACTGTCCACGCCCGGGCCGTGATCGCGTACGCTCAGCAAAATCTTGTCCCCCTGGCGCTTGGCCTCCAGCTCGATCGGCTGCCCGCTCGGGTTAAAGCGCTGGGCGTTGCGCAGCAGGTTGTCCAGTGCACGCTCGATCATGGTCGGCCAGCCCTTGAGGTGCAGTTGCGGCGGGGCATCGACCCGCACGTGCTGTTCCGGGCAGGCCAGTTGGGCGTCTTTTTGCAGGTTGTTCATCAGGGCGTTGAGGTCGATGTCCTCGGCGCTGGCGTTATCCGCATCCACCCGCGCCAGTACCAGGATTTCACTGATCAAGGCTTCCAGGCGGTCGCATTCGCGGGTCAGTCGCGGCCAGAGCTTTTCCCGCTCCTCCTGGCCAGCGCGCTCGGCCAGGGCCAGGGCGATACGCAGTCGCGCCAGGGGGGAGCGCAATTCGTGGGAGACATCCCGCAGCAACTGACGCTGGCTGCCGATCAGCCCCTGCAGGCGTGCGCCCATCCGATTGAAGTCGGTGGCCAGTACGCCGAACTCGTCGCGGCGGTTGGCCAGCCGCGCCAGGCTGTTCTGCTGGTAGGTGGCTTGGCCGAGGTCATGCACCGCACCCCGCAAGCGGCTGAGGGGGCGGGTGATCGACAGCGTCACCAGCAGGCTGAACAGGGTCAGCACCACCAGGGCGATGGCCAGGGCACTGAGGGGCCACATCAGGCTGTCGCGATGCCAGGCGTCCAGTTCCGGGTGGGCGATGCGATAAATCAGCAGGTAGGTGTCGCCACTTTGCGGGCTGGTGTACTCGGTGGTCAGGCGCCGCCAGGGCAAATGTCGGTCATCATTGTCGTTCTGCCGGGCCTCGAAGGCCGCGGCTCGCCGGGGGAAGGTCCCGCGGACCACCGGGTCGCCGCTTTCGTTGAGCACTTGCACGTCGATGTGGTACTGGCGCTTGCGCTGCTGCAGCACCTCCTGGGCAGCCTCTTCACCTTGGGTCTCGAAGGTTTGGGTCCACTCTTGCGCCAGGGTGTTGAGGCCCGGGTGACGGCTGAGAATCCAGGCATCCTGGTTCAACATGTGGCCGAGCAGGATCGACAGCCCTGCAACCAGGGCGATGGCCAGCCAGAAGCTGGCCAGGATGCGCCAGAACAATGAACGCACGGGAAGTCCTCAAACAAAGAAAGCCCAGTGGGGGGAGGCCACTGGGCTGGGATCAACGCTGGCGCATTATTGCGCTTTTTGCGGTTGCTGCGCTTTCCAGGCTTTGAATTCAGCCCATTCCGCACGACGCTCGGCCTGTTTCTTCTGGATGGCGTCGAACTCTTTCTGTTGTTCAGGCTTGAGCAGGGCGCGGATATCGGCCTGGGTTTTCTGGTGCTTGGCCGCGATCTCGTCCTTCATGGCCTTCTGGTCGGCCGGCGACAGCTTCTCCAGGTACTTCTCGACCAGTTGCCGCTGTTGGTGTTTTTGCTCGCCCATCAACTTGCCGATTTGCTCGCGTTGTTCGCGGCTCAGGTCCAGTTGGCCGAAGGGACCTTTGCCCCGCATGTGTTCGCTGTGGCGTGGGCCGTCCATCGGACCACCCATTGGGCCCGGGCCTTCCGGCATGGCCATGGCGACGGTGGGCAGGGCTGCGGCGAACATCAGAGCGATCAGGGTCTTGCGCATGGTGTTTCTCCTTGTCTCGTTCCCGGTCAGTTCCGGATGAGTTCAGATTACGCAGATCAAGGTCAGCGGCAGTCAGTGGACGGTAAAGCTTGAGTAAAGAGGATTTGCCCGGTCACTGACAAAAGGCAGGCACGCCAAGGGCCAAGGCGTGCCGGTGCCGGCGAGTAAGCGGGTGCTCGCCGACGGGGAGGGGTTATAGGCTGTAGTAGTAGCCGCGGCTGCGCAGGGCCACGATGCGGGGGCGGCCGTCAGGGTGCGGGCCGATCTTCTTGCGCAAGTTACTGACGTGCATGTCCAGGCTGCGATCGTACAAGGTCAGTTTGCGGCCCAGGGCAATCTGCGCCAGTTCCTGCTTGTCCAGGGGATCGCCAGGTTGCTTGAGCAGGGCTTCGAGCAGCCGGCTTTCGGACACGGTCAGGGTGATGTCTTGCTGATCGATGCTGACCACGCCACGCACCGGGCTGAAGCACAGGTCACCCAGTTCCATCTGGCTCGACGCCGACACCGGATGGCTGCGGCGCAGGACCGCGCGTAGGCGGGCGGTCAATTCCCGTGGGTCGCAGGGTTTGGCCAGGTAATCGTCGGCGCCCAGTTCCAGGCCGAGGATGCGGTCCAGCGGTTCGCCGCGGGCCGAGAGCATCAGCACCGGCAGATCGGGATGGTCGTTGCGCAGTTGCTTGAGCAGTTCCAAGCCGCTGCCGTCGGGCAGCATCACGTCCAGCACCACCGCCGCCGGGGCGGTTTCGGCCAGGGCCCGGCGCGCACTCAGGCCATCGTGGCAGGCACGGACCTGAAAGCCTTCCTGGCTCAGCCAACTGGTCAGAAGCTCGCACAGCTCCTGGTCATCATCAATCAGTAACAGGTCGCTCATGAATCACTCAATTTAGCCATTGACGACGCTTGCGGTGTCCACCGCTGGCGAAGATACCGCAGAGCAGGGCCACCAGTGCAACTGCGCCACCGATGACGAACCACTGTTGCTGATCGGTCAGCAAGCGCGGTAACGGACTGGCCTGGGCCTCTTTGAGTTGCAGCTTGAGGCGCTGGTTCTCCTGACGCAAGCGCGTCAGTTGGGCACTTTCCCGTTCGTTGTCGACACTTTGCAGTTGTTTGCTCAATTCCTCGCGCTGACGCTCGCTTTCCTTCAAGCGTTGCTGCAGCTCGGTGATCTGGCTGCCGGCGCTCAGGGAAAGCGGCGTCGAACGGCCTGAATCCACAGCCTCTTCGGCATGGGCGACGGCCCCGATCGATAACATGACCCACAGCAGACACAACGGACCTTGGCGCATCGGAACTCCTGATTCCAATCGAGTGTTGGGCAGGTTGTCGGCCGTCAAACGAGAATAATGAGCGATTGAGAGCGCGATGAACCTGGAAGGTTCACCGCGTTGGAGAGGATTTACGGCAGGACTTGCTTGAACGGCTTGACCACTACGCTGGCATAGACGCCGGCGGCGATATACGGATCAGCATCGGCCCAGGCCTGGGCAGCGCCCAGGGAGTCGAATTCGGCGACGATCAGGCTGCCGCTGAAACCGGCAGCGCCCGGGTCATTGCTGTCCACCGCAGGGTGCGGACCGGCCAGTACCACGCGGCCTTCGCCCTTGAGCTGCTGCAGCCGCTCAAGGTGCGCCGGGCGTGCGGCCAGGCGGTTTTCCAGGGAGTTGGCGACGTCTGTAGCAATGATTGCGTAAAGCATGTCAGTCCTCGGTTTTCGGCGTAGTGGGTTCGGTGTCATGCAGATGACGGGACAGGTAGACGCCTTGGCCCACCAGGAACAATACGGTCATGCCCAGGCTGCCGAAGACCAGGCAGGCGACGAGGGTCAGCCACTGGCTTTTTTCCAGCTTGCGCTGGGAAATGAACAGCGCGCCGTAGACCACCAGCGAGCTGATGATCAGCACCGCCGTGGCGCTGTAGATGCCGCCCACGCTGAGTTGCTGACCGGCAATGTCGACAACGCGGGGATCGAGTTTGTAGACGATGAAAAACAGGAACAAAGGGATGAAGTCGATGAATTGTTTCACAGTGGCAGCCAGAAGCAGGATGTGGCGGCATAATAACAAACATCCTGGGTAGCGAAAGCGCCAGCTGACTTGAGGTTTTACCGTCCCGTGAACGTTGATTTGCATTGCCATAGCACGGCCTCCGACGGCGCACTTGCGCCCGCGGTTCTGGTGGCGCGTGCCTTTGAGAAAGGCGTGCGAGTCCTGGCACTGACCGACCATGACACCCTTGAAGGCCTGGACGAGGCGCGCGCTGCGGCGAACGCCCTGGGCATGCATCTGGTCAATGGTGTGGAGTTGTCCTGCACCTGGGGCGGGGCCACCATCCATGTGCTGGGTTACGGGTTTGACGTGAACGCCCCGTCGTTGGTGGCGGCGATTGCCAAACTGCACGATGGCCGCTGGCTAAGGTCCGAGGAAATAAGCCGCAAGCTCGCCCTCAAGGGCATGCCCGATGCCCTGGAAGGTGCCCGGGCGATCCAACAGGAGCTGGGGGACAGTGGCAATGCCCCGGCGCGGCCGCACTTTGCGGATTTCCTGGTGCGTGCCGGCTACGTCAAGGATCGTGCCGAAGCGTTCCGCAAATGGCTGGGGGCCGGCAAGCTGGGCGACGTCAAGCAACACTGGCCGACCTTGGAGGAAACCGTCGAGACGCTGCGGGCGGCAGGGGCCTGGGTCAGCTTGGCCCATCCTTGGCATTACGATTTCACGCGCAGTAAACGACGCCGTTTGATTGCCGACTATATTCAAGCGGGTGGCCACGCCATCGAAGTGGTCAATGGTTATCAACCCGCCGAGCAAGTGGGCAGCCTGGCTATCCTTGCTCGTGAGTTCGGTCTGCTGGTCAGTGCCGGCAGTGATTTTCATGGCCCAGGAGGCTGGTCCGAGATCGGCGAGTACCGCCCGCTCCCCGAAGACCTGCCGCCATTGTGGTGTCGGTTCAAACATGACCCAATTATTGCCGCCGTCTGAACAGGTAGAAAATGTGAGTCAATTTTTCCAGATTCATGCGGAAAACCCGCAAGCGCGCCTGATCAAGCAGGCGGTGGAAATCATCCGCTCGGGCGGCGTCGTGGTGTATCCCACTGACTCGTCGTACGCCATCGGCTGCCAGATGGGCGATAAAAGCGCGATTGAGCGCGTGCGCCGTCTGCGCCAATTGGACGACAAGCACAACTTTGCCCTGATCTGCAGCGACCTCTCGCAGTTGGGCCTGTTCGCCAAGATCGACACCGGCACTTTCCGGCTGCTCAAGGCCCATGTGCCTGGCCCCTACACCTTTATTCTCAACGCCACCCGCGAAGTGCCGCGGCTGTTGCTGCACCCCAAGCGCCGCACCATCGGCCTGCGGGTGCCGAGCAACCCGATTGCCCTGGCGCTGTTGGCCGAGCTGGGCGAGCCGCTGATGAGCGTCAGCCTGATCATGCCCGGTGACACTGAGGCGATGAGCGACCCCTATGAAATGCGCCAGTTGCTGGAGCATCAGGTGGACCTGATCATCGATGGCGGCTTTGGCAGCATCGAGGCCTCCACCGTGATCAACCTGTCCGATGGCGAGCCGGAAGTGATTCGTGTTGGCTGTGGTGACCCGTCGCCGTTCATGGCTGAGGCCTAGATGTCCGCAGTGGAAGCCGTTGACGAGCAAGCGGGCGCCCAGCAGGAACTGCCGTTTGCCATGGTCTATGGCCAGGCGGTCATGGAAATGCCCCTGGATCTGTACATTCCGCCGGACGCCCTGGAGGTCTTCCTCGAAGCCTTCGAAGGCCCGCTGGACTTGCTGCTGTACCTGATCCGCAAACAGAACATCAACATCCTCGACATCCCGGTCGCGGAAATCACCCGCCAATACATGGGTTACGTCGAGTTGATGCAGTCGGTGCGCCTGGAGCTGGCCGCCGAGTACCTGGTGATGGCGGCGATGCTGGCCGAGATCAAGTCGCGCATGCTGCTGCCGCGTTCGGCCGAGGTCGAAGAGGAAGAAGACGACCCCCGGGCCGAGCTGATCCGGCGTCTGCAGGAGTACGAGCGCTTCAAGGCTGCCGCTGAGGGTATCGACGGCTTGAGCCGGGTCGGTCGCGACGTCATCGTGCCCAAGCTCGACGCCCCGGAAGCCCGGGCGCGCAAGCTGCTGCCAGACGTGGCCCTGGAAGAGGTGTTGCTGTCCATGGCCGAAGTCCTGCGGCGTGGCGACATGTTTGAAAGTCACCAGGTCAGCCGCGAAGCCTTGTCCACCCGCGAACGCATGAGTGACGTGCTGGAGCGCCTCAAGGGCGGTGGTTTCGTGCCTTTTGTCGAACTGTTCACCGCCGAAGAAGGGCGCCTGGGTGTGGTAGTGACCTTTATGGCGATTCTCGAACTGGTCAAGGAATCCCTGGTCGAGCTGGTGCAGAATGAGCCCTTTACCGCCATCCATGTGCGGGCGCGAGCCGAATAACGAGCTGAAACAATGAATCTGAATGAACCCCGCGAGCTGGCGCCACTGCTTGAAGCCTTTCTGTTGGCCTCGGGAAAACCCCAATCCATGGAGCGCCTGTTCGAACTCTTCGAAGAGGCCGAGCGTCCTGAGCCGCCTGTGTTCAAGAAAGCCTTGGCGTTGCTGGCCAAGTCCTGCGATGGGCGCGCCTTTGAACTCAAGGAGGTGGCGTCGGGTTACCGCCTGCAAGTGCGCGAAAAGTTCGCGCCGTGGGTGGGTCGCCTGTGGGAGGAGCGCCCCCAGCGCTATTCCCGCGCCATGCTGGAAACCCTGGCCCTGATTGCTTACCGCCAGCCCATCACTCGGGGTGAAATCGAGGACGTGCGGGGCGTGGCGGTCAACAGCCAGATCGTCAAGACCCTGCTGGAGCGGGAGTGGATTCGCGTGGTGGGCCATCGCGATGTACCCGGTCGGCCGGCGATGTTCGCCACCACCAAAGCCTTTCTCGATCACTTCAACCTGAAGAACCTCGACGACTTGCCGCCCCTGGCGGAGTTACGCGAGATCGAGACCGAGCCGGTACTGGAGTTCGACGATGTGCCGGTTCCTGCGCACCTGCAGGCCCTGGCCGATGCCACGGCAGAGCCGGAAGAGCCCAAGGAAGAGACCAGTTTCCATACCCTGCTGCTGGAACTGGATTCGATGGAGGAAGGGATCAAGACCGACTTTGACGACCTGCATCGCGATGGCCTGTCGGCGCCGTTCGAGCCGGACGCCGAGTTCCGCCTCGATAGCCCGTCGTCGCCACCGGTCGACACACCGCCGCTGGAGACTGAGGTCGCCGCCCCTGAACCAGAACCAGAATCAGAGTTTGAACCCGAGCAACCGGCGCCCGTCGATGCCGAGGACGATGTGCTGGGTGTCGCTGAAGCCCGAGCCAAGCTGCTGGCCGCGGTCGCGGCCCTGGAGCCTGAGCTGAGTGAAGAAGAGGCTGAAGCCCTGGCCCTGGCCGAAGCTATTGAAAACGAACGCCGCCTGTTCGACGACTAACCTTGCAGGCGCTTTCGCCGGCCAGCCGGTTCCTACGGAGGTGCGTGATGAGTGGTGCCAAGGATCCCTGCATCAGCCTTTGCAAGTTCAGTGATGACATCTGCATCGGCTGCGGTCGCAGCAAGCGCGAGATCAAGGCCTGGAAGAAACTCGACAAGGCCGAACGCCGCCTGGTGCTGGCCGAAGCCGCGCAGCGCCTGCTGAAACTGCGCGCCACCGGCCGGCGGAAAAAAGCCTGAGTGCCGACTTATCCGCTAGTCTCTGATGCGCAACCGCTGTCATGAGCGTATGATTCGCGACCCTTTGGCGATCCCTTCGCCACAAGACCTGTTTTCCACGCTTCAGGCCATTCGCGCCTGAACCGACACACCGGGAGGTGCCCAGATGAGTGATAACGACCAGAAAGACAGCCAGGAAATCGGCCCAGCAGGCGAAAAACTGCAGAAAGTCCTCGCCCGTATCGGCGTCGGCTCGCGCCGCGACGTTGAGTCCTGGATCAGCCAGGGCCGCATCAAGGTCAATGGCAAAGATGCCACCCTTGGCCTGCGCGTCGACCTGCATGACGCCATCTCCATCGATGGCAAGGTGATCAAGCGTGAAGAGGCTGCCGAATCGGTACGCCGCGTGATCATGTACAACAAACCCGACGGCGAAATCTGCACCCGTGACGACCCGGAAGGCCGTCCGACCGTGTTCGACAAGCTGCCGCGCCCGAAAGAAGGCCGCTGGATCAACATCGGCCGCCTGGACATCAACACCACCGGCTTGCTGATGTTCACCACTGACGGTGAGCTGGCCAACCGCCTGATGCACCCGTCCTACGAGATGGACCGCGAGTACGCAGTGCGTGTGCGTGGTGAAGTCGACGACGAGATGATCGAGCGCCTGAAAGCCGGCGTGGTTCTCGAAGACGGCCCGGCCAAGTTCACCGACATCAAGCAGGCTCCAGGTGGTGAAGGTTTCAACCACTGGTACCACTGCGTGGTGATGGAAGGCCGCAACCGTGAAGTACGGCGCCTGTGGGAGTCCCAGGGCCTGGTGGTCAGCCGCCTGAAGCGCGTGCGTTTCGGCCCGGTGTTCCTCAATTCCGACCTGCCGATGGGGCGCTGGCGTGAAATGACTCAGTACGAGGTGGATATCCTCAGTGCTGAAGTCGGCCTGACCCCGGTGGCAATGCCGCAACTGAACGCCAAGAGCAAGGACAAGCTGGAGCGTATGCAGCGTAAATCCTCGCGTCCGGTGGGCAAGAGCGAGCGCGTGCGGACTTTGCGTCCCGCCAATGGCGCGCCAGCCGGCGCACCTCGCCCGGCCCGCGAGCCGCAGATCGAAGGCGAGCGTCCGGCGCGCAAGCCGGCTGCACGCCAAGATGGCGAGCGTGGCCCACGTACACCGCGTCCTGCGGGCCGTGGCGAGTCGGGTCGCGGTACGCCGGTGGCTGATCGTCCAGCGGACAACAAGCGTCCGGCCAAGCCTGCGCCGAAGTCCAAGCGGCCAAGCCTGGTGCTGGACAAGGACGCACCGTCGGGCAAGCGCCGTGGCGCCCCGGCCGGTTCCGGCCAGCGCCCGGGCTTTGGTCGGCGGAAGCCGGAGTAAGCTCGCGGTAAGCTTTCGAGCTTCGAGCGGCAAGTGAAGAACGCCAACCTCAGGGTTGGCGTTTTTTTTGGGGGTGCGTGGTGGGGCGAGAGGGTTGAGGCGTCGGCGTCTGGCAGCTGGGGTTCAGGCGTGTACAATGCGCGGCGTTTTAACGGTCACCCAACTGATGCATGACCGTTCATAACACGTTGAACTCCTGGTGCCTGCGCTGGGGTTTGATCCGCGTTGCTTAAGCCGTCCTGCGGCAGCAACGTCTATCGAACATCATCAACCCTTGCGTGAGACCCCTTCATGAGTGGACCCAACGCTGCTTCAGGCGAGCTGAAGCGCGGCCTGAAAAATCGTCATATCCAATTGATCGCCCTCGGTGGCGCGATTGGTACCGGCCTGTTCCTCGGCTCTGCCGGGGTGCTCAAGTCCGCCGGCCCGTCGATGATCCTCGGCTATGCCATCTGCGGTTTTATCGCCTTCATGATCATGCGCCAGCTCGGCGAGATGATTGTCGAAGAGCCCGTAGCCGGCTCCTTCAGCCACTTCGCCCATCAATACTGGGGCGGCTTCGCCGGTTTTCTGTCGGGCTGGAACTGCTGGATTCTCTACATCCTGGTGGGCATGTCGGAGCTCACGGCAGTGGGCAAGTACGTGCACTACTGGTGGCCCGACGTGCCGACCTGGGTCTCGGCCGCCGTGTTCTTCGTGATGATCAATGCGATCAACCTGGCCAACGTCAAAGTCTTCGGCGAAGCCGAGTTCTGGTTCGCCATCATCAAGGTGGTGGCCATCGTCGGCATGATCGCCCTGGGCAGCTACCTGCTGGTCAGCGGCCATGGCGGCCCGCAGGCTTCGGTGAGCAACCTCTGGGAGCACGGCGGGTTCTTCCCTAATGGGGTCAGCGGCCTGGTGATGGCCATGGCGATCATCATGTTTTCCTTCGGTGGCCTGGAAATGCTTGGCTTTACCGCTGCCGAGGCCGACCAGCCGAAGACCGTGATTCCCAAGGCGATCAATCAGGTGATCTATCGCATCTTGATTTTCTACATCGGCGCCCTGGTGGTGCTGTTGTCCCTGACGCCTTGGGACAGCCTGCTGGCGACCCTCAATGCGTCCGGCGATGCCTACAGCGGCAGCCCGTTTGTCCAAGTGTTCTCGATGCTGGGCAGCAGCACCGCGGCGCAGATTCTCAATTTCGTGGTCCTGACTGCAGCCCTGTCGGTCTATAACAGCGGCACTTACTGCAACAGCCGCATGTTGTTGGGCATGGCCGAGCAGGGCGATGCGCCGAAGGTCCTGGCCAAGATCGACAAGCGCGGCGTGCCGGTGCTGTCGATCCTTGCATCAGCAGTGGTGACGTTCATTGCGGTGGTGCTCAACTACCTGATTCCGCAGCATGCCCTGGAGCTGCTGATGTCCCTGGTGGTGGCGACCCTGGTGATCAACTGGGCGATGATCAGCTACTCGCACCTCAAGTTCCGCCAGCACATGAATCGCACCCGGCAAACGCCGTTGTTCAAGGCCTTGTGGTACCCCTACGGCAACTACTTCTGCCTGGCGTTCGTGGTGTTTATCCTCGGCATCATGCTGATGATCCCGGGCATTCAGGTGTCCGTGTACGCGATCCCGGTGTGGTTGGTGTTTATGTGGGGCTGCTACTGGATCAAGAACACGCGCCGTGCCCAGGGCCCACAATCGGCGGCCAACACTTCGCTGAAATAGCGCCTCAGCTTACCCCGACAAACCCGGCCCCGGCCGGGTTTGTCATTTCTGGCGTATCCTGTGGGCCCTTAACACGGATACCCGTTCCATGCTGGTGATTTCCAACAACGTGCACCTGGCCGATGCCGAGATCGAATTGACTGCCATTCGTGCCCAGGGCGCCGGTGGGCAGAACGTCAACAAGGTCTCCAGCGCTGTGCACCTGCGCTTTGACATCCCCGCGTCGTCCTTGCCGCCGTTCTATAAGGAACGCCTGCTGGCCCTGAGTGACAGCCGTATCACCAGCGACGGCGTGATCATCATCAAGGCCCAGCAATACCGCACCCAGGAGCAGAATCGCGCCGATGCCCTGGAGCGCCTTACCGAGCTGATCCTCAGTGCCACCAAGGTGGAAAAGAAACGCCGTCCGACCAAGCCGACCCTGGGCTCGAAGAAGCGTCGCCTGGAATCCAAGACCAAGCGCGGCAGCATCAAGGCCGGTCGCGGCAAGGTGGATTTCTAGCGCGCGTCGCGTTCTTCGCGGTACTTCGGCGCCTGGTGATACAGGTAAAGGCTGAGCAGCAAGCCGCTGAGGGCGGCGATGGCGGCGAACAGGAAGATCGAGGCGAAGCCGAAGCCGGCGGCGATCGCTCCTGCCAGCGGGCCGGTAATCCCCAGTGACAGGTCGATAAACAGCGAATAGGCACCCACCGCAGCCCCGCGGCTGGAGGCCGGCACCAGGTTTACCGCCTCGACCCCCAGGGCCGGGAACACCAGGGAGAAGCCGAAGCCACTCAAGGCTGCGCCCGCCAGGGCCCAATGGGCGTCAGGCGCCAGCCATAGCAGCAATAGCCCGAGGGTTTCCACCGAGAGGCAGGCGATGGCCACACGAAAACCGCCCAGGCGGTTGATCAGATTGCCGAACAGCAGCCGTGCGCCAATAAAGCTGGCGCCGAACAGGCTCAGGCACAGCACCGCGTTGGACCAGTGCTGGGCGGTGTAATACAGGGTGATAAAGGTGGCGATGGTGCCGAAGCCGATGGAGCCCAGGGCCAGGCCGCAACCGTGGGGCAGCACCCGCCCCAGCACATGCATGAAGGGCAGGCGTTCACCGGCAACGATGGGCGCAGCGACTTTAGGCCAGGCCAGTGCCAGACCGATCACCGCCAGCAGGATGATGCTCACGCCCATGCTCCAGAGTCCCAGCCGGTCCACCAGCCAAACCCCGAATGGCGCGCCGATGGCCAGTGCGCCGTAGCTGGCGATACCGTTCCAGGAAATCACCTTGGCCGTGTTTTGCGCGCCGACCCGGCCGATACCCCAGCCGATGGAGCCCGAGCCCACCAGGCTCTCCGCGCTGCCCAGCACCAGTCGGCCGATCAACAGGCACGCCAGGCTCAGTGCCGGAAGGTTGTGCAGCCATGCCGAAAGCAGCATGAATACGCCGCTCAGGCCGCAACCGGCAAGGCCGTACATCACTGCGCGCTTGCTGCCCAGGTTGTCGATGATTTTGCCGGCGTAGGGTCGGCTGAGCAGGGTGGCCAGGTACTGCACGCTGATCACCAGGCCGGCGATCACCGCACCGAAGCCCAGGTCGCTGTGGACGTAGCCCGGCAATACGGCCAGGGGAATGCCGATGTTCAGGTAGCCGATAAAGGTGAAAAGGACGATGGAAACGACTTGCAGCGTGACCGCCATGGGTCGCTGGGTATCTGGCATGGGTAAAGGTCCACTGGCGCAGCAGGATAGATAGGCTGCTTATGATACCGATGCTTGGGGGGAATCTGGGGTAGAAATCGACGCGCTGTTCAGATGTTTCTGTGCGTGGAGACGATCAGGGCTGATCGGGTGCCAGCAATTGGGTGGTGACCAGGGCGGCAAGGGCGTTTTCCTGAGTGCCGAAACGGGCCAGCAGGACGGCCTGCTTTTCTTTGCTGAGACGGTTCCAGACGTCGATCATTTTTTCCGCGGTGCCAATCAGGACGCTGGCTTGGGTTTCGCTGGAGTGGTCGGTCATGGTCGGGCTCATTGGCAGGTGTTTCAGGCGGTGTGGAAAGCGCATGAAGGAGCGCTTTCCACACGGTCTGGAGTGCTTTTTCAGTCTTCGCTGTCGGCCTTGCGGCTGTCGGCAGATTTCGGCTCGGGCTGTTGGGCGCCGGCTTGTTGCGGGGTTGTCTGCTCAGTTTCGTGCAGGCTTGGGAAGGGGAGATTAGGAATCTCGTGCATGTTCGTTGCTCCTCGCAAGGTCTGTTTTTTAAATCGCTGGGTAGATCCGCGCTTTTAAAAAGCCTGGGCAGGATACAGCACTGGAAATGACAATTAGATTTTTTATCGCCCCTTGGGGATGAAAGGGATTTCATCCTCAAGGGGCGCGCGGGCAATTCCCTTGAAGAGTATTACTTGCGGCCTTCGGCGGTCTGGGCCACTTCATCGGTGCGGGCGGCCATGATGAAGTCGTTGCGGTGCAGGCCTTTGATCGAGTGGCTCCACCAAGTCACGGTGACTTTGCCCCATTCGGTGAGCAGGCCCGGGTGGTGGCCTTCGGCTTCGGAGATTTCGCCCATGGCATTGGTGAACGCCAGGGCAAATTTGAAGTTCTTGAACAGGAAGACTTTCTCCAGTTGCATCACGCCGTCGCGGACCTCGATGTTCCAGTCCGGGATCTGCTTGATCAATACCGGCAGTTCTTCGTCGCTGACTTGCGGTGCGTCGGCGCGGCAGGCTTCGCAGTGGGCTTGGTTGAGAGCGGTCATGGTGGGTTCCTGGGTTGAATGCTGGTTGGCGATGATGGGGTTGGCAGGCAGCGCGGGAGGGCTACCGGTTCAGGCGGCCTTGGGTTTGGGTGGAAACTTCGGCGCGTGCAGCCCCACCTGCATGCCCTGGTGAACCAGGGCCATGATGTCTTCATGGGCCAGGTCGAACAGGCGCTTGAGGCTGGGCAGGACGAAGTAGATCGGTTGCAGGATATCGATACGGTACGGCGTACGCATGGCTTCCAATGGGTCGAACGCCTGGTGCTCTGGCTCGCTGGAGAGGCTGTACACCGTCTCCTTCGGAGAGGACAGGATGCCGCCGCCATAGATGCGCTGGCCCTGGGGTGTGTCCAGCAGACCGAATTCGATGGTCATCCAGTACAGGCGCGCCAGGTACACCCGTTCTTCCTTGGTGGCCTGTAGGCCGAGCTTGCCGTAGGTGTGGGTGAATTCGGCGAACCAGGGGTTGGTCAGCAGCGGGCAGTGGCCAAAGATCTCGTGGAAGATGTCCGGCTCTTGCAGGTAGTCCAGTTCTTCGCGGGTGCGAATAAAGGTGGCGACCGGGAAGCGTTTGCTGGCCAGCAGTTCGAAGAAGGTCTGGAAGGGGATCAGCGCCGGCACCCGGGCCACTTGCCAGCCGGTGGTGGCGCCCAGCACCTGGTTGATTTCGTCCAGTTGCGGGATGCGCTCGTGGGGCAGGCCTAGCTTGTCGATGCCGTCCAGGTACTCCTGGCAGGCGCGGCCTTCAATGACCTTCAGTTGGCGCGTGATCAAGGTATTCCACACCGCGTGTTCTTCGGCTGAATACTCGATAAATCCGTGCGCGTCGGGCTCGCGGGCCACGTACTGCGTCTGCTTCATGCTGCTCTCCTGCCGAGATGCGTTCTTGTTATGTGTGACCCTAGAGATACCCCAGGGTGCCCCTCGGCGCAGCAGGTCTTGAGTGGCCTGATCGTACCGTGGAATGTTTTTTGTAAAGTTTTCGTTACGAAATACTCCTCATGCCCGGAATGTCGAGGCTTGGCGCTTTGGAAAAGGCTATGGCTGTCACGTAATCTTGACGACTTTCTGCGTCGTCCCGTAAAAACATGGTCGTCGGACTGCCTTTTTCCCTTGCCTGTCCCTTCCCACTCTCTTGGGCCTTCTCTCTATGCGTATCAAAGTTCACTGCCAGAACCGCATCGGCATTCTGCGCGACATGCTCAACCTGCTGGTGGAGTACGGCATCAACGTGGCTCGTGGCGAAGTGGGCGGTGAGCACGGCAATGCCATTTATTTGTACTGTCCGAACCTGATCAACCTGCAGTTCCAGGCCCTGCGTCCGAAATTCGAGTCCATCGCCGGGGTGTTTGGGGTCAAGCGTGTGGGTTTGATGCCCAGTGAGCGCCGGCACATGGAGCTCAACGCCTTGCTGGGGGCGCTGGAGTTTCCGGTGCTGTCCATTGACATGGGCGGCTCCATTGTTGCCGCCAACCGGGCGGCGGCGCAGTTGCTCGGGGTGCGGGTCGATGAGGTGCCTGGTATCCCGCTGTCCCGTTATGCCGAGGACTTCGACTTACCCCAGCTGGTGCGGGCCAACCAGTCGCGGATCAATGGCATGCGGGTCAAGGTCAAGGGTGACGTGTTCCTGGCGGATATCGCGCCCTTGCAATCCGAGCACGATGACAGCGAGGCCATGGCCGGTGCGGTGCTGACGCTGCATCGGGCGGATCGGGTCGGTGAGCGCATCTATAACGTGCGCAAGCAAGAGTTGCGTGGCTTCGACAGCATTTTCCAGAGCTCCAAAGTCATGGCTGCGGTGGTTCGGGAAGCGCGGCGCATGGCGCCGCTGGACGCGCCCTTGCTGATCGAGGGCGAGACCGGCACCGGCAAGGAATTACTGGCCCGTGCCTGTCACCTGGCCAGCCCGCGGGGGCAGTCGCCATTGATGGCGCTCAACTGCGCCGGCTTGCCGGAATCCATGGCCGAGACCGAGTTGTTTGGGTACGGCCCGGGGGCGTTCGAGGGCGCGCGGGCCGAAGGCAAGCTGGGGCTGTTGGAGCTGACGGCGGGCGGCACCCTGTTTCTCGATGGCGTTGGCGAGATGAGCCCGCGCTTGCAGGTCAAGCTGCTGCGCTTTCTGCAAGACGGTTGCTTTCGCCGAGTGGGCAGTGACGAAGAGGTGTACCTGGATGTGCGGGTGATCTGCGCGACCCAGGTGGACCTGTCGGAGCTTTGTGCCCGGGGCGAATTTCGCCAGGATTTGTACCACCGACTCAACGTGCTGTCCCTGCATATTCCGCCCTTGCGCGAATGCCTTGACGGTTTGCCACCACTGGTGGAGCACTTCCTTGATCAGGCCAGCCGGCAGATTGGCTGTGCCTTGCCGAGACTGGCGCCAGCGGCCCTGGAGCGCCTGGGCCACTATCACTGGCCGGGCAACGTGCGGCAGTTGGAAAACGTGCTGTTCCAGGCGGTGTCTTTGTGTGAGGGCGGCACCGTCAAGGCCGAGCACATCCGCTTGCCCGATTACGGCGTGCGTCAGCCCCTTGGCGAATTCTCCCTGGACGGCGGCCTGGATGAGATTGTCGGGCGTTTCGAAAAGGCCGTGCTGGAGGCCTTGTACGCCGAGCACCCCAGCAGCCGCCAACTGGGCAAGCGGCTGGGCGTGTCCCATACCACCATCGCCAACAAGCTGCGTGAATATGACTTGGGCAAGGGGGCGGCAGGCGAAGGGTGACGGAGGGCGGCGGAGGGCGGCGAGTCGGCCCTGTGTATCAGGGAGGTTACTTGCCGTAAGCGGCATAAGTCCGCCGTTTTTCCGTCTCGGGTGTGCGCCTGAAAAATCGCCCGATCCTTGCAAAGGCCTGGCCCGCTTGGGTACGAGCACATGGAAATCAAGTTGGTGCGCTTATTGCTTATGGCTCATCAGTACAGCGGTGGGCGGCAAACGTCCGGCAGATAGAGGAAAGACTGTGGACAAGTACCTTTACGTGGCAATGACCGGCGCCAGCCAGAACGCACTGGCGCAGAAGGCTCATGCCAACAATCTGGCGAACATCTCCACCAACGGTTTTCAGCGTGACCTGGAACAGGCCCGCTCGATGCCGGTGTTCGGTGACAGCTTTCCGGCGCGGGCCTTCGCCATGAGCGAACGTCCAGCGACCGACTTCACTCCGGGGTCCCTGGTGGAAACCGGGCGTGACCTGGATGTGGCCGTCAGCGGCAATGGCTGGATCGCCGTGCAGGGCGCTGATGGCTCGGAAAGCTATGTGCGCACTGGCAGCCTGAATGTCGACGCCTTGGGTGTGCTGCGTGCCGGCAACGGCATGCCGGTGATGGGCAATGGCGGTCCGATCGCCGTACCGCCGGAGCAGAAGGTCGAAGTCGGCCAAGACGGCACCATCAGCATCCGCGCCATGGGCGAAGGGCCGCGAGTCATGGCCGAGGTTGACCGCATCAAGCTGGTCAATCCTGACCTGAAGAGCATGACCAAGGGCCTGGACGGTTCGATCAAGACCAAGGACGGCCAACCGGCCCCTGTCGATGCCAACGTGCAGCTGGTCTCGGGGTTCCTGGAGTCGAGCAACGTCAACGCTGTGGAAGAGATGACCTCGGTCCTGGCCTTGTCCAAGCAATTCGAATTGCACATCAAGATGATGAACACCGCTAAAGAAGACGACCAGGCCATGGCTCGGGTCTTGCAGATCAGCTAATTACCAGTACGTAGCGCCGTAAAACAGGCGCGCGAGGAGAATCGAATGCTTCCGGCTCTATGGGTTGCCAAAACCGGTCTGTCCGCCCAGGACACCAACCTGACCGTGATTTCCAACAACTTGGCCAACGTGTCGACCACGGGTTTCAAACGTGATCGCGCCGAGTTCCAGGACCTGCTGTACCAGATCAAGCGTCAGCCGGGTGCTCAGTCCACCCAGGACAGCGAACTGCCGTCGGGCCTGCAAGTGGGTACCGGTGTGCGCATTGTCGGCACCCAGAAGAACTTCACCGCCGGCAGCCTGCAGACCACCGAGCAGCCGCTGGACATGGCGGTCAACGGTCGCGGTTTCTTCCAGATCCTGCAGCCCGATGGCACGACTTCCTACACCCGTGACGGCACTTTCCACCTCGACTCCAACGGCCAGATTGTAACGGCCAACGGTTTCGCCCTGGAGCCTGCGATCGTCGTGCCTAACGATGCCCAGACCTTCACCGTGGGCCAGGACGGCACCGTGTCCATCACCATCGCCGGCAACCCGGCTTCCCAGGTGATCGGCAACCTGCAGACAGCCGACTTCATCAACCCGGCCGGCCTGCAAGCCGTGGGTAACAATCTGTTCCTGGAAACCGCCGCCAGCGGCGCGCCGCAAATCGGCACGCCGGGCCTGAACGGCTTCGGCACCACGCTGCAGAACACCCTGGAAACCTCCAACGTCAGCACCGTTGAAGAGATGGTCAACATGATCACCACTCAACGTGCCTACGAGATGAACTCCAAGGTGATCTCCACCGCCGACCAGATGCTCTCGTTCGTAACGCAGAATCTGTAATCAAGTCTTTGAGGCGGCCATGAGTCTCAATGGCGCGCCTGCAACACCGTGAGGAAGGGTCATGAATCGGTACGTTTGTCTTCTAGCACTGAGTGGGATTGCCGTGCTTGCGGGTTGTGTCTCGCCGCCGCCAAAACCCAATGACCCTTACTACGCGCCAGTGTTGCCGCGTACGCCATTGCCTGCGGCCGCCAACAACGGGTCGATCTACCAGGCCGGTTTTGAGCAGAACCTCTACGGTGACCGCAAGGCGTTCCGGGTCGGTGACATCATCACCATCACCCTGAACGAAAGGACTGCGGCCAGCAAAGGCGCGAACTCGGCCCTGACCAAGACCAGCACCAACAGCATCGGCCTGACCTCGCTGTTTGGCGCCGTGCCCAATACCAACAACCCGTTGAGCGATGGCGACCTGACCTTGAACGCTGGCTACAGCGGCAACCGTGCCACCAAGGGCGACAGCAAGGCTGCCCAGAGCAACAGCCTGACCGGCTCGATCACGGTGACGGTAGCGGACGTCTTGCCCAACGGCATCATCGCCGTGCGGGGCGAGAAGTGGATGACCCTCAACACCGGTGATGAGCTGGTGCGGATTGCCGGCCTGGTCCGGGCTGACGATATCGCCACCGACAACACCGTGTCGTCGACCCGTGTGGCCGATGCGCGCATCACCTACTCGGGCACCGGTTCGTTTGCCGATGCGAATCAGCCTGGCTGGTTCGACCGTTTCTTCCTCAGCCCGCTTTTCCCTTTCTAGGTGGCCACGTTGAATTTCAAGCACCTGATGGCGGCCGTGTTGTTGCTGTCCACTTCCCTGGGCGTTCAGGCCGAGCGGTTGAAGGACATCGCCAGTATTTCGGGCGTACGTTCCAACCAATTGATCGGCTATGGCCTGGTGGTGGGGCTCAACGGTACGGGTGACCAGACCACTCAGACCCCGTTTACCCTGCAGACCTTCAACAACATGCTGTCGCAGTTCGGCATCAAGGTGCCGGCCGGTTCCGGCAACGTGCAGTTGAAGAACGTCGCGGCGGTGTCGATCAGTGCTGATTTGCCGGCGTTTGCCAAGCCGGGCCAGCAGGTGGATATCACGGTGTCGTCCATTGGTAACTCCAAGAGCCTGCGTGGCGGCACCCTGCTGCTGACGCCGCTCAAAGGTATCGACGGCAACGTCTATGCCATTGCCCAGGGCAACCTGGTGGTGGGTGGCTTCGATGCCGAGGGTCGTGACGGTTCGAAGATCACTGTCAACGTTCCGTCGGCGGGTCGAATTCCCGGCGGGGCCTCGGTGGAGCGTGCCGTGCCCAGTGGTTTCAATCAGGGCAACAGCCTGACCCTGAACCTCAATCGTTCGGACTTCACTACGGCCAAGCGTATCGTCGACAAGATCAACGACATGCTCGGCCCTGGCGTGGCCCAGGCCATCGACGGCGGTTCGATCCGCGTCACGGCGCCCCTGGACCCGAGCCAGCGTGTCGACTACCTGTCGATCCTGGAAAACCTCGAAATCGATCCAGGCCAGGCAGTGGCCAAGGTCATCATCAACTCGCGCACGGGCACCATCGTGATCGGTCAGAACGTCAAGGTGTCGCCGGCCGCCGTGACCCACGGCAGCTTGACCGTGACCATCACCGAAGACCCGATCGTCAGCCAGCCCGGGCCTCTGTCCAATGGCGAGACCGCAGTAGTACCTCGCTCGCGGGTCAACGCTCAGCAGGAAGCCAAGCCGATGTTCAAGTTCGGCCCCGGCACCACTCTGGATGAAATCGTTCGAGCGGTGAATCAGGTGGGGGCGGCGCCAGGTGACTTGATGGCGATCCTCGAGGCACTGAAACAGGCTGGCGCGTTGCAAGCCGACCTGATTGTGATTTGAGGTAGAGGTCATGGATATTCGCAAGGGCGGTGTGCTTGGCAGTGGGGATTCGGGGGCTTACTCCGACCTCAACCGGCTTAACCAGCTCAAGGTCGGCGACAAGAACAGCGAAGGCAACATGCGCAAGGTGGCGCAGGAGTTCGAGTCGCTGTTCCTGGGGGAAATGCTCAAGTCCATGCGCTCGGCCACCGAGGCCCTGGGCAAGGACAACCCGCTCAATACGCCAGCGGCCAAGCAGTACCAGGAAATGTACGACCAGCAGCTGGCCGTGTCGCTGTCGCGTGAAGGCGGCGGTATCGGCCTGGCCAATGTGCTGATGCGTCAGATGATGAAGAATAAGCCGGCAGTGCCAGGCGCTGCTTCGGCCTTGCCGGGAGCCAGCAGTGAGGCCCCGGTCGCCACACCCACCGCGATTGCCGCGGGTACCACGGCCTTAGGCGGTCCACTGACTCGGGTTAACGGCCAGCGTCCGCTGTGGGCTTCGCGTGCGGTGGACCCGCAGACCTCCGGCACCAGTCACAACGATATGGCGTTGCTTAACCAGCGGCGAATTTCCCTGCCAAGCAAGCTGACGGATCGTTTGTTGGCGGGCATTGTGCCTTCGGCTGCTACCGACGCTGCGGCAAAAAATGCCGCGCCAGGTCGCACCACGGCCGCCACCGATGCCGTGATCAAAGGCGAGTCGCTGACTGCCCTGGGGCGTGGCGCATCTCGCAACTCGCTGCAGATTTACAGCCGCGCCGTGGCCCAGCCGCCGTTGGCTCCGGCGAAGAAAGCCTTCAGTTCCTCCGACGAGTTCGTCGCCACCATGCTGCCCATGGCCAAGGAAGCGGCCGAGCGTATTGGTGTCGATCCGCGGTACCTGGTGGCCCAGGCGGCCCTGGAAACCGGTTGGGGCAAATCGGTCATGCGTCAGCAGGATGGCAGTAGCAGTCACAACCTGTTCGGCATCAAGGCCGGCAGCAGTTGGAAGGGCGCGCAGGCCCGGGCGATCACCAGCGAGTTCCGAAATGGCGAGATGGTCAAGGAGACGGCAGCGTTCCGTTCCTACGATTCCTACCAGGACAGCTTCCATGACCTGGTGACCTTGTTGCAGAGCAACAATCGCTATCAAGAAGTGTTGAAGGCTGCCGATAAACCAGAACAGTTTGTACGTGAGTTGCAAAAAGCCGGGTATGCAACCGACCCGGACTACGCAAGCAAGATCTCGCAGATAGCCAAACAGATGAAGAACTACCAGAACTACGCTGCGGCGAGCGCCTCCACGAATTTATAAGGTCTGAATCATGAGTTTGCTCAATATCGGGATGTCGGGGCTGTCCGCCAGCCAAACGTCGTTGATGACCACGGGTAACAACATTGCCAACGCCGACACCGCCGGTTACTCGCGTCAGCAAACCGTGCAGGGCACCAAGGCCTCGAACCAGTATGGCAACGTCTTCATCGGCAGCGGCACGACCCTGGCCGATGTGCGTCGGGTGTACAACAGCTACATCGACGCCCAGCTGCAGACCACCACTTCCCTGAACAGCGACGCGGCGGCCTACCTGGGCCAGGTCACGCCGGTGGATCAGTTGTTGTCGGACAGCGGCACCGGCATCAACGGCGCCCTGACCAAATTTTTCGCCTCGGTGCAGAACCTCAACGCCAAGCCGACCGACGAGGCCGCCCGGCAGTTGCTGCTCAGCGACGCCCAGGCCTTGAGCAACCGCTTCAACTCGGTGTCGACTCAGCTCAATGCGCAGAACGCGAGCATCAACGGTAACCTCACCAGCATGGCCGATCAGGTCAACAAGCTGGCGGCGACCGTGGCTCAGTTGAACCAGAAAATTTCCGAAGTATCGAGCAGCGGCTCGGGCATGCCCAACGACCTGCTCGACGCGCGTAACGAGACCGTACGCCAGCTGTCGACCTTCATTGGGGTGCAGGTATCGGAGCGCGGTTCCAACGTTGACCTGTACCTGGGCAGCGGCCAGCCGCTGGTCATGGGCAACACCTCCAACACCCTGGAAGTGGTGGCCGGCAAGACCGACCCAAGCCGTTCCGCCCTGCAACTCAATCGCGGCTCCAGCACCATCGACATCACTTCGGTGACCACCGGCGGTGAAATCGGCGGCCTGTTGCGTTATCGCAGTGAAGTGCTGGACCCGGCGATGAATGAACTGGGGCGCGTGGCCCTGGTGATCGCCGATCAGATGAACAGCCAGATGGCCCAAGGCATCGACAAAAACGGTGAGTTTGGCGGCAACCTGTTCAACGACATCAACAGCGCCGCGCTGGTCAACCAGCGCAGCATTGCCAGCAACGGCAACGATTCGACCTCGGGCAACTTCGCGGTCACCATCGAAGACACTGGCAAGCTGACCACCTACGACTACCAGGTGACCTTCACCACCGCCACCGACTATTCGGTCAAGCGTTCCGACGGCACCGACATGGGCACCTTCACCACGACGCCACCGCCGAACCCGGCGCCGGTGATCGACGGTATCTCCATGGTGTTCAGCGGCAGTTCGGTTGCCGGTGACAGCTTCAAGATCACCCCGACTCGCAACGCCGCCACCACCATCCAGACCGAGATGACCGACGCCAAGCGTCTGGCGGTCGCCGCGCCGTTGAAGGCTGAAATCCTGCCTGGCGCCCAAGGCTCCCTGACCATCGCCGCCCAGCCTTCGCTGACGGTGCCGGTGGACATCTACGATAGTGCGGCAAAAATTGAGATGCAGACGGCGATCCAGAACTCGGGTCCGGTCAAGCTGGTATTCGATGACGCCGCCAGCGGCAGCCAGGGCTACAAGTACTACGACGCCAAGGGCACGCTGATGGGCAGCGGCTCCATCGTGCCGGGCCAGAGCAACACCCTGAACCTGCAGATCAACATGGTCGATGCCACCGGTGCGCCGATCACCGATGGCGGCACTCCAGCGGTGCAGAAGACCTTCACTGTGGCCATGACCGTCGCCGGCTCGCCAGCGAGCGGTGATTCCATGAGCATCTCGGTTAACGGTGCGGGCTCCACCGACAACCGTAACGGCCTGGCCCTGGCTAACCTGCAGACCAAGCAGACCGTGGACACTGGTTCGGCGAGTAAAGGCATCACCTTGGTGGACGCCTACGGCAAGCTGGTGGAAAACGTCGGCGCCAAGGCCAGCCAGGGCAAGCTCGACAGCGCCGCCACCGAGAGCATCCTGGCCAACGCCAAGAGCGCCCGGGACTCCCTGTCCGGGGTCGACCTGGATGAAGAAACCGGCAACCTGGTCAAATACCAGCAGTACTACACAGCCTCTTCGCAGATCATCAAGGCTGCGCAGGAAATTTTCAGCACGCTGATCAACAGCCTTTAAGGAGTCGTAACCCATGCGCATTTCCACCGCCCAGTTTTACGAGTCTTCGGCTGCCAACTACCAGAAGAACTTCGCCAACGTGGTCAAGAGCAGCGAAGAGGCCAGCAGCCTGGTTCGCGTCAACACCGCGGCCGATGATCCGGTAGGTGCCTCGCGCCTGCTGCAACTGGGCCAGCAAGCCTCGCTGTTGAATCAGTACGACGCCAACACCACTACCATCAAGGCCACCCTGGGCCAGGCCGAAGCGGCCATGACCAGCATCACCAACGTGTTGCAGCGCGCCCGTGAGCTGGCGGTCAGCTCCGGCAACGCCGGGTTCACCGATGCCGACCGTCTGTCCAACGCTGCTGAACTGGGTCAGATCGAAGAGCAACTGCTCAGCCTGATGAACACCCAGGACGAAAACGGCAAGTACATCTTCGCCGGTTCCAAGAGCGATACCCCGCCGTTCAGCCGCAACTCCGACGGCACCTACAGCTACAACGGTGACCAGACCAGCCTCAGCCTGCCCGTGGGCGATGGCATGACCATGGCCACCAACAGCACCGGCTGGGATGTGTTCCAGCAGGCAATCAACACCAGTCGTACCCAGATCAGCCTGCCAACGGGGCAGGTGGATGACGGGCGTCTGGTGTTGTCCGATGGCCAGGTTGGCAACAGCGCCTCCTATAACTCCGCGTTTCGTAGCGGTGCGCCCTATACCATCACCGTGACCAACGGTAACCAGTTGAAGATCCAGGATGCCGCTCTCAATGATGTGACCTCGGATGCCAGCGCCAACGGGATTTTCAAGGCGGACGGTGGCGCCGACTCGCAGACCGTGAGCTTCCGTGGGGTGGACATTCGACTGAACGTCAACCTGCAGACGGGTGATGATCCGGCGACAGTGCTCGATGGCAAGGTTTTCACGCTGGAAGCCAAGCCCGACAGCTTTAACGCCTCCCGTAGCCCGGGTAACCCGAGCACGGCGCAGATCCTCAGCACTGAAGTTACCGATTCTGCGGCCTACAACGCAGCCTTCCCGAATGGTGGGGCGATTCTGAAGATCGGCGCGGGCGACACGTTCGAGCTGTACGCGTCCCCCCTCACGTCGTCGAGCAAGCCGATTGCCAATGGTCCGTTGACCGGCACACCGCCGGACACCGTTGTCGCCGCCGGAGTGACCTTTACCCTGACCGGTACTCCGAACCAAAATGACCAGTTTTCGGTGGCGGTGAACAATCACCAGACCCAAAACATTCTGGATACCATCAGCCAGTTGCGCACCGCACTGTCGACACCCATCAACGGTGATCCGGTTGCCAAGCAGAAGCTGGTCGCGGCCCTGGATACGGGGATGGCTAACTTGGCCGCCGGTACTGATCAGGTCAGCAATGGCTTGAGTTCGGTGGGTGGTCGCGGCCAGTCCCTGGACACTCAGGTGGAAACCAACGCCAGCCTGCGTGCGGCCAACACCCAGACCCAGTCGGCGATCCGTGATTCCGACCCGGCAGAAGTGATGACCCGCTTGACCCTGCAGCAAACCATGCTGCAGGCCTCGCAACTGGCGTTCAGCAAAATCGCGCAATTGGGCCTGTTCAACAAGGTCTGAGTCCGTCGTCAAACAGCGCTTGCCCTCGCATAGCGCTGTCGAGCCGCCAACCGTCTTTTCCAAGCGGTTCTGGAGCCTTTGCCGGATCACCGGCAGGGGCTCGCCGCTCGAGAGTTTTTCTACGTGAACCACACTCCGCTCGTCAGTATCGTCATCCCGGCGTTCAATCCGCGTTTCTTCCGCCAGGCCCTGGAAAGTGCCTTGGCGCAAAGTTACCCGTCCCTGGAAATCCTGGTCTGTGATGACAGTGCCGGTGATGAAATCCGCCAGGTCGTCGACGACCTGGCGGGGGCGCCTCACCCCATTCGTTATGTGCGCAATCCGCAGCGGCTCGGCCTGCAAGGCAATGTGCTGCGGGCGGTGGAGTTGGCACAGGGCGAGTTGATCAAGATCCTCTGCGACGATGATCGTCTGTTTGCGCCCTGCATTGAGCTGCAAGCGCAGGTGTTGGCAGAGCATCCGGAGGTCAACTTGGTGTTCGGCCTGCGGATTTTTGGCGACGCCGGCAATTTCATCTTGCCGTCGCGGATCACCAACTGCCGCTTTGTGCCGACCGATGCCGTGCTCAAGGGCGATGACATGTTGGCGATTTTCGAACTGTCGCCGCGAAACTTCCTCGGCAATTTCAGTTCGGCGCTGATGCGTCGCGCGGATGTGCTGGAACTGCTGCCAGCGGTCATCCAGGACGGCGCCGGTTTCTACGGGCTGCTGGATTTTGCCCTGTTCGTCTGCCTGATGCGGCGGGGCAACCTAGCAGCCCTGAACACGGTGTTGAGCACCGAGCGCTTGTACCCTGAGCGCCTGAGCAATACCCCGGAAATGCTCAAGGCGAGGACCACCGAGTGGGAGTGGATCCGGCAGATGCTGGCGGTGCGCAACGGCGAGTCGGCACCGGCCAGCGGCTGGGTGCGATACGTTGAGCTGCGCAAGGCTGCCGAGCAGCCACGGCAATGGCAGGAAGTCGGTGTAGGCCGAGTCCTGGGCAATCGCACCACGGTGATCGAAGGGCGGGTGGGTTGTGAGGCCCAGAGTTACCAGGAGTTCTATCGTGAGTGGCTGGCCGTGCGCCGGTTCTCGGCGGTCGAGCAACGCCATATGGATCAGCGCATCGGCAGTTGGAGCATGCGTCCGCAGATTGTGCCGGTGGTGATTGATCGGGGTGGCGATGCGGCAGTACTGCGCCAGACACTGGAGAGCATCGCCGGGCAGCTGTACCAGCCGCCGGCAGTGTTGCTGCTGTCCGACGCAGTGTTCGAGATGGACGCGCGAGTGGTGCAGTTACCCTTGGCGGATAACTGGGCGCAGCAACTCAACGGTCTGTTGCCGCAGTTGGAAGGCAGTCAATGGTTCTATTTGTTGCAGGCCGGTGACCGCTTGCAGGAGTCGGCCTTGCTGGTGCTGGCTGAGCGCATTGCCAACACCCCGGGCATGTTTTGCGCCTACAGCGATGAGGGCGCCTTGGCCGAGGTGGGCTCCACGGACCCCGTATTCAAGCCGGACTTCAATGTCGACCTGATGCGCTCCTATCCCTATGTCGGGCGGACCCTGGCCTTCCAGCGTGAGCGCTTCATGGCCATGGGCGGGTTTGATTCCCAGCAGGGTGAACTGGCGCCCCATGACCTGCTCTGGCGCCTGGTGGAAGAGGCGGGCCCGCAGTGTGTGGAGCACATCGCTGAGATCCAGCTTGAGTCCGTCTTCGACTTTGCCCAATGGCTGTCTCTGCCCGACGTCGTCGAGGGCAGCGCACGGCTGGTCAGTGCACACCTGTCACGCATCGGTGCCGAGCACCGGATTCGTCTTGGCGACTTGCCGTTGCTCAACCGCATTGACTACCTGCATGCGAAGCGTCCGTTGGTGTCGATCATCATTCGCTGTGGCGATTCCCTGGCGTCGCTGCAGCGTTGCATTGAAGGGCTGATCGAAAAGACCGCCTACAGCCGCTACGAAATTCTGCTGGTGGCCAGCGATCGGTCCAACCCGGCCATGGGCGACTGGCTGGCCGCGATGGCGCAATTGGACGCGGCCATGCTGCGGGTATTGCCGTATGCCGGTGTGCTGAATGACGCGGCCATCGGCAACTTCGCCGCCGGCCAGGCCCGTGGTGATTACTTGCTGCTGCTCAGCGCGCGCAGCGTGATCTGCGCCGCCGATTGGCTGGACGAGCTGCTCAACCATGCCCAGCGTCCGGAAGTCGGTGTAGTGGGGGCCAAGCTGCTGGCGGCTGATGGCTCCATCGCCCATGCCGGGCAGATCCTCGGCCTGGCGGGGCCGGTGGGTTCGCCCTTTGCCGGCGACACCGCTACCGCGCGTGGTTACATGCAGCGCTTGCAGGTGGCACAGAATTGGAGTGCGGTCAGTCGCGATTGCCTGATGGTGCGCAAAGAGGTGTTCGACAGCGTCGGAGGCCTGGATGAAGCGCGTTTCACCCTCGGCCTCAGTGACACCGACTTGTGCCTGCGGGTCGACCGTAACGGCTACCTGGTGGTCTGGACCCCTTATGCCAGCCTGATCCTCGGCCCTGATACCGCGGTCGACCAGGCCCCAGGCACCTTGCAAGTGCAAGAGGCCGAGCATGAGGCCTTTTATCACCAGTGGATGCCCAAGGTCGCCCGCGATCCGGCCTATAACCCGGCCCTCAGCCTGGGTTTTTCCAGCTTTAGCCTGGAGCCTTCGTTGCGCAACAACTGGAGTCCGTTCTGCAGTCGAAGCTTGCCGTTGATTCTCGGCTTGCCGGTGAACGATTCTGCCGTGGGGCATTACCGGGTCATCGGCCCGCTGGCGGCGCTGGAGGCGGCGGGGCGGGTGATTGCCCGGGTTGCCTACGAGTCGCCGTCGACCGTGGAGATCGAGCGCATTGCCCCCGATACCATTGTGCTTCAGGGGCGCTACAGCGAAGGTGCGGCCGACGATATTCTGCGGATGAAAAAATACTCCAGTGCGTTGCGCATCTTTGAAATCGACGACTACATCGTCAGCGCACCGAAGAAGAATTCTCACGCTCGCAACAAGCCGGTGAACACCGAAGATTTGTTACGCCGGGGCATTGCCTTGTGTGATCGGGTGGTGGTGACCACCCAACCCCTGGCGGATGCCTTGTCGAGCATGCACAGCGATATTCGCGTGGTGCCCAATATGCTGTCGCCGGATCCCTGGGCGGGCTTGAAAAGTCGCCGTGGCACGTCCAGTAAACCACGGGTTGGCTGGGGCGGAGGCACCAGCCATACCGGCGACCTGGAGCTTATTGCCGACGTGGTGCGTGAGTTGGCCGATGAGGTGGAGTGGGTGTTCTTCGGTATGTGCCCTGAGGGCCTGCGCCCATACGTGCATGAGTTCCACTCCTCGATTTCCTTGCGCAACTACCCCTTCAAGCTGGCCAGCCTCAACCTCGACCTGGCGTTGGCGCCGTTGGAGTTCCATATCTTCAACGACTGTAAAAGCAACCTGCGCCTGCTGGAGTACGGCGCCTGTGGTTACCCGGTGATCTGCACCGACACCGAGGCCTATCGTGGCTTCCTGCCGTGCACCAAGGTCCATAGCAACAGCACTGAGGAATGGTTGCAGGCGATTCGCGTGCACCTGGCCGATCCCGAGGCCAGCTACCGCATGGGCGATGAGTTGCGTGAAGCGGTGCACCGTGACTTCATGCTGCGCAGCGACAATCTGCAGCACTGGCTGTGGGGTTGGCTGCCGGACTGATGGGGCGTTGTTGTCCTGAATGCCTGAGGGGCTCACCGGGTATTCAGGGCGTGCTTGAGGCCCTTTCGGCTGTTCTTTTCCCTTGTGTGAAGGGCGCGTTCAACGCGCCCGATCTTCTGCTGCCACCTCAAGGTGCGCCCCGCCTGCAATTGGCGCACTTCCTGCAAGCCTGCCTGATATCGCCATAAAACCTTCATCGCGTCGCGGTGCAGGTGGCCGGTCAATGATGTGCAGCGGGCGCCCCGCGCAGCCCTGCCAGGCTGAGTGGGCCGTACACGGAGCAAGAGGACAGCGATGAAGGCAGTAATTCTGGCAGGTGGTCTCGGTACGCGAATCAGCGAAGAGTCGCACCTCAAGCCCAAGCCGATGATCGAGATCGGCGGCAAGCCAATTCTTTGGCACATCATGAAGCAGTACTCCGCCCACGGAATCCACGACTTCGTCATCTGCCTGGGCTACAAGGGCTACGCAATCAAGGACTTCTTCGCCAACTACTTCCTGCACACCTCCGATGTGACCTTCGACATGCGCAACAACCGCATGGACGTGCATCAGAACTACAGCGAGCCGTGGAGCGTGACCCTGATCGACACCGGCGAGGAAACCATGACCGGTGGGCGCCTGCGGCGTGCCGCGCGGTACCTGCAGGATGATCCGGCGTTTTGCTTCACCTACGGCGATGGCGTGTCTGATTTGAATATTCGCGCGCTGGTGGACTTCCACCAGGCCCACGGCAAGTTGGCGACCGTGACCTCAGTGCAGCCGCCGGGCCGCTACGGCGCCTTGGAACGCAGCGGCGACCAGGTGCTGGGCTTCACGGAAAAACCCCGGGGCGATGGTGGCTGGATCAACGGCGGCTTTTTTGTCCTGTCGCCCAAGGTGTTGGGTTACATCGACGGTGATCACGTCAGTTGGGAGGCGGCTCCCCTGGAACGCCTGGCCAAGGAAGGGCAGTTGCACGCCTTTGAACACGGCGGCTTCTGGCAACCCATGGACACTCTGCGCGACAAGAATCACCTGGAACAGTTGTGGCAGAGCGGGGAGGCCCCATGGAAACAATGGGACTGAGCCCGGCGTTCTGGCAGGGCAAGCGTGTCTTGCTCACCGGTCATACCGGCTTCAAGGGCAGTTGGCTGGCCCTGTGGTTGCAGAGCCTGGGGGCCGAGGTCACGGGCTTTGCCCTGGACCCGTCGACCACCCCAAGTCTGTTCGAATTGGCCCGCGTGGCCGAGGGCCTCAATGACCAGCGCGGTGACCTGCGAGACCTGGGTGCCTTGCTTGAGCTGATCGCCGAGACCCAGCCGGAAATCGTCCTGCACCTGGCGGCCCAGCCCCTGGTGCGTGAAGGTTATCGAGACCCTCTTGGCACCTACTCCAGCAATGTCATGGGCACCCTCAACCTGCTTGAGGCGATTCGTCAGGTCGGCGGGGTGCGTGCCTGTGTGCTGGTGACCACCGACAAGGTCTACGCCAATCAGGAATGGCTCTGGCCCTATCGGGAAAACGAAGCCCTGGGCGGTCACGATCCCTATAGCAGCAGCAAGGCCTGCTGCGAGTTGCTGGCACAGTCTTACGCGGCTTCTTTTTTTGCCCCCGAGCGCCATGCCGAGCACGGCCTGGCCCTGGCCACGGCACGGGCGGGCAATGTTCTGGGCGGCGGCGACTTTGCCCCTGAACGCTTGATTCCCGATGTGCTCCAGGCCTGGTCGGCAGGGGAGCCGGTGACCTTGCGTTATCCCCAAGCGGTGCGCCCTTGGCAGCATGCCCTGGAGCCCCTGGCCGGCTACCTGCAACTGGCCGCCGGCCTGTATGAGCAGGGGCCGGCGTTCAATGGGGCGTGGAACTTCGGCCCGGGCGAGGCGGACATGTGCAGCGTCGGCGAGGTGGTGGAATTGCTGGCCCAGCGTTGGCCCGAATCCCCAGGGCTACGGGTCGAACCCAGTGACCTGCATGAGGCTGGGTTGCTACGCCTGGACAGCAGTCGTGCCCGCCAGCGCCTGGCCTGGCAGCCGCGCTGGTCGTTGCAGCAATGCCTGGAGCAGACCCTGGACTGGCACCTGGCCTGGCGCGCAGGTGAAGACATGCGTGTGGTCAGCCTCAACCAATTGAATCTCTACAAGGAACGAGCATGAATGAAGTCAAGCTCCAGGCATTGCGCCTGGAAGGGCTTTATCTGATCCAGCAAAAGGTCTTCAGCGACGAGCGCGGACGTTTTGCTCGACTGTTTTGCCAGACTCGCCTGACCCTGGAAGGACGTTCTTTCGATATTCGCCAGATCAACCACTCGCGGACCTCGGAACGCGGCAGTGTACGTGGCCTGCACTTTCAGCAGGCCGGGTTTGCCGAAGCCAAGCTGATTACCTGCCTGCGGGGCGCGATCTGGGACGTGGCGGTGGACTTGCGTCCCGAGTCGTCGACCTTCCTGCAGTGGCATGCCGAAGAGCTGCGCGCCGATGATGGACGCAGCCTGCTGATCCCCCGTGGTTTTGCCCATGGCTTCCAGGCCCTCGAAGAGGACAGTGAAGTGCTGTACTTCACCGATGCCGACTACGCCCCGGAGCATGAAGCCGGGCTGTCGGTGAGCGATCCGGCCTTGGCCATCAACTGGCCGCTGCCGGTGCGCAACCTGTCGGCCAAGGACGCTTGCCATCCGCTGTTGGACGCGCAATTCCCGGGCGTGCGCCTGTGATCTTGCCGGCCATCAAGGTGCTGGTCACCGGTGCCACCGGTTTTGTCGGCCAGCACTTGGTGAGTGCCTTGCTGGATCGGGGTTTTGCGGTGCGCGCCGTGGCCCGGCGACGTGAACCGGCTGAGTGCTTGCCTTGGTTCGCGGCGGTGGAGTTCGTCGAAGCCGATGTGCACGCTGCCGATCTCGACGTGGCTGCCTTGGCCGCCGGGGTTGACGCCCTGGCTCATCTGGCCTGGCCCGGCTTGCCGAACTATCAGGCCTTGAGCCATTTCGAGCGCACCTTGCCGGCAGACTACGGCTTTATCAAACAGGTGGTGCAAAGCGGCGTACAGCAGGTGCTGGTCACCGGTACCTGTTTTGAATACGGCCTGCAAAACGGTGCCTTGAGTGAAGACACTGCGCCGCAGCCTGTCACGCCCTACGGGCTGGCCAAAAATACCCTTCGCCTGTTCCTTGAAGCCTTGCAGCGCGAACAGCCGTTTAACCTGCAGTGGGCGCGCCTGTTCTACCTGCACGGTGCGGGACAGAACCCCAAGAGCCTGTTGGCCAGCCTGGATCGGGCGATCGATGCCGGTGATGCGGTGTTCGACATGTCGGCCGGTGATCAATTGCGTGACTACCTGGCCATTGAAGAGGCGGCCCAGTGGCTGGCCCGTTTGCTGGCCCGGCGCGACGTGGCCGGAGTGATCAACTGTTGCAGTGGTCAGCCGGTTTCCCTGCGGGACCTGGTGGAACAGCGGGTCCGGCAACGTCACTCGAATATTGCCCTGAACCTTGGGCACTACCCTTACGCCGCCCACGAACCCTTGGCGTTTTGGGGTGTGAACCAGCGGTTGCAGCGCCTGGCAGGAGACGCCCATGAGGCATGAGTTGTATCGCGCCACCGGTTTGCCGGTGTTGCAGAATCGCACCTTCGCCACGGCCGAGCAGGCTCGGGCTTCAGGCAGCGCCGATATCGTGTTGGTGCAGGACGACGACAGCGGCTTGATCTTCAATCAGGCCTTTGACGCCGACAAGCTCAGCTACGACAGCGACTATCAGAACGAACAGGCCCATTCCGGCCAGTTCCAGCGGCACTTGCAGGATGTCGAAGGTGTGATCGCCCGGCATTTCAAGGACCGCAAACTGATCGAGGTGGGCTGCGGCAAGGGCTATTTCCTCGAGATGCTGCGCGATCGCGGCTACTCGATCACCGGCATCGACCCCTCCTATGAGGGCGATAACCCGGAGGTGATCAAGGCGCCGTTCACCCGTGAACTGGGGTTGGCCGCCGATGCCATCGTGTTGCGCCATGTGTTGGAACACATCAGCGACCCGGTGGGTTTCCTCGAAGAGATCGCTGCGGCCAACCAAGGCGGGCAGATCTATATCGAGGTGCCGTGCTTCGACTGGATCGTCGAACACAACGCCTGGTTCGATGTGTTCTACGAGCACGTGAATTATTTCCGCCTCGGCGATCTACGCCGTCTGTTCGGCACCGTGCATGAAGCCGGGCACTTGTTCGGCGGGCAGTACCTGTACCTGGTGGCCGACCTGTCGACCTTGCGCCGCGACTGCGAAGAGCCGGTACAGCGCCTGGAGTTGGCGGAGCACTTCACTGCCAGTTTGCGGCACGCGGTGTCGCTGATTCAGGGCAGCGCCGGCCAGGGCGTGGGCATCTGGGGGGCATCGTCCAAGGGTGTCATTTACTCGCTGTTCCTGCAGCGGGCCGGGGTAACGGTGGACCATGTGGTGGACATCAACCCGTCCAAGCAGGGGCGTTACCTGCCGTTGAGCGGTGCGCGCGTGTCTTCCCCGCAGGAAGCCCTGGACAGCCTGCCGGCGGGTGCCCACCTGCTGGTGATGAATTCGAATTACCTGGAAGAAATCCAGCGCATGACCGATGGGCGCTACGTCTATCACGCCGTCGACAGTGCCGCATTCCAATGACTTTTCAGTGAGACCGGACATGACTCAAACACACGCACAAGCATTCGAAGCCGAGAGCCAGGCGGAAATCCGCGCTCAGGGCGAGAATGAAAACCTCAAGGGCCTGGCCCGGGACTTCTTCAACGAGTCGGCCAAGCATAAGTACAGCTATCACTTCTCCTGGATGGGCCGGCCGATCATTCAACTGCCCCAGGACATGATGGCGATGCAAGAGATCATCTGGCAGGTCAAGCCGGACCTGGTGATCGAGTGTGGCATCGCCCATGGCGGTTCAATCATCTACTACGCCTCGCTGCTGGAGTTGCAGGGCCACGGTGAAGTGCTGGGCATTGATCGCGACATCCGCCCGCACAACCGCGAGGCCATCGAAAGCCATCCGATGTTCAAGCGCATCAGCATGATCGAAGGCTCCAGCGTTGACCTGGCGGTGGTCGAGCAGGTTCGCGCATTGGCCGCGGGCAAGAAGGTGATTCTGGTGCTCGACTCCAACCACACTCACGAGCATGTACTCGAAGAATTGCGCCTGTACGCGCCGTTGGTGTCGGTGGACAGCTACTGCGTGGTGATGGACACCGTGGTCGAGGACATGCCGGCGGACTTCTTCCCTGATCGTCCGTGGGGCCCGGGTGACAACCCCAAGACCGCGGTCTGGGCCTACCTGGAAGAAAATCGCGATTTTGAAATCGACCAGCAGATGCAGAACAAGCTGCTGATCACTGTGGCGCCAGACGGTTATCTGCGCCGGGTTCGCTAATTACCATCGCTTTCAGAATGCCGGCGGTCAGCCGGTTGTGGGGACAGGAATATGCAGGTTCAGAACATGGTTCAAGACGTCGCACCACTTAGTGAGCGCTTTACTCTGGTCGTGATTACCCACAACCGTAAAGCCTATTTGCGCCGCACCATGGAGTACTACAAGGGGTTTGCGGGCAAGGTCCTGGTGCTGGATTCGTCTCCGGAAGGTGATGAGCGCCTGGCGGCGGATTATCCCGCAGCGGATTACCGTCACTTGCCGCAGTTCGCTTACTCGGGTCTGCAAGACAAGCTGAATTACGGGGTGGCCCAGGTGACCACGCCGTACATGGCGTTTGCCGCCGATGACGACTTTCTGTTGTTCGACGCTCTGAACGAGTCTGTGGACTTCCTCCAGGCCAACCCCGACTACGGCCTGTGCCATGGCTACGGGATCATGTACTCGGCGCACGCTAACGAAGTCCAGTATTTCCGCCGTGACCGCCGAGTTTGTGAAGACTACTGCTCGGAGCAGGCCGGTGAACGGGTCATGGAGTTCATGAGCCAGTTTCTGCCGCCGTTCTATGGGGTGACCCGCACCGAACTGCTGCAGCAGTGGTTCAGCCAGTTACCTGCAGGGGTCAGCTTCGAGTGGCAGGAAATTGGCCATGCAATCTACCTGCTGGCCTGCGCCAAGGCGCGGATCCTGCCGATTCCTTATGCCGTGCGCGAAGTCAACTCAGGCGGCTCCCAACACAACACTAATGTGCTCACGGTATTGCTTTACAACGATGCCAAGAGTGTTGCCCAGCGTGAACAATTCGCCGAGCTTCTGGCGTCGCTGCCCACCGGGCTCGAGGGTTCCGTGGCAGAGCGCAAGCAATTGCTGCTCGACAGTTTCCAGGCCATGGGCGATTGCCTGCAAAGCGGGCGCTCCCTTGAGGGGGTGCGGATCTTCCGCTCCAAGTGGCTGGAGTCGACCATGGCGCCAGTGCGCAGCTTCGGCGAGCGTCAATTTGTCGAGATGCCGTTCTATAACCAGAAAGTGTTCGATCTGTTGACCCAGTTCGAATTCCTGATCCACAGCATGCCGACCAGCCGGCCGCAGCTTAAGCAGTTGGAAGGCATATTGCTCAAGCAGGAAGAACTGCTGCGGGTCCAGCCCAACGACACCGAGGCGACGATCCGCAACCGTCTTTGGGTCGCTTTGGATAGCAGCGTCTTCAACCTACGGGTGGTCAAGCGCCTGCTGCAGTCCCTGGCGGGCAGTGATGAGCCGCAATTGGTGGCGCAACTGCAGGCCTGGGTCGAGCGCCTGGAGGCCGTGCCGACCACGCACAGCCGCACCCTGCTGGACGGTATGCCGTCGGGGCGCCTGCTGAACTGGCTGGACGCGCGTAAGCCGGACACCCTGCAACTCAAGGCGATTGCCGCACACCTGGCCAAGCACAAGGGGGGGCCGCAGTTCTGCATCCTGTTGCTTGATCTTGAGGGCGACATGGCTAAGTTGCAGGCGACCTTCGACAGCCTGGTGGCCAGTCATTGCAAGGCCTTCAAGGTGGTGGTGTTGACCGCGGGTGATCTGCCAGCGACCACGCGACCGCAAGACACGGTGCACTTCGTCAAAGTCACTGCCAGCAACTATGTAGAGCGCCTCAATCAGCTCGCCGGCCAGTCCACTGCGGACTGGTTGCTGCTGATACGCGCAGGGGATCTGTTTACCCAGAGCGGTCTGTTGCGTGCCAGCCTGGAACTGCTCGACGCTTCTGGCTGCCGTGCGGTGGCGATGGACGAGGTCCAGCGCCAGGCCGACGGCACCCTGAGGGATGTGTTCCGCCCCGGGGTCAACCTCGACCTGCTGCAGAGCGTTCCGGACCTGATGGCTGGACACTGGTTGGTGCGTCGTGAGGTCTGGGCCGATGTCGGTGGCTACTCGGTCGACTTCGCGCCGGGCCTGGAATTCGACCTGGTGCTGCGCCTGATCGAGCAGGGTGGCCTGGCGGGCCTGGCCCACTTGGCCGAGCCGCTGTTGATCAGCGAGGTCCAGGAGCCTCTCGAGGCCGGCCTGGTCAAGCGTATGCTCACCCGTCACTTGGGGATCCGTGGTTACCGTGCGCAGATTGGCACTGAGCAGCCGGGTGTCTACCAGGTCGATTATCGCCATGCTGAGCGGCCGCTGGTTTCCATCCTGTTGCAGGCCGAGGATAACTTCGCCGAGCTGCAAGCCTGCCTGGTCAGCGTGCTGCAGCGTACCCGCTACTCGCGTTATGAAGTGTTGATTGGCGATAACCACAATCAGAGCGAGGACCTGACGACCTGGCTGGGCAGCCTGGAGCAGCAGGGCAACCGCGTACGAGTGTTGCGGACTGAGCAGCGCCTGAGCCCGGCTGAGCTGTCCAATGCCCTGAGCCAGGAAGCACGGGGAGAGTACTTGGTACTGCTGTCGGCGGACGCTCAAGTGGGCAACGCCAACTGGATCGACAGCCTGGTCAATCAGGCTCAGCGTCCGGAAGTGGGGATTGTCGGCGCGCGTCTGGTGGATGAGCAGGGCGTTACCACTCAGGCCGGCCTGATCCTGGGGCTCAATGGTGGCGTGGGGGCGGCATTTGTCGGCGCGCCGAAGAGCGAAGCCGGTTATCTGAATCGTCTGTGGGCCGAGCAGAACTACAGTGCTGTATCGGGCGCCTGCCTGATGGTCCGCAAAGAGTTGTACCAAGCCCTGGGTGGCTTGGATCAAGAGCATTTCGCCGAGGCGTTCGCCGATGTCGACCTGTGCCTGAAGGCCGCCGATGCCGGCTACCTGACGGTGTGGACGCCGCGGGCGCAAATGGTTCATTCGGGCATCCTGCCGGACCACCCACAGGCCGCTGCGGCCCTGGTGGACAAGTGGTCGGCGCGTTTTGCCCAGGATGTGGCCTATAACCAGAACCTGGCCTTGACGGGCAAGGCTTTCACCCTCAGTGCCGCCTCCGGTGTGGACTGGGCGCAGTTGCTGGCTTAAGCCTCGCTGGCAGGTAAAAGGATCCGATATGTTCAACGGCAAATCTATTTTCATCTCTGGCGGCACCGGCTCATTCGGGCGCAACTTCATCCGCCATTTGCTTGAGCGCTATCAGCCTAAACGGGTGGTAGTGTTCTCTCGGGATGAACTCAAGCAGTATGAGATGCAGCAAACCTTCAATGCGCCGTGCATGCGTTATTTTCTGGGTGATGTGCGTGATGCAGAGCGACTGCGTCAGGCCATGCGCGGCATCGATTTCGTGGTCCATGCCGCGGCTTTGAAGCAGGTACCGGCGGCCGAGTACAACCCTACGGAATGCATTCGCACCAATGTCAACGGTGCGGAAAACATCATTGCTGCAGCCATTGATAATGGCGTGCAGAAAGTGGTGGCACTGTCCACTGACAAGGCGGCGAGCCCGATCAATCTGTACGGCGCGACCAAGTTGTTATCGGACAAGCTATTTGTGGCAGCCAACAACATCGCCGGAGACCAGCAGACCCGGTTTGCTGTGGTGCGCTACGGCAATGTGGCCGGTTCCCGTGGGTCAGTGGTGCCGTTTTTCAGCAAGTTGATCGCCGAGGGGGCCCAGAGCCTGCCGATTACCGACGAGCGTATGACGCGCTTCTGGATCACCCTGGACCATGGGGTGCAATTTGTACTCGACAGTTTTGCCCGTATGCAGGGGGGCGAGATTTTCGTGCCGAAGATTCCGTCGATCCGTATTGTCGACCTGGCCCTGGGCATGGCCGGGCATTTGCCGCACACGCATGTGGGCATTCGTCCGGGGGAGAAACTCCACGAGTTGATGGTGCCTTTGGATGACGCGCGTATGACCCTAGAGTTTGCTGACCACTACACCATCCAGCCGTCGATCCGCTTTACCCAGACCGGTATCGACTTCGCCTTGGATGGGGTCGGGGAGCGCGGGCGGCCGGTGGATGAGGCGTTTGAGTACCGCTCCGATACCAATCCTGAGTTTCTCGATGTCGGCCAGATAGCTGAGCTGCACGCTGAGCTGTCAGCATGATTCCGTATGGCCGGCAGAGCCTTGACCAGGCCGATATCGATGCGGTGGTGGCGGTGCTGCAGTCTGACTGGCTGACGCAAGGGCCGACCATTGAGCGTTTCGAACAGGCCATGGCCGCGCACTGCGAAGCCGGCCACGGCGTGGCGGTATGCAATGCCACGGCGGCGCTGCACATCGCTTGTCTGGCGGCCGGGCTGGGGCCAGGTGACTGGCTATGGACCACCCCCAATACCTTCCTGGCATCAGCCAACTGCGGGCGCTACTGCGGCGCCTCCGTGGATTTTGTCGACATTGATCCGCAGACTTGGAACCTCGACGCCGGGGCACTGGCTGTCAAATTGCAGGCCGCTGAAGTATCCGGTCGTCTGCCCAAGGTTGTGGTGGCAGTGGCGTTCTCCGGGCAGAGCTGTGATTTACGGGCCCTCGGCGAGTTGTCCCGACGCTACGGTTTTACCTTGATCGAAGACGCCTCTCATGCAGTGGGCGCTTGTTATGCGGGGCGCCCAGTTGGGTGTGGTGAGTTTGCCGTAATGACGGTATTCAGCTTTCATCCAGTGAAAATCATCACCACTGCTGAAGGTGGCATGGTCATGACCAACAGCCCGCAGCTCGCCGAGCGTTTGCGACGGTTGCGCAGCCATGGCATGACGCGCGATCCGGAGCACATGACCGAGGCCTCTCACGGCCCTTGGTACTACCAACAGATCGAGCTGGGCTTCAATTACCGGATCACTGATATCCAGGCGGCCCTTGGGTTGTCGCAGTTGGATAAGCTCGAGGGCTTTGTGGCGCGACGCCGTCAGTTGGCTGCGCGCTACACCGAACTGTTGAGTGATCTGCCGCTGTCGTTGCCTGTGGCCCAGGCAGATGCACTATCGGCCTGGCATTTGTATGTGGTGCGCTTGCGGCTGGATCGGCTTCAGCGTTCTCACCGGGAGATCTTCGAGGCGTTGAGGGAGGCTGGGGTGGGCGTGAACCTGCATTACATTCCCGTGCACTTGCAGCCGGATTACGCGCAGTTCGGTTTTTCCCGGGGCGACTTCCCTGAGGTGGAACGGTACTACGCCGAAGCGATCAGCCTGCCGCTGTTTCCAGGGCTGACCGACGAGCAGCAGGATTATGTCGTTGCCCAGTTGCGTCGACTGTTGCAGGAGCCTCAGACGCTGTGACGGCCATTGCAATCATTCCCGCTCGTGGCGGCAGCAAGCGTATTCCGCGCAAGAACCTCAAGTTGTTCGACGGCACGCCCATGGTGGTGCGTTCTATTCGTACAGCATTGGATTCGGGGCTGTTCGATGAGGTGCTGGTCAGTACCGATGACCCGGAGATTGCCGAGTGGGCTCGGGCTAGCGGAGCCAGTGTGCCGTTTGTGCGGCCAGCCGCATTGGCTGATGACTTCACGGGTACCACTGCTGTGATCCAGCATGCACTGGAGGCGGTTGGCGATCAGGGGCGTTCGTTCGATTACAGCTGTTGCATCTACGCCACGGCGCCGTTGCTGCAGGCGCGCTATCTGCGCCAAGGCTTGGAAGCGCTGCTGCAGCACCCGGACAAGTCCTTTGCCTTTTCCGTCTGCGGCTTCGGGTTTCCGGTGCAACGGGCTTTGTGCCTGGACGGGGAGGGCGCCTTGACGCCGCTGTACCCCGAGTTTCGCGACACCCGCTCCCAGGATTTGCCCGAGGCCTATCAGGATGCCGGGCAGTTTTATTGGGGGCGTACCCAGGCATGGCTGGCCGGAGAGGTCATGTTTTCCTCGCAGAGCCTGCCGGTGATCCTGCCCCGGCACCTGGTGCAGGACATCGATACCGAAGAGGACTGGCTGCGTGCCGAGTACCTCTATGCGGCACTGAAGGCTGGCGGCGAGGTGCAATGATTCCAGGTTCGATCGATGGTCGGGGCCCGGAATTAGGCATCTGTCGAACGGGCCTTTGTCGGTGGATTCGGCAAAATAGCGTGACCTGCGAGTCATAACGCGCATCTTCACTGTATTGTATTGGCCGGGGAGATGGCGCCAGGCCGGTGTTTGGTCCTGTGATAGCCCTTTGTTCTTCCGGTGCCCTCTTGGCGAGGGCAACAAAAACCTGTTTATCGGCAGCCCTCGATCGTTTATCGATGGAGGGTATTGGGCTGTTTATTATTGGGAAGCCGTAATGATTGGCATAAAGAGCATTGCGAGCTACGTGCCTGTAGCCGGCGTGGACAATTACGCACAAGGTGCAAAATTCGCCAAGGATGAAGAGTTCATCCTGGGCAAGATCGGTTCCGCTTTCCTGCCGCGCAAAGATGATGGCCAGGAAACCTCGGACCTGTGTGTCGAAGCGGTCAATGCGTTGTTCGCCAGCAATCCTGAACTCAAGCGCGAAGCCATCGACGTATTGATCGTCGTGACCCAGAACGGTGACGAAGAAGGTTTGCCGCACACCGCCGCTATCGTCCAGGACAAATTGGGCCTGCCGACCACGGTCGCGGCGTTTGATATTTCCCTGGGTTGCTCCGGTTATGTCTACGGCATTTACGCGATCAAGGGCTTTATGGAAGCGGCAGGCCTGAAGAACGGCTTGCTGGTCACCGCTGACCCGTATTCGAAGATTGTCGACCCCGAAGACCGCAATACCACCATGCTCTTCGGTGATGCAGCGACCGCCACCTGGATGGGTGAAGACGCCGCCTGGCAGTTGGGCAAGGCCAAATTCGGTACTGACGGTTCCGGCGCTCCCCATTTGAAAGTCAGCGACGGCGTGTTCTTTATGAACGGTCGTCAGGTGTTCAATTTTGCCTTGCTGAAAGTACCGGCGCATTTGCACGAGCTGCTGAATGAGTCCGGTTTGAGTGCCGACGATATCGATGCGTTTTGCATTCACCAAGGCAGCGCGGCGATTGTCGACGCCGTGGCGCGGCGCTTCGAGGGCGACCCGGAGAAATTCATCAAGGACATGGTCGAGACCGGTAATACCGTGTCGTCGAGCATTCCTTTGCTGCTGGAGAAGCATGTCCTGGACTCGGACTGGAAACGTGTGGCCCTGAGTGGGTTCGGCGTAGGCCTGTCATGGGGTTCGGCGATCCTTCATCGTCCATGAGTTGACAGTTCTTCAGGCTTCACACATAGCGCTCAGGGTGTAACCTTGAGCGCTATTTTTTTGCACGAATGATGAGCGAGGCGGCATGAGTGAGATCTTCGAGCGCAATGCCCTGGTGCTGCAGGCGCGATGGCCGGTATTGCTCGACCGGGTGCAGGCCGAGGACAGCGAGGTGTTGCAGGCCGAACTGATGGAGGGCATAGGTTCGACCCTGAGCATTGCCGGCATTCAGCTCAGCAGTCGCCATGACCGTCTGCGGGAGTCGCATTTACAGGCCGATAGCCTGCCCGACAGCGCGCAACTGCATCTCTACGGCACCGGGCTCGGAGACCTGGTCAGGGTGCTGTTGGAGCGCCCGGGGCTGAAGCACCTCTGGGTGCATATTCTCAATGGCGCGGTGTTCAAGCTGGTGCTGCAGTTGCTGGAGCAGCAGGATTGGCTGCAGGACCCACGTGTAGAGCTGTGTTACGCCGGCGACTTGCCGGAGATCCAGCTTCCGTTCTTTGCGCTGCCGGCCGAACTGGTGCTGGCGGATGACTTCAATGCCAAGATCCGCGATCGCTTGGTGAGCGAGACTCACCTGGGGTTCAACAATCGGCAGTTTTCTGCCGATCATCCGGAGATTGCCCAGCGCCTGGCGGCCAGCCTAGAGTGGGTGCAGCGCGATCGGGATGTTGCCGAGCTGTTTGATAGTCAGCCTGGGCGCGAAGTTTTCGTCATCGCCACGGGCCCCAGCCTGGAGCACCACTTCCAGCGTCTTCGCGACATTCGCCAGCAGGCCCCGCGCCCGCTGCTGATCTGCGTGGATACGGCGTATCAGCCATTGTTGGCCCAGGGCATCAAGCCTGATCTGGTGGTGACCGTCGATCGCTTGATCAACCTGCGCCATCTGCCGCCCGATGACTCGGCGGACGTCGGCCTGGTGTACATGCCTCTGGCCAACCCCTTGGTGTTGCAGGGCTGGCAGGGGGCGCGTTACGTCGGTTATTCGGCCAGCCCGGTGTATCAGGCGCTGCGCCAGCAGGTGCCTCGGGCGCAGTTGCATACCGGGGGCAGTGTGATTCACCCGGCGGTGGACCTGGCGGTGCGCCTGGGTGCGCGTCGGGTGACACTGTTCGGTGCTGACTTTGCCTTCCCCATGAACAAAACCCACGCGGGCTGGAAGGATGGCCACCTTGGGCCCCAACTGGGCGTCGCCAAGCATTGGTTGCTCGATGGCCATGGGCAGCGGGTCAGGACCCAGCTCAACTTCCGCAGCTACCTGTGCGAGCTAGAGCGTTTTATTGCCGGGCAGCCCGATGTGGCGTTCTTCAACACCAGTCGAGCCGGGGCAATGATCGCCGGCACCACCTTCCGTGGGGAGTACATGCCGTGAATGAGGTCGAGTCGTTGTCCGTTGGCCTGCAGCAGGGGGCCGGCTTGTTTCGCCTGGGGCGGGATGTCGAAGCGTCGTTATTGATGGTTGAACTCTGTGCGCGGGTGCAGGCGTTGCTCGAGGAGCGGGTGGAGCTCGAACCAGAATGGGCCCATTGGTTGACCCAGATGCTGGGGCGCCAGGAGGCGCAAGACTGGCTGGGCGTGGCGGATTACATGGAATACGAGTTGGTGCAATGGTTGCAGGCAGCGTTCGCGGCCTGATCGTTTGGGTGTCGATACCGGGATCGGTCTTTATCCCGGTGTTTTTCTGGCGTCATTTTCTTGGGTGTCTCGTGCCTAAGCCCTTGTTTTACGGGGGGTGGCAGTGTGATGGCAATTTTTTTTAAAAAAGCCCTCAAGCAACTTGCATTGCCGACGATAACTATTACGAAGGTTCTCTAGGCCATACCCGGCGGTTGCCAGGGCCGGAAGCCGCAGTACCCAACCAACGAGGAATTCGTCATGGCTTTAACAGTAAACACTAACGTCACATCGTTGAACGTTCAGAAAAACCTGAACAAGGCTTCCGATGCTCTGTCGACTTCGATGACTCGCCTGTCTTCCGGCCTGAAAATCAACAGCGCTAAAGACGACGCCGCCGGCCTGCAAATCGCTACCCGTATGACTTCGCAGATCCGCGGTCAGACTATGGCGATCAAAAACGCCAACGACGGTATCTCCATCGCCCAGACCGCTGAAGGCGCGATGCAAGAATCCACCAACATTCTGCAGCGTATGCGTGAACTGGCTGTTCAAGCGCGAAACGACTCCAACGGTACTGATGACCGTGTCGCTCTGAACAAAGAATTCGCGACCATGTCGGACGAGCTGACTCGTATCGCAGCGTCGACCAACCTGAACGGCAAAAACCTGATCGACGGTTCCGCTGGCACCATGACCTTCCAGGTCGGTTCCAACACTGGCGCAACCAACCAGATCACCATCACCCTGGACAGCGGCTTCGACGCCACCACCCTGGGTGTTGACTCGGCTACCATTTCCATCACCGGTAACGACAGCACCACTGCAGAGGCCAGCACCAGCACTGCTCTGGTTGCAATCGACGCGGCTCTGAAAACCATCAACACCAGCCGTGCCGACCTCGGTGCTGCACAGAACCGTCTGACCAGCACCATCTCCAACCTGCAGAACATCAACGAAAACGCCAGTGCTGCACTGGGTCGTGTACAAGATACCGACTTCGCTGCTGAAACTGCACAGCTGACCAAGCAACAAACTCTGCAACAAGCTTCCACCGCAGTTCTGGCCCAGGCCAACCAACTGCCATCCGCTGTACTGAAGCTGCTTCAGTAATAGCTGGCTAAGCTTTGGCGGGTGAGTGCGCTGGTCGTGCTCTCCCGCTTTTTTACTTTTAGAGGTGATGGACATGGATATGAGCGTGAAGCTGAACTTGTCTTATCCGACGGCGCATGCTGCAGCCCCGGTTGCTGAAAAGCCGCTGGAGAAGCCTCAGGTCGTTGTGGCGGAGTTGTCGGCTACCAGTGACGAGAGTAAAAAAGACCCTCAAAGCGAGCAGGACCAACTGAAGATGGCTGTTCAGGAAATTGAAAAGTTCGTGCAGTCGGTCAAGCGTAACCTGGAGTTCTCGATCGATGAGCCTTCCGGAAAAGTGGTGGTCAAAGTGATTGCCAGTGATTCGGGTGAGGTGGTTCGGCAGATCCCCAATGAAGAAGTCCTGCGTTTGGCCAACAGTTTGAATGATGCGAGCAGCCTGTTGTTCAGTGCTAAAGTCTGACGGCTGGCACGAATATTGTTGTTAAGTTCTTTTGAGCCTTGTAGCGGTCAAAAAGACCGGCGGCACACGAAAAGGGAGATCAACATGGCAAGTCCAATTGTACCGAGTACTGGTCTGGGCTCCGGCCTGAACATCAGTGGCATCGTCGAAGCCCTGGTGAATGCTGACAAGGCTGCCAAGCAGGGTCAGATTACGCGCGCGACCGCGACCAATACTGCGAGCATTTCGGGTATTGCCAAGCTGCAGTCGTTGCTAGCGACTTTCCAAACCACCATCAAGACACTCGGCAGCACCACTACGCCGCAGTTCAATGGTTTTGCCGCCACAACCACCAATGACAAAGCAGTTACAGGCACTGCCACCAATACGGCAGTGGCGGGTACTTACGTAGTCAAGGTGGATAACCTGGCGACCTCCTCGAAAGTAGCCAGTGCTGCCTTCGCCGGCGGTACGACCAGTGCTATTCCGACTGGTGACCTGAAAATCAGTCAAAATGGCACTGATTACAATCTTTCAGTTAAAAGCGGCGCCACCCTGCAATCGGTGCGCGACTCGATCAACAATGATTCTGCGCTGAAGAATGCTGGTATCAGCGCCAACATCGTCACCGACTCCTTTGGCTCGCGTTTGGTGCTGGGATCCACTACCACCGGTGCGGGTTCAGATATCTCCGTTAGCGGCATCGCCGGGCTGGAAATCGACGGTACTGCCTTGATGGGCGCTACTCCAACCGCTACCTCCTCCGGTGCAATCGGTAAGGTGGCGGAGGATGCCAAGTATTCGGTTGACGGACTGACGCTGACCAGCAGTAAGAACACCATTGATAAGGCGATTTCGGGCCTGACCCTGAATCTGGTGGCTGCCGACCCAGCGGCCTCCACCACCATTACCGTGGCGGCTAACACCGACGGTTTGAAAGCCTCGATCCAGAAGTTCGTCGATGCCTATAACGCGGTGGCTAACGGCATTACGGCTCTGACCAAAGCCACTGTGAACGACGATGGCACCACCACGTCAGCGGCCATGACGGGCGATGCGTTGCCGCGGTCGATCCTGGCGGAAATTCGCAAGCCGTTGTCCGAGGTTGGTGCGGGTACAAATCTGACGGTACTGGCTCAGTTGGGGATTACCACCAACCAGAAGACCGGTGCTCTGGATTTCGATACCACCAAGTACGCCACGGCGATGAACGACAAGAAACTCGGCAGTGAAGTCCAGGAGATGTTTACCGGCGACAACGGTCTGCTGGCGCGGATGGACAGCGCCACCAAGCAATTCACTCAGGGCGCTACCCCTACGCAAGAGAGTATCCTGACAGCGCGCTCCAAGGCCTTGTCGGTGACCAAGAACCGCCTGACCGCTGATCAGGAGGCGCTGGACCGCCGTATTGAAACCCTGACATCTGTGTTGACCAAAAAGTACGCTGCGATGGATACATTGGTCGGGCAGCTTAAAGCCACTGCCAGCAACATTACGTCGATGTTTGAGGCGTTGACCGCGCAGCAAAAAGGCTAATATTCAGCCTGCGCCAAAAGCCCGGCAACGCTATTCCAGCGTTCCGGGCTTTTTGCTTTTGATCTAAAGTTTTTTGACGCGGTGTCGATACACTGCTTATACGAACCCTTGAGTTTTGATGAGGTACAACATGAATCCGATGCTAGCCCTTCGGCAGTACCAGAAAATTGGTGCCCAGGCGCAAACTTCCGTCGCCAGCCCACATCGCCTGGTGCAGATGTTGATGGAAGGTGGCCTGGATCGTATCGCTCAGGCCAAGGGCGCGATCGAGCGCAAAGATGTCGCCAACAAAGGCGTATTTATCAGCAAGGCCATCGGCATCATTGGTGGCTTGCGTGAAGGTCTGGATCTGGAAAACTCGCTGGATAGCCTGGGGGATCTGGACAGCCTCTACACCTACATGATGAAGCGTCTGGCTGAGGCCAACATCAAGACCGACACAAAGATTCTTGATGAGGTCGCCGATCTGCTCCGCACGGTGAAAGATGGCTGGGATGCCATCGCCGAGCCGGGCTCGCAGTTTTAAGGAGGTTGCCATGAGTGCTGTCCTGCAGCGTATCGAACAAACCCGTGAAGCCTTGGTAGGTGCCTTGGCGGAGCGTAACTGGGAAGCCATCGGTGAATTAGACCTGGCCTGCCGTTCGTGCATGGAGGACGTGCTCAGCGAGGCTCAGGTCGATGAGACCGCCTTGCGCGAGAATCTTGAGGAGTTGTTGGGGGTATACCGGCAATTGCTCGAGGTGGCGACAGGGGAGCGCCAGGCAATAGTCGACGAGATGCAACAGATCCACCAAGCGCAAAATGCGGCAAAGGTTTACCATCTATTCGGTTAATGTTGAGTTAATCCGACCTCGGCGCGCCATAAATTTGACTGTGCACGCTTTTTTGACTTAACTAGTGGCTGTTTTCAGATTTCAGGCGTCTACAAGGCAGAAGTGTCTAAAAGCGCGTCTAGCTTGCCCCTAAATCCAGGGCATTGAGTTGACTAGGGAAGTTGCTATTGCATGTGGCGTGAAACCAAAATTCTGCTGATCGATGACGATAGCGTCCGCCGCCGCGACCTGGCGGTGATTTTAAATTTTCTTGGTGAAGAAAATTTACCCTGCGGTAGCCATGACTGGCAGCAGGCTGTCGGCTCTTTGTCATCTAGTCGTGAAGTCATTTGCGTCCTCATCGGGACTGTCAGTGCTCCTGGTGCGCTTTTGGGCTTGCTAAAGACACTCTCTGCCTGGGATGAGTTCCTTCCAGTTTTGTTAATGGGTGAAAATTCTTCCGTCGAGTTGCCGGAAGACCAGCGCCGTCGTGTGCTATCCACCCTGGAAATGCCCCCCAGCTACAGCAAATTGCTCGACTCCCTGCATCGTGCCCAGGTCTATCGTGAAATGTACGATCAGGCCCGTGAGCGCGGTCGTCACCGTGAACCCAATCTGTTCCGCAGTCTGGTAGGTACCAGTCGAGCGATCCAGCACGTGCGGCAGATGATGCAGCAAGTGGCGGATACCGATGCCAGTGTGCTGATCCTCGGCGAGTCGGGAACTGGCAAGGAAGTGGTCGCGCGCAACCTGCACTATCACTCCAAGCGTCGTGAGGCGCCGTTCGTCCCGGTCAACTGCGGGGCGATTCCTGCCGAACTGCTGGAAAGCGAACTCTTCGGTCACGAGAAGGGCGCGTTCACCGGCGCCATCACCAGCCGTGCCGGGCGTTTTGAGCTAGCCAATGGCGGCACCCTGTTCCTGGACGAAATTGGCGACATGCCGTTGCCGATGCAGGTCAAGTTGCTGCGTGTCCTGCAGGAACGTACCTTCGAGCGCGTGGGTAGCAACAAGACCCAGGGCGTCGACGTGCGCATCATCGCCGCGACCCATAAGAACCTCGAGAGCATGATCGAGGTGGGCAGTTTCCGCGAAGACCTCTACTACCGCCTGAATGTATTCCCCATCGAAATGGCTCCGCTGCGTGAACGCGTGGAAGACATTCCGTTGTTGATGAACGAACTGATCTCGCGCATGGAGCACGAGAAGCGTGGTTCGATTCGCTTTAACTCTGCCGCCATCATGTCGCTCTGCCGTCACGGTTGGCCGGGCAACGTCCGTGAGTTGGCCAACCTGGTGGAGCGCATGGCGATCATGCACCCTTATGGCGTGATCGGCGTGGTCGAGCTGCCGAAGAAATTCCGCTACGTGGACGATGAGGACGAGCAACTGGTGGACAGTCTGCGCAGCGATCTGGAAGAGCGTGTTGCCATCAATGGCCACACTCCGGATTTCTCCGCCACCGCGATGTTGCCGCCTGAAGGCCTGGACCTGAAGGACTACCTCGGTGGCCTTGAGCAAGGCTTGATCCAGCAGGCCCTGGATGATGCCAATGGCATTGTGGCGCGCGCCGCTGAACGCCTGCGTATCCGTCGCACCACCCTGGTGGAGAAGATGCGCAAGTACGGCATGAGTCGGCGTGAGGGTGATGAACAGGCGGATGATTGACGCCTGTTTTTCAAGCCATTGAAAAGCGGTCTGTTTTTTTTAGGCACGGGTATTGCTAAGTCTCTTGCAACGTTCCGTTTAACTGACGGTCAGCCACGCGAGAGAGCACGATGCCCCAAGCCGCCCAGATGTCTCCTGTCCCTGATGCCCAGGGTCAATCGTCGTCCGTAGAGCAGGCGAGCCGGCAGGGGCTTGAGCAGGCTTTTGCCTTGTTCAATCAGATGTCGAGCCAACTTACTGACTCCTACAGCATGCTTGAGGCGCGGGTGACCGAGCTCAAGGGCGAACTGGCCGTCGTCAGCGCCCAGCGTATGCAGGAATTGGCGGAAAAAGAGCGTCTGGCCAATCGTCTGCAAAATCTCCTCGACCTGTTGCCGGGTGGCGTGATCGTCATCGATGGCCAGGGCATTGTCCGTGAAGCCAACCCCGCTGCCTGCGAACTGCTGGGCCTGCCCCTTGAGGGGGAGTTGTGGCGGCATATCATCGCCCGCAGCTTTGCGCCGCGAGAGGACGATGGGCACGAAATTTCCCTCAAGGACGGTCGGCGTCTGTCCATTGCCACCCGCTCACTGGATGCCGAGCCCGGGCAGTTGGTGCTGCTGAATGACCTGACAGAAACCCGACATCTGCAAGATCAACTGGCGCGTCATGAGCGCTTGTCCTCTCTGGGGCGCATGGTCGCCTCCCTGGCTCACCAGATCCGCACGCCGCTGTCCGCCGCCTTGCTCTATGCCAGCCACTTGACCGAGCAAGAGTTGCCGGTCGCCACCCAGCAGCGTTTCGCCGGGCGCTTGAAGGAGCGTTTGCACGAGTTGGAGCACCAGGTGCGCGACATGCTGGTGTTCGCCCGCGGCGAGTTGCCGTTGACCGATCGGGTCAGTCCGGGTGCCTTGATGCAGTCGCTGCAGGCGGCGGCCCTGACCCAGGTCCAGGACGTGTCGATTCGCTGGCAGTGCGACAGCCATATCGGCGAGTTGCTGTGCAATCGCGACACCCTGGTCGGGGCATTGCTCAATTTGCTGGAAAACGCCATTCAAGCCAGCGCCGGACAGGCGCGCCTGAAGGTGCATCTGTATAGCCGCGATAACCAGTTGCGCCTGTGCGTCAGTGACAGCGGCAGCGGTATCGATGCTGCCGTACTGGCTCGTCTGGGCGAGCCGTTCTACACCACTAAGGTCAACGGCACCGGGCTGGGCCTGACCGTGGTCAAGGCTGTGGCGCGTGCTCACCAGGGTGAGTTGTCCCTGCGTTCTCGCCCGGGGCGCGGCACCTGTGCGCTGGTCACGTTGCCGCTGTTCTGCGGCGCCCATGGAGGGGAATGAAGAACATGGCAATCAAGGTGTTACTGGTCGAAGACGATCGCGCATTGCGCGAGGCCCTGGCGGATACCCTGCTGCTGGCTGGTCACGACTATCGTGCTGTCGGTAGTGCGGAAGAGGCGCTGAGCGCGGTAGCGGAAGAAGCCTTCAGTCTGGTGGTCAGTGACGTCAATATGCCGGGCATGGACGGTCACCAGTTGCTCGGCTTGCTGCGTAGTCGCCAGCCCCAGTTGCCGGTGCTGCTGATGACGGCCCATGGTGCCGTCGAGCGAGCGGTGGAGGCTATGCGTCAAGGTGCTGCCGATTATCTGGTCAAGCCCTTCGAGCCTCGGGCCTTGCTGGATCTGGTGGCGCGCCATGCCCTGGGTACTCTGAGCGGTGCAGAATCCGAGGGGCCGGTGGCCTTCGAGCCGGCCAGTGCGCAGCTGCTGGAATTGGCTGCTCGGGTGGCGCGCAGTGACTCCACGGTGCTGATTTCCGGTGAGTCCGGGACCGGCAAGGAGGTGCTGGCGCGCTATATCCATCAGCATTCCCATCGTGCCAATCAACCGTTCATCGCCATCAACTGTGCGGCCATTCCCGACAACATGCTCGAAGCCACTTTGTTCGGTCATGAGAAGGGTTCCTTCACTGGAGCCATCGCGGCCCAGGCGGGCAAGTTCGAGCAAGCCGACGGCGGCACCCTGTTGCTGGATGAGATTTCCGAAATGCCCCTGGGCTTGCAGGCCAAGCTGCTGCGCGTGCTGCAAGAGCGGGAAGTGGAGCGGGTGGGGGCGCGCAAGCCGATCAGTCTGGACATCCGGGTGGTGGCCACCACCAACCGTGATTTGGCCGGTGAAGTGGCGGCCGGACGTTTCCGTGAAGACCTTTACTACCGTTTGTCGGTGTTTCCCCTGGCCTGGCGCCCGTTGCGCGAGCGCACCGCCGATATCCTGCCGCTGGCCGAGCGCTTGTTGGCCAAGCACGTCAATAAAATGAAGCACGCGGCGGCTCGGCTCTCCGTCCAGGCTCAGGCTTGCCTGGAGGCTTACCCTTGGCCGGGTAATGTGCGTGAGTTGGATAACGCCATCCAGCGCGCATTGATCCTGCAGCAGGGCGGCTTGATCCAGCCGGAAGATTTCTGCCTGGCCGGCCCGGTGGCCTGCGCCCCGCTGCCGGCCCTGGCCGCAGCGCCGTCCAGCCATTTGCGCATCGTACCCAAGGAAGTCGATGCCCTGGCGGCCGAGTCGGCGGGGGCGCTGGGTGATGATCTGCGTCGCCGCGAGTTCCAGATGATCATCGACACCCTGCGCTCCGAGCGTGGGCGTCGCAAGGAAGCTGCAGAGCGCCTGGGCATCAGCCCGCGCACCCTACGCTACAAACTGGCGCAGATGCGCGATGCCGGAATGGATGTCGAGGCTTACTTGTTTGCCACCTGAGTGTTGTGGAATCGGCTTCGCGAAGGGCTTTTGTCGGTGCAGCCATGGAGCTGGCACCCTTGTTGCTAACACCTCACTAACCGCTGCGTGAGTGTCAAAAAATTGCGGGTCGTCAGAGAGAGTAGACCATGAGCCAAGGTATTGAATTTAATCGGTTGATGTTGGACATGCGCACCATGCAAATGGATGCCATGGCTCAGCCGAAATCCGTCGCAGTGCCGGAAGTCAGCGGCAGCAGCTTCTCCGACTTGCTCGGGCAGGCCGTGAACAAGGTCAATGACACTCAGCAGGCTTCCAGTCAGCTGGCCAGTGCCTTTGAAATTGGCAAGAGCGGCGTTGATCTGACGGACGTGATGATTTCCTCGCAAAAGGCCAGTGTGTCTTTTCAAGCGTTGACCCAAGTGCGTAACAAGTTGGTTCAGGCCTACCAAGACATCATGCAGATGCCGGTTTAAGGACGAGATTGAGTCATGGCAGAAGCAGTCGCCGATAACGTACCGGCCAAGGCCACCCCGATAGACGGCAAACCGCCGCTGTTCGGCTTGTCCTTTCTGGAAAACCTTTCCGAGATGACCATGTTGCGTCAGATAGGCCTGTTGGTCGGTCTGGCTGCGAGCGTGGCGATTGGTTTTGCGTGGTGCTGTGGTCTCAGCAGCCCGACTACCGTCCGTTGTATGGCAGCCTGGCGGGTATGGATGCCAAGCAAGTCATGGACACCCTGGCGTCTGCCGACATTCCCTATACCGTTGAGCCCAATTCCGGCGCCTTGCTGGTCAAGGCTGACGACCTGTCGCGGGCGCGCCTGAAACTTGCCGCCGCTGGCGTAGCGCCGGGTGATGGCAACATCGGTTTTGAAATCCTCGATAAAGAGCAAGGCCTGGGCACCAGCCAGTTCATGGAAGCGACCCGTTACCGTCGCGGCCTGGAAGGCGAGCTGGCGCGGACCATCTCCAGCCTGAACAACGTCAAGGGTGCCCGTGTGCACCTGGCGATTCCAAAAAGCTCGGTGTTTGTGCGTGATGAACGCAAGCCTAGCGCCTCGGTATTGGTTGAGCTGTATTCCGGTCGCTCCCTGGAGCCGGGCCAGGTACTGGCGATTATCAACCTGGTGGCGACCAGTGTTCCCGAGTTGAGCAAGTCACAGATCACTGTGGTCGACCAGAAGGGCAACCTGCTCTCCGATCAGGCGGAAAACTCCGAACTGACCATGGCCGGCAAGCAATTCGATTACAGCCGCCGCATGGAAAGCATGCTCACTCAGCGTGTGCACAACATCCTGCAACCGGTGCTGGGTAACGACCGCTACAAGGCCGAAGTGTCCGCTGACGTGGACTTCAGTGCCGTCGAATCGACTTCGGAGCAGTTCAACCCTGACCAGCCGGCCCTGCGCAGCGAGCAGTCGGTGAATGAGCAGCGCTCCAGCAGCAACGGCCCGCAAGGCGTTCCGGGTGCCCTGAGCAACCAGCCACCGTCACCGGCCAGCGCGCCGCAAACCACCGGTGGCGCCACCGCCTCGGCGGGGATGGTGCAGCCCGGCCAGCCGCTGCTTGATGCCAACGGCCAACAGATCATGGACCCGGCCACCGGCCAGCCGATGTTGGCCCCGTACCCGGCCGACAAGCGTCAACAATCTACCAAGAACTTCGAACTTGACCGTTCCATCAGCCACACCAAGCAACAGCAGGGTCGCTTGAATCGCCTGTCTGTGGCGGTGGTTGTGGACGATCAAACCAAGGTCAATGCCGCCAACGGTGAAACCACCCGTGCCCCATGGAGCGCCGACGAATTGGCGCGCTTCACACGCCTGGTGCAGGACGCCGTCGGTTTCGACGCCAGTCGTGGCGACAGTGTCAGCGTGATCAACGTGCCGTTCTCGGCTGATCGCGGTGAAGTGATCGCCGAAACGCCGTTCTATCAGCAACCCTGGTTCTGGGACATCGTCAAGCAAGTGCTGGGTGTCCTGTTCATCCTGGTGCTGGTGTTCGGCGTGCTGCGTCCGGTGCTCAACAACATCACCGGTGGCGGCAGAAGCAAGGAATTGGCAGGCCTGGGCAGCGATGTCGAACTCGGTGGCATGGGCGGCCTGGACGGCGAACTGGCCAACGATCGCGTCAGCCTCGGTGGTCCGCAGAGCATTCTGCTGCCAAGCCCGAGCGAGGGTTATGACGCTCAGTTGAACGCAATCAAGAGTCTGGTGGCTGAAGACCCGGGTCGTGTGGCTCAGGTCGTGAAAGAGTGGATTAACGCAGATGAGTGATAACCGAGCCGCTACCGCCAAACTGACCCGGGTCGACAAAGCCGCGATTCTGCTGCTGTCCCTGGGGTCCACCGATGCCGCGCAAGTGCTGCGCCACATGGGGCCCAAAGAGGTCCAGCGTGTGGGTGTGGCCATGGCGCAGATGGGCAACGTGCACCGTGAGCAGGTCGAACAGGTGATGAGCGAGTTCGTCGACATTGTCGGCGATCAGACCAGCCTTGGCGTCGGTTCCGATGACTACGTGCGTAAAATGCTCACCCAGGCCCTGGGCGAAGACAAGGCCAACGGCCTGATCGATCGCATCCTCCTGGGCGGCAACACCAGCGGCCTCGACAGCCTGAAATGGATGGAGCCGCGGGCCGTGGCCGACGTGATCCGCTACGAGCACCCACAGATCCAGGCGATCGTGGTGGCGTACCTCGACCCCGACCAGGCCGGTGAAGTGCTGGGTAACTTTGACCACAAGGCGCGGCTGGACATCATCCTCCGGGTCTCGTCGTTGAACACCGTGCAGCCGGCGGCCCTGAAAGAGCTGAACCAGATTCTCGAGAAGCAGTTCTCCGGCAACTCCAATGCCTCGCGCACCACCTTGGGTGGTATCAAGCGTGCGGCAGACATCATGAACTTCCTCGACAGCTCCATCGAAGGCCAGCTCATGGACTCGATCCGCGAAGTCGACGAAGACCTGTCCGGTCAGATCGAAGACCTCATGTTCGTGTTCAACAACCTGTCCGATGTTGATGATCGGGGTATTCAGGCGTTGCTGCGCGAAGTCTCTTCCGATGTGCTGGTCCTGGCCCTCAAGGGTTCGGACGAAGGCGTCAAGGAAAAGATCTTCAAGAACATGTCCAAACGGGCGGCGGAACTGCTGCGCGACGACCTCGAGGCCAAAGGCCCGGTGCGCGTCAGCGATGTGGAAACCGCGCAGAAGGAAATCCTTACCATTGCCCGCCGTATGGCCGAAGCCGGAGAAATCGTTCTCGGTGGGAAGGGCGGCGAAGAAATGATCTAAGGTCGCTTTATGTCGTCCAGCAGTGATGAAGCCCATAGCGACCTGATTCGCGCCCGGGATGTCGAAGGTTTCGACATCTGGGCGCTGCCCAGTTTTGATCCCCATGTGCCTGAGCCAGAGCCCGAACCGGTCGAAGAACTGCCGGTGGAGATGGAGGAGGTGCCGCTGGAGGAAGTCCAGCCACTGACCCTCGAAGAGCTCGAGAGCATTCGCCAGGAAGCCTATAACGAAGGGTTTGCCACCGGCGAGCGTGAAGGTTTCCACAGCACCACCTTGAAGGTCCGCCAGGAAGCCGAAGTGGCCCTGGGCGCCAAGCTGCAGGCCCTGGAGTTGCTCATGGGCAACCTCTTCGAGCCGATTGCCGAGCAGGACACGCAGATTGAAAGGTCCCTGGTGGATCTGGTGCGTCACATTGCCCGCCAGGTGATCCAGCGTGAGCTGGCGATGGATTCCAGCCAGATCGAACACGTCATGCGCGAAGCCCTAAAACTCCTGCCCCTGGGCGTGGGTAATGTGCGGCTGTACGTCAATCCTCAGGACTTCGAGCAGATCAAAAGCCTGCGCGAGCGTCATGAAGAGAGCTGGCGCATCGTCGAGGACGAAGCGCTGCTGCCGGGCGGTTGTCGGGTCGAAACCGAGCACAGCCGGATCGACGCCAGCATGGAAACCCGCATCACCAAGGCCATGGATCAGGTGCTCGATCAGCTTCATGAGCAGGCGCTGCATCCGGCCGAGGCGGACCTGCAGGTCGAGTTGGGTGCCGTGAGTGCGCCGGCGACCGCGGCCGTCGCCGAGGTTGAACTGGAAAAACCCGATGCGCCTTGAACGCACCAGCTTCGCCAAGCGCCTGGGCACTTACGCCGAGGCCGTGGCACTGCCGGGCCAGCCGATCCTGGAAGGGCGCTTGCTGCGCATGGTCGGCCTGACCCTGGAAGCCGAGGGCTTGCGAGCGGCCATGGGCACTCGCTGCATGGTCATCAACGACGACAGTTACCACCCGGTGCAGGTAGAAGCCGAAGTCATGGGCTTCTCCGGCAACAAAGTGTTCCTGATGCCGGTGGGCAGCGTTGCCGGGATCGCGCCTGGCGCCCGAGTGGTGCCCTTGGCCGACGCCGGTCGCCTGCCCATGGGCATGAGCATGCTCGGTCGGGTGCTGGACGGTGCCGGCCGCGCCCTCGATGGCAAGGGCGGGATGAAGGCCGAGGACTGGGTTCCGATGGACGGCCCGACCATCAACCCCCTCAAACGCGACCCCATCAGCCAGCCGCTGGACGTGGGCATTCGCAGTATCAACGGATTATTGACGGTCGGCCGCGGCCAGCGTCTCGGGCTGTTCGCCGGTACCGGCGTGGGCAAGAGTGTGTTGCTGGGCATGATGACTCGCTTTACCGAGGCCGACATTATCGTGGTCGGGCTGATCGGTGAGCGGGGGCGTGAGGTCAAGGAATTCATCGAGCACATTCTCGGTGAAGAAGGCCTCAAGCGTTCTGTGGTGGTGGCCTCGCCAGCGGACGACGCGCCGCTGATGCGTCTTCGCGCTGCGATGTACTGCACGCGCATTGCCGAATATTTTCGCGACAAGGGCAAGAATGTCCTGTTGCTGATGGACTCCCTGACCCGTTTTGCCCAGGCTCAGCGGGAGATCGCCTTGGCCATTGGCGAGCCGCCCGCCACCAAAGGCTACCCGCCGTCGGTGTTCGCCAAGCTGCCGAAGCTGGTGGAGCGGGCCGGTAACGCCGAAGCCGGGGGAGGTTCGATCACCGCCTTCTATACCGTGCTCTCCGAAGGCGACGACCAGCAGGACCCGATTGCCGACTCGGCGCGGGGCGTGCTCGACGGGCACATCGTGTTGTCCCGGCGTCTGGCCGAGGAAGGGCATTACCCGGCAATCGACATCGAAGCCTCCATCAGTCGGGTCATGCCGGCGGTGGTGTCTCCGGAGCACATGGCTCGTGCGCAGTACTTCAAGCAGTTGTGGTCGCGTTACCAACAGGCTCGGGACCTGATCAGCGTCGGCGCCTATGTGCCTGGCGGCGACCGGGAAACCGATGCGGCCATCTCCCTGCAGCCGTCGATGGCGGTCTACTTGCGCCAGGGCTTGAACGACAGCATCAGCCTGGGTGAAAGCGAGGCCCATCTGGAGATGGTCTTCGCCCCTGCGGCGGGCGGCTAACCGGCCATGGCCACTAGCCGTGCAGCGCGCCTGGCGCCCGTGGTGGACATGGCTGAAAGCGCCGAGCGCACCGCTGCCCAGCGTCTCGGGCATTTCCAGGGTCAGGTACGCCTGGCGGAAAGCAAGCTGGGGGACCTGGAGCGCTTTCGCGGCGAATACCAACAGCAGTGGATCGACCGCGGCCAGCACGGGGTTTCCGGCCATTGGCTGATGAACTACCAGCACTTCCTCAATCAGCTGGAAACGGCTGTGGCTCAGCAGCGGCAAAGCCTGGCCTGGCACCAGAACAACCTCAATCGCGCCCGTGAGACCTGGCAACAGGCCTACGCTCGGGTCGAGGGCCTGCGCAAGCTGGTCCAGCGTTATGTGGATGAGGCGCGGCAGTTGGAGGACAAGCGCGAGCAGAAGCTGCTGGACGAGCTGTCCCAGCGCTTGCCGCGACAGAACCTCTACCCTTGACGCCTATTTGTCTTGAGCGGGTTGTCCATGTCCCGAGTGGGTGCTAAACCTTTTACTCGTCGTCAATGACAAGGAAGCTGTTCATGTCAGTCGTTACTGAAATGTCGCCGGACGGGCAAAAACTCACGATTTCCATCAAAGGTCGCTTCGATTTCGGGCGGCATCAGGAATTCCGCGAATCCTACGAGCGGCTCGACACTCGCCCCGATTCCATCGTGGTGGATCTCAAGGACGCCACTTACCTCGACAGCTCGGCCCTGGGCATGCTGCTGTTGCTGCGTGATCACGCCGGCGGCGACCACTCCGATGTGCGGGTGATCAACAGCAATTCCGACGTGCGCAAGATTCTCGCCATTTCCAACTTCGACAAGCTCTTCGATATCTCTTGAGCGGCCTGTCGTCCATGGCTGAGCCCCTGTGTGTGCTGATCGCCGAGGATGGCGCAGCCGATCGCCTGTTGCTGGCCAGCATCGTGCGCCGTCAGGGGCACGAAGTGCTGACGGCCTGTGACGGTGCCGAAGCGGTGGCGCTGTTCAGGCGCTTGCGTCCGCAGTTGGTCCTGATGGACGCCTTGATGCCGGTGATGGACGGCTTCGAGGCGGCTCGGCAGATCAAACAACTGGCCGGCGATGCCTTGGTGCCGATTATTTTTCTCACCTCCCTGACCGAGGGCGAGGCCCTGGCCCGGTGCCTGGACGCCGGGGGCGACGACTTTCTGGCAAAGCCCTATAACCCGGTGATCCTGGCCGCCAAGATCAAGGCCATGGATCGCCTGCGCCGCTTGCAAGACACGGTGCTCCAGCAGCGCGACCAGATCACCCGGCACCACGATTACCTGCTCAACGAGCAGCGCGTGGCCAAGGCCGTGTTCGACAAGGTGGCCCATTCGGGGTGCCTGGACGCGCCGAACATTCGCTACCTGCAATCGCCTTATGCCTTGTTCAACGGCGACCTGCTGCTGGCCGCCTACACCCCGGCCGGCGACATGCACATACTGCTGGGGGATTTCACCGGGCATGGCTTGCCCGCGGCGGTGGGTGCCATGCCTTTGGCGGAGGTGTTCTACGGCATGACCGCCAAGGGTTACGGCTTGCCGGAAACCCTGCGCGAGATGAACGCCAAGCTCAAGCGCATCCTGCCGGTGGATATGTTCTGCTGCGCCACCCTGTTGTGCCTGAGCTTCCAGCGGCGCGCCGTGGAGGTATGGAATGGCGGCATGCCTGATGGCTACCTGCACGCCGTGGCCAGTGGGGTACGCACGCCGCTGGTGTCCCGGCACTTGCCCTTGGGGGTGCTGGCGGCCCAGGATTTTGACGACCGCACCGAAGTCTTTGCCATGGCGCCTGGGGATCGGGTGTTCCTGTTGTCCGATGGGGTGATCGACACCTGCGACGCCCGTGATCAACTCTTTGGCGTCGAGCGCCTGCTGCGGGTATTGCGCGCCAATCGCCAGGCGTCCCGGCTGTTCGAGGAGATTGAGCAGGCATTGGCGGATTTTGGCGGGCAGGCGCGCGATGACGTCAGCATGGTCGAAGTCAGTCTGTTGCCGCTGGGCGAAGTCAGGCCGTCGCTGCCGGTGTATTCCGACAGCGGTCAGTCCTGCCCCCTGGATTGGTCCCTGAGCTTCGAGTTTCGTGCGGACACCCTCAAACGTTTCAATCCGCTGCCCTATCTGTTGCAACTGCTGCTTGAAGTGCACGGCCTACGAGGGCAGAGCAGCGCCCTCTACAGCGTGCTGGCCGAGCTCTATTCCAACGCCCTGGAGCACGGGGTGTTGCAGCTGGACTCTCGGCTCAAGCGCGATGCCCAGGGGTTCACCCGCTATTACGGCGAGCGCAGCAGTCGCCTGGCGGCTCTGGAGCAAGGGTTTGTCCGGGTGCACTTGCAGGTATTGCCCGAGGGGCAGGGCGGGCGCTTGATCATTCGGGTCGAGGACAGCGGCGAAGGCTTCGATGTGGCGCGGGTGCTGGCTCGCCCTGCCGATGTCGGGCGCCTGTCGGGCAGGGGGCTGAGCCTGATTCGCCAGCTGAGTCAGCAGGCGACCTGGTCGGACGATGGGCGCTGCGCGTGCGTGGAGTTTTCCTGGGAGGCTCTGGCATAATCCGTCCATTCTTGATCAAGGAGTGAACAAGTGTCTGAGATTCATCTGAGCCAAGACGTGCTGAGTGCCCTCCAAGAAGTCATGGAGGACGAGTATCCAGTGTTGCTGGACACCTTTGTGTATGACTCCGAAGAGCGCCTGCGCTCGCTGCACAGGGCGGATGATGCCTATGAAGTGGTGGTCGCCACAGCCCACAGCCTCAAAGGCAGCAGCAGCAACATGGGGGCCTTGCGCCTCGCCGAGCTGTGCCATCAACTGGAGCTGTGCGCCAGGCAACCGTCGCGGGTGGGTATCGATAGGCTGGTGGGTGAAATCGATGGCGAGTTCGCCATTGTACGGCGCCTCTGCGAGCAAGAGCGCCAGCGTTTTCACTGCTGAGTGCGAGCTTGATCGGCCATCTTGAGCAACCTGGCCCGACCTTTGCAGTCAAGTCTTCTACCTGTACCTACGAACCCGTGCAGCGGAGACCGATTTATGCCTCTTACCCCCAATGTGCTGCTTCAGGCCGCTTCCCAGGCCAAGACGCAAGCCGCCCCTGCCAATCCGCTGGCGAACGTTGCTGAGCCCGGGGATAAAGCGTCCAGCTTCGCACAGGTGTATGCCAAGCAATCGCAGAACTCCCCAGCCAGCGTCAACGATGCGCCGGTCCGTCCGGCCCGTGACAAGGGTGCCGATGCCGGCGGCAAGAAAGACGCCGTTGCCGATAAGGCTGCCGCCCCCGAGCCGGAGGTTGCCGATAGCGGCAATACCTTGCCTGCCGATAAACCGGGCGCCAGCGATGACACCGTGGCCAGCGACGATGGTCAGCCGAGCGACGCTCCGCTGGCGGATGCCGCCCCGGCCGACCCGAGCCTGGATCCGAGCCAGCTTCAAGTCACCCAGCCCGCGCCACTGCCGGACGTGCCTGCACCGGTAGTCGAAGTGACTCAGCCTGAGGTGGAAGTGCAGCCCGTGGTTGCTGCTGCGGTGGTGGCTACGGCGGCAGCCTTGCCGGCCGAGCCTGATTTCGATCCCGAGGCCGACCCATTGGACGCCTTGCCGGCGGTCCGTCTGGCCATGGAGCAGGGCGGTCATGTATCGGCCTCCAGCCAGGCCCAGCCGAAAGCCGCACCGAGCACGGCCAGTACTGCGTCCGACGGCGAACTGACGTCGGCCCAGAACTTCGCCAATGGCATGGCCAGCATGCTCGACGTGCAAGCCAGCAAGGACAGCACCGAGCAAGGCGGCGACAAAGCCTTCAGCGGTTTGATCGACGACGGCCTGAAAGACCTCAAGGGCGCGTCCAGCGATACCCGGGTGGATGACTTTGCCAACCGTCTGGCGGCCCTGACTCAGGCGGCCACGCCGAAGACCGCCAACGTGGTGCCGGTCAACCAACCGCTGGCCATGCACCAGAGCGGCTGGAGCGAAGAGGTGGTGAACCGGGTCATGTACCTGTCCAGCGTCAACCTCAAGTCGGCGGACATCCAGTTGCAGCCGGCCGAGCTGGGGCGCCTGGATATCCGCGTGAACATGATTCCCGACCAGCAGACCCAGGTGACCTTCATGAGCGCCCATGCCGGTGTGCGTGAGGCCCTTGAAGGGCAAATGCACCGTATGCGTGAGATGTTCAACCAGCAGGGGCTGGGCCAGGTGGATGTCAATGTGTCTGACCAGAACCGTGGCTGGCAGGGCCAGGAGCAGGCGCAGCAGGGCCAGAACCGCAGCAGCGGCACTCAGTCCGGCGGCTTGCTGGATGCGGCCGACGATGAACTGCCGCAAGGCGTGGCGGAAATCGCCGCCGCTCCTGCGACAGTGATCGGCTCCAGTGCCGTGGACTACTACGCCTGACCCCAGGGGCGGGAGCGCTCGCTCCCGCCTTCTGCTTTATTCCCGCCTGCGTTCCAGCGCCCAGTCGTCGCGGCATCACTCTGGGCCTTCGGCTGAAGACTATTCAGACAAATCTGGCATAACACTTGCTCTTGCCTTGCCGTGCGACTGTGAAAACCCGATTAGTGACGGATTATTGGCATGGCGAAGAGTGAAGCAGCAGAGAAACCACCCGCAGGGAAAAGCAAACTCAAGCTTATCCTCCTGATAGTCCTGGGTTTGTTGTTGGCGATCGGCTCGTCCGTCGGCGCGACCTGGTACTTCATGCACAGTGCCCAAAGCAAACCGGCCCCCGCTCCGGAGGCTGCCAGCAACGTCAAGCCGGCGGCGATCTTCGAGCCAATGGCGCCGGCTTTCGTGGCCAATTTCAACCAGAACGGCCGTCAGCGCTACATGCAGGTGAGCATCACCATGCTGGCGCGTAACCAGGCCGACCTGGACGCACTCAAGGTGCACATGCCGGTGATCCGCAACAACCTGGTGATGCTCTTCTCCGGGCAGAGCTTCGACACCCTGGCGACCCCGGTCGGTCAGGAAATGCTGCGTCAGAAAGCCACTGCCAGTGTGCAGGAAGTGGCGCAGAAGGAAGTCGGCAAGGTGGTGGTCGAGCAGTTGCTCTTTACTAACTTCGTACTGCAGTAGGAACACGACATGGCCGTGCAAGACCTGCTGTCCCAGGATGAGATCGATGCGCTGTTGCATGGCGTCGATGACGGTCTGGTACAGACCGACAGTGCTGCCGAACCCGGCAGCATCAAAAGCTACGACCTGACCAGCCAGGATCGCATCGTCCGTGGACGCATGCCGACCCTGGAGATGATCAACGAGCGTTTCGCCCGTTATACCCGGATCAGCATGTTCAACATGCTGCGGCGTTCGGCCGACGTGGCGGTGGGCGGCGTGCAGGTGATGAAGTTTGGTGAGTACGTGCACTCGCTGTACGTGCCTACCAGCCTCAACCTGGTGAAACTCAAGCCCCTGCGCGGGACGGCCCTGTTCATCCTTGACGCCAAGCTGGTGTTCAAGCTGGTGGACAACTTCTTTGGCGGTGACGGGCGTCACGCGAAGATCGAAGGGCGGGAATTCACCCCCACCGAGTTGCGGGTAGTGCGCATGGTGCTGGAACAGGCCTTCATCGATTTGAAGGAAGCCTGGCAAGCGATCATGCCGGTCAATTTTGAGTACATAAACTCCGAAGTGAACCCGGCCATGGCCAACATCGTCGGCCCTAGCGAGGCGGTGGTGGTCTCCACCTTCCATATCGAACTCGATGGCGGTGGCGGCGATCTGCACGTGACCATGCCGTACTCGATGATCGAACCGATCCGGGAAATGCTCGACGCCGGCTTCCAGTCCGACCTGGACGACCAGGACGAACGCTGGAGCAAGGCCCTGCGCGAAGACGTGCTGGACGTGGCGGTGCCGTTGAGCGCCACCGTGGCCCGTCGCCAACTGCGCCTGCGGGACATTCTGCACATGCAACCGGGGGATGTGATTCCCGTGGAACTGCCGGAAGAAATGATCATGCGCGCCAACGGCGTGCCGTCCTTCAAGGTCAAGCTGGGCTCCCACAAGGGCAACCTGGCCTTGCAGGTACTGGAGCCGATCGGGCGCCGCTGAGGCGCTGGTCCGTATTCGCTTTTAACTGAATTTTTGCCCGCTGAGGACAAATGATGGCTGACGAAATGAACTCCCAAGACGACCAGGCCCTGGCTGACGAGTGGGCTGCGGCCCTGGAAGAAACCGGTGATGCCGGGCAAGACGATATCGACGCCTTGCTGGCCGCTGATGCCGGTGCAGCTTCGGGTAACCGTCTGCAGATGGAAGAGTTTGGCAGCGTACCCAAGAACAACGACCCGGTGACCCTGGAAGGGCCGAACCTGGACGTGATCCTGGATATCCCGGTGTCGATTTCCATGGAAGTGGGCAGCACCGATATCAACATCCGCAACCTGCTGCAACTCAACCAGGGTTCGGTGATCGAGCTTGACCGCCTGGCCGGCGAGCCCCTCGACGTGCTGGTCAACGGTACGCTGATTGCCCACGGTGAAGTGGTGGTGGTCAACGAGAAGTTCGGCATCCGCCTGACCGACGTGATCAGCCCTAGCGAACGCATCAAGAAGCTGCGCTAAGTGAAAAAGCTCTTGGGGGTGTTGCTGTTCTCGCCGCTAGCGGCCTGGGCGGCAGAGCCGGTGGCCACTGCCACGACGGCCGCGCCGTCGGTTGCCAGTGTCGGCAGTGTCGGCGGCCAGTTGACTCAATTGGTGCTGGGCTTGCTGTTGGTGCTGGGGCTGATTTTTGCCTTGGCCTGGGCGGTGCGTCGCATGCAGCAGGCCGGTCCTGCCGGCAAGGGCCAGGTCATCGAGTTGATCGGTTCCCGGGCCTTGGGACCGCGCGATCGCCTGGTGCTGGTGCAGGTCGGCAATGAGCAGATCCTCCTGGGCCTGAGCCCGGGGACCATCACCCCGTTGCATGTACTCAAAGAGCCGGTGCCAACCCCCAGTGCCGAGCAGGCGACGCCCGAGTTTGCCCAGCGCCTGATGGAGTTGCTGGGCAAGGATCAGAAGGATAGGAAGTAATGCCGTTGTCAGGCCACATGAGAACCCTTGCGGGCTGGGCGTTTTCTACGCGCGCGCAAAACCCTGTCTTGCCGTCGCTCGCTATGCCTTCGCGTAGCCTGTCGCGTTTCCTCTTGACCTTGGTGCTGCTGCTGGCAGCGCCACTGGCCTTTGCCGCCGATCCGTTGTCGATCCCGGCGATCACCCTGGGCACCGGGGCCAACGGCCAGCAGGAATATTCGGTCAGCCTGCAAATCCTGCTGATCATGACTGCGCTGAGTTTTATCCCGGCGTTTGTCATGCTGATGACCAGCTTCACGCGGATCATCATTGTTTTCTCGATCCTGCGTCAGGCCCTGGGTCTGCAACAGACGCCGTCGAACCAGATCCTTACCGGCATGGCGCTGTTCCTCACCATGTTCATCATGGCGCCGGTGTTCGATCGGGTGAACCGGGACGCGCTGCAGCCCTACCTGGCGGAACAGCTCACGGCCCAGGACGCGGTGGCCAAGGCTGAAGTGCCGATCAAGGACTTTATGCTGGCCCAGACCCGCAGTAGCGACCTTGAGTTGTTCATGCGCCTGTCCAAGCGCACCGACATCGCCACGCCGGACCAGGCGCCGCTGACCATTCTGGTCCCGGCCTTTGTCACGTCGGAGTTGAAGACGGCGTTCCAGATCGGCTTCATGATCTTTATTCCGTTCCTGATCATCGACCTGGTGGTGGCCAGTGTGCTGATGGCCATGGGTATGATGATGCTCTCGCCGCTGATCATTTCCTTGCCATTCAAAATCATGCTGTTCGTGCTGGTGGATGGCTGGGCCCTGATCATCGGCACCCTGGCGGGCAGTTTCGGTGGTGTCTAGAACCTTGTATGCGGGTAATGCGCAATGACTCCTGAAGTCGCGGTCGACCTGTTTCGCGAAGCCCTGTGGCTGACCACCATGATGGTTGCAGTGTTGGTGGTGCCCAGCCTGCTGGTGGGTCTGATGGTTGCCATGTTCCAGGCGGCGACCCAGATCAACGAACAGACCCTGAGCTTCCTGCCGCGCCTGCTGGTGATGCTGGTGACCCTGATCGTGGTCGGTCCCTGGCTGGTGCAAACCTTCATGGAATACATCCTGCAGTTGTACGGCAGTATTCCGCAGTTGATTGGCTAAGCCATGTCTTTGCTGGCCTTGACCGACACCCAGATCAGTACCTGGGTCGCCACCTTCATGTTGCCGCTGTTTCGGGTCGGCGCCGTGCTGATGGTGATGCCGGTGTTCGGCACAACCCTGGTGCCGCGTCGGGTGCGCCTGTATTTCACCATTGCGATCACGGTCGCCATCGTCCCGGCGCTGCCGCCCATGCCGCCGGTGAATGCCCTGGACCTGAGTGGGCTGTTGCTGATTGCCGAGCAGATCATCATCGGCGCCGTGCTGGGGTTCTCCTTGCAACTGTTCTTCCAGGCTTTTGTGGTGGCCGGGCAGATTGTGGCCATTCAGATGGGCATGGGCTTTGCGTCCATGGTCGACCCCACCAACGGCGTGTCGGTGGCGGTGATCGGGCAGTTCTTCACCATGCTGGTGACCTTGCTGTTCCTGGCGATGAATGGCCATCTGGTGGTGTTCGAGGTGCTCACCGAAAGTTTCACCACCTTGCCCGTGGGCAGTGGGCTGATGGTCAATCATTTCTGGGAGTTGGCCGGCAAGCTCGGCTGGGTGCTGGGGGCGGCGTTGCTGTTGGTGTTGCCGGCGATCACTGCGTTATTGGTGGTGAACATCGCGTTCGGCGTGATGACCCGGGCGGCACCTCAGTTGAACATCTTCTCCATCGGGTTTCCCCTGACCCTGGTGCTGGGCATGGCCATCGTCTGGATCAGCCTGGCCGATATCCTCAATCAGTATCAACCGCTGGCCAGCGAGGCCTTGCAGTTTTTACGCGAACTGGCACGGGCGCGCTGAGTCATGGCAGAAAGCGAGAGCGGTCAGGACAAGACGGAAGACCCCACGGAGAAACGTAAAACGGACTCCCGGGAAAAGGGTGAGATTGCCCGTTCCAAAGAACTCAACACCCTGATCATCATGATGACTGGCGCTGCTGGCCTGCTGATCTGCGGGCCCGGGCTGGCCCAGGATCTGAAGGACATCATGACCCTGAACTTCTCCCTGCCTCGGGAGGTGTTGCTCAGCCCGGGAGCCATGGGTCTGTACCTGCTGCATTCGGGCAATATCGCCATCCTGGCGGCCTTGCCGTTCCTCCTGACCTTGCTGGTGGCGGCGCTGATCGGGCCGATTTGCCTGGGTGGCTGGCTGTTCGCGGCAAAAAGCTTGGCGCCCAAGTTCAGCCGGATGAACCCGGCCAACGGCCTCAAACGGATGTTCTCGCCCACGGCGCTGATCGAGTTGCTGAAGGCCTTTGCCAAGTTTTTGCTGATCCTGCTGGTGGTTTTGCAGGTCTTGTCTTCGGACATTGACGATCTGCTGCGTATCGGCCATGAGCCGCTGGAGCAGGCGATCATCCACAGTGTGCAAGTGGTGAGCTGGAGCACGTTGTGGATGGCTTGCGGGTTGATCCTGATTGCCGCGGTGGATGTGCCGGTGCAGCTTTATCAGAGCCACAAGAAGCTCTTGATGACCAAGCAGGAAGTGCGTGACGAGCACAAGGACCAGGAGGGGCGACCTGAGGTCAAACAGCGAATTCGCCAGCTGCAGCGCGATATGTCCCAGCGGCGCATGATGGCCGCCATCCCTGACGCCGACGTGGTGATTACCAACCCGACGCACTATGCGGTGGCCCTCAAGTACGACGCCGAGAAGGGTGGGGCGCCGGTGTTGCTGGCCAAGGGCAGTGATTTCCTTGCGCTGAAGATCCGTGAGATTGCCGTGGCCAACGAAGTGCAGTTACTGGAATCGCCTGCCCTGGCGCGATCGATTTTTTACTCCACGGAACTGGAGCAGGAAATTCCCGCCGGCCTCTACCTGGCGGTGGCCCAGGTGTTGGCTTACGTCTATCAGATTCGTCAGCATCGGGCGGGCAAGGGCAAGCGTCCGGAACCGCTCAAGGACCTGCCGATTCCGCCGGATCTGCGTCGCGACAACTGATCCCCCTCTGGTCCTGGCCGGCTCGCCCGCCAGGCGCAGGTCGCCGTTGTGACGCTTCTGTTTGCGCTCGCTGCAAAAGTTGGAAGGGTTCTTGCAATAGCCGGCCTGAGGCGCCTCTAGGCGTCAAAAGTTTGCTTTAAAGGAACGGGGAAAACCGGTGGATCGCTCTCAGTTTATCAACAGTGCCCGCACCAACGTTGCTGACCTCAGCCGAGGCAATCTGGGCGTGCCGGTGCTGCTGTTGGTGATGCTGGCAATGATGATGTTGCCCGTCCCGCCGTTCCTGCTGGACGTGTTTTTTACCTTCAACATCGCCTTGTCCATTGTCGTCCTGCTGGTCTGCGTCTACGCCCTGCGACCGCTGGACTTCGCCGTATTCCCGACCATCCTGCTGGTGGCCACGCTGCTGCGCCTGGCGCTCAACGTGGCGTCGACCCGGGTGGTCATGCTCCACGGCCAGGACGGTCACGCCGCCGCGGGCAAGGTGATCCAGGCCTTCGGTGAAGTGGTGATCGGCGGCAACTACGTGGTCGGTATCGTGGTGTTCGCGATCCTCATGATCATCAACTTCGTGGTGGTGACCAAGGGTGCCGGGCGCATCTCCGAGGTCAGCGCACGTTTCACCCTGGACGCCATGCCCGGCAAGCAGATGGCCATTGACGCCGACTTGAACGCCGGCCTGATCGATCAGAACCAAGCCAAGATGCGCCGTCAGGAAGTGGCCCAGGAAGCCGAGTTCTACGGTTCCATGGACGGTGCCAGTAAATTCGTCCGTGGTGACGCCATCGCCGGCCTGCTGATTCTGTTCATCAACCTGATCGGTGGTATGGCGGTTGGTATCTTCCAGCACGGCATGACCTTCGGCGATGCCGGCCGGGTCTACGCCTTGCTGACCATCGGTGACGGTTTGGTGGCGCAATTGCCATCACTGCTGTTGTCCACTGCGGCGGCGATCATGGTGACCCGTGCTTCGGGCTCCGAAGACATGGGCAAGCAGATCAATCGGCAGATGTTCGCTTCGCCCAAGGCCCTGGCCGTGGCGGCGGGCTTGATGGCGGTCATGGGCCTGGTGCCGGGCATGCCGCACTTCTCTTTCCTCAGCCTGGCGGCCGTGGCCGGTGGCGCAGCCTACCTGCTGTGGAAAAAGCAGAACGTGGTCAAGGTCAAGGCGCTGGAAGAGGTCAAGCGCCAGCAAGAGCTGCTGCCGTCGCCGAGCCGTGCCCTGGAAACCAAAGAGCTGGGTTGGGACGACGTGACGCCGATCGACATGATTGGCCTGGAAGTCGGCTACCGGCTGATTCCCCTAGTGGATCGCAACCAGGGTGGCCAGCTGCTGGCGCGGATCAAGGGGGTGCGCAAGAAGCTCTCCCAGGACCTGGGCTTCCTCATGCCCACTGTGCATATTCGTGACAACCTCGACCTGGCGCCAAGCGCCTATCGCCTGACCCTGATGGGGGTGATCCTGGCTGAAGCCGAGATCTACCCGGATCGCGAACTGGCGATCAACCCGGGGCAGGTCTACGGCAGCCTCAACGGCATCACCGCCAAGGATCCGGCCTTCGGCCTGGAAGCGGTGTGGATCGAAGTCAGTCAGCGGCCTCAGGCCCAGTCCCTGGGTTATACCGTGGTGGACGCCAGTACTGTGGTCGCCACCCACTTGAACCAGATTTTGTACAAGCACTCCAGCGAGCTGATCGGCCACGAAGAAGTCCAGCAGCTTATGCAGTTGCTGGCCAAGGGGTCGCCGAAACTGGCCGAGGAGCTGGTGCCGGGCGTGCTGTCGCTGTCGCAGTTGCTCAAGGTGCTGCAAGCCCTGCTGGCCGAACAGGTGCCAGTGCGGGATATCCGCAGCATCGCCGAAGCCATCGCCAACAACGCCGCCAAGAGTCAAGATACTGCCGCTTTGGTCGCTGCGGTGCGGGTCGGATTGTCCCGTGCCATCGTCCAAAGCATTGTAGGCACTGAGTCTGAGCTGCCTGTGATCACCTTGGAGCCAAGGTTGGAACAAATATTGCTCAATAGTCTGCAGAAGGCAGGACAAGGCCAGGATGAAGGCGTTCTGCTGGAGCCAAGCATGGCTGAGAAGCTGCAGCGTTCGCTGATCGAAGCGGCGCAGCGTCAAGAGATGCAAGGTCAACCGGTGATTCTGTTGGTGGCGGGTCCGGTACGCGCCATGTTGTCGCGGTTCGGGCGTCTCGCCGTTCCAGGCCTGCATGTGCTGGCGTACCAGGAAATCCCGGACAACAAGCAAGTGACCATCGTTGCGACAGTAGGGCCCAACGGCTGAGGTAGTGGTTTATGCAAGTTAAGCGTTTTTTCGCCGCCGATATGCGTCAGGCCATGAAACTGGTTCGTGATGAGTTGGGCGCTGAAGCTGCCATTATCGGCAACCGTCGTATTGCCGGCGGTGTCGAGCTGACGGCTGCCCTGGATTACAAGCTGTCGGCCCTGGCGCCGCGGATTCCCAATGTCGAGCTCGAAGACGAGCTGCGCAAGACACAGTCGCGGATCGTGACCGCCCAAGCCGAATTGAGCCTGCGGGGTGAAGGCGATACCACGACCACCAACCGGCAGCTGTTTGCCGGCTTGCCGCTGACCGCTGCCGAACCGCTGATCGAACCGACGTTCTCCGAGCCTCGCCGCCCGGCGCCGGCACCGGTGGTGACGCCGACCGTGGATCAGCAAGCGTTCGACTCCATGCGCTTTGAACTCAACGGGCTGCGTGAGCTGCTGGAAGTCCAGCTGGGCTCCCTGGCCTGGAGCCAGTTGCAAGGCAGTCGCCCGGAGCAGGCCAACCTCTGGCGCCGCCTGCAACGCATTGGCTTGTCCGGCCCTCTGGCCCGCGACCTGCTGGCACTGGTGACTGAAATTGACGAACCTCGCCAAGCCTGGCGCATGCTGTTGGCGCACTTGGCGCGGATGATCTCGACACCGGAAATGGAACCCTTGGAAGAGGGCGGTGTAATTGCCATGGTCGGCCCGGCCGGCATGGGCAAGACCACCACCCTGGCCAAGTTGGCAGCGCGCTACGTGCTCAAGTACGGCGCGCAGAACATTGCCCTGGTGAGCATGGACAGCTTCCGTATCGGTGCTCAGGAGCAGCTCAAGACCTTGGGCCGCATCCTCAACGTCTCGGTAACCCACGTCGACCCGGGGCAGTCCCTGGCCCAGGCGCTGGACCCGCTGCTGCGCAAGCGTGTGGTGTTGATCGACACCGCCGGCCTGCAAGCCAGCGATCCAGCACTGCGCATGCAGTTGGACACCCTGGCCGGTCGCGGCATCAAGGCAAAAAATTATCTGGTATTGGCAACCACCAGCCAGAAACAGGTTCTAACGGCCGCTTACCACAGCTACAAGCGCTGCGGCCTGGCAGGTTGCATCCTGACCAAGCTGGACGAAACCGCCAGCCTGGGCGAAGTGCTGAGCCTGGCCATCAGTCACGAGTTGCCGGTGGCTTATCTCACCGACGGTCCGCGAATTCCGGACGATTTGCACCTGCCTCGCCGGCATCAGTTGGTCAGCCGTGCGGTCAGCGTGCAAATGCAGGAAGAACCCAGTGAAGAGGCCATGGCCGATATGTTCGCCGACCTCTACCACAGTCCGACCAAGCGAGTGGGCTGAGGGAATCATGAATAGATTGCAGTGTATCTACATCGATGGTCTGCCATGCATTGTTCCAATGGTGAACGCGCAGCCAGTTATGTGGCCCCGTCTAAGTAAGACAAGGTAAAGAAAGAACATGGGCAGCATGCATCCCGTACAGGTGATCGCGGTGACCGGCGGCAAAGGTGGCGTCGGCAAGACTAACGTGTCAGTGAACTTGTCCCTGGCTCTAGCAGAGCTCGGCCGACGCGTCCTGCTGCTGGATGCCGACCTGGGCCTGGCCAACGTCGATGTCCTGCTGGGCTTGACCCCCAAACACACCCTGGCCGATGTGATCGAAGGGCGCTGCGAGCTGCGCGACGTATTGCTGCAGGGGCCTGGTGGCATTCGTATCGTTCCGGCTGCGTCCGGCACCCAGAGCATGGTGCACCTGAGCCCGGCCCAGCATGCCGGCCTGATCCAGGCATTCAGCGACATCGGCGACAACCTCGATGTGCTGGTGATCGACACCGCTGCCGGTATTGGTGACTCAGTAGTCAGTTTTGTTCGCGCCGCCCAGGAAGTGTTGCTGGTGGTCTGCGACGAACCCACCTCGATCACTGACGCCTACGCCCTGATCAAACTGCTTAACCGCGACTACGGCATGAACCGTTTCCGGGTCCTGGCCAACATGGCCCAGAGCCCTCAGGAAGGTCGCAACCTGTTCGCCAAATTGACCAAGGTCACGGATCGCTTCCTGGACGTGGCTTTACAATACGTCGGCGCAGTTCCCTACGACGAAAGCGTGCGCAAGGCCGTGCAAAAGCAGCGTGCGGTCTATGAAGCCTTTCCTCGTTCCAAGTGTGCTCTGGCGTTCAAGGCCATCGCCCAAAAAGTCGATACCTGGCCCCTGCCTGCCAATCCGCGGGGGCATCTGGAATTTTTTGTCGAGCGGCTTGTGCATCAAACAGCGGGACCGGTTCTATGACTGCCAGCGGCTATAACCTTTACAAAAAATCGGCGCGTGACAGCCAGTACGAATTGATCGAGCGCTATGCGCCCCTGGTCAAGCGTATCGCCTACCACCTGCTGGCGCGCTTGCCGGCCAGCGTGCAGGTGGAAGACCTGATCCAGGCGGGCATGATCGGCTTGCTCGAAGTGTCGACCAAGTACGACGCCAGCAAGGGCGCGAGTTTCGAGACCTACGCGGGCATCCGTATCCGTGGCGCGATGCTCGACGAGGTGCGTAAAGGCGATTGGGCACCCCGTTCGGTGCACCGCAATACCCGCATGGTCAGTGACGCGATTCGAGCAATTGAAGCTAAAACCGGTCGCGACGCTAAAGATCATGAAGTTGCGGCCGAACTTGAATTGAGTCTCGACGATTATTACGGGATTTTGAACGACACCTTGGGCAGCCGCCTGTTCAGTTTCGACGACCTGTTGCAGGACGGCGAACATGAAGGGCTGCACGAGGATGGCGCCAGTGCTCATCTCGAGCCGTCGCGCGATCTGGAAGATGAACGTTTCCAGGCAGCGCTGGCGGATGCGATTGCCAATTTGCCGGAGCGCGAGCGACTGGTGTTGGCGCTGTACTACGACGAAGAGCTGAACCTCAAGGAAATCGGTGAGGTCCTGGGGGTCAGCGAATCGCGGGTCAGCCAGTTACACAGCCAGTGCGCGGCCCGCTTGCGGGGGCGTTTGGGGGAGTGGCGAGCGCGCTGACAGGCAGTGTGGGGACACTGCGAACAAGAGCGGTTGGGCGTCATGCCAGGCCGTTCTTGTGTTGGGTGCTTCATGCAGTCGTTGAGTGTTACGCCGTATTGATTGAATGGCGCGTTCAGGTGCTGGGCGCGTTTAAGACTGCTTGGAGGTCGAATTGGACAAGAACATGAAAATCCTCATCGTTGATGACTTCTCAACGATGCGGCGGATCATTAAGAACCTGTTGCGTGATCTGGGTTTCACCAACACGGTCGAGGCTGACGATGGCACTACCGCTATCCCGGTCCTCAACAGCGGCAGCATCGACTTTCTGGTAACGGACTGGAACATGCCCGGCATGACCGGTATAGACCTGCTGCGCCACGTGCGCGCCGATGAAAAACTCAAGCACCTGCCGGTGCTGATGGTGACCGCTGAAGCCAAGCGCGAACAGATCATTGAAGCTGCCCAGGCCGGTGTAAACGGCTATGTGGTCAAACCATTCACGGCCCAGGCGTTGAAAGAGAAGATCGAAAAAATCTTCGAACGCATCGGTTGATGAATTCCGCCACGGGGGAGCTATGGAGCATAACGAATCTTCATTGGGCGATTTTGAATCGACCCTGAAAAAACATGCCCGCGAACTGGTCGAGAGCCTTGAAAAAGGCAAGTTCGGCGACGCTGTGCAACTGATCCATGAGCTCAACCAGACCCGTGACCGCGGCCTGTACCAGGAAGTCGGCAAGCTCACCCGCGAGCTGCATAGCGCGATCGTCAATTTTCAGATTGACCCGCACATGCCGCAAGCCGAGGAAGTCTCACAGATCACGGATGCCACCGAGCGCCTGTCCTATGTGGTCAGGCTGACTGAGGCTGCGGCCAACCGCACCATGGACCTGGTCGAAAGCAGCACCCCGTTGGTCAACAGCCTGAGCACTGATGCCCAGGCCTTGAGCACCGACTGGGGACGCTTTATGCGGCGCGAGGTCGGTGCTGAAGAGTTTCGCGAACTGGCCCGCCGAGTCGACGGTTTCCTGTCGCGCAGCGCAGAGGAAACCCGCACCGTCTCTGGCCACCTCAACGACATTCTGCTGGCGCAGGATTATCAGGACCTCACGGGCCAGGTGATCAAGCGCGTGACCCAATTGGTCACGGAAGTCGAAAGCAACTTGCTCAAACTGGTGCTCATGGCCAGTCAGGTCGACCGTTTTGCCGGTATCGAACACGACCGCGAATCGATGCTTGCGGAAAAAGATCCGCAAAAACATCTCGCCAAGGGTGAAGGTCCGCAGATTCATGCCGATAAACGGGAAGACGTTGTGTCCGGTCAGGACGATGTAGACGATTTGCTTTCCAGCCTTGGATTCTAGGAGCACCCATTAATGAGCTTCGGCGCCGATGAAGAGATCCTTCAGGATTTCCTGGTTGAGGCCGGCGAGATTCTAGAGCAACTGTCCGAACAACTGGTCGAGCTGGAAAGCCGCCCGGATGATGCGGACTTGCTCAATGCAATTTTTCGCGGTTTTCACACTGTAAAAGGGGGCGCCGGCTTCCTCCAGCTCAATGAGCTGGTGGAGTGCTGCCACATCGCCGAGAACGTCTTCGACATCCTGCGTAAGGGTGAGCGTCGTGTCGACTCGGAATTGATGGATGTGGTGCTCGAAGCGCTGGACGCGGTCAATGGCATGTTCAGCCAGGTCCGCGAACGCACCGAGATCACCGCCGCGACACCGGAATTGCTTGCAGCCCTGGCCCGTCTGGCCGAGCCTGCCGGCGCTGAACCCGAGCCGGTCGCTGCCGTGGTCGAGGAAAGCGTCGAGCCCGTCGCCGAGAGCGAATCGGGCGATATCACCGATAACGAATTCGAACTGCTGCTGGACTCCCTGAACACCGCCAAAGCCGAGGCTGCGGCCCCGGCGGCAGTGGCACCGGCTGCGGGTGGCGACGCCGCCAGCGACGAAATCACCGATGCCGAGTTCGAGTCCCTGTTGGATCAGTTGCACGGGAAAGGCCAGTTCGCGCCGGACGCCGTGGTCATGGCCAGCGAGTCGCCCGCTCCGGGCGCGAAACCGGCCGGTGACGAAATCACTGACGACGAATTCGAAGCGCTGCTGGACCAGTTGCACGGCAAGGGCAACTTTGCCGTCGAAGCCCTCGACTCCGCAGTGGCTTCGGTGCCGGCTGCGGCCGCACCTACAGCGGCAGCCGCGGGCGGCGACCTGATCAGCGATCACGAATTCGAAGCGTTGCTCGATGAGCTGCACGGTAAAGGCAAGTTCACCGAAGTGGCCGGCGCGACCGGCGCTGTCGCGTCCACCCAGGCACCGGCGGCTGTTGTCAGCGCACCGGCAGCCGTGGCCAAGCCAGAAGCGAAGAAACCCGAGCCCAAGGCAGAACCCGCCAAGCCAGCGGCAGCCGTTGCACCTGCTGCCGCTCCGGCGCCAGCCCGTGCAGCCGCAGCACCACCGCCGGAAAAACCTGCCAGCGAAGCTGAAACCACTGTACGTGTCGATACGGCGCGGCTCGACGAGATCATGAACATGGTCGGCGAGCTGGTGCTGGTGCGTAACCGTCTGGTGCGCCTGGGCCTCAACAGTGGCGACGAAGCCATGTCCAAGGCGGTGTCGAACCTGGACGTGGTGACCGCTGACTTGCAGACCGCGGTGATGAAGACCCGGATGCAGCCGATCAAGAAAGTCTTTGGCCGCTTCCCACGTCTGGTTCGTGACTTGGCGCGGCAACTGAAGAAAGAGATCAACCTGGAGCTGGTCGGTGAAGAAACCGACCTCGACAAGAACCTTGTCGAGGCCCTGGCCGACCCGCTGGTCCACTTGGTGCGCAACGCGGTCGACCATGGTATCGAGTCGCCGGAAGAGCGCGAAGCGTCGGGCAAGGCCCGGGGCGGCAAAGTGGTGCTGGCAGCCGAACAGGAAGGCGACCACATCCTGCTGTCGATTTCCGATGACGGCAAAGGCATGGACCCCAATGTCCTGCGTTCCATCGCGGTCAAGCGCGGTGTGATGGACAAGGACGCCGCCGACCGTTTGAGCGACACCGAGTGCTACAACCTGATCTTCGCCCCGGGCTTCTCGACCAAGACCGAGATTTCCGACGTGTCCGGGCGTGGCGTGGGCATGGACGTGGTGAAAACCAAGATTTCCCAGCTCAACGGTTCGATCAACATCTACTCGACCAAGGGCCAGGGCTCGAAGATCGTCATCAAGGTGCCGTTGACCTTGGCGATCATGCCGACCCTGATGGTCATGCTGGGCAACCAGGCTTTTGCCTTCCCGCTGGTCAACGTCAACGAGATCTTCCACCTCGACCTGTCGCGCACCAACGTGGTCGACGGTCAGGAAGTGGTCATCGTCCGCGACAAGGCGTTGCCGCTGTTCTACCTCAAGCGCTGGCTGGTCAGCTCCGCCGCTCATGAAGAGCAGCGCGAAGGCCACGTGGTGATCCTTTCGGTGGGCACTCAGCGGATCGGCTTCGTCGTCGATCAGTTGGTGGGCCAGGAAGAAGTGGTCATCAAGCCATTGGGCAAAATGCTCCAGGGAACCCCGGGCATGTCCGGCGCCACCATCACCGGTGACGGCCGCATCGCCTTGATTCTTGATGTTCCGAGCATGCTCAAGCGTTACGCCGCACGGCGTATTTGATTTACGGCGGCGGGGCGATCTGTCTCGCCGCCTAATGGAGTGTTTATGGCAGTCAAAGTCCTGGTGGTGGATGATTCGGGGTTTTTCCGCCGCCGCGTCTCGGAAATTCTTTCAGCGGATTCGAATATCCAGGTCGTCGGTACGGCGACCAACGGTAAAGAGGCGATCGATCAGGCCCTGGCCCTCAAGCCGGACGTGATCACCATGGACTACGAGATGCCGATGATGGATGGCATCACGGCGGTGCGGCATATCATGCAGCGCTGCCCGACTCCGGTATTGATGTTCTCTTCCCTGACCCACGAAGGCGCGCGAGTCACCCTCGATGCGTTGGACGCCGGGGCGGTGGACTTTCTGCCGAAGAATTTCGAAGACATCTCGCGCAATCCCGAGAAGGTCAAGCAGTTGCTGTGCGAGAAGGTTCACAGCATCTCCCGCAGTAACCGTCGTTTCAGCAGCTACAGCGCCCCGGCACCTGTGGCCGCTCCTGCTCCCGCGCCGACTCCAGCCGCATCGAGCACCAGCAGTTTTGGCAGCAGTGCGCCTGTACGTCCGGCACCCGCTCCAGCCCCGGCGCCTGCCCGTGCTGCCGTTGGTTCGTCGTCCGTGCCCAAGCGCAAGGCCTACAAGCTGGTGGCGATTGGTACCTCCACCGGTGGCCCTGTGGCCTTGCAGCGGGTCCTGACCCAACTGCCGGCCAACTTCCCCGCGCCCATCGTACTGATCCAGCACATGCCGGCGGCCTTTACCAAGGCCTTTGCCGAGCGTCTGGACAAGCTGTGCCGCATCAGCGTCAAGGAAGCCGAGGATGGTGACATCCTGCGTCCGGGCCTGGCGCTGTTGGCCCCTGGTGGCAAGCAGATGATGATCGATGGCCGCGGTGCGGTGAAAATCCTCCCGGGCGATGAGCGTCTGAACTACAAGCCGTGCGTGGACATCACCTTCGGTTCCGCGGCCAAGTCCTACGGCGACAAAGTTCTGGCGGTGGTTCTCACCGGCATGGGCGCCGACGGTCGTGAAGGCGCGCGCCTGCTCAAGCAGGGCGGCAGCGCGGTCTGGGCTCAGGATGAAGCCAGCTGCGTGATCTACGGCATGCCGATGGCAATCGTCAAAGCGGACCTGGCAGACGCCGTGTACGGCCTGGACGATATCGGCAAGCACCTGGTCGAGGCCTGTCTCTGATGGATGTGCTCAGCCTTATCGGGATCATCATGGCGTTCGTCGCCATCATCGGTGGCAACTACCTGGAAGGTGGGCACCTGTCGGCCCTGGCCAACGGTCCGGCGGCGCTGATCGTGCTTGGCGGCACCATTGGCGCGGCGTTGTTGCAGTCGCCCCTGAGCGCGTTCAAACGGGCGATGCAGATCGTGGTGTGGATCCTGTTTCCGCCGCGTGTCGACCTGCCAGGTGGCATCGATCGGGTGGTGAACTGGAGCCTGACCGCCCGCAAGGAAGGCCTGCTGGGCCTGGAAGGCGTGGCGGATGCCGAGCCTGACAACTACTCGCGCAAAGGCCTGCAGTTGCTGGTGGACGGGGCCGAACCCGAAGCCATCCGCAGCATCCTGGAAGTGGACTTCTACACCCAGGAAAGCCGTGATATCGAAGCGGCCAAAGTCTTTGAAAGCATGGGCGGCTACGCGCCGACCATCGGCATCATCGGTGCGGTCATGGGCCTGATCCATGTCATGGGCAACCTGGCCGATCCGTCGCAACTGGGCAGCGGTATTGCCGTGGCCTTTGTCGCCACCATCTACGGCGTGGCCAGTGCCAACCTGGTGCTGCTGCCGGTGGCCGCCAAGCTCAAGTCGATTGCCCTGCGCCAGTCCCGTTACCGGGAAATGCTGCTCGAAGGTATTTTGTCGATCGCCGAAGGTGAGAACCCTCGTTCCATCGAGTTGAAGCTGCAAGGCTTCATGGATTGATGGGGAGAATGAACCATGGCTCGTCGTCGCCAACCTGAAGAACACGTCAATCACGAACGCTGGCTGGTGTCCTACGCGGACTTCATCACCTTGCTGTTCGCATTTTTCGTGGTCATGTACTCCATCTCCTCGATCAACGAGGGCAAGTACAAGGTGATCTCCGAGGCGCTGATCGGCGTGTTCACCGATTCGGATCGGGCCCTGAAGCCGATCCCCATCGGTGACGAGCGGCCGAAGACCGTGACCCCGGCCAAACCCCTGGTCAAGGACAGCGACGAGACCGATGCCGGCATCGCCGGCGCCAGCGACCCGCTCAAGAGCATCGCCGATGACATCAGCGCGGCTTTTGGCGACCTCATCAGTTCCAACCAGATGACCGTGCGTGGCAACGAGTTGTGGGTCGAGATCGAACTCAACTCCAGCCTGTTGTTCGGCAGCGGCGATGCCATGCCCAGTGACTTGGCGTTCAACATCATCGACAAGGTGGCGAAGGTCCTGAAGCCTTTCGACAACCCGGTCCACGTCGAAGGCTTTACCGACAATCAGCCGATCCAGACGGCCCAGTACCCGACCAACTGGGAGCTGTCCTCGGCCCGTTCGGCGAGCATCGTGCGCATGCTGGCGATGCAGGGTGTGAACCCGGCGCGCATGGCTTCCGTGGGTTACGGCGAGTTCCAGCCAGTGGCTAACAACGCGACGGCCGAAGGCCGTGCGCGCAATCGCCGGGTGGTACTGGTGGTCTCGCGCAACCTCGACGTGCGTCGCAGCCTGACCGGTACCGGTACGGCCAATGCGACCCCCGACGCGGCGTTGCGACGTGCTGGCACACAAACTGCACCAACCCCCGTCAAGACGCCGGTGCCGGGGAGTGCCGTCAATTCTCCGTCACCCGCTTTATAACTGAGCGCTATTTCTCGGCAGGCTCTGCGCCTGCCGGGAGGAACAATTCCAATGAGAGTCTGGGCAGTCGCCAATCAAAAGGGTGGTGTTGGTAAAACCACCAGTTCCATCGCTTTAGCCGGTTTGCTGGCTGAGGCGGGCAAGCGCGTGGTCATGGTCGACCTTGACCCCCACGGCTCCATGACCAGTTATTTTGGCTATGACCCCGACAGCCTTGAACACAGTTGCTACGACTTGTTCCTGCATCGCGGCAGCGTACCCCAGGACCTGCCGGGGCAGTTGCTGCTGTCCACCAGCGACGAACGTATTTCCCTGTTGCCCTCCAGCACGGCCCTGGCAACCCTGGAGCGTCAGTCGCCCGGCCAGAGCGGCTTGGGCCTGGTGATCGCCAAGAGCCTGGCGCAGTTGTGGCAGGACTTCGATTACGCCGTGATCGACAGCCCGCCGTTGCTGGGCGTGCTGATGGTCAATGCCTTGGCGGCCAGCCAGCAGTTGGTGATCCCGGTGCAGACCGAGCACTTGGCGGTCAAGGGCCTGGAGCGCATGGTCAACACCCTGGCAATGATCAACCGCTCGCGTAAACAACCGCTGCCATTCAGCATCGTGCCCACCCTGTTCGACCGGCGGACCCAGGCGTCCCTGGGTACCCTGCGGGTGTTGCGCGACAAGTTTCCCGATGAGATCTGGCAGGGCTACATCCCGGTGGACACGCGCCTGCGGGATGCCAGCCGAGCTGGCCTCACGCCTTCGCAGTTCGACGGCAAGAGCCGCGGCATCCTGGCTTACCGCGCCTTGCTCAAACACCTGCTGGCCCAGCAGCTTGTGGCGCAGGTGGCCTGACGTGGTTCTTCACTCAAGTCTGTTGGTGCTCGTGCCGATAACCACCACAGGTCTCTGTGGCGGGGTTTTTTCGTGGGCATCCTTATGAACCGTCCTCTCGATACCAAGAGTCGGCCGCAGCTGGCCTTGCAGTCCTACCTGGATTCCTTGTTGCACGAGGCGACCGAGGAAGACTGGTCGCCTGCACCTGCACCTGCACCTGCAACGGTGACGGAGCCGAGCCCGGTGCTCGATGAGTTCCAGCTGGCTGTGCTTGAAGAGCAGGCCCGGGATGCGGCCGCTGCCGCGCCGCGACCAAGCCCGGCGCCCCAGGCTCGCGCCCAGGTGCAAGCGCAGACGCAGCCCCAGGCTCCGGTGGATTTCGCTCCACCGCCAGAGGCGCCCGCGCCGCTGCTGCCTTCGCTGTTGCCGGTGGCACCGATGCCCGAGGTGCTGGCCGAGCCGGTAGCGCCGCCTGCTCCAGTGAAGCCTGTGCCGCAGGCGTTGATCGAGCCGGTGGTGGAAGTCCATCTGCCGCCCAGCAGCCCGCCGCCGGTGGTGCCGGGCAACGATCGCCCAAGCTGGGCTGCCGAACCCTTTGAATGCCTGCTGTTCGACGTCGCCGGCCTGACCCTGGCAGTGCCTCTGGTGTGCCTGGGCTCGATCTATTCCCTGGCCGGTCACGAGCTGACGCCGCTGTTCGGTCAGCCGGAATGGTTCCTCGGGATCCTGCCGAGCCAGGCCGGCAACCTCAAGGTGCTGGACACCGCACGCTGGGTCATGCCCGATCGCTATCGCGATGACTTCCGCCAGGGCCTGCAATACGTGATCTCGGTCCAGGGCTACGAGTGGGGGCTGGCGGTGCATCAGGTCAGCCGTTCGCTGCGCCTGGACCCCAATGAAATCAAATGGCGCAGCCATCGTGGTCAACGTCCGTGGCTGGCTGGCACAGTCATCGAACACATGTGTGCGTTGCTGGACGTGTCCGAACTGGCAGAGTTGATTGCCAGTGGCGGCGCGAAGCATATGGATATCAGTAAACCGGCCCCGCGGCCGATATAAGTCAATAACAGGCCGCGCCTCCAGGGTGCGGCCCTACAGAACACACGCCGTTTTCAACGGTTATTTGAGGGGTCAGGGGTATGAATAAGTCGTCGTCTGCACAGAGTTCCGAAGATCCGATCCTGCAATGGGTAACCTTCAAGCTGGATAACGAGTCCTACGGCATCAACGTGATGCGCGTCCAGGAAGTCCTGCGCTACACCGAGATCGCTCCGGTACCCGGTGCGCCAAGCTACGTGCTGGGCATCATCAACCTGCGCGGCAACGTGGTCACGGTGATCGACACCCGCCAGCGCTTCGGCCTGGTGCCGACCGAGGTCAACGACAACACCCGTATCGTCATCATCGAAGCCGACAAGCAAGTGGTCGGGATCATGGTCGACAGCGTGGCGGAAGTGGTTTACCTGCGTCAGTCGGAAGTGGAAACCGCACCGAACGTGGGTAACGAAGAGTCGGCCAAGTTCATTCAAGGCGTCTGCAACAAGAACGGCGAGCTGCTGATTCTGGTCGAGCTGGACAAGATGATGAGCGAAGAAGAGTGGTCGGAACTGGAGAGTATCTGATTGATGCTTGAGGTGGCTGTCATCGTCCTGGCGATCCTGTGGATCGCCTCTGTCGCGTTCTTTTTGTCTTATGCCCGTAACCAGCGGCAGATTGCCGAGCAGCAAGCCCAGGGGGATGCGGTGCGTGACCAGCGCATCAAGGACCTGGCCAAGCGTGTCGACGACTACCAGAACGGTACGGTGCGCATGGGCGAGGACTTGCATGAGCTGCGCGCGGTGGTCGGGCCGTTGCCGGACAAACTGGCGCAGCTTGAGCAGCGTGATCCCTCCAGCCTGTCCTTCGCCCAGGCCGCACGTCTGGTGGGCATGGGCGCCAGCATCGATGAGCTGACCCAGTCCTGCGGCCTGACCCAGGCCGAGGCGGAGCTCATGAGTAAGTTGCATAAAGGCTAGTGGCGAGCGGCAAGTTTTTAGCTTCAAGCTTCAAGCTTGCCGCTTACAACTTGCCGCTGCTCTTCCCTAATAATCGTCCCCGCGTTCGGTGACGTCCTTCTCTTGCTGCGCCACTCGTGGGTCATGCCCCACTGGAAACTTGCCCTTGAGGTTCCAGGCGAACGCAATGATCTCGGCGATGGTCAGGTACAGCTCCGGCGGAATGCTGTCCCCTAGTTCCAGGCGCGCCAACAACCGCACCAACTCGGCGTTTTCATAGATCGGCACTTCATAGTCGCGGGCGATTTTCAGGATGGCTTCCGCCAGCTCGTCGTCGCCTTTGGCGGTCAGGGTTGGGGCTTGCTGGCCGTCGTACTTGAGGGCGATGGCCTGGCGGGGTGTGTGAGTGCTCATGCGGTTTCGTCGACCCAGCGTTGTTCCAGTCGGGTTTGCGGGCCCTGGGGTGGGCTGCCGAGGTGGCAGTCTAGGTCGCCCACGTTCAGGCCGGCCGCCAGCAGGCGCTCGCGCAGGCGGCCCAGGTGGCTTTCGATCAGGCTCGCGGTGTAGGGCTGTTCGGCCCAGAGCTGGCTGGACAGGCGGCCCTGAATCAGTTGCGCCTGTACTTGCAGCGGGCCCAGGGGATCCAGGTCAAAGGCCAGTTCCACCCGCCACAGGGGCTGCTTGGCTTCCTTCTCTTCGCGCTTGTCTTGGGGCTCGGGTTCCGCCGGCTCCTCGCGCTGCAACTTGACCTGCAAGGGCACGATGTCTTGCAGGTTGCGCATGGGGATTTCCAACTGCCAGGTGGTTTGCAGGCGGCCATCGTCGGTCAGGCCACTTTGTTCCAGGCTCGCCAATTGATGGCTTTGCAGCCGCGACACGGCCGCTGCGGCCAGGCGCAGCAGGTGCTCCAGGTCGCCTTCGCCGTCCTGACTCTGGAGCAGCCGAGAGGGCAGGGGGAAGCCGCCGGGCGTCGGTTTGGCGCTGACCTGGCCCAAGGTGCCCAAGGCGCTGCGGACAAAACTCGGTAAGGCCTGGGCCAGGGTATTGGCGGCGATCAGCGCATTGAAGTTGCTATTGGCCGGCAACCCCGGCGCCAGTTGGGCGATCAGTCGCAGCAGGTTGCCTTTGAGGTCCGGCGTCAGGGCCGGGTTATCACCGCCCAGCAAGCGCGACTCAAGAAAGGCACCGCTGTTGGCCAGGGCCAGGGCCAGGCCTTTGGGATTGCTCAATTGCTGCAGGTCCGGCAGCCCTGCCAAGAGTTTATCCACCGCCGCCCGAAGGTCGGTGGACGTGGCGTCCGTCCTTGGCAGGTTCTGCAAGGCACTGATCAGCCCGCTCAGAGAGGCTTGGCGATTCTGCTGGGTGGCCAGTTGCTGGGCCACGGCCAATTGATCCTGGCGACCACTCAAGGGTACGAAACGCAAGGTCTGGGAGTCTTCGACCAAGGCACTCAGCAGGCTGCCGATGCGCAGCGGCTGGGGGCTTTCGAGGCTCAGGGTGCTGCCGCTCTGTGCGGTGTTGAGCAGGCTCACCAAGGAGCGGTAGATCACCGGTTGGCCGGGGCCCTGTGGCAGCACCTGGCTGGTCAGGACCTTGCCTTGCAGTAAGGTCCCGGCAGGCAGTTGTGCCGTGTCGAGGCGGGTCAGGGTGGCAACGCTGGAGGCCAGGGCCTGTTGTACGGTGATCGCCAGGTTGCCGGCCGAGGGCTGGCTCACCGCCAGGCTGGTGCCTTGGGGCAGAGGCTGGCTGCTGGTGGCCTGCAAGGTGGTCTGCTTGCCGTTGTCGAGGGTGACCTTGAGCAAGAGCTGAAAGGCCTGGTCCGATTGCTTCAGTGACAGCACTTCCGCCTTGGCGGTCTGGCCGGCGGCGATCAGGCCTTCCAGGGGCTGGGCCAGCTTCAGCAACTCTCCAGCGAGGCTCGACAGGCGGGCGCTGGCGGGCGTCAGCTGGGGCAATAGAGGGATGTTGATTTCACCTGACATCTGGACACAACCTGAGGAAATAAGCCCTCTTTAGAGTAGGGCATCGCATGTATAATGCCGCCCGTCTTCCGGGCAGTGGTGAAAACATTGCAAATGTTTGACGCAGCTCTCTAGAACAGGCCGCGAATGCATTTATTCTGCATCCCTTTAACGGCCGCTCCACTGCCGACTTGAACTGTAAAGGCCCGCCATCACTTGACCAGTCCTCTTCTAGAAGCCGTAGCGCTTGCCTGTGAGCGAGACTGGCGGATGCTCTTCGAACACCTCGATTTGCGTCTGGCGCCAGGCGACATGTTGCAGATCAGCGGGCCCAACGGCAGCGGCAAAACCAGCCTGTTGCGACTGCTGGCCGGGTTGATGCAACCGACCAGCGGCGAAGTCTTGCTCAATGGCCAACCCTTGCACACCCAGCGCAGTGAACTGGCGCGCAATTTGTTGTGGATCGGCCATGCCGCCGGGATCAAGGATTTGCTCACGGCTGAAGAGAACCTCAGCTGGCTTTGCGCCCTGCACCAGCCCGCCAGCCGCGACGCCATCTGGCAGGCCTTGGCCGCGGTGGGCTTGCGCGGCTTTGAAGATGTCCCTTGCCATACCCTGTCCGCTGGCCAGCAACGCCGCGTAGCCCTGGCCCGTTTGTACCTGGACGGGCCGCCGCTGTGGATCCTCGACGAACCCTTTACCGCCCTCGACAAGCAGGGCGTCGCCCAATTGGAAGCGCACCTGGCCGAGCACTGTGAGCGCGGCGGCATGGTGCTGCTGACCACCCACCACAGCCTGACGCGCATGCCGAGCGGTTATCGCGACATCGACCTGGGGCGTTGGGCCGTATGACTGTCTTTGCCTTGTTGGTCGCCCGTGAAGCGCGGCTGTTGTTCCGTCGTCCGGCAGAGTTGGCCAACCCGTTGGTGTTCTTTGCCATTGTTGTCTCACTGTTCCCACTGGCGGTGGGACCTGAGACACAATTGTTGCAAACCTTGTCTCCTGGGCTGGTCTGGGTGGCGGCTTTGTTATCCGTACTACTCTCGCTGGACGGGCTTTTTCGCAGTGATTTTGAAGACGGATCCCTTGAACAGTGGGTCCTTTCGTCGCACCCCCTGCCTCTTCTGGTCTTGGCCAAGGTGCTGGCACACTGGGCTTTTTCCGGGCTGGCACTGGTATTGCTAGCCCCCTTGCTGGCGTTGATGCTCGGCTTGCCCAGCGCCTGCCTGCCGGCGCTGTTGTTGTCCCTGTTGCTGGGCACGCCGGTGCTGAGCCTGCTGGGTGCAGTGGGCGCGGCGTTGACGGTGGGCCTCAAGCGCGGCGGCCTGTTGTTGGCGCTGCTGATTTTGCCGCTGTACATCCCGGTACTGATTCTCGGCAGTGGCGCCTTGCAGGCGGCGTTGCAGGGCATGCCGGCGACCGGTTATCTGCTGTGGCTTGGGAGCCTGACCGCCCTGGCAGTGACCCTGACACCCTTTGCAATAGCTGCTGGCCTGAAGATCAGCGTCGGCGAATAATAATGAGGTCTGATCATTTTTTGATCACTTTCTCTGACCCAGAAAAAGACCCTGGCTTTTCGTAACAACGAGAAGCAACCGTGATGGAAACAGCAAATGAACTGGACCTGGTTTCATAAGCTCGGCTCGCCCAAATGGTTTTACGCCATCAGCGGCAAGCTGCTGCCCTGGCTGAGCATTGCCGCTCTGTTGTTGATCGGTGTGGGGGTGGTGTGGGGCCTGGCCTTTGCACCGCCGGATTACCAGCAAGGCAACAGCTTCCGCATCATCTACATCCATGTGCCGGCGGCCATGCTGGCCCAGTCCTGCTACGTGATGCTGGCCGTGTGCGGGGTGGTGGGCCTGGTGTGGAAAATGAAACTGGCCGACGTCGCCCTGCAATGCGCGGCACCGATCGGCGCCTGGATGACCGCCGTGGCCCTGGTCACCGGTGCCATCTGGGGCAAGCCGACCTGGGGTTCGTGGTGGGTCTGGGATGCCCGACTGACGTCTATGCTGATCCTGCTGTTTCTGTACTTCGGTCTTATTGCGCTGGGCTACGCCATCCGCAATCGTGACAGTGCCGCGAAGGCCTGTGCGGTGCTGGCCATTGTCGGGGTGATTAACATCCCGATCATCAAGTACTCGGTGGAGTGGTGGAACACCCTGCACCAGGGCGCGACCTTCACCCTGACGGAAAAACCCGCCATGCCGGTGGAAATGTGGTTGCCGCTGCTGCTGACGGTGCTCGGCTTCTACTGCTTCTTCGGCGCGGTCTTGTTGTTGCGCATGCGCCTTGAGGTCCTCAAGCGCGAAGCCAGGGCCAGTTGGGTCAAGGCCGAGGTCGAGAGCAGCCTGGAGGCCGCACGATGAGTTTTGCATCCTTCGGCGAGTTTCTCGCCATGGGCCATCACGGCCTGTATGTCTGGATGGCCTACGGCCTGTGCCTGGCGGTCCTGGCTCTGAACGTGGCGCTGCCGATCCTGGCCCGCAAGCGCTATCTGCAACAAGAGGCGCGTCGTTTGCGCCGGGAGAACGGTAAGTGAATCCGCTGCGTAAAAAGCGTCTTTTGATCATCCTGGCGATTCTGCTGGGCGTCGGGCTCGCAGTGGGCCTGGCCCTCAGCGCGCTGAAGGAAAACATCAACCTGTTCTACACCCCGACTCAGATCGCCAACGGTGAAGCACCGCTGGACACGCGTATCCGCGCCGGCGGCATGGTGGAAGCCGGCTCCCTGCAGCGCTCCGCCGACTCCCTGGACGTCAAGTTCGTGGTCACCGACTTCAACAAGTCCGTGATCATCACCTACCGCGGCATCCTTCCTGACCTGTTCCGCGAAGGGCAGGGCATCGTTGCCCTCGGCAAGCTCAACGCCGACGGCGTGGTGGTGGCCGACGAGGTACTGGCCAAGCACGACGAGAAGTACATGCCGCCGGAAGTGACCAAGGCCCTGAAAGACAGCGGCCAGTCGGCGCCGACACCAGCCAAAGAGGGTTAACCCATGACGTCCGGCATCTTTATTCCCGAGCTGGGGCATCTGGCGATGATCCTGGCGCTGTGCTTTGCCCTGGTCCAGGCGGTGTTGCCGCTGCTGGGCGCCTGGCGTGGCGACCGTCTGTGGATGAGCCTGGCCCAGCCGGCCGCCTGGGGGCAGTTCGCCTTTCTGGCGTTCGCCTTCGGCTGCCTGACCTACGCCTTTATGGTCGACGATTTCTCGGTGGCCTATGTGGCCAGCAACTCCAACAGCGCCTTGCCCTGGTACTACAAGTTCAGTGCAGTGTGGGGTGCCCACGAAGGTTCGCTGCTGCTCTGGGCCTTGATCCTCGGTGGCTGGACCTTCGCGGTGTCGGTGTTCTCCCGGCAACTGCCGCAAGTGATGCTGGCCCGGGTGCTGGCCGTGATGGGCATGATCAGCACCGGCTTCCTGCTGTTCCTGATCCTGACTTCCAACCCCTTTGAACGGATTCTGCCGCAGATCCCGACAGACGGCCGCGACCTCAACCCGCTGCTGCAAGACATCGGCCTGATCGTTCACCCGCCGATGCTCTACATGGGCTACGTCGGTTTTTCGGTGGCCTTCGCCTTTGCCATCGCCGCCTTGCTCGGCGGTCGCCTCGACGCTGCCTGGGCTCGCTGGTCGCGGCCCTGGACCATCGTTGCCTGGGCCTTCCTCGGCATCGGTATCACCCTCGGTTCCTGGTGGGCCTACTACGAACTGGGCTGGGGCGGCTGGTGGTTCTGGGACCCGGTGGAAAACGCCTCCTTTATGCCCTGGCTGGTGGGCACGGCGCTGATTCACTCCCTGGCGGTCACGGAAAAACGTGGTGTATTCAAGAGTTGGACCGTGCTGCTGGCCATTGCGGCCTTTTCCTTGAGCTTGCTGGGGACCTTCCTGGTGCGTTCCGGGGTGCTGACGTCGGTGCACGCTTTTGCCTCGGACCCCGAGCGCGGCGTGTTCATCCTGATCTTCCTGTTGTTTGTGGTCGGCGGCTCGCTGACCCTGTTCGCTTTGCGCGCACCGGTGGTCAAGAGCCACGTGGGCTTCAACCTGTGGTCGCGGGAAACCCTGCTGCTGGGCAACAACCTGGTGCTGGTGGTGGCGGCCTCGATGATCCTGCTCGGGACCTTGTACCCGCTGGTGCTGGACGCTCTGAGCGGGGCCAAGCTGTCGGTGGGCCCGCCGTACTTCAACGCCTTGTTCATTCCGCTGATGGCGTTGTTGATGGTGGTGATGGCCGTGGGCGTGCTGGTGCGCTGGAAAGACACCCCGGTGAAATGGCTGGTGGGCATGCTGACCCCAGTCCTGCTGGGCAGCGCCGGCCTGGCAGTGGTGGCCGGCATCGCATACGGCGACTTCAACTGGGCGGTGCTGGCGACCTTTATGCTGGCGGCCTGGGTGCTGTTGGCCGGGGTGCGCGACATCTTCGACAAGACCCGCCACAAAGGCCTGATCAAGGGCCTGCCGAGCCTGACCCGCAGCTACTGGGGCATGCAGCTGGCGCATTTGGGGATCGCGGTTTGTGCCCTGGGCGTGGTGCTGTCGAGCCAGAACAGCGCCGAGCGTGACCTGCGCCTGGAGCCAGGGGAGTCCATGGACCTGGCCGGCTACCAGTTCATCTTCGAAGGTGCCAAGCACTTTGAGGGACCGAACTTCACCTCCGACAAGGGCACCGTACGGGTGGTGCGCAACGGCCAGGAAGTGGCGGTGCTGCACCCCGAAAAACGTTTGTACACGGTGCAGAACTCGATGATGACCGAAGCCGGGATCGACGCCGGTTTCACCCGTGACCTGTATGTGGCCCTGGGCGAGTCCCTGGGGGACGGCGCCTGGGCGGTGCGGGTACACGTCAAGCCGTTCGTGCGCTGGATCTGGTTCGGTGGCCTGCTCACCGGTTTTGGTGGCTTGCTGGCGGCCCTGGATCGGCGCTATCGGGTCAAGGTGAAAAGCCGCGTGCGGGAAGCACTGGGCATGACAGTGCAGGGAGTTAGTTGATGAGTGTTGATAGCAAACGTTGGGTCGTTGTTGCATTGATTGCTTTGGTACTTGGAGCTTTTGCTGCTGTTGTCGTTATTCAGCTTAATAAGGGTGATCCAAGTGAACTTCCCTCGGCAATGATCGACAAGCCGTTCCCGGAGTTCTCCCTGCCTTCGGTGCAGGGCGACAAGACCTTGACCCGTGCCGACCTGCTGGGCAAACCGGCGCTGGTCAACGTTTGGGGCACCTGGTGCATTTCCTGCCGTGTCGAGCACCCGGTGCTGAATAAGCTGGCCGAAAAGGGCGTGGTGATCTACGGCATCAACTATAAGGACGTGAACGCCGACGCCTTGAAGTGGCTGGCCGAGTTCCATAACCCTTACCAGCTGGATATCCGCGACGAGGAGGGCTCCCTGGGCCTCAACCTCGGGGTCTACGGCGCTCCGGAAACCTTCTTCGTCGACGCCAAGGGCATCATCCGCGACAAATACG
>NZ_JALQCW010000091.1 GCF_023241715.1 Pseudomonas morbosilactucae
CACCGACGTCCCCTTGTAGGAGTCGGCTTGCCGGCGAAGGGCCCTTGAGCCTTGCGTTGCCTTGGCGGACGTCATCGCTGGCGAGCCAGCTCCTACACCACCGATATTCCCTTGTAGGAGCCGGCTTGCCGGCGATAGGCCCTTGAGCCTTGCATGGCCCTGGCGGACGCCCTCGCTGGCGAGCCAGCTCCTGCAACAGCGGGTGGGGCGGTGTTTCTGTGAAGGGTGTTGGCAGGGAGAGAGCAGATTGCATGCCATGGGCCGAAAAAATCGCTGCAGCCCTTGTAGGGCGTGGTGTACAGCGTTTTTGCCAGGGACGCTTGCAGGCAGGGGCTGCTGATCTGCGAACAGCCGGGTGCTTACCCGTTGCTGCTCCAGCAGCAGGCCGGATGCAATAAAACTGCATATGCATTTAAGGAATATTTAAATATTAATTAATAATTTTTTAGTCTAAATATCTTCGTGCACTATTGAGCCCGCGCTTTTACTGCCAGGAATGCACCATGTCGCTGATCACCCATCCAAACGCTCGCGAGTTGACCAAGTCGGTGCGGGCCACCGTCCTGGTGTTCAAGGACCCGCGCTCCCAGGAATTGCTCAGCCGCATCGAGCGCCTGGCCCCCAGTGAGGCCAACACCTTGATCATTGGCGAAACCGGTACCGGCAAGGAGTTGGTGGCGCGGCATATCCATCACCTCAGTCGGCGCGGGCGCGAACCTTTTGTCGCCGTGAACTGCGGCGCCTTCGCTGAAACCCTGGTGGAAAGCGAGTTGTTCGGCCATGAAAAGGGCGCCTTCACTGGCGCCACCACCCACAAGGCCGGCTGGTTCGAGGCGGCCAATGGCGGCACCTTGTTCCTCGATGAAATCGGCGATTTACCGTTGAACATGCAGGTCAAGTTGCTGCGGGTGTTGCAGGAGCGGGAAGTGGTGCGCCTGGGTTCGCGGACGCCGATCCCGATCAATGTGCGGCTGGTGGCGGCGACCAACGTCAACCTGGCGGATGCCGTGGTGGCCGGGCACTTTCGCGAGGACCTGTTCTACCGCCTGCACGTCGCCACCATTCGCCTGCCGCCCCTGCGCGAGCGGCCGGGGGACATTCTGCCGCTGGCGGAATTCTTTCTGGAGGAACACTGCCAGCGCCTGGGCTACAACCGTGCCTCGCTGAGTATCGAGGCCGAGCGCAAGCTGCTGGAGCACAGTTGGCCCGGCAACATCCGCGAGCTGGAAAACGCCATTCACCACGCCTTGCTGGTGTGCCGCAATCAGCGGGTGGCCCCGGCCGACCTGCACTTGGTGGACATGCGCTCATCCGGCATTCGCCAGGACGAGGCGGCCCATGCCGGCCACGCGTCTGTGGGCGCTGCCCCGGCGGATCTGGAAAGCGCGCTCAACGCGTTGTTCGAACAGAACATCCCCGACCTCTATGAGCACATCGAAGAAACCATCTTTCGTGCGGCGTATCGCTACTGCCACGGCAACCAATTGCAGACCGGGCGCTTGCTGAACATCAGCCGCAACATCGTGCGTGCGCGCCTGGAAAAAATCGGCGAGCTCAATCGCCCAGCCACCGTCGAGTAACGCGAGCCTGACCCTAGCGCCGTGCCCGGGCACGGGCGTTTTTTACCCAAGGTGATTGACGGATGGGCAGGCCTCCTTTATTTTGTGGAACGTTCATTCCAGTACAGGTGATTGCCGTGCGCCCCAAGGAGTTCGACCCCGACCAGATTGCCGACGCCGCGATGCAGGTGTTCTGGCAGCGCGGTTACGCCGCGACCTCGATCCAGGACCTGGTGGAAGGCACCGGCCTGAGCCGCAGCAGCCTGTACAACGCCTTCGACAGCAAGCACGGGTTGTACACCTGCGCCCTCAAGCGCTACCAGGAGCGGAGCAACGCCAACATCGTCCTGCTGGCCCAGGACGCCCCGGCCAAGGAGCTGGTGCGCCAGTTGCTGCTGCGTATCGTCGACGATGAACTCGACGACACCCAGCGCCTGGGGTGCCTGGCGGCCAATGCCGCATTGGAGGTGGCGGGGCAGGACCCGGTGGTGGCCGAGCTTGTGGCGCAGAACTTTCGGCGGGTCGAGGCCGCGCTGGAGCGGCTCTTGCGCCGGGGCCAGGCGGAAGGCGATATCGACCCCGGCAAAAACCCAGCAGCCTTGGCCAGTTTTGTGGTCTGCACCGTCCAGGGTTTGCGCGTGCTCGGCAAAGGCAGCGCCCCTGACGAGCGCCGCGAGCGTTTGTTGAATGTACTTGAGGTTGTGCTGCAAAGTATTTGATTTATAAAACAATAAGCGTCGATACAGACTAAGGTTTGTGCGTCGCTGTGGGAAAAATTTGCCTAGTTATGGAATGATCATTCCAAAAAACAAAGGCCCGTTGCTGGTGCTCATCAAGCCTGGCGAGTGGCCTTTTATCACCCAAGAAAAGGAGGGTTTTCGATGCCTGATTCGAGTTCCATCCCGACCCCCATCCCCAAGGACCGCTTGCCGATCTGGCGTTTGCTGGCGTTCACCGTGGCCGGCTTTATGACCATCATGACCGAGACCATGCCCGCCGGCCTGTTGCCCCAGATCAGCCAGGGTCTGGGTATCTCCCAGGCCATGGCCGGGCAGTTGATCAGCCTGTACGCCCTGGGGTCGGTGGCGGCGGCGATTCCGCTGGTGGCCGCCACTCGCAGTTGGCGCAGAAGGCCGCTGTTATTGCTGGCCATCGCCGGTTTGCTGGTGTTCAACAGCCTGACCGCCGTGTCGACCTCGCTCCCGCTGACCCTGGCCGCACGTTTTGTCGCCGGCATGGCGGCCGGGCTGATCTGGGGCCTGTTGGCCGGCTATGCCCGGCGCATGGTGCCGGAGCATCTGCAAGGCCGGGCCCTGGCGGTGGTCGGCGTGGGCCAACCCCTGGCCCTGTGCCTGGGGGTGCCGCTGGGCGCGTGGTTGGGCAGCTTGATCGAGTGGCGCAGCATCTTCTGGATCATGTCGGCGCTGGCGGCGCTGTTGTTGTTCTGGGTGCGCTTCGGGGTGCCGGATTATGCCGGCCAGGCAGCGGACCAGCGCCAACCGGTAGCGCGAATCTTCCTGACCCGGGGCATTCCTGCGGCGCTGCTGGTGATCTTTGTCTGGATTCTCGCCCACAACATTTTGTACACCTACATCGCGCCGTTCCTGGCCACGGTGGGGCTGGGCGAGCGTCTGGACCTGGTGCTGTTGCTGTTCGGCCTGGCGTCGATTGTCGGCATCTGGTTCACCGGCCTGCTGGTCGACCGCTGGCTGCGGGGGCTGACCCTGTGCAGCCTGGCGGCTTTTGCCTTGGCGGCGCTGGTGCTGGGCATCGGTGCTGGCCAGCCACTGGTGATCTACGTCGGGGTGGCCGCCTGGGGCCTGACTTTCGGTGGCGCGCCGACCCTGCTGCAGACCGCCGTGGCCGACGCTGCGGGTGAGGGCGCGGATGTCGCGCAGTCGATGCTGGTGACCATCTTCAACCTGGCGATTGCCGGCGGCGGCCTGGTGGGCGGCCTGTTGTTGAGCAGTGCCGGCGCCCAGGCCTTCCCCTGGGCCATGGCCGCCCTGGCAATGGTCGGCCTGGCCACGGTGTGGGTCGCCAGCAGCCACGCCTTCAAGCCTGGGCAGCGCCTGGCAAACTGCGGCTGATACGCCACGCTGTTCAGCACTGGGGGCCAGCACCGACGGCTATTGGCCGCGGGCGCCGGCCTTGCTCAGGGCGATGGCGTCGACCAGGCCATCGATGCCCTGCAGCAGTTCGCGGTTGTCGTGGTCCCAGGGGTGGAAACCCGGCTTGAAGAACTGTAACCAGGGCAGGGCGATGTTCGGGAACACGCCGCGCCGGCCGTAGAGGTATTTGACCACCCGCCACAGGCCGCGCAGATGGCCGCCGTGCTTGCGGTCGGCGATCAGCAGGCGCACATGGAAGTCGAACACCACCAGCCAGAACATCAGGCTGGTGAACAGCATGCTTGAGGTGCGGATCAGGTAGCGCTTGGGCCCGGGCTTGAGCACGGCGTTCCAGACGTCGTAGGACACGGCTTTGTGTTCGGTTTCCTCCAGGGCATGCCACCTCCACATCTGCCGGTAGCCGGCCACCGAGTCGCCGAAACGGCTGGGGTCGCGCAGCAGCAGGTCGGCGAGGATCGCGGTGTAGTGCTCCAAGGCCACGGTAATGGCCAGGTTGAAGGCCGGCGGGAAGTGTTTTTTCTGGAACTCGAGGATCGCGCTCAGGCGTCGGTGCAGCAGGTGCGCCGGCAGCCCGGCCGCTTGCAGTAGATCGTTGTAGCGCAGGTGCTCGCGGCTGTGCATGGCCTCCTGGCCGATAAACCCCTGGATCTGTTTTTTCAACTGCGGGTCGTCAACCCGGTCGCGGTAGTGCCGCACGCTGTCCATGAAGAACAGCTCGCCGGCGGGAAACAGCAGGGACAGGGCATTGAAGAAGTGGCTGACGTGGCGGCCTTGTTCGTGCCAGTCGCAGATGCGCTCGGCAGGCAGGTCGGGGCGGATGTCTCGGCGGATGGGCAGCATGGCTGGCGCTCCTCTAAGCAGTCGGTTGCAGGCTCACAGGCCGCGTTCGTTGTTGGCCTGGTACACCGGGGCCTTGTTTTTGTGCGCCCGCAGGCGGCGCGTGGCGAACACCACCAGGGCCTGGTAGACGCTGGGCAGCAGGCGCACGAACAGGTCCAGGGCGTGGGCGTCGCGGCCGATCAGCACCCGGCGCTTGTTCTTGCGCACGCCGTGGAGGATCACCTTGGCCGCTTGTTCGGCGAGGTGATAAAGAGCTTCTCGAAGTCCTCGCGGGCCTGCTGCTCGCTGTCGATCAGCAAGCCTTTGAGGTTGTCGTCGATGCGGCTGGTGCGGGCGATGTCGGTGCGAATGCCGCCGGGGTGAACGCAGGTGGCGGACACGCCGACCCCCAGCAAGTCGAGTTCCTGGCGCAGGGATTCGGTGTAGCCGCGCACGGCGAATTTGGTGGCGTTGTAGGCGCTCATGCCCGGTTGGGAGAACAGCCCGAACACACTGGAGGTGTTGATCACATGGCCGTCGCCGCTCAGCTTGAGGTGCGGCAGGAAGGCTTGGGTGCCGTGCACCACCCCCCAGAAATTCACGTCGACGATCCATTCCAGGTCGGCCAGGCTGGTGCCTTCGACCGTGCTCGACAGGGCCACCCCGGCGTTGTTGAAGACCAGGTTGACCTGACCGTGCTCGCTCGCCGTGGCGGCGGCCCAGTCGAACACCGCCTCGCGGTCGCCGACGTCCAGTTCCCTAGAGGTGATACGCAGCTGCAGCAGGGTGGCGGCCTGGGCCAGCGCCACGGTCTGTTGCAGGCCCTGGAGGTTTTTGTCGGCCAGGGCCAGGTGGCAGCCTTCACGTGCCAGGGCGATGGCCAGGGCCCGGCCCATGCCGGAGGCGGCGCCGGTGATGGCCGCGACTTTTCCGTTAAAGCTGTTCATCGGTGGCGGCCTCGTGCGGGGTCAGGGAGGGCGTTGCAGCGGCAACCGGCGGGGCGTTAACGCTGGAGTTGGAGCGGGCGCCCAGGTAGTCCTGCAAGTCGAAACGTCGGGTCTGGCGGCGAAAGCTCCAGGTGGAGCCGGGCCACAGGGTGGTGTTCTTGCCGCTGCGCGGGTCCAGGTACCAACTGCGGCAGCCGCCGGTGGACCAGATGGCGCCGTCGAGGCGTCGTTGCAACTGGAGGTTGTAGTCGCGCTCGACCCGGGTCTTGACCTCCAGGCTGCCGAGGTCGTGGCGGCGCATCTGTTCCAGGGCCTTGAGGATGTAGTCCACCTGGGCCTCGATCATCAGGATCATCGAGTTGTGCCCCAGGCCGGTGTTGGGGCCGATGATCATGAACAGGTTGGGGAAGCCCGGCAGGCAAGTACCCAGGTAGGCGTGTGCGCCCTGGGCCCAGGCGTCGTGTAGGTCGCGACCGTTACGCCCCAGCAGCAGACCGCGGGGCAGGGGCTCGGTGGCCTGGAAACCGGTGCCGAAGATCAGGCAGTCGGTGGGGTGCCGACGCCCGTCGACGGTGACCACGGCGTCGGCTTCTATGCGCAGGATGGCCTCGCTAACCACCTGCACCTGAGGGCGAGCCAGGGCCGGGTAATAGTCGTTGGAGATCAGGATGCGTTTGCAGCCGATGGTGTAGTCGGGGGTCAGGGTGCGGCGCAAGGCCGGGTCCGGCACTTGCCGATGCAGATGGCGCAGGGCAACCCGTTGCACCAGTTTCATCCATTGCGGCCGGTGGGCGAAGGCAATGACCCGGCTTTCCAGGGCCCAGTAAAGGGCCGAGCGCGCCAGCTTCTGGGTCAGCGGCAGGTGCTTGAACAACCAGCGCTCGACCCGGCTCACCGGCCGGTCGGGTTTGGGCAGAATCCACGGCGGCGTGCGCTGGAACAGGTCGAGGTGGGCCACCTGTTCGGCGATCTGCGGCACGAACTGAATGGCACTGGCGCCAGTGCCGATCACCGCCACGCGTTTGCCTTGCAGGGGGTAATCGTGGTCCCAGTGCTGGGAGTGGAAGCACTTGCCGGTGAAGCGCTCAAGCCCCGGCAGTGCCGGGATGGCCGGGCGCGACAGGCCGCCCATGCCTGACACCAGCACCCGGGCAGACACCTGCCGGCCATGGCTGAAACTCAGTTGCCAGCGTTGGCTGGCTTCATCGAAGCGCGCCTGCTCCAGGCCCATGCCGAAATGCAGGAAGGGCCCGAGGGCAAAACGCTGTGCGCAGTCTTCCAGGTAGGCACGGATTTCCGCCTGGGGCGCGAACTGGCGGCTCCAGTTCGGGTTGGGCGCAAAGGAAAACGAATACACGTGGGACTGCACATCGCAGGCGCAGCCCGGGTAATGGTTGTCGCGCCAGGTGCCGCCGAGGGCGTCGGCCTGTTCCGCGACGAAAAAATCCTGGAGCCCGGCCTGCTTGAGCTGGATGGCCATGCACAGCCCGGCGAAACCGGCGCCGATGATGGCGATGTCGATGCTGTCCTGCGGTCCGGGCGGCGAGTACGCATTCATGGTGTGTACCTCGATTGGGGGTGACGCGGGTGGATGACGTTGGTCAGTGAGTGAATATTCAGGATTGCACAATTTAAAAATATGTTTTAAAAAATTATTTAAATAAATTACCTGAAACAGTCATCCACGCCAGCACTCAGTGCCACCCAAGGCCCGCAAGACGACGAACGGGGCTCGCGGCACACCGGCAGGACGGCTCGTCGCAACCGGGATCAATCCCGATCCGGGAAGGTGGCGCAGGGATGGGGAGGGCCGCGATATGCAATGGCTGGTGGTGATAGGAGGGTTGCTGGTGGGCTCGCTGGCCCTGGGGTTAGTGAGTTTTCGCCTGACCCGGCGGATTGAACAGGCGGTGCCGATCAACGGCCGCTTTATCGAGGTGGGCGGCGAGCGCATCCACTATGTGGATGAAGGCAAGGGCCCGGCCCTGGTGATGATTCACGGGTTGATGGGCAGCAGCCGCAACCTGACCCACTCCCTGGCGCCCGCGCTGCGCGAGCAGTTCCGGGTGATTACCCTGGACCGTCCGGGCTCCGGTTATTCCACCCGGGCTCGGGGCGCTGCCGCTGACTTGCCGGCCCAGGCCCGCTTGATCGCCCAGTTGATCCGCACCCTGGACCTGGGCCAGCCGCTGGTGCTCGGGCACTCCCTGGGCGGCGCGGTGGCCTTGACCCTGGCGGTGGAGCACCCGCAGTCGCTGTCCGGCCTGGTGCTGGTGGCGCCGCTGACCCATCCCCAGCGCATGCTGCCCCTGGTGTTTCTGTCATTGGCGGTGCGCCCCGGCTTTTTAAGGCGCTGGGTGGCCCTGACCCTGGCTACGCCCCTGGGCATGCTCAGCCGGCACCAGGCGGTCCGGCAGGTGTTCGCCCCGGACCCGCCACCAGCGGATTTTGCCGAGCGTGGCGGCGGGCTGCTGGGCATGCGTCCGAACAACTTTTATGCGGCCTCCACAGAGATCGCCCTGGTCAATCGCACCTTGCCCGACCTGGTCAAGCACTACCCCGGCCTCAAGCTGCCGGTGGGGTTGATCTATGGCGCCGAGGATCGAGTGCTCGACTACCGCAAGCATGGGCAGGCCATGGCCGGCAAGGTGCCGGGACTGATCCTGGAGGTGCTGGCAGGGCGCGGGCACATGTTGCCGATTACCGCCGTGGATCCGGTGGTGGCAATGGTGCAGCGCATCGCCACCGAGGCTCGACCGCAACCCAGTGCGACCCTGTTGTACCCGCCGTTCGCGGCGTCCAAGGCCTGCTAGGGCGGCCTGCAACGGCCGCTTCATGGCCGTTGCCGATGGCCCTGGCACACCCGGCAACACCCAGCAAAACCGCTTCATCGGTGACATTCAAAACCCCAAGAAAAATAGTTGACGAGCTAACGAAAGCGAGCTATTTATTTAAAAAAATGTTTTGAATGTTTTTTTTGAAAGTGCAATTGAGCGATTAAAATAATGAAAATAACGCCTTTTGACTTACCTGCTTGTTCTGCTGTTTCTGACCCTGCCCACCGCCTCGAAGCGCTGGCCGGCACCGTGATTTTGCGGAGGCTGCCATGAGCGTTTCTGTGGCAGTACCCAGCACCTGGGCCGACGGCAAGCGCCATCTGTGGTGGCTCGGCACCCTCCCCATGATTACCCCGATTCTCGCCGGGCTGTTCGCCCTCAGCGTTGGCATTCCGGCGCTCTGGTGGAGCGGGGTGGTGGTGATCTTCGGGCTGATCCCGCTGATTGACGGCCTGCTCGGCGAAGACACCAGCAACCCACCGGAAACTGTGGTGCCCGACCTGGAAAAACAGACCTATTACCGCTGGATCGTCTACAGCTGTGCGGTGCTGGCCTGTGTGTCCATGGTGGTCACTGCGTGGATGGCGGTCAGTGGCGTTGACTGGCTGATCGGTGGCGGCCTGCTGCGACTGGTCGAACAAGGCTCCCTGCACGGCAGCCTGGCTCAAGTGGCCGTGTTCTTTACCGAACAGGCGCAGCATCACGGCCAGGTCGGCCCCTTCACTTACCTGGGCATGGCCATGTCCACCGGCGCGGCCACCGGCATCGCCATCAACATCGCCCACGAGCTGGGGCACAAACCACGGCCGCTGGAGCAATTCCTCGCCAAGCTGGCCCTGGCGCCCACCTTCTACGGGCACTTCTTTGTCGAGCACAACCGTGGGCACCACGTGCGCGTGGCCACCCCGGAAGACCCCGCCAGTTCGCGCCTGGGGGAGAGCTTCTGGCGTTTCCTGCCGCGTTCCACCTGGTTCAGCCTGCGCTCGGCCTGGCACCTGGAGCGCGAGCGCCTGCACAAACTCGGCCTGCCGACCCTGCATTGGAAGAACAGCGTGCTCGGCGCCTGGATGTTCAGTGTGGTGCTGTGGGGCGCGCTGATTCTCTGGCTGGGGGTGGCGGTGATTCCCTTCCTGCTGATCCAGGGCATCTACGGTTTCTCCCTGCTGGAGGTGGTGAACTACGTCGAGCACTACGGCCTGTTGCGCCAGAAGCTGCCCAATGGCCGTTATGAACGCTGCTCGCCGCGCCACTCCTGGAACAGCAACCGGATCGTCACCAACATCTTCCTGTTCCAGCTGCAGCGTCACTCCGATCACCACGCTTACCCGACCCGCAGCTACCAGGCCCTGCGCCATTTCGACGAGTCGCCACAACTGCCTTATGGCTACGCCAGCATGATCGTCTGGGCCTACGTGCCGTTCCTCTGGCGGCGGCTGATGGACCATCGGGTGCTGGCGCATTACGCCGGTGATGTGCGCCTGGCCAATCTGCAACCTTCGCAGCGCGCCGCTTTGCTCAAGCGTTACGGCGCCGGCGACGGCCACTGAAACAACACTGGTTTCCAGGCACGACGGCCACGGCCGGTTGACCCACAACAACAATAAGCACCTGCAAGGAAGTCAACGATGTCCATTTCCAGTAAGTTCGCGGTAGTGCTCACCGCCGCCCTGATTGGCGGCCTGGCGGCTGACTTCGCCCAGGCTGCGACGATCGAACCGGCCAACACCGAGTTCACCGCCAAGGGCCCGATCAGCTTTGCCAAAAGCATCATCAACGTCGACTGCACCATCGAGCTCAGCGGCAAGGTCAGCCCCGACGGCAGCTTTGCCAGCGTCGACAAGGTGGGCTTCAGCGGCGGCTTCAAATGCGGCCAGGTCGAAGCTACCCATCTGCCCTGGAAGCTGGTGGCCACCAACGAAAGCAGCGGCGCCATGTCGGGCATCCAGGTCACGGTGAACGCGCCCCTGGTGGGGGGCGATTGCGGGCCGACGACTGCCGAGGGCAGTTGGAACAACAGCACCGGCAAGCTGCAGGCGTCCCAGGTCGCCCTGGCGGGTGGCTGCACCATCAAGACCGTATCGATCCAGATGCCGCCGAGCTTTCGCGTGGTGCCCTGATCTGACGTCACTTTTTCCATGGAGGGAAGCCGATGCAACGTCGTATCCGCGGTGACGGGACGCTGATGCCCGGGCGCTCTCCAGCCCTGAATTCAGTCGAGCTGGAGCACCGATGAGGTCATCGATTCGCTGGCAAGGCTGATAACCCCCTGGCAACTGTCGGTTGCCGAATCTTGAGGAAAACAACAATGCAAAGCATCAAGACTTTCGCTTCTGTAGCTTCCTTCGCCCTCTGCCTCGGCGCGGCCTCCCTGGCCAACGCCGCGACCATTGCCCCGGCCGGCACCGCGTTTTCGGCACCGGGCACCATTTCGGTGTCGTCGCCGGCGTCGTTCGGCGTTCCGGTCAATTGCAACATCACCTTTACCGGCACCGTCGCCGCCGATGGCAGCAACGCCTCGATCACCGGTGCCACGGTCAGCGGCAGCAACGCCCTGTGCGGTGTGCCGGTGTTGCAGAACCTGCCCTGGACCCTGACCGCCACCAGCGCCACCACCGGTACGGTGTCGGGGGTCAGTTTCAAGATCGTTTCCAATTGCAGCAGCACCCCGACCACCATCAATGCGTCCTGGAGCAACTCGGCCAACACCCTGAGTGTGCCGTCCGCGCAGACCGTGGGCAGTTGCAAAATTACCGCGCTGAGCGTCAAGCCCAGCCCGGCCTTCACCGTTACACCCTGATCGTGTTGTGAATTCAGCCTGTTGATCACGTGCTGAAAAACAGGCGTCCCGGCAGGGGCGCCTGTTGCAGAACGACCGTTCGGTGGTCACCGAACGGCCCCGATAATAATAAGGAGTGGGGCATGAACAATAAGAAACAACCCATACCCGCGTTGCTCGGCATGGTTTTGATCGGTGGTTTGATCGGCTCGGGATCGGTGCAGGCGGGCGGCTTTTCCACGCCCACTTATGGTGCCCCGGGCTGGGGCCGCGCGTTTGGCGGCGGCTCGCTGTTCAAGAATGACCCCAGCGCCGCGTACAACAACCCCGCGGCCATGGCCTTTGTCGACCAGAACGTGGCGCAGATGACCGTGGATTACGCGCGCATCAAGCTCAAGTACAAAGGCACGGCCACCGATTACCAGGGCAACCCGGCTTCGCAGACGCCGATCGGCCCCGACGGTTTGCCCAGCGGGCCGGCCACTCAACTCAACGGTGATGGCGGCGAGGGTGGCTTCACCGCCTGGCTGCCCACCGGCTTCCTGGTGATGCCGATCAATGATCGCTTTGCCTTCGGCCTCAGCCAGGTGGTGCCCCAGGGCATGCGCAGTACCTGGGATCAGGACTGGAAGGGGCGTGACTTTGCCGTCGATACCAAAATTGAAACCGTCGGCATGACCGGTTCACTGTCGTTCAAAGTCAATGACCAGTTCGCCATCGGTGGCGGGGTGATCATCCAGAACAGCAAGGGCTTCGTCAGCCAGAACCTCAACCTGACCGGTGCGGCGGGCATGTCGGTGCTGCCCGGTGCCCCTTCGGGATACGGCGCCAACCTGATGCGGGTCAAGGTGGATAACACCTCGGTCGGCTGGTTCACCGGGATCGCCTGGAAACCCACCGAGCGCGACACCCTGGGCCTGAGCTACCACGCCAAGATCAAGAACAAGATGGAGGGCAAGTACAACATCTACGCCGACGCCCTGGGCCGCAGCATGATGACCCAGCAGGTCGGGCCCAACGGCGAGACCCTGGTGGAGCTGGCGTACCCGGGCCTGAAGCTGTTTCCGGACGGCGCCAACGCCACCACCCAGCTGGACATTCCTGCCACCGCCGGCCTGGACTGGGTGCATGTGTTCAATGACCGTTTCACCCTGGGGGTCAGCGCTACCTGGACCCAGTGGTCGTCGTTCAAGGACCTGACCCTCAAGTCCGACGGCAACACCATTGTCGCCATCCCTTACAACTACAAGGATTCGATGATGTATTCGGTGGGCGGCGACTATCGCTTCACCGACAACCTGACCCTGCGTGCCGGCCTGGCCCTGGACAAGACCCCGACCCGCGACTCCACCCGTGACCCGCGGATCCCGGACAACGATCGGCTGTTCACCTCCATCGGCTTTGGTTACGACCTGCGCGCAGTGCCTGGCCTGACCATCGATGGCGCCTACTCGCGGCAGTTCGTCAAGGAAGCCAAGTTGAAAACCCAGAACCAGGACCGTCTCGGCGGCTCCAGCCTGGATGGCAAGGTCGATGCGAAGGGCGAGGTGGTCAGCCTCTCGGCGACCTATCACTTCTGACCCCGCGGGCATCGGCCTGGCGGTGGTGCAGGGTGCCTGCATTGCCGTCCGGCAGCCGGTGCGTCGGGCGAGGAAAAAGGAACAAGGCAGGGCAAAAAATTTTTGCCCTGCAATTAAATAAATATTTGAAAATAATATTTGAAACATTCGTTCAGGCTTGTAGGGTGGTGATCGAGGACCGGCATGATGCCCAGGGTCCCGGTGCTGATCTTCGGCGTCACAAGAGAGGTATTGCATGATGCTTTGGTTATTGATGGGACTCGCGGCGGCCCTGGTGCTGGCGTATCGGCAGGCCCCGGCGGCCTTGTGGCTTGGCGTGGGCCTGGGCTGGACGGCCCTGGGGCATGTGTTTGGCCTGTTGGGCCCGGTGGGGCTGGCCCTCGCGGCGGTGCTGGTGCTGTTGCCGGCGACGCTGCTGAGTATCAAGCCCCTGCGCCGGGCCTTGCTCAGCGCCCGGGCCCTGGCGCTGTTCCGGCAGATCATGCCGGCCATGTCCGACACAGAGCGGGCGGCCATCGAGTCCGGCAGCGTGTGGTGGGACGCCGAGCTGTTCAGCGGCACGCCACGCTGGTCGCGCTTGTTGCAGGCCGCGCCGGCCAGCCTCAGCGCCGAGGAGCAAGCCTTTCTCGAGCAGGAGGTGGAGCAGCTCTGCGACATGGCCAACGACTGGGAAACCACGCAGATCTGGCAGGACCTGTCGCCCAAGGCCTGGCAATTCACCAAGGACGCCGGTTTCCTGGGGATGATCATTCCCAAGCAATACGGCGGCAAAGGTTTCTCTCATTACGCCCACTCCCAAGTGGTGATGAAGCTGTCCACCCGCTGCTCGGCGGCGGCGATCTCGGTGATGGTCCCCAACTCCCTGGGCCCGGCCGAGTTGCTGCTGCACTACGGCACCGAAGCCCAGCGCGAGCATTACCTGCCGCGCCTGGCCCGGGGCGAGGACATTCCCTGTTTCGCCCTGACCAGCCCTTATGCCGGTTCCGACGCCGGGGCCATTCCCGATGTCGGGGTGGTCTGCAAGGGGCTGCATGAAGGCCGTGAAGTCTTGGGTTTCAGCGTCACCTGGGATAAGCGCTACATCACCTTGGGCCCTATTGCCACGGTGCTGGGCCTGGCCTTTCGCGCCGAGGATCCGTACGGCCTGCTGGGCGGTAACAAGGGCAGCCTGGGCATTACCTGCGCGTTGATCCCCACCAGCCATCCTGGGGTTCAGAGCGGGCGCCGGCACTGGCCGTTGAACGCGGTGTTCCAGAACGGCCCGACCACCGGCAAGGACGTGTTCATCCCCCTGGAATGGGTGATTGGCGGCGCCGAGCAGGTGGGCAATGGCTGGCGCATGCTGATGGAATGCCTGGCGGCCGGGCGGGCGATTTCCCTGCCGTCGGCCAACGTCGGCCTGGGCAAGGTCGCGGTGCGGGGCACCAGTGCCTACGCGGCGATGCGCAAGCAGTTCGGCCTGCCCATCGGCAAGTTCGAAGGCGTGCAGGCCCCCCTGGCGCGCATGGCCGGGCACCTTTACACCTGCGATGCGGTGCGCAAGGTTTCGGTGGCGTCCCTGGATGCCGGGGAAAAACCCTCGGTGATTTCGGCCATCGCCAAGTACCACGTCACCGAACGGGCCCGGGCCATCGTCAATGACGGCATGGACATCGTTGCCGGCAAGGGCATCTGCATGGGGCCCAACAACTTCCTGGCCCGGGCCTACCAGCAGAGCCCGATCGCCATCACCGTGGAAGGCGCGAACATCATGACCCGCTGCCTGATCATCTACGGCCAGGGGCTGATCCGTTGCCATCCTTATGTGTTCCGCGAAATGGAAGCCGCCCGGGACACTGGCCGCAAAGGCCTGGAGGCGTTCGACAGGGCCATGTTCGGCCATATCAGCTTCTTCCTGGCCAACAGCGTGCGCGCCACGGTGCACGGGCTGACCGGCGGCCGCCTGCTCAAGGCCCCGGCCAATACCGACAAGGCCCTGGCCCCTTACTACCGCCAGATCAATCGGCTGTCGGTGGTGCTGGCCCTGGTTTCGGACGTGTCCATGGGGGTATTGGGCGGAGCCCTCAAGCGCAAGGAAAGCATCACCGGGCGCCTGGGGGACATCCTGTCCCAGTTGTACATCCTGTCGTGCGTGCTCAAGCGTTTCGAGGATGACGGCCGGCCTCAGGCCGACTTGCCCCTGGTCCACTGGTCGGCCCAGGACGCCTTGCTGCGGGCCCACGAGGCCTTGGCCGAAGTGCTCGACAACTACCCCTCGACGCTCGCCGCGCGGGTCCTTCGCGGCCTCAGCTTTCCACTGGGTATCGCCTTGCGCAAACCTTCCGACCGGTTGCTGGCCGAGGTCGCCGACCTGGTGCAGACCCCGGGCGCCAGCCGCGACCGGTTGTTGGGGGATTCCTACATCCCGCAGCCGCACATCGACAAGCTGGCCTACGGCGAACTGGCGTTCGGCCTGCAGCCCCAAGTGGAGCTGATCGAAGCCCGGCTCAAACCGGCGATCAAGCAGGGCCTGCTGGCAGCGTTGCCGATCTCCGGCACGGCCTTTGCGGCCTGGCGTACCCAGGCCCTGGAACAGCAGTTGATCAGCCACGAAGAGGACCAGTTGCTGGGGCGTTACGTCGAATACGCCGATCACGCGATCCAGGTCGACGACTTTCCCCAGGACTTCGGGCTGCTGGAGGCCCTGCAACAACGTCAGGCCCACATCGAGCAGGCGGGCAAAAACAGCGGCCGGCGGCGTGCCACCCATTCGGCGGACACCGCCGTGGCCAGCGATCCGGCCTATTGACCTCAGTGTGTTTGCCATCGGGAACTGTCTATGTCTGACGCTTATCTTGCCTTCGTCAATTCCCCCTGGGGCCGTCGCCTGGCCCAGGGGGTCGGCTTGCCCCAACCCTTGCCCCTGCAACGTGGCGGGCAGGGCGCCCTGGTCAATCCGGTGATTTTCGGGGCCGCGCCCCAGGGCCGGCTGCTGGGGGAACTGCAACGCATCTTCGCCGCCACCGACACGGTGGCGGCCCAACCGGCGAGCATCGAGGCGCCGTCCACGGTCAAGGCCCAGGGCTTGGTGTTTGACGCCACGGGCCTGGCGGACATTGCCCAACTGGATGAGCTGTACCGGTTTTTCCACGCCAATGTGCGGCGCTTGGGCCAACACAGTCGGGTGCTGGTCTTGGGCACCGCGCCCGAACACTGCCCGGCCTTGGCCCAGGCGGTGGTGCAGCGGGCCCTGGAAGGGTTTGTGCGTTCCCTGGGCAAGGAGCTGCGGCGGGCCATCACCGTGCAGCTGATTTACGTCGAGCCCGGTGCCGAGACCGAGCTGGACAGCAGCCTGCGCTTCTTTCTGTCGCCCCGTTCGGCCTACGTCTCGGGCCAGGTGGTGCGCATCGCTGAATCGGTGGATGTGCCTAAAGACCTGCGCTGGCAGCAGCCGCTGATGGGGCGCCGAGCCCTGGTCACCGGCGCCTGCCGGGGCATCGGCCTGGCAATTGCCCAGGTCCTGGCCCGGGACGGCGCCCAGGTGGTGTGCCTGGATATTCCGCAGAACGCCCAGGCCCTGGAGCAGGCCGCCGCCTCTGTGGGCGGCAGTGCCTTCAGCCTGGACATCACCGCGGCCGACGCCGGGCAACGGTTGCTGGCGTTCGTTGGTGAGCACGGCGCCTTCGATATCGTGGTGCACAACGCCGGCATCACCCAAGACAAGACCTTGGCGAAAATGAGCGAAGCCGCTTGGCGCCAGGTCATGGCGGTCAACCTGGAAGCGCCGTTGCTGCTGAGTCAGGCGCTGCTGGAGGGCCAGGGCCTGAACCCGGGGGGGCGGATTGTCTGCGTCTCGTCGATTTCCGGGATTGCCGGCAACCTCGGGCAAAGCAACTACGCCACGTCCAAGGCCGGGGTCATCGGCTTGGTGCAGAGCCTCGCGCCCTTGGCGGCGCGCCAGCAGATCACGGTCAACGGCGTGGCCCCGGGCTTTATCGAGACCCAGATGACCGCGAAGATCCCGCTGATGATTCGTGAGGCCGGGCGCCGCATGAATTCCTTGTCCCAGGGCGGGCAGGCGGTGGACGTTGCACACACCATCGCCTGGCTGGCCCACCCGGCCTCCGGTGGCATCAACGGGCAGGTGGTCCGCGTCTGCGGGCAAAGCCTGCTGGGAGCCTGAACCATGACTGCCGATGCTTCGATTCGCATCATCGAGCCGCCACCGTCCCGTGGCCAATTGCTCTACGACGGTATTCGCAGCCTGCGCAAGCCCGCGCTGGACGCACCGCCCACGCTGCCGACGGAGCGCCTGGTGCGCCCGGCGGTGGAATTGCAGGCCGGGGAGATCGCCCGTTACGCCCAGGCTTGCGGTTTTCGCCGGGAGCACGGGGTGCCGCTGGCCTTTCCCCATGTCTTGGCGTTCCCCCTGCACCTGTTGCTGCTCACCCGGCGCAGCTTTCCCTATCCGGCCAGCGGCATGGTCCATTTGGCCAATCGCATCCGCCAGTACCAACGCTTGGAAGAGGGCCAGGCCCTGCGCCTGGAAGTGTGCGCCGAACGTTGGCTGGCCCACCCCAAGGGCCAGGCCCTGTCGATTGCCACCCGGGCCCACAGCGGCGGCGGCCTGGTCTGGGAAAGCGCCAGCCTGTATTTGCGCCGTGGCGTGAGCCAGCCCATCGGTGAGCCGTGGCAAGGCTCGCTGCCGATGGACGAGCAGACGTTGGTGCGCACGCAGCGCTGGAGCCTGGGCGGCGATCTGGGGCGACGTTTTGCCCACGTCAGTGGCGACTTCAACCCGATCCACACCTCGTGGCTCGGTGCGCGCCTGTTCGGTTTTCGCCGGCCCATCGCCCACGGCATGTGGACCCTGGGCCGGGCCCTGGCGGCCCAGCAACCGCCCCATCCCTTGGCGGCGGCCGAGCTGGACTGCGAGTTCAAACTGCCGATTTTCCTGCCGGCAGCCGTGACCTTGTGGAACCGCTTGCCCGACGGCCCGCGCCATGAATTTGAAGTGCGCAACCACACAGGGGACCAACCCCATATGCGCGGCTTATTGATCTGGGGAGCTCGCTGATGACCGAGTACAGCTTCAATCCGGCGCCGGTGCGTCGGGTGGCGATCCTGGGCGGCAACCGGATTCCGTTTGCCCGTTCCAATACCCAATACGCCCATGACAGCAACCAGGACCTGCTGGTGGCGGCGCTGCAAGGCCTGGTGGACCGTTTCGGCCTGTCGGGCCAGCGCCTGGGGGAGTTTGCCGCGGGGGCGGTGATCAAGCATTCCCGGGATTTCAACCTGGCCCGGGAAAGCCTGCTGTCCACCACCCTGTCGCCGCAGACCCCAGCCTACGATGTGCAGCAGGCTTGCGGCACCGGGCTTGAGGCGGCGCTGCTGGTGGCCAACAAGATCGCCCTGGGGCAGATCGACGTCGGGATTGCCGGCGGGGCCGATACCACCTCCGACGCGCCCATCGGCATCAACGAGGGCCTGCGTCGCGCCTTGCTCCAGGCCAACCGCGCCAAGGGCACCGGCAACAAGCTGCGCAGCCTGCTCAAGGTGCGCCCGGGGATGTTGTTCAAACCCCTGTTGCCGCGCAATGGCGAACCGCGCACTGGCCTGTCCATGGGCGAGCACTGCGAAGCCATGGCCCAGCGCTGGCAGATCAAGCGCCTGGCCCAGGACGAGTTGGCCCTCAATAGCCATCGTCGCCTGGACGCGGCTTACCGGCGCGGGTTTTTCGACGACCTGATCAGCCCCTATCGCGGCCTCAGTCGCGACAACAATCTGCGCGCCGATGCCAGCCTGGAAAAACTCGCTGGCCTGGGCCCGGCCTACGACCGCCAGCACGGCACCCTGACCGCCGGCAATTCGACGCCGCTCACCGATGGTGCCTCGGTGGTGCTGCTGGCCAGCGAAGAGTGGGCAGCGGCCCACCAGTTGCCGGTGCTGGCGTACCTGCGCACCGGAGAAACCGCCGCGGTGAACTTTGTCGATGGCAGCGAAGGGCTGTTGATGGCCCCGGCCTATGCGGTGCCACGGATGCTCGCCCGGGAAGGCCTGGGCCTCAAGGATTTTGATTTCTACGAGATCCACGAAGCCTTTGCCGCCCAGGTGCTGTGCACCCTCAAGGCCTGGGAAGACCCCGACTACTGCCGCGAGCGCCTGGGCCTGGAGGGCGCGCTGGGCAGCCTCGACCGCGACAAACTCAACGTCAACGGCGGCTCCCTGGGCTGTGGGCACCCGTTTGCTGCCACCGGTGGGCGTTTGCTCGCAAGCCTGGCCAAGGCGATCCATGAGCGTGGCGGCGGGCGTGGGCTGATTTCAGTCTGTGCAGCCGGCGGGCTGGGCATCACCGCCATTGTCGAAAAATAAAAACCACAAGGAGACTGCCATGAGTGTCGTGAGCCTGCACCCCGCCGAGCGCATCTGGCTGAAGGCCTACCGGGCCGGCGTGCCCACGGATATTGAAGCCGATATCGACCGTTATCCGTCGCTGCGCGAGGTGTTTCTCGAACACGTGGACAAGTACCGCCAGCGCGTGGCTTACGTCAGCATTGGCACCGAGATGGGCTACGACCAGTGGCAGAGCCGGGCCTTCGCGTTCGCGGCCTGGCTGCAATCCAAAGGGGTGAAGAAGGGCGATCGGGTGGCGTTGATGATGCCCAACTGCCTGCAATACCCAATCTGCCTGTTCGGCACCCTGTTGATCGGCGCGGTGGTGGTCAACGTCAACCCGCTGTACACCGCCCACGAACTGCGGCACCTGCTCAAGGACAGCGGCGCGCAGACCGTGGTGATCTTCGAGAACTTCGCCCACGCCCTGGAACAGGCACTGCCCGGCAGCGCCCTGAAGAACATCGTGGTGGCGGCCATTGGTGACCTGCTGGGGCCCTTCAAGGGCGCGGCGCTGAATTTTGTGCTGCGCCATGTGCAGAAACAGGTGCCGCGTTTCAAACTGCCTGGGGCCATTCGCTTTCCGGCGATGCTCAAGCAGGCCGGGGTGCTGGAGTACCGCCAGGTCGAGTTGAAACACGACGACATCGCCTTCCTGCAATACACCGGCGGCACCACCGGCGACGCCAAGGGCGCCATGCTCACTCACCGCAACATCCTCGCCAACCTGATGCAGGCCAAGGCCTGGGTCGGCGATCAACTGGACGAGAACCGGCAGGAAACCAACGTCACCTTGCTGCCGCTGTACCACGTGCTGTCGCTGACGGTGAACTGCCTGATGTTTATGTGCCTGGGCGGACGCAACATCCTGATCGCCAACCCCCGGGACGTGAAGCGGGTGCAGATGATCCTGCGCAAGGAAAAATTCAGCGGCATCGTCGGGGTCAACACCCTGTTCAACGGCTTGCTGGAGAACGAGGCGTTTCGTAACCGGGATTTTTCCGACCTGAAACTGGCCATCGCTGGCGGCATGGCCACCCACACGGCGGTGGCCCGACGCTGGAAGGAGGTGACCGGGTTGCCGATCGTCGAGGGTTATGGCCTGACTGAATGCTCACCGGTGGTGAGCATCAGCCCGATCGACATTTCCCGCCTGCGGGACACGGACTTCACTGGCACCATCGGTGTGCCGCTGCCTTCGACCTGGGTGCGCTTTGTGCGTGAGGACGGCGAGCTGGCCGAGTTGGGGGAGGAAGGGGAGTTGCAGGTGCGCGGGCCTCAGGTGATGAAGGGCTACTGGCAGCGGCCGGATGAGACGGCACAAGTGCTGGACCGCCACGGTTGGCTCTCCACCGGGGATATTGGGGTCATGAACGAACAGGGTTTCATTCGCTTGGTGGACCGCAAGAAAGACATGATCCTGGTCTCGGGTTTCAACGTGTACCCGAACGAGATCGAAGATGTGGTGGCCTTGCACCCTGGCGTGGCCGAAGTGGCGGCGATTGGCGTGGAAGATGGGGTCAGCGGCGAGAAAGTGAAGATTTTCGTGGTGCGCAAAGACCCCTCGCTGACCCAGGAGCAACTGCTGGCCCACTGCCGTGAATACCTCACGGGCTACAAGGTGCCGCGCTACGTGGAATTCCGCAGCGAAGAGCTGCCCAAGACCACCGTGGGCAAGGTCCTGCGCCGCGCCCTGCGCTGAACCGATGCCGCCGCCGGCCCGTGCCGGCGGCGTGTTGCGGTCACTCGGGGCGTTTCACCACCAGGGTCAGGATGTCGTAGCTGGCCACCAGTTCGCCCAATTGGTTGCTGACTTCCACGTCCCAGGCCACCACGCCCTGGGGAACCCCTTGTGGGCTCTTTTTGCCCTGGTCGATCTTGCGCTTGCAGGTCAGGCGCGCCTGGATGGTGTCGCCGATGCCCACCGGGTTGATAAAGCGCAGGGTGTCCAGGCCGTAGTTGGCCAGCACTGGGCCTGGCGCCGGGGAGACGAACAGCCCGGCCGCTGCCGACAGCACAAAGTAACCGTGAGCGATGCGCTTGCCGAATTGCGATTCTTTGGCGGCAATCTCGTCGAAGTGCATGTAGAAGTGGTCGCCGGACAGGCAGCCGAAGTTCACCAGGTCTGCCTCGGTCACGGTGCGCCGATGGGTCAGCAGGGACTCGCCGATCTGCAGGTCCTGGAAGTGCCGACGGAACGGGTGGACCTCGGTTTCAATCACCTGGGCGCCGCGTACGTATTCCCCGGTCACCGCCGCCAGCATGCTTGGCGAGCCCTGGACCGCGGCCCGTTGCAGGTAGTGCTTGACCGCCCGCAGGCCGCCCAGCTCTTCGCCGCCGCCGGCGCGGCCCGGGCCGCCGTGTTTCAGTTGCGGCAGGGGCGAGCCGTGGCCGGTGGATTCGGCGGCGCACTCGCGGTCCAGCACCAGCAAGCGCCCGTGCCAGGCCGCCGCTTGCGGGATGGCGCGGGCGGCAATCCGTGGGTCCTTGGTCACCAGGCTCGCCACCAGGCTGCCTTTGCCGCGGGCGGCCAGGGCCAGGGCTTCGTCCAGGTCGCCGTAAGCCATCAGGGTGCTGACCGGGCCAAACGCCTCGATGTCGTGGGCACCGCCCTCGGCATGGGGATCACGGGCGAGGAGCAGGGTCGGGGCGAAGAAGGCGCCCTGGTCGACATGCTCACCACGGGGTTCGAAACCGTCCCGCGCCCCCAGCAGCAAGTCACTGCTGTGCAGCAGGCTTTCCAGGCGCTCGGCAACGTCGCGCTGTTGCTCGTGGGACGCCAGGGGGCCCATGCGCACGCCTTCAATCGATGGGTCGCCCACCACCACCTTGGCCAGGCGCGCACGCAGGCGTTCGGCCACGGTGTCGATGTGCTGGGCGGGGACGATGGCGCGGCGGATCGCGGTGCATTTCTGCCCGGCCTTGACCGTCATTTCCCGGGCCACTTCCTTGATGAACAGCTCGAACTCTTCGTCGTCCGGGGTCACGTCCGGGGCCAGGATCGCGCAGTTCAGCGAATCGGCCTCGGCGTTGAACGGCACCGAGTTGCGGATCAGGTTGGGGTTGACCCGCAGTTTGGCGGCGGTGTCGGCGGAGCCGGTAAAGGTCACCACGTCCTGGCCTTGCAGGCGATCCAGCAGGTCGCCGGTGCTGCCGATCACCAGTTGCAGGCTGCCGGCCGGCAGCAGGCCCGACTCATCCATCAGGCGCACCACGGCTTCGGTCAGGTAGCTGGTGGCGCTGGCCGGCTTGACGATGCACGGCATGCCAGCGAGGAAGCTGGGGGCGAACTTTTCCAACATGCCCCAGATCGGGAAGTTGAAGGCGTTGATGTGCACCGCCAGGCCGCCCCGGGGCACCAGGATATGGGTGCCGGCGAAGCTGCCGGCTTTGCTCAGGGGCAGTGCCGGGCCTTCGTGGACGATATTGCCCGACGGCAATTCCCGGGAGCCCAGGCTGGCGTAGGTGAACAGGGTGCTGTTGCCGCCTTCGATGTCGATCCAACTGTCAGCCCGGGTCGCGCCGCTGTGGTGGGACAGGGCGTAGAGCTGTTCCTTGCGTTCGCTCAGGTACAGGGCCAGGGCCTTGAGGCGCTGGGCCCGTTGCTGGAAGTCCAGGGCCATCAGCGCTGCGACGCCCTGGCGCCGGCCATGCTCGACGGCTTCGGCGAAGTCCGGGCGCTCTTCGTGGGTGCGGGCCAATGCATGGCCGTCAATGGCGCTGCGCAGGACCTGGGCACCGTGTTGGCCGATCCAGCGGCCGGCGATAAAGCTTTGCAGGGTAGGGGCTTGGGTCATCGGGGTACTCCGGAAAATAAGGGCGCGCCGCCCGACAGGCGACGCCGGTCGAGGGTTACCAAAGGGCCAGGGTGTAGCCGAGGATCAGGCGGTTTTCGTCGATCGCGGTGTTCAAGCCGTTGCCGGAACGGAAGGTCAGGTTGCGCCAGCGGATGCTCACGTCCTTGAACACGCCGCTCTGGATCACGTAGGTGATGTCGGTGTCGCGTTCCCGTTCGCGGCCGTTGTCCACGGTGCCGGCCTTGACGTGGCGGCCGTCGGTGTAGCGGGTCATGAAGGTCAGGCCGGGAACGCCCTGGGCGGCGAAGTCGTAGTCGTAACGCAGTTGCCAGGAGTCTTCGTCGGTGCGGGTGTAGGTGTTGTAGGTCACCAGGTTGACCACGTACGGGTCGCCGCCGTTGAGGAATGGAAAGGCGCTGTCGCCTGACAGTTGTTGCCAGGTGGCGCTGACTTTGTGGGCGCCGTGGGCCAGGGTGAACAGGCTGTTGAAGTTGCGGTTGTCGATGCGCCCGGCACGTTCGGCGCCGTCGCCCCGGCTGTCGAAGTAGCGCAGGTCGCTGCGCAGACTGAAGCCGTTGCCCAGGGGCTGGGTGTGCACCAGGCCGACAAATTGTTGGCGATAGATCTGGTCGAGCTTGCCGTAGTAGTAGCTCAGGCTCAGTTGCGGGGTGAAGGCGTAGCTGCCACCGGCGAAGTCGAAGTGATCGCTGCGGGCGGCGCCGTAGCCGATGTCGTCATTGCTGGAGGAGTCCCGCAGGTTGGCCTCGGTCAGGCGCCCGGCGTTCACGGTCAGGCCGCTGATGTCCTGGCTGGTCAGCAGGCCGCCCTGGAAGGTCGAGCCCAGCAGGCGGGTGTCGTTGTAGGTGGCCACCGGCAGCAGGGGTTGCAGGGTGCCGAGCTTGAGCACGCTCTTGCCGAGGCGGACTTTGCCGGTCAGGCCCAGTTCGCTGAATTCGTCCGCCGGCTCATGGCTGTTTGGGCCGTAGGGCAGCAGGCCGGTGCCGCGCCGGTCCGGGCTGGAGTCGAGCTTGAGGCCCAGTTCGCCGAGGGCGTCCAGGCCGAAGCCCAGGGTGCCTTCGGTGAAGCCGGAAGTGAGGCGGGCGGTAAAGCCCTGGGCCCATTCTTCGGCCTTGGACTGGGGGGCGTTGTCCTGGCGAAAATCGCGATTGAGGTAGTGGTTGCGCAGTTCCAGGCGCGCGCTGCTGTCGCTGATGAAGTCGGCCTGGGCACTGCCGGCCAGCAACGGCAGGCCGGAGGCGGTGAGCAGCGAAAGCAGTGTTTTACAGGTGGTCGGGTTCATTGTTGTTATTCCCTGTCTTGCAATCAGTGTTTGCTGGCGCTGGAAGCGCCGATGCCGGTCATCGAACGGATGAACTGCGCCAGGTAGCGTCCGCGCTCCAGGGCGGCCCGGGGCGAGGTGTCGGTGACCGAGAACAGCCAGGCACAGAAAAACGCCAGGCTCATGGAGAACAGCGCTGGGTTGGAGTAGGGGAACAGGGCTTTGTCGTGGTGCAGCACGTTGACCCAGACCGCCGGGCTCAGCACCAGCAAGACGATGGCCGAGACCAGCCCGGCCATGCTGCCGCTGACCGCGCCACGGGTGGTCAGGCCTTTCCAGAACATCGACAGGAACAGCACCGGGAAGTTGACCGAGGCGGCAATCGCCAGCACCAGCCCGGAGAGGAAGGCGATGTTCTGCGACTCGAACAGCAAGCCGAGGATGATCGCCAGTACGCCGATGCACAGGGTGGCGATCCGCGACACGCGCATTTCCTGTTGCTCGCTGGCCTGGCCTTTGCGGATCACGCAGGCATACAGGTCGTGGGACACCGCCGAGGCGCCGGACAGCGCCAGCCCGGCCACCACTGCAAGGATGGTGGCGAAGGCCACTGCCGAGATAAAGCCGAGGAACAGGTTGCCGCCCACGGCCTGGGCCAGGTGCACGGCGATCATGTTGCCGCCGCCGATGATCGCGCCGCTGGCATCGCGGAAGCTCGGGTCGGTGCCGACCATGACGATGGCGCCAAAGCCGACGATGATCAGCAGCAGGTAGAAGTAGCCGATAAAGCCAGTGGCGTAGAACACGCTTTTACGGGCTTCCTTGGCGTCGCTGACGGTGAAGAAACGCATCAGGATATGGGGCAGGCCGGCGGTGCCGAACATCATGCCCAACCCCAGGGAAATGGCGTCGATGGGGTTCGACAGCAAACCGCCGGGGGCCATGATCGCGTTGCCTTTGGCGTGCACGGCAGCGGCCCCGGCGAACATTGCCTCGGTGCTGAAGCCGAAATGCTTGAGCACCATGAACGCCATGAAGCTGGTGCCGAACAGCAGCATCACCGCCTTGATGATCTGCACCCAGGTGGTGGCGAGCATGCCGCCGAAGGTCACGTAAAACACCATCAGCACGCCCACCAGCATCACGGCGTAGAGGTAGCTGATGCCGAACAGCAGCTCGATCAGCTTGCCGGCGCCGACCATCTGCGCCACCAGGTACATCAGGGCCACGGTCAAGGTGCCGAAGGCCGAGGTCAGGCGCACCGGGGTCTGTTCCAGGCGGTAGGACACCACGTCGGCAAAGGTGTACTTACCCAGGTTGCGCAGGCGCTCGGCGATCAGGAACAGGATGATCGGCCAGCCGGCCAGCACCCCCAGTGCATACAGCAGGCCGTCGTAGCCGTTGAGGAACATCATCGCCGAGATGCCGAGGAAGGACGCCGCGGAAATCATGTCGCCGGCAATCGCCAGGCCGTTCTGGAAGCCGGTCATGCCGCCGCCGGCGGTATAGAAATCACTGGCCGAGCGGGTGCGCAAGGCGGCCCAGCGGGTGACGCCGAGGGTAAACAGCACGAACACCAGGAACATGCCGATGGCGTTCCAGTTCAAGGGTCGGCTGCTGCCTTCGGCGGCCATGGCCAGGTCGGTGGCCAACAGGCCGGGCAGGAGGAACCACGCGCTCAGGGCTTTCATTGGGCGCACTCCTGCTTGAGCTTTTCGTTCAGCGGGTCGATCACGTGGTTGGCGCGGTACACATAGAAGCCGGTGAGGGCAAAGGCCAGCAGCACGATCACCACGCCCACCAGCATGCCGACCGTGGTCACGCCACCACTCAGGGACTGGCCCAGGGTGCTGGGGGAGAAGGCCACCAGCAGCACAAAGCCGTAGTAGATCACCAGCATGGCCAGGGTCAGGGACCAATAGAGGTTCTGTTTGCGGCGCACCAGCTGGACGAAGTCCGGGTGCTGACTGATCTGTTGTATGTCTTGCGGGGTCATGGCGGCGCTCTCTGGGTGTTGTTTTTGTTGTGGGGCGTAGAACGTTGCAGGTGTTGCTGCGGTGCACGTGGGACGTTGAGTGACGGGTAAAACGCTGGCAAGCCAGCGCCTGCGCAGGGCTTAGAGTTGGTCGAAGTCGAGGACGACTTTGTCGCTCACCGGGTAGGCCTGGCACGACAGCACATAGCCGGCGGCCACTTCGTAGTCTTCCAGGGCGTGGTTGCTGTCCATGTCCACTTCGCCCTCGATGACTTTGCATTTGCAGGTGGAACAGACCCCGGCCTTGCACGAGTAGGGCAGCTCGGCGCCCTGGGCATTGCCGGCATCGAGGATGCTGCTGGTGTTGCGCGGCAGGTCGAAGGCCAGGGCCCGACCGTCGCTGATCACGGTGATCTGGCTGACCGCTGCGTCCAGTTGCCGTGCGGCTTCCCGGGCCTCGCGCTTGTGTTCGCTGCCAGCGGCGGCAAACAGCTCGAAGTGGATGCGTTCGGCGGGCATGCCGCTGGCCTTGAGGCTGTCGCGCACGCTTTCGGTCATCGCCTGCGGCCCGCAGATAAAGGCCGCGTCCAGGGCCTTGACGTCGAGCCAGCGGGAGAACAGCTGCTGGCATTTCTCGGCGTTGATCCGGCCGTTGTAGAGGTCGATGTCCTGTTGCTCGCGGCTGAACACAAAGATCAGGTTGAGGCGTTGCAGGTAGCGGTTCTTCAGGTCTTCCAGCTGTTCGCGAAACAGCGCGCTGGAGCTGGAGCGGTTGCCGTAAAGCAGGGTCACGCGGCTGTTGGGCTCGGTTTGCAGGGTGGTCTTGATGATCGACAGGATCGGCGTGATGCCGCTGCCCGCGGCCACGGCCAGGTAGTGGCCGTGACGGCTCGGGTCCAGTTCGACATGGAAGTGCCCGGCAGGGGGCATCACCTCCAGTTGGTGGCCGGGCTTGAGCTGTTCGTTGGCAAAGGCCGAGAAACGCCCACCGGCCACGCGCTTGATCGCGATGCGCAACTCGCCGTCGTTGACCCCGGTGCAGATGGAATAGGAGCGACGCACTTCTTCGCCGTCCATCAGGGTGCGCATCACCAGGTGTTGGCCCTGGGTGAAATGAAAGCGTTGTTGCAGGTGCTCGGGAATCTCGAAGGCGATCGATACCGCATCACGGGTTTCGCTGCGCACATCCTTGATGGTCAGGCTGTGGAATTGGCTCATTGTGGTTCTCCCTCCAACACGGCAGATGGCCGGTCAGATGCACTTGAAATAGTCGAACGGTTCCAGGCAGTCGCGGCAGCGGTACAGGGCCTTGCAGGCGGTGGAACCGAACTCACTGAGGCGTTCGGTGTGGGCGCTGCCGCACTGCGGGCACAGCACCTGTGGGCTTTCGCCCAACAGGCTGCGCTTGCTGCTACTGGCGGCCGGCGGCGCGATGCCATAGGCCCGCAGGCGTTCACGGCCGGTGTCGGTGATCCAGTCGGTGCTCCAGGCCGGGGTGAGGGTGCGCTGCAGGTGCGGGGCGCAGAACCCGGCCAGCTCCAGGGCGGCGCGGATGTCGCTTTCGATCACCTCGGTGGCCGGGCAGCCGGAATAGGTTGGGGTCACCACCACGTGCAGGTGGCCGTCGCGCCAGTCGAGGTCGCGGACGATGCCCAAGTCGACCACGCTGACCACCGGCACTTCCGGGTCCATGACCTGGTTCAGGGTCGCCCAGGCGGCATCCAGGTCGCCGGGCTGTGGGGCCCGGGCGCCCTGGTCGCTGGCGATCAGCTCACCAGGTCGCATCGGGGTAGGCTCGCGACAGGGACTGCATTTCCGCCAGCACGATGCCCAGGTGTTCACTGTGCAGGCCGCGCCGGGCATCCAGGTAGAAGTACTCCGCGGCTGCCGGCACCGGCAGGGTGGCGCTGGCAAACACCTCGGCCACCCGGGCTTGCCAGCCCTGGGCAACGCTGGCGATGTCCGGCACCAGGCCAGCGTGGTGCAGGCGCGCCTCGCTGTCGTCGGCACGGTTCAGCTCCACGGTAAAGCGCCACAGCAACGGGATGGCGTCGAGCATGCGCTGGTGGCTTTCCTCGGTGCCGTCGCCCAGGCGTTCGACCCATTCGCTGGAGCGGCGCAGGTGGTAGGTGACTTCCTTGACCGCCTTGGCGGCGACCCCGGCGATGCGTTCGTCGCTGGACTGGCTGAGCCCCTTGAGGATTTCCAGGTGCCAGGCGTCGTACAGGAATTGCTTGAGCATGGTCACCGCGAAGTCGCCGTTGGGCTGCTCCACCAGCAACAGGTTGCGGTAGGCGCGCTCGTCACGGCGGAAAGCCAGGTGGTCGGCGTCGCGGCCGTCGTCCAGCAGCTCGGCGGCGTAGTCCAGCCAGTTGCGCGCCTGGCCCACCAGGTCGAGGCCGACGTTCATCAGCCCCAGTTCTTCTTCCAGGGCCGGTGCGCGGCCGCACCATTGGCACAGGCGCTGGCCCTGGATCAGGGCGCTGTCGCCCAGGCGCAGCAGGTATTGGATCAGATCGTCTTGAGTGGTCATGGTCAGCCTCACATGTGCCCGACTTCAGGGGGCAGTTGGTAGAAGCTGGCGTGGCGATAGACCTTGTCGTCGGCCGGGTCGAACAGCGGGTCTTTTTCATCCGGCGACGAGGCGACGATCAGCGCCGACGGCACCACCCACAGGCTGACGCCTTCGCTGCGCCGGGTGTAGAGGTCGCGGGCATTCTCGATGGCCATGGTGCTGTCGGCGGCGTGCACGCTGCCCACGTGTTTGTGGTTGAGGCCGTGCTTGCTGCGCACGAAGACTTCGAAGAGGGTCCATTCAGACATCAGGGTGACTCCACATCAGGCGTTGGGTCGCGGGTTAGGCGAATCAAGCGGCGTTTTTATTGGCTTTCTTGTGGGCGTAAGCGACAGCGGCGGCTCGTACCCATGCGCCGTCTTCAATGGCTTTGCGGCGGGTGGCGACCCGTTCCTGGTTGCACGGGCCGTTGCCCTTGAGGACTTCGTAGAACTCGTCCCACTGGATGTCGCCGAAGTCGTAGTGACCGCGCTCGGCGTTCCACTTCAGGTCAGGGTCCGGGCAGGTGCAGCCCAGCAGTTCCAGTTGCGGGATGGTCTGGTCGATAAAGCGCTGGCGCAGCTCGTCGTTGCTCTGGCGCTTGATCTTCCAGGCCATGGACTGGGCGCTGTTGGGGGAGTGTTCGTCGCTTGGGCCGAACATCATCAGGGCTGGCCACCACAGGCGGTTGATGGCGTCCTGAACCATGTCTTTTTGCGCCTGGTTGCCCTCGCGCATCATGGTCAGGAGGATTTCGTAGCCCTGGCGCTGGTGGAAGCTCTCTTCCTTGCAGATGCGCACCATGGCCCGGGAGTAGGGGCCGTAGGAGGTGCGCTGCAGCACCACCTGGTTGACGATGGCCGCGCCGTCCACCAGCCAGCCCACGGCGCCCATGTCGGCCCAGTTCAGGGTCGGGTAGTTGAAGATGCTCGAATACTTGGCGCGGCCGCTGTGCAGCTTGGCGATCTCTTCGTCGCGGTCGGCGCCCAGGGTTTCCATGGCGCTGTAGAGGTAGAGGCCGTGGCCGGCTTCGTCCTGGATCTTGGCCATCAGTTGCAGTTTGCGTTTGAGGGTCGGGGCGCGGGTGACCCAGTTGCCTTCGGGCAGCATGCCGACGATTTCCGAGTGGGCGTGCTGGGAGATCTGCCGGATCAGCGTTTGCCGGTAGGCATCGGGCATCCAGTTCTTGGCCTCGATCTTGATTTCCCCGTCGATCTTTTCCTGGAAGGCGCGCTCCTGCTCGGACATCTCCGAAAGGCTCTTGAGGCGCTTGACCCCGGTTTCAACCAGCTGTGCGTACATGACGTGTCTCCCGCCGTGAGGGTGTGCGTGGGCATGGAGACTTTATAAGTGATACAAAACAAAATATCAAACACAAAACACCGTGTCGTATTTGTTTTTGTATCGCTTGATGGCTTTCGCTTTTCGGTTGCCCATAAAAAAGCCCCGCCGGGGCGGGGTTTGGCGGCTTTAAGCAGTGATTATTGGCGCTTGTCGAGCACGTGACAGGCTTTGCCTTCGGAACGCTTGATGCTGAAGGCAGGCTGTAAAACGATACGCGAACTGATGCCGATGTGGTTCTTGATGTGTTTGCTTAGTTCGCCGCAGATGGCTTTCTGCTGCTCGTCGCCCAGGTGCTGGTACTCGGCCTTGAGTTCGACGTGCACATCCACGCTGTCGAGGTTGCCGTGGCGGTACAGGTGGATCTCGTAGCATTCGCACAGTTGCTTGACCTTGAGCACCTGCTCTTCGACCTGGGTCGGGAACACGTTGACCCCGCGGATGATCAGCATGTCGTCGCTGCGCCCGGTGATCTTGTCGATGCGCCGCATGGGCCGCGCCGTACCCGGCAGCAGGCGGGTCAGGTCGCGGGTGCGGTAGCGGATCATCGGCAGCGCCTCCTTGCTCAGGGAGGTGAACACCAGTTCACCCATCTGCCCGTCAGGCAACACCGCACCGGTCACCGGGTCGATGATCTCGGGGTAGAAGTGGTCCTCCCAGATGGTCGGCCCGTCTTTGGTCTCCGCGCATTCCATGGCGACGCCTGGCCCCATGATTTCCGAGAGGCCGTAGATGTCCAGGGCGGTGATCCCCAGGCGTTGCTCGATGGCACTGCGCAGCTCGGCGGTCCAGGGTTCGGCGCCGAAGATCCCCAGGCGCAGGGCGAGTTTTTGCGGGTCCAGGCCCTGGCGCTCGATTTCGTCAGCGATGTTGAGCATGTAGGAGGGCGTGACCATGATAATGTCCGGCTGGAAATCCTTGATCAGTTGCACCTGCTTCTCGGTCTGGCCGCCGGACATGGGGATCACTGTGCAGCCCAGGCGCTCGGCACCGTAATGGGCGCCCAGGCCGCCGGTGAACAGCCCGTAGCCATAGGAAATGTGCACCTTGTCGCCGCGTCGGCCGCCGGCGGCGCGGATCGAGCGCGCCACCACATTGGCCCAGGTGTCGATGTCGTTCTGGGTGTAGCCGACCACGGTCGGTTTGCCGGTGGTGCCGCTGGAGGCGTGCAGGCGTACCACCTGGTCCATGGGCACGGCGAACAGGCCGTAGGGGTAGTTGTCGCGCAGGTCGGCCTTGGTGGTGAACGGTAGCTTGGCCAGGTCCGCCAGGTCGCGGATGTCGTCGGGGTGCACGCCTGCCGCATCGAAGCGCTGACGGTACAGCGGCACGTTGTTGTAGGCGTGTTTCAGGCTCCAGCGCAGGCGTTCCAGCTGATGCTGGCGCAGGTGGTCGATGCTGGCGGTTTCCATCGGGTCCAGCAGGCTGTTGGGCACGGCTTTGGCTAAGGGCATGTTCATGACTTCACTCGAATTGTTTTTATGTTGCGACCCGCTGGCTGGCGGGCCTTGAGTGCAGATGCCAAGAATACCTGGCGGCTCCGCAGGCATTGTTTTTTTATCGGTTACTCAAGCCGCTCGATGATCAGGGCGATGCCCTGGCCGACGCCGATGCACATGGTGCACAGGGCGTAGCGCCCCTGGCGCGCTTCCAGTTCGTGCAGGGCGGTGGTTACCAGGCGCGCGCCGCTCATGCCCAGGGGGTGGCCCAGGGCGATGGCACCGCCGTTCGGGTTGACCCGTGGGTCGTCATCGGCCAGCCCCAGTTCCCGCAGCACCGCCAGGCCCTGGGCCGCGAAGGCTTCGTTGAGCTCGATAACGTCCATGTCCGCCAGCTCGAGCCGGGCCAGCGCCAGCACCTTGCGAGTGGCCGGTACCGGGCCGATGCCCATGATTCGCGGTTCGACCCCGGCGCTGGCCATGGCCAGTACCCGGCCCCGGGCTTTGAGGCCGTGGCGCTGGGCCTGGGCCGGGCTGGCCAGGAGCAGGGCGCAGGCGCCGTCGTTGACCCCGGACGCATTGCCGGCCGTGACACTGCCGCCCTGGCGAAACGGCGTGCCGAGCTTTTGCAACTGCGCCAGGGTGGTGTCGCCCCGCGGGTGTTCGTCGTGTTCCACCACCAGGTCCGGGCCTTTGCGCTGGGGCAGGTGCACCGGGACGATTTCTTCGGCCAGGCGCCCACGGGCCTGGGCTGCCGCGGCGCGCTGTTGGCTGCGCAGGGCAAAGGCGTCCTGGTCTTCCCGGGAAATATTGAACTGCTCGGCGACGTTTTCGGCGGTTTCCGGCATCGAGTCGATGCCGTATTGCCGCGCCATCAACGGGTTGACGAAGCGCCAGCCGATGGTGGTGTCGAACAGTTGCGCCTCACGGGAGAACGCGGTCTGCGCCTTGGGCATCACCAGCGGGGCGCGGGACATGGATTCAACCCCGCCCACCAGCATCAGCCCGGCTTCACCACAGCGGATGGCCCGGGCCGCGCTGCCGATGGCGTCGAGCCCGGAGCCGCAGAGGCGGTTGAGGGTGGTGCCGGGCACGCTGACCGGCAGCCCGGCCAATAGCGCTGACATGCGGGCAACGTTGCGGTTGTCTTCGCCGGCCTGGTTGGCGCAGCCGTAGATCACATCGTCCACCTGGTTCCAGTCGACCTGGGGGTGGCGCGCCATCAGGGCCCGCAGCGGCACGGCGCCGAGGTCGTCGGCGCGCACCGCACTCAGGGCGCCGGCGTAGCGGCCGATGGGCGTGCGGATCGCATCGATGATCAATGCGTCAGTCATGGGAAGCCTCCTGCGCCAGCACCGGGCCGCGCACTTTGTAGGATTTGCCTTGGAACAGGGCAATCAACTGCCCCTGTTGGTTTTCGATGCGAACGTGGTAGTTGCCGGTGCGGCCACTGCGGCTTTGCTCCGTGCAATCGGCGGTCAGGGTGTCCCCCAGTCGCGCCGGGGCGACGTAGTCGATGCTGCAGCCCATGGCCACGGTGGCCTCGTTGTAGCTGTTGCAGGCCAGGGCGAACGCCGAGTCGGCCAGGGCGAACAAGAATCCGCCGTGGCAGGTGCCGTGGCCCTGAAGCATGTCGGCGCGCACGCTCATGCCCAGGCGTGCGCTGCCGGGGCCGGCCGAGAGCAGGCGCAGGCCCATGCCCTGGCTGGCGGCGTCGCGCTCGAACAGGGCCCGGGCGCATTGGCTGGCGAGGTTGATGGCGTCGGAATCAGTCATGCAGCGTCCTCCCTTCGGCCACTCGACGCCGTAGCAACAGCGAGGGGCGATAACGTTCTTCGCCATAGGCGGCCTGGAGGTTGTCCAGCACCTTGAGCAAGTAGCCCAGCCCCAGGCGGTCGGCCCAGGCCAGGGGGCCTTGGGGGTAATTGACCCCGGCACGCATCGCCAGGTCGATGTCGGCCGCCGAGGCCACGCCGTGCAGCAGGGCGTCGGCGGCTTCGTTGGCGAGCATGGCCACGGTGCGCAGCACCACCAGTGCCGGGGTGTCGCTGAGCCGGCTGACCTTGAGGCCGGCGCGCTGCAACAGGGCCACGGCCTGATCCAGGGCGAGCGACGTGGTGTCGGTGGAGCAACTGATGGCGATGCGCGTGGCTTGGCGGTAATCGGCCGCCAGGTCCAGCAACACCAGGTTGCGCAGGCCGTCGTCTTGCGCCCGCTGGCTGGCCAGGCGCCCGTCGCTCAAGGCCAGCACCGCGTCGCCGACCCGCAGCAGGCCGCTGCCGTCCCGGGCGATGACCTGGACCCCGGCGTTGCGCAGGCGTTGCACCAGGCCATCGAGCGCTGCCAGGTCACCCTCGATGATGCAGTGCTCGACGTCTTGCTCGCTGCTTATCTGTTGCGCGGGCGGGCGTTCGGCGCCAGGGCTGTAGTGATAGAAGCCCTGGCCGCTCTTGCGCCCCAGGCGCCCGGCGTCCACCAGTTCCTGCTGGATCAGCGAGGGCAGGAAGCGAGTGTCGTGGTAATAGGCGTCGAACACCGAGCAGGTCACCGCGTAGTTGACGTCGTGGCCGATCAGGTCGGTGAGTTCGAAGGCGCCCATGGCAAAACCGCCGGCCTCGCGCAGCAGGGCGTCCAGGGTTGGGCTATCGGCGGCACCTTCTTGCAGCAGGCGCAGGCTCTCGGCATAAAACGGCCGGGCCACGCGGTTGACGATAAAACCGGGGGTGGAACGGGTATGCACCGGCTGTTTGCCCCAGTTGCGCGCGGTGGCGTACAGGCATTCGGCCAGGGCCGGGTCGCTGGCCAGCCCGGAGACCACTTCCACCAGGGGCATGACCGGCGCCGGGTTGAAGAAGTGCAGGCCCAGCAGCCGCTCCGGGTGTTGCAGGCCGGCGGCGAGGCGGGTGATCGACAGCGACGAGGTGTTGCTGGCCAGCAGGCAATCGCTGCGACACAGGCCTTCGAGTTGCTGGAACAGTTGCTGCTTGACCTCCAGGTTCTCGACGATGGCTTCGATGATCAGGTCGCTGTCGGCCAGGCTGTCCAGGGCTTCGGCCGGCTGCAGGCGGGCCAGGGTGGCCTGGTGCGCCTGGGCGTCGAGCTTGCCGTTCTGCACTCGCTTGGCCAATTGCTGGTCGATGCCGGCAATGGCCTGGGCGGCCGCGCCGGGACGCTTGTCCAGCAGGCACACCGCATGGCCGGCCTGGGCGGCGACTTGGGCAATGCCCGCGCCCATGGCACCGGCGCCGATCACCGCGATACGCGCGTGTTTATCCAGGGCCTGCATATCAGCGTCCTTTGAAGGTAGGGGTGCGTTTTTCCATAAAGGCGGCGACGCCTTCGCGGTAGTCCTCGCTGCGCCCGGCCAGGCGTTGCAGGTCGCGCTCCAGTTCCAGCTGTTCATCGAAGCGGTTGTGCAGGCTGGCGTTCAGGGCACGCTTGATCAGGGCCAGGCCGTAGGTGGGCTGGGTGGCCAGGTGGCGGGCAAGTTTGAGGGCTTCATCCCGCAGTTGGGCGTCGTCCACGCATTGGTAGATCAGCCCCCATTGCTCGGCCTGTTCCGCGCTCAAGCGGTTGCCCAGCAGGGCCAGGGCCTTGGCGCGGGCCACGCCCACCAGGCGCGGCAAGGTCCAGGTGCCGCCGGAATCGGGGATCAGGCCAATCTTGCAGAACGCTTGGATAAAACTCGCGGAACGGGCCGCCAGCACCAAATCGCAGGCCAGGGGAATGTTGGCCCCGGCGCCAGCGGCCACGCCGTTCACCGCGCAGATCACCGGCAGTGGCAGGTCGCGCAGGGTGCGGATCAGCGGGTTGTAGAAGCGCTCGATGGAGTCGCCCAGGTCGGGAACGGCGCTGCCGGGGGCCACGTTGCGGTCGCTGAGGTCCTGGCCGGCACAGAAGCCCCGGCCTTCGCCGGTCAGCAGCAGCACCCGCACCTCGGGGTTGCTGCGCACCTGTTTCAGGGCTTCTTTGACTTCGCCGTGCATCTGGGTGTTGAAGCTGTTGAGTTGCTCGGGACGGTTGAGGCTGAGCAGGGCAACGCCTGCCTCGACGGAAAACAGAATGTGTTCGAAGTTCATGGTCTTGGCGCTCTCTGGGCGGTCGTTCGAATGCAGGGGGGGCGGGCTCAGCGCCCGGTGAAACTGGGGCTGCGTTTGTCCTGGAAGGCGCGAATGCCTTCGTCCCGGTCTCGGGTGCCGGCCAGTACGGTGAAGGCCTGGCGCTCGAAACGCAGGCCGCTGGCCAGGTCGGTGTCCATTGCCTTGAGCAGGGCTTCCTTGGCCAGGCGCACGGCCAGCGGGGCTTTGCCGGCGATCAACCGGGCCAGGTGCAGGGCGCGTTCAACGGTGAATTCCGGCGCGGTGATTTCACTGACCAGGCCCGCACGCAGGGCGTGGCGGGCATCGATAGCTTCGCCGGTGAGGACCATCTGCATCGCCAGGGACTTGCCCACGGCGCGCAGCAGGCGTTGGGTGCCGCCGGCGCCGGGCATGATCCCGAGGTTGATTTCCGGCTGGCCGAAACGTGCGTCTTCACCGGCGATGATGATGTCGGCGTGCATGGCCAGTTCGCAGCCGCCGCCCAGGGCAAAGCCGTTGACGGCGGCCAGCAGCGGTTTGTTGAAGGCGGTGATGCGCTGCCAGGAGGCCTGGCGCGGGTCATTGAGGATGCCCACCAGGTCGCGCTCCGCCATCTCCTTGATATCCGCGCCGGCGGCAAAAGCCCTGGCACTGCCGGTCAGGACCACCGCGCCGGTGTCGGGGTCTTCCTGGGCCTCGCTCAAGGCGCTGGCCAGCTCCTCAAGGAGTTGGGTGGTGAGGGCATTGAGCGCCTGGGGGCGCTGCAAGGTGATCAGGCGAACGCCGCCGGGCAGGCATTCGACGGCAAGGTGTTGAGGCATGGCGGATGCCCTCGGAGTGCACGCTCGGCCAGGGGCCGGCTCATTATTGGATCGGCTGGGTGCCGGTTTTCGCCGAGTATATCGCCAACGTGATACGTAAATGCAATATCAAAGTTGATTTAATGTGTCCTTTTTATCGTTGATTGGTCTGACTGACGACCTGAAAGCTGGCCGGTGTTCCGCAGATTGATCTTGGTTTCATTGAGATTGAAGCGGCTTGTCAACGGTGCTCGAATTTTTGTGTGGAATTTTCAAGTGATACCGTTTGTTGTCTTTGCTGTGGATTAATCATGTGATACACAATGTGCGCTCGGCGGCATCGCTTTGTTCTGCTTCAGTTGCCGCCATCCACAAGGAGCGCATTCATGACCTGTTACAGCCTCGATGGGCTGACCCCGGTGGTCGACCCCAGTGCCTATGTCCACCCTTCGGCGGTGCTGATCGGTGATGTGATCATTGGCCCTCATTGCTATGTCGGACCGCTGGCCAGCCTGCGTGGGGATTTCGGGCGGATCATCCTGGAGGAGGGCGCCAACCTGCAGGACACTTGCGTCATGCATGGCTTTCCCGAGAGCGACACGGTGGTCGAGCGCAATGGCCACATTGGCCACGGCGCGGTGCTGCATGGCTGCCGTATCGGCGCCGATGCCCTGGTGGGCATGAACGCGGTGGTGATGGACAACGCGCACATTGCCCCGCGTTCATTCGTCTCGGCGGCGGCCTTTGTCAAAGCCGGCTTCGAGTGCCCGGCCCAATCCCTGGTGATGGGCGCACCGGCCAGCGTCAAACGGGTCTTGAGTGATGAAGAGGTGGCCTGGAAACTGGCCGGCACCCGGGAGTACCAGGCGCTGACGCTGCGTTGCTTGAACCAGATGCAGGAGTGCCAGCCCTTGAGTGCCCCGCAAGCCGACCGCCCACGGATCAGCGCCAGCACTTTGCGCCCCAAGGGCACCTTATAAGCAGCGGGGCTGGGTACGGCTTGATGAAACCCGGTATATTTCTTCCTTTTTTCTCGGTACGTCCATGTCGTCCCTAGCGCCGTTGAACCTTCTTATCAAACGCTTCCAGGAGCAGACACCGATCCGCGCCAGTTCGCTGATCATCACCCTCTACGGTGATGCCATCGAACCCCATGGCGGCACGGTCTGGCTGGGCAGCCTGATTCAGTTGCTGGAGCCCATCGGCATCAACGAACGGCTGATCCGTACCTCGATCTTCCGTTTGAGCAAAGAGGGTTGGCTGACCGCCGAGAAGGTCGGACGTCGCAGCTACTACAGCCTCACCGGCACCGGTCGGCGACGTTTCGACAAGGCCTTCAAGCGCGTCTACAACGCCAGCGTGCCAGCCTGGGACGGTTCCTGGTGCCTGGTGATGCTCTCGCAAGTCAGCCAGGACCAGCGCAAGCAGGTGCGTGAGGAGCTGGAGTGGCAGGGCTTTGGCGCGATCTCTCCGGTGTTGCTGGCGTGCCCGCGCAGCGATCGGGCAGACGTCAACGCCACCCTGACCGATCTGGGCGTGCAGGAAGAAACCATCGTCTTTGAAACCACCGCCCAGGATGTGCTCGGCTCCAAGGCCTTGCGCCTGCAAGTGCGCGAAAGCTGGAACATCGACGAGCTGGCCGCGCATTACAGCGAATTCATCCAGCTGTTCCGCCCGCTGTGGCAAGCCTTGCGCGAGCAGGAACACTTGCAGCCGGAGGATTGCTTCCTGGCGCGCTTGCTGCTGATTCATGAGTATCGGAAATTGCTGCTGCGGGACCCGCAGTTGCCGGACGAGTTGCTGCCCGGTGATTGGGAAGGGCGCGCGGCGCGCCAGTTGTGCCGCAACATTTACCGCTTGATTCACGCCAAGGCCGAAGAATGGCTGGGCAGCGCCCTGGAAAATGCCGATGGCCCGTTGCCGGACGTGGGTGAGAGTTTCTACCGGCGTTTTGGCGGTTTGCGTTAAGTCGCCACTGCTGCTTGTCGCGACGAGCAACTTAGGTTGTTAAAGCCAGGGCTGTAGTAGAACTAAGGGTGCAATAACCCAGTGCTGCACCCGGCAACTAAAAGTGCCCGGCACGGGCACTTTAGTGGCAACGGATCACCTTGCAACGAGGCGATCTTTGGATAAATAACTTACTTGGGCATGGCCCAGGATTGCAGCAGGTAACCGTCCTGGCTCAGTTCGGCGCGGGCTTGTTTCAGCACGTTCTCCAACTGGGCGGGATCGCTGTAGGCGCTGCAGGAAATCTGAGTCTTGCCAATGCGGGTACTGGTCCGGTCGATAACGGTCAGGCTCAGCTCGCCATTGCCATCTTGAGGGGCCCAGGCCACACACTGGAAGGGCTGGAAGGCGCGGTCGGCGATCAAAAGTGCTTCGTTGATACGGAGCGGGGCGTTCATGGGGTCTTCTCTCTATGTGCCCAATCAGATGATGCGCCGTCGGTTGGGCAGACCGTTCGGCGGTTACTTGTACTGATGCCTGCACAGGGGGGGTAGGTCACATTGAAAAATAACTTTTTACAAACTCGACGTGAAACACTGGCATCAAGCCCCTTAGTTGAACCCTTGTCGTCAGCGGTTGTCGCGCCTGCGCGCAGGTTGCTAGTGCAATCACCAGATTCTTAGTTCCATTGGTAATTAGCGCTATAAGCAAACGATACAAGTGGGCGTCAAGTTCTTGCTAGTGTTACAGCCAGGCTCGCCAAACGACTGTTTCTAATAACTTTTCTACTATTTGGCGCCAAGGAACAGTCATGCTCGAAGCGCCTGTGCAACGTCGCCTGCTGGTGGTCGATCCCTGTGATGACTGCCACCGTTTGTTACCGGGTTTACGCACCGTCGGCTGGAACGTCGACAGTTGTGACCTGGAGTCTGCGCTGGACCGCTCCTGTGACATTGGGTTGTTGCGTTTACAGCCCTTTCACCTGGAACGCCCTGAGGCGGTCAAGGAGTTGATCAGCCGCAGCGGCACCGAATGGATTGCCGTGCTCAGCCCGGAAGTCCTGCGGATGCAGAAGGTTGGCGACTTCGTTTGCGAATGGTTTTTCGATTTTCATACCTTGCCGTTCGATGTGTCCCGGGTCCAGGTGACCCTGGGCCGGGCCTTCGGCATGGCGCGTCTGCGGGGCCAGGGTTCGGTGCATGTCGACCAGCCTGAACACGAACTGCTGGGCGACAGCCGGCCGATCCGTGACCTGCGCAAACTGCTGAGCAAGCTGGCGCCCACCGAATCGCCGGTGTTGATCCGCGGGGAAAGCGGCACCGGCAAAGAGCTGGTGGCCAGGACCCTGCATCGCCAGTCCCAGCGCCACAGCAAGCCGTTCGTGGCCATCAACTGCGGGGCGATCCCTGAACACCTGATCCAGTCCGAGCTGTTTGGCCATGAAAAAGGCGCCTTTACCGGGGCCCACCAACGCAAGGTCGGACGCATTGAAGCGGCCCACGGCGGCACGCTGTTCCTCGATGAAATCGGTGACCTGCCCCTGGAGCTGCAAGCCAACCTCCTGCGTTTCCTCCAGGAAAAACACATCGAGCGGGTTGGCGGCAGTCAGCCGATTCCGGTGGATGTGCGGGTGTTGGCGGCGACCCACGTGGATTTGGAGGCGGCCATTGGCAATGGGCGTTTCCGTGAGGACCTGTATTACCGCCTGAACGTGTTGCAGGTGGTCACCGCACCGTTGCGCGAGCGCCATGGCGACCTGGGCATGCTGGCCAACCACTTTTCCCATTTCTACAGCCAGGAAACCGGGCGCCGGCCGCGCAGTTTCAGCGAGGACGCCCTGGTTGCCATGGGCAAGCACGAATGGCCGGGTAATGTTCGTGAGCTGGCCAACCGCGTGCGCCGTGGCCTGGTGCTGGCCGAGGGGCGGCAGATCGAGGCCCGTGACCTGGGCTTGCAGGGGCAGCAGGGCAGCAGCGCGCCCATGGGCACCCTGGAAGACTACAAACACCGGGCCGAGCGCCAGGCCCTGTGTGACGTGCTCAACCGTCACAGCGACAACCTTAGCGTCGCCGCGCGGGTGCTTGGGGTGTCGCGCCCGACGTTCTACCGGCTGCTGCACAAGCATCAGATTCGCTAGTTTCGCCCAGGCCAACGCACAAGGCCCGCCGCGAGGGTGATCGCGGCGGGCCTTGTGCGTTGTATCGCGAGCGTTGGAACCGTGCAGCGGCAACGTTAGAAGTAGTAAGGGAATTTCAGGCTGAAGGTGAAGTCCGGGGCATCCTCGGTGAGCCCGATGGACAGGTTGGGCACGATGGTCAGGTTGTCGCTGGCAGCGATGGTCATGCCGACGTTGAAATAGCCGGCGTTGGCGTCGCTGGACACCACCGATTGCCAGTCGCCACCGTCTGGCTTGAGCTTGCTGCGACGCTGGATCAGGTCAGAGACCGAGAACGACATACTCATTTTCTCGTTGAGGGCGAAGGCTACGCCTGCGCCAATCTGATAGCTGTCGCCCAGTTGCACCTTGCCGCCGACCTTCTGGTCGACCCGGGAGCTGATGTCGTCGAAGGATTCTTCGAGGTTGTGGGTGTAGGACAAGGTCCCGAAGAGCACCGCCGGGTCGAAGGTCTTGACCAGGGAAATGCCCGGCGTGATGGACCAGACGCCATTGCCGGTGGGCAAGCTTTCCGGCACGAAGAGGTTGGTGTTGGCGGACGACTGCACCAGCTTGATGCCGAACGGTTCTTTGCCTGTCGGTGCCTTGATGCGCAAGGTGACCACGGCATCCGGCAGGTACGGGGTTTCGTCGAGGAACTTGTAGGCCACCCCGAAGTTGACGTCGCCCAGGGTCGGATCGCGGGTCACGGTTTCTTCGGTGGTGGCGCCATTAGCTCCGCCGCTGGATTGATAGGTCGACTCGCGGTAGATCACCGGCGCGTTGATGTCGAACTGCCAACGGTTGTCGAGGTTGTAGCGACCGGTCAGGTCCAGAGTCCAGTTGTCCGCCTTGATGCGGTCCAGGTTGATGCTGCCGAGGAAGATCGAGTCCAGGGCCAGGAAGCCGTTGACCGTCAACTGGCGAGCGTCGTAGCGGGCGTAGGTAATCCCGGTTTCAAAGCTGAACTTGCCGCCGCCGAAGAAACCGCTGGCCTCGTCATAGAGGTTGCTGACGCTCTGCGCCGGTTCGGAGTCCTCTTTGAGCGACTGGCCGTAGCCGCCACCCCCAGCAGCGCCCCCGGAGGCCGCAGCGGCGCCGGTGCCGGCGACCGGCTGATAGCCTTTCATGTCTGCTGGCGACTTGGCCAGGCGCTTGGGCGGCGGCGCGGCGGGCTGATCTTCGACCTGACGAACCCGTTGTTCCAGTACCGCGAGGGCCTTCTGTTGTACTTCGTAGCGTTGCTTCAACTCCAGAAGTTCCTGTTTCAGGGTCTCCACGTCCGGGTCAGTGGCGGCTTGCAGCGCTACTGCCGGAAAAAGAGTGCTCAAACACACGACTGCGCGTAGTGAAACAGATCGATACATGAAATAAACCGTCCCTTGTGAACCCAATGGTCGAGAGTCAGCGTAGTTCAATATCCCAGGTTGCGAAGGCCCTTGAGGCTGGTCAGATTGCAGTCCAAAGCGCCGGTGCTGGGGCCGTTATTGCCGAGCACTACATTGAGCTGGGTGATGTTGTTCACCATATTGCTATTGCCCAGCAGGCTGGTGTTCTGCATCAGGTTGCCCTGGGCGACTTGCTGCAGGGTCTGGCCCTGGTTGTTGTTGGCCAGGATGGCCATCTGGATCCCGCCGTTGACCGCCGAGACTGCAACGCTGCCCGCGGCACTGGTGCCGGTGACGGTGCCGCCGTTGAGCAGGACCTGACCCACTTGCGGCCCTTGCCCTGGTGCGTGGTTGCTTTCCGTGACGTTGATGGCGATGTCGTTGTAGGCGCTGTTGCCGTCACCGGCCGCACGCACCGTTTGGGTAATGCCCTGGGTGGTGCCCAGGCCTGCGCCACCCACCACGTTGCCGGTCCCGGTCGTTGGTGTGTTGCCGTTACCGGTCTGGCTGAAGGTGGTGACGTAGAATTGCGGCTTGACCGTGGATTGCTGCACCTGCAGGGAGGTGCTGGCACCGATCACGTCGCCGCTGGCGTTGCGCCAGGTGCTGCTCATGACGATGCCGAAACTGATGATGCGTCCCGGCATGACGTAACGGCCGCGAAGTTGCGACAGTTCCTGATCCTGAACTTCGATGGGGTTGAAACCAGCATGGGCTGGAAGAGCTGCTGCCAGGCAGGCGGCTGCCAGCCAGTATGAGGTTTTCATCTGCTGCTCCCGGGGCATCCAGCCCCATTATCATTGTTTGGCTGCTAGAAAAAGTCGCTCTGGATAAATCCAAAGTCCAACAGTTCTGCGTCCTGGACCGGGCTGAAGGAATCCAGCTTGTTACGTGCGGTCAGGGGATCTGGCGGGGCGAGCAAGGCGTTGGTCTTGTCGTAGCCAGGGCCGATGATGGCAAACACGATGCCGTTCCAGCCTTTGATAAATTCATCGTGGGTGTAGCGTTTGTGGCCCAGTACCGGGTCTGCGATGTAGACCCAGTCTTTCTTGGCGCGCTGCATGACCACGAAGTGCTTGTAGCCGCGAATTTCCATCAGAACCACCACCGGAATGGTTACCGCGTCCAGTTTTTCCGCTGGAATTCGATAACCCCGGGCCCGCATGCCGATACTTTCGATGTAGCGCTTCATGTCGAGCATGGAGAAACCCTGGGTGCGGACCAGATTGTGGTCGGCGTTAACCAGCATGCCCTTGATGACGTGGTCCTCATCGACATCCAGCCAATAGGCTTGGCGCAGCACCGTGGCCAGTGCGGCGGCGCCGCAGCTGAAATCGGTTTTCTGCTCGACGATGTCGCTGAACTTGCGCTCGCGCACGCTTTGCACCTTTTTGTAGATCAGGTTGCCGCCTGGAAGGCCGGCGACCGCCATCTGAGCCGCTTGGGCCTGGCCGGTGAAGCCGGGCAGGCCAAAGAGGCACAACAGTAGGGTGTAGAGAGCGATACGCATGATCGAGACGCCTGGTGAGCCTGTGGAAAAGCCCCGTTTCCGGGGCTTTCGTTTCGATCGCGATTACATGCAGACTTTGCAGCCGGCAGCGATGGACAGCGAGTTGCTTTGTTGGTTGCCCACACCTGCCGAGACGTTGGCTCCGCCGTTGCCGGAGAAGTTGTTCATCGAGCTGCTCATGGTGGCGTTGTTCACCACTGGGTTTTTCCAGCCGTCTTTGGTCAGCACTTGCTGGGTCCAGTAGCCGGCCAGTTGGACGGTGCCTTGTTCGGTGAAGGTGAAGCTTTGGTCGTCGTTGCCGCCGCCATTGCCACCACCGTTGCCGCCGCCATGACCGCCACCGTTGCCACCGCCATTGCCCCCGCCGTTGCTGCCGAAGCTGTTGCCGTGGTTGTTGCCGCCACCGCTGTGGCCGCCACCGCCATGGCCTTCATCGCCTTCGATGGTGCCTTGGCCACTGCCGCTGTAGCTGCCTGAGGCTACGAAGCCGCCCGACAGGGTGTCTTTTTTGTAGGCCTGCACGCCTTTGTTTTGCACGTTCAGGTTGGTGGTGCTTTGGTTGGCCGACGCGGCGGCGGTGGCTACACGGCCCCCGGAGACAGCGATTGCCAGGTTGTTTTTCTGTTGGTTGAAGTTGCCGGCGGTGACGTTGATCCCCATGTTGCCGGAACCGTTGTTACCCGAGTTGTTGAGGGTGGCGTTGTTCTGGGTCGAGTAGTTTTTAACGGTGTTGTTGGCGTTCACTTGAGTGGCGCTGGACGCGGCCACGGCGCTGCCGAAGATGAAGCTTTCGTCGGCGGTGGCCAGGGCGGCGGCGTTGTCTTGTTGGTTGCCGTCACCGGCAGCCACGTTGGCGCCCATGTTGCCGTTGGAGCCGTTCAGCGAGTTGTCAGCCTTGGCATTGTTGTTGGTGCCTTGGTTTTTCACGTAGTTGCCGGTGTTGGTCTGGACGTCGATCACTGCAGCACCGGCCCCAGCGGTGATTTGCAGCAGAGTGCCGAGGTCTGGGCCTTGCTGGTGGCCGCCATTGCCGCCGCCATGGCCGTTACCGTTGCCGTGACCATTGCCATGGTCGTTATCGTTGCCATTAGCCTGTGCAGCCATTGCCATAACGGCGGCCAGGGCGAAAACCAGTGGTTTGAGAGCCATTGTAGGTTTCATGGTGTTTCTCCGGTGCTTATTAGTTGGTTAAGTGTTGGTACTTTCTAATCGCACTACGTGTTCGGGTCAGTCTGCGACCCGGATGCTCAGGGTGTTAGCCATGCGGTTCCCCACCCCAGCACTCTGGTTCACCTGAATCACTCCCCGGCTGCCGGTGAAGGCCTGGTCGCTGGTAACGACCTGGCGGCTGCCTTGTTGAGCGTCAGTTGCTCCTGAGCTTGGTACCAGCGTCACGTTCTGTTGGGACAGGACGCTGTCGTCGATGCTTTGCGGTTTGGCACTGATGCTGATCCGCATGGCATTGACCATTTGATTGTTGGCCCCGGAGGACTGGTTGACGCCCAGGACCCCATTGCCGTTGCTGAACGAGTTGCCGCCGATGGTGCTGCTGGCGTTGACCGAGCGGTCGGCGGGTGTGTCGAGTTTCTGCGTCACACGGGTCACGGCCTTGGCTTCGGTGCCGATGGCAATGGCGCGAACGTTGGCTTGCTGTTGCTGGTCGCCGGCTGCCTGGTTGAGGTTCAAGCCACCGGTGTAGCCGGCGCCGGAGTTGACGATGGTCGAGGTGTCGGTCACCGGGCCGGCGCTGTCGGCCATGGCCGAGGAGCAAGCGAGCAGGGCGAGCAGCAACAGGGAAAGTTTCATCTCACTGGCCCCCAATGTTATTCAGTGGCGCCAGGCCGGTGCTCAGCGAGCGATTGATCGAGCCGGAGATCGAGCCGCCCGAGCCACCGCCGTGACCGCTGGCCATGCCGGGCAAGCCATTGGGATTGGTCACCACATTCAGGCCTGCACTGGAGCCGCCGGGAATCACTTGGTTGCGGATCAGCGCGCCGCTGCTCACCCCGGCAATGTCGCCGTCGCTCAGTTCATTGCCGGTGCTACCGGTGATCCGGCTGGAGGGGTTGGCGTTGACAGTGATCGGATTGGGGTCGGGTTGCAGCGCTGAGCGGCCGTAGGGGTGAGCTTGCACGGTACGGTTGAGGACAATCACACCGTTGCCTTCGGCCTGGGCCGTCAGGCTGTACATCGCGCTGACGGCACAGCCGATCAGCAGGAGGCGGGTCAAACCTTGATTGATGTTCCCCACGGCGTTGTTCCTTATTCTGTTCGTTGGCCCTAGCCAGCGATGAATAGGAGAGAGCAGAAGCCGTGCCGCTTTTTGTTTTCATTTTGAATTCAACACGTTGCAGAAATAGATCGGAGGGCAGGGGGCGAACTGTTTCAAATCTGAGACGCGGTTCGCGGGTGGCAACCGGGGGAAGGCGAGCGAATGCTTTAAGTCATGGGCTTGCGGCAAGCTGTATCAGCCGCGTAACAGATTGCCGGCCAGGGCCGATCACCCCGGTAGCTAGAGCGTTTTGAGCGTCAATGAGTGTTTCAGAAATGGACAGTTTTGCCCCGGAACCGGGTTAAAGCGGGGCAAATGGCCCATCAGCGATCAAGCAGCGCTGTCACCTGGGCGAAGGCCAGTTGCCGACGTTGCGACCAATCGCCGGTGACCACCTGAAACGGCTGGTGGTGAGCTTCCAGCCACTGCCGGGTGGCGCTGAAGAATGCCTGGCGTTCGCTCAGGTCCGGCTGGCAACGCTGGCCATCGTCGCACCAGCCCACGCCTTCGGGCGCCAACAGCAGGTGCAGGTCGTAATGACGGGCCAGCAACGCCTGTTCGATCCAGGCCGGGCAGGCGCCAAACAGGGTCTGGCTCCAGAGGATATTGCTCAGCAAGTGAGTGTCGAGGATCAGCAGTGGCGGCTGCTGCGCCCGGGCAGCGTCTTCCCAGGCCAGTTGCCCCTGGGCGATCTCGGGGATGTCCGCCAGGGTGGTGTCGCGGGGGTTCTGCTCGATGAAGTGACGCACGTATTCGCCGACCTGCACGCCACCAAAGTGCGCTTGCAACTCGCCGGCCAGCCAGCTTTTACCGCTGGACTCGGGGCCGGTCAGGACCAGGACCTTCATGCCCGCAACGCCGGGTCGGCGCGCCATTGGTGCCAGCCCTGGATCGCCAACAGGGTGAACAGGGCATACAGCGCGGCGGTCAGGTGCAGGTCTTTATAGATAAACAGGCCGACGTAGATCACATCCACGGCGATCCACAGCGGCCAGCATTGCACGCGTTTTTGCGCCATCCACCATTGGGCCACCAGGCTGAAGCCCGTGAGTGCCGCGTCCAGCCAGGGTTGCGCGGCGTCGGTCCAATGGGCCATGGCGGCGCCGAGCAACAGGCTGCCAAGGGCCCCCAGGCTGAGGCCCTTGAGGATTGCCGGCAGCGGCAAGTGGCTGACTGTGCGGCCCTGATGCTGGGCGCCGCCCCGGGTCCATTGCCACCAGCCATAGACTTGCAGGCCGGCGTAGATCACCTGCAGCAGCATGTCTGAATAGAGTTTGACCTCCAGGAAGACCCAGATGTAGAGCACCACCATCACCAGGCCGATGGGCCAGCACCAGGGGTTCTGCTTGACGGTCAACCACACGGCGATCACGCCGAGGGCGGCGGCGAACAGTTCAAGCCCGGACATGGAGAATCCTTGGGGAAGTGCAAAAGGGCGCCGATTGTACCCACAGTGGCGCGCCGCGCGTTAGTCCGCGGCGAGCCCTGGCCGGGGCTTGGAACCCCGGCTCGGCACGGGTTTAGACGCGGAACTGACGCAGCAGGCTGTTGAGCTGCTCGCTCAGTTGTTTCAGGTGGCGGCTGGCGACGCTGGACTGCTCGGCCGCCAGGGCCGTGCTGTGGGACAGACCGGCGGCCTGGGTGACGTTCTGGTTGATGTCTTCCACCACGTGAGCCTGTTGCAGAGTGGCGCTGGCGATGGAGGCGTTGAGGCCATTGAGGTTGCGCAGGGCCTGGCCGATGGCGTTCAGGCTTTCTCCGGCCAGGCCGGCCTGTTCGATGGTCAGTTGGGACGCGCGGCTGCTGTCGCCGATGACTTTTACTGCGGCTTCGGAGTGGGTTTGCAGGCGTTCGATCATCGACTGGATTTCCGCAGTCGATTGCTGGGTGCGCTGGGCCAGTAGCCGCACTTCATCGGCGACCACGGCAAAGCCTCGGCCTTGCTCGCCGGCTCGGGCGGCTTCAATCGCCGCGTTGAGGGCCAGCAGGT
>NZ_JALQCW010000092.1 GCF_023241715.1 Pseudomonas morbosilactucae
GAGCGGGAAACGAGACTCGAACTCGCGACCCGACCTGGCAAGGTCGTGCTCTACCAACTGAGCTATTCCCGCATATTGGCGTCCCTAGGGACTCGAACCCCTGTTACCGCCGTGAAAGGGCGGGTGTCCTGGGCCACTAGACGAAGGGGACACACGTACAACATTCACTCCCTACCGCGTTTCGCTGTGTGCTTTACGCTGTAAGTGGCGCGCATTCTATGGATGGTTTGAGGGGTCGTCAACCCCCTGATATAAATTTATTTAAATCAATGACTTCGCCGTGCTTTGCACCCGGTTCCGAGATTTATGGAGCCTGGGCTTTGACGCCTGTATTCTGACCACCGACAAGACGCTATAGTCCGCAGCCGCAGATAGTGGCAATGTGCATCCATCCACAGCGCTGCTATAGAGCTATATAGAGAGAAGCACCGACATCGCCATAGATAGAAGCACCGCCGCTCCGGCCGGCTCGTCGAACGGCCCTATGCGCCTATACGCTAAGCCACTACACTCGCACGCGAATCCCATATCGAGGTTTTAACGGTGACACCACTCATGATCACCCTGCTGGTAATAGCCGGGATCGCAATACTGATCGCCATTGGCTACATGAACCATGTGGTGGAAAACAACAAACTGGAAAAAGCCCGCACCAAGGTCGAACTCCAGGATCGCCTGCGCCGTTGTGGTGAGATCACCGAGACCTTCCCCGGCCAGTTGATGTCGCCGAAACTCAAGCTGCTGTTGACCCGTCTGGAACTCAACGTCAATCAACGCCTGCTGAACCTGGAAAAGACCAACGCCGGTCTCAAGGCGCGGATCACCGAGCTCAACGCTCTGGTCGCCCAAGGCGAATCCATTCCGGTGAACAACCCGCCCAACCCGATCCAGACCGAAGCCAAGGCCAAGGACGTACGTTTCCTGCTGGAAGCCCTGCACGGCCAAGTGACGCGGGCGGCCCACGACGGTTTCCTGCCGACCAACGAAGCCAAGTACTGGATCAAGGAAATTCGCCACATCCTGGTGCTGCTGCACATCGAATTCTTCAACAACCTGGGCCAGCATTCCCTGCAGCAGAACCAACCCGGCCAGGCGCGCCTGGCGTTCGAGCGGGCGGTTCAATACCTGCGCAAGCAGCCGGAGCCGGCCGCCTATAAAGAACAGCTGGAATACCTGGAGAAACTCCTGGTGCGCTCCAACGAGATGGTACTCAACAGCACCAAGCCTGTGGAAGGCGAGGTCAACCAATTGACTGAAGGCCTGAAAGTCGCCGACGCCGACGCCGACTGGAAAAAGAAAGTCATTTACGACTGATCGAACACAAGGGGCTGCATCCAGCACGGATGCAGCCCACCCTGAACGACGCGACTCACCGCCCTGCCCCCTCCGCCGCTACAGGCGGAAATGCCCGACCATCCCCTTCAACTCCACGCCCAACTGCGCCAGCTCGATGCTCGACGCCGCATTGCCCTGCATGGCCAACGAGGACTGATCGGCGCTGGCGCGAATGCTGGTGACGCTGCGGTTGATCTCCTCGGCCACCGAACTCTGCTGCTCGGCAGCGGCAGCAATCTGCTGGTTCATCTGCTGAATCAATGACACTGCCGCAGCAATGCTGCCCAAGGCGCTTTCGGTCTGCAGGGCATCGCTGACGGCCAGTTTGACCAGATCGCCACTGCTGCGGATCTGTCGCACCGAGACGTCCGCCGCCGTATGCAGGGCCTTGACCAGCCGCTCGATTTCTTCGGTGGACTGCTGGGTCCGCTTGGCCAGGGCTCGGACCTCATCGGCCACCACCGCGAACCCTCGCCCCTGCTCTCCGGCCCGAGCTGCCTCGATTGCCGCGTTGAGCGCCAGCAGGTTGGTTTGCTCGGCGACGCTCTTGATCACGCTCAACACCGTGCCGATGTTCTGGATTTCCGCGCTCAGGCTTTCGATGCTGTGGCTGGCCTGTCCCGCCGAATCGGCCAACTGCTCGATGCGTTGCATACTCTGACGCACCACCTGCTGGCCGCTTTCGACCTTGCCATCGGCGGTTTGCGCCGCCGACGCGGCTTGTTCAGCGTTGCGCGCCACATCGTGCACCGTGGCGGTCATCTGATTCATCGCCGTGGCCACTTGCTCGGTTTCTTCCTTCTGGCTGCTGACCTCCAGGTTGGTTTGCTCGGTCACCGCCGACAGCGACTGGGCCGAGCTGGCCAACTGTTCAATGCCGGCCTGCAAGCCGCTGACAATACCGCTCAAGCCACTGCCCATTTGCTGCATCGCCAACATCAATTGGCCGATTTCATCGCGACGGGTGACCTCGATGGTGGCGCTCAGGTCACCGGCAGCGATCTGCTGGGCGACCCGCATTACACTGCGCAGCGGCCCGACAATCAGACGCGTGATCAACCAGGCCGCCAACACCCCCACCAACAAGGCCAGGGCCGATGAACCGATGATCAACAACGCGTTCTTTTTCAGCTCGGCTTGCATCGACTGGTCTTGCGCACCATAGGCCTGGTCCACACGGTCCATCACCTGGGCGGCACGCTCGCGCAGTTGTTGATAAACCTGCTTTTCCTGGGCCAACAGGCCGGTGTATTCACCCAGCTTCTCGCCAAACCCGGCGATGTGCCCAGACACCTCATTGAGCACCGTCTGATAGCCGGCGTCCTTGACCGCAGTTTTCAATTGCTCGACCTGGGCCAGGGCCTGATCGGCCTGTTCGATCTTGCCTTGCTCGGCCTCTTCATCGCCCTTGCGGCTTTGGTCGAGGCGCACCCGCGCTTCGTTCATGGCCTGGAGCATCAAGCGCGACACCTGGCTGACTTGGTTGGCCTGCTCGATAAACTCCGCCCCCTCTTTGCCCTGGGACTCCTTGAGGGTGTAAGTGCCGTCGTCGGCCAACCCCGCCTGCAGCACATCCAGGTTATTGGCCACGCTGGACACCGACCAACTGGCCATCTCCAGCGCCAGGTCCTTGGCCTGGGTCAGGTCGACGAACTCATCGAACGCCTTGCGATACGCCGCCAAGGCCTGCTCCACATCCACCATGGCCGGCTCGTTCGCCGCTGACTGCTGTTTGAGCTCCACCGCCTGGGCCAACAACCCATCCACACTTGCATGCAAGGCATCCACGGTCTTGGCATCGCTCTGCAGGGCGTACTCCTGCTCCAGCAAGCGCAGTTTGAGCACGCCGCTGTTCAGTGCTGACATCTGCTTGAGGCCATCGAAACGCTGACTGATGGTTTGCAACGACCAGACACCAATGGCCGCCACCAGCGCCGTCAGCAGCAGGACCAGGGCAAAACCGATGGCCAGCTTCTTGGCCATGCCGAGGTTGGCAAAACGTCCGTTCGTGGGCGAATTCATGGCACGCAGTCCCCTTCCAGTCCCCAATGGCAACCCAGCCATTTTCTAGTCCTGAAGAGTCGCAACGCCGCGTGCCAGAGCACAAGTCTCTGGCGTCGGAATAATGGCAAAAAGCTACGCCCTGGTCGCTTTCAGGACGGTCGAGGTCGATTCGATAAAATTCGGTGCCCGGCTGGCACCGGGCACTCAAGAGGTTGGGCCGTCTTCAGATCGCCGTGGCGCCGCCGTCCACCGCCAGCGCATGCCCGGTGGTAAAGGCCGCACCGTCACTGCACAGGTAGAGCACCGCCGCTGCGATTTCCTCGACGCGACCGATGCGCCCCACCGGGTGCATGGCGGCCGCAAAGTCCGCTTTGCGCGGATCAGCCTCATGGGCACGGCGGAACATATCGGTATCGATCACCGCCGGGCACACGGCATTCACGCGGATGTTCTTCTTCGCATATTCGATGGCCGCCGACTTGGTCAGGCCAATCACCGCATGCTTGGAGGCCGCATAAATGCTCATCTTCGGCGCCGCCCCCAAACCCGCCACCGAGGCGGTGTTGACGATGGCGCCCGCGCCCTGGGCCAGCAACAGCGGCAACTGGTGCTTCATGCACAGCCAGACGCCCTTGACGTTGACCGCCATAATTGCGTCGAACTCATCCAGCGTACCGTCGGCCAACTTGCCCTTTTCGATCTCGATGCCGGCGTTGTTGAAGGCATAGTCGAGCCGACCGTAGGCGCTGAGGGTCTGCGCCATCAGGTTCTGCACCTCGCTCTCTAGGGTCACGTTGCAGCTCACGAACACGGCGTCGCCCCCGGCGCCACGAATCAACTCCACCGTGCCCTCGCCGCCGGCGACATCCAGGTCCGCCACCACCACTTTCAAGCCTTCGGCGGCAAACGCCAAGGCCGTAGCCCGGCCGATGCCGTTGGCAGCCCCGGTCACCAGGGCAACCTCGCCAGAAAACGTCATGCTCATTGCTCAACTCCTCGATGGGATGCTTCAAATCATGCCGGGCCATCTAGCCACAGGCGCGGACGCGGCGGCAGCACTATCAAACGGCCGTTTGAGTGCTTATGGGTCTGAGTGATAAAAGCACCGGTCTCACCATCACGCCACTGGATTGGCCCTTATTCGCTGCATCAGCAAACCTTGCGGCGGACGGCGCGAGGGTCTATCAACTAAGGCTTCTTTTCCCCCTTGAGTGCCTGCCATGACGACCCAGATCAATCGCCAGTTCCTGCTCGCCAAACGCCCTGTCGGCGCGGCCACCCGCGAGACCTTCAACTATCAGGAAGTGGCGGTCGGCGAACCGGCGGCCGGGCAGATTCTGGTGCACAACCAGTACCTGTCCCTGGACCCGGCCATGCGCGGCTGGATGAATGAAGGCAAGTCCTACATCCCGCCGGTGGGCATTGGCGAAGTGATGCGCGCCCTGGGCGTGGGCCAGGTCATTGCGTCGAACCACCCGGGCTTTGCCGTGGGCGATTACGTCAACGGCGCCTTGGGGGTGCAGGATTATTTCCTCGGTGAGCCCCGGGGCTTCTACAAGGTCGATCCCAAGCTGGCGCCCCTGCCCCGCTACCTCTCGGCGCTGGGCATGACCGGCATGACCGCCTACTTCGCCCTGCTGGATGTCGGCGCGCCCAAGGCCGGCGACACCGTGGTGCTCTCCGGCGCCGCCGGGGCCGTGGGCAGCATTGCCGGGCAGATCGCCAAGATCAAAGGCTGCCGGGTGATCGGCATCGCCGGCGGCCAGGACAAATGCAAGTTCCTCATCGATGAACTGGGTTTCGACGGCGCCATCGACTACAAGAGCGAAGACGTGCATGCCGGGCTCAAGCGTGAATGCCCGAAAGGCGTCGATGTGTATTTCGATAACGTCGGCGGCGACATTCTCGACGCCGTGCTCAGCCGCCTGGCCCTCAAGGCCCGGGTGGTGATCTGCGGCGCTATCAGCCAGTACAACAACAAGGAAGCGATCAAGGGCCCGGCCAACTACCTGTCACTGCTGGTCAACCGCGCGCGCATGGAAGGTTTTGTGGTGATGGACTACGCCAGCCAGTTTGCCGCGGCCGGGCAAGAGATGGCCGGCTGGATGGCCAAGGGGCAGCTCAAGAGCAAGGAAGACATCGTCGAAGGCCTGGAGACATTCCCCGAGACCCTGATGAAACTGTTCAGCGGAGAGAACTTCGGCAAGCTGGTGCTGAAAGTCTGAACCTGTAGAAGCCGGCTTGCCGGTGATCCGCAACGGCGGCCGGAAAGGGCCGCCAACCGCTAAACCGCTATCGCCGGCAAGCCGGCTCCTACAAGGGAGGCGTGTTACAGGGCCAGTTCGGCGACGACGTCAGCCAAGGCCTTGGCCGGGTCGGCTGCCTGGCTGATCGGACGGCCGATCACCAGGTAGTCGGAACCGGCATCCAGCGCCTGACGCGGGGTCAGAATGCGCCGCTGGTCGTCCTGGGCGCTGCCCGCCGGACGGATTCCCGGGGTCACCAGTTGCAGGGACGGATGAGCGGCTTTCAGCGCCTGGGCTTCCAGGGCCGAGCACACCAGGCCGTCCATGCCGGCTTTTTGCGCCAAAGCCGCCAGGCGCAACACTTGCTCCTGAGGCTCGATGTCCAGGCCGATACCGGCCAGGTCTTCACGCTCCATGCTGGTCAGCACAGTGACGCCAATCAGCAACGGCTTGGGCCCGCTGCGCTGGTCCAACACCTCGCGGCAAGCGGCCATCATGCGCAGGCCACCGGAGCAATGCACATTGACCATCCACACGCCCATCTCCGCCGCCGCCTTGACCGCCATGGCCGTGGTGTTGGGAATGTCGTGGAATTTCAGGTCGAGGAACACTTCGAAACCCTTGTCCCGCAGGGTGCCGACAATCTCGGCGGCACAGCTGGTGAACAGTTCCTTGCCGACTTTGACCCGGCACAGTTTCGGGTCCAGCTGATCAGCCAGTTTCAGTGCGGCGTCACGGGCAGGGAAATCCAGGGCGACGATGATAGGAGTCTGGCAGGCGGACATGAAGGGGCTCTCAGGCAAGTCGAAATCGGCGCGGATTGTAGCGCAAGCGACGGCGCTCCGGGACCCGATGATCGGTAAATCATGCTCAGCGGCAACTGTGGAGAGTGACGGTTCGAAAAAAAGCCACGGCCTCCGGGCCTTTGTGTCAGTTCAGATACACTTCCGACACGCCCACAACAATCGCGCCAGCTACCCTCGCCAGCCGCAACACCCCCGAACAGCACTTCCAGCCCCCCGGCCGGACGCCTATGCTGAAGCCACAACCCCGCAGCCCATCTTTGTGGTTGGCAGCCAACCTGGCAGATCATCGCACCCATGCACAACACTCCAGCTCCTCTCAACGACGATCAAAAAGCCCCCGTCAGCGGTGATGACAAACGCTGGAACACCCGCGCGCTGATCGTCGACGATGATGTTCCGATCCGAGAATTGCTGATCGACTACCTGGCCCGTTTCAATATCCACGCCAGCGGCGTCACCGATGGCGCGGCCATGCGCCTGGCCCTGCAGGCCGAACACTTCGACGTGGTGGTGCTCGACCTGATGCTGCCGGGTGAAGACGGCCTGTCCCTGTGCCGCTGGCTGCGCACCGAGTCGGACATTCCGATCCTCATGCTCACCGCCCGTTGCGAACCCACCGACCGCATCATCGGCCTGGAACTGGGTGCCGACGACTACATGGCCAAGCCCTTCGAGCCCCGGGAATTGGTGGCCCGTATCCAGACCATCCTGCGCCGGGTCCGTGATGACCGTAGCGAACAGCGGGCCAATATCCGCTTCGACAACTGGCGCCTGAACAGCGTCCTGCGCCAGCTGATCTCCGCCGATGGCCTGGTGGTCCCGCTGTCCAACGCCGAATTCCGCCTGCTCTGGGTGTTTATCGAACGGCCCCGCCGGGTGCTGAGCCGCGAACAACTGCTGGACGCCGCCCGCGGTCGCTCCATCGAAGCCTTCGATCGCAGCATCGACCTGCTGGTGTCGCGCCTGCGGCAAAAGCTCGGTGACGACCCCAAATCCCCACAGTTGATCAAGACCGTGCGCGGTGAGGGTTACCTGTTCGACGCCCGAGACATCGGCTGATGCGCGGGCGTTTCGATACGCTGTTCGGCCGCCTGTACGGGGTGCTGCTGATCGCGATCGTACTCGCCCATTTGCTCGGCTACCTGTGGTTCCAGCATTACGGACCACCGCCTCCCCCACCGCCCTACCCACACACCGCCGGGCAAGCCGAAGGGCAACGTGCGGCGCCCGGGCCACAGCCTGGAACCCGTCCGCCGAGGCCCTGGTTCGGTGGCCCGGTGGTGCCGCTGACGATTCAGATCATTTCCCTGGTAATTGCCGCCTGGTACGGCGCCAAGTTGCTGACCCGGCCAATCCAGCGCCTCAGCGACGCCGCCGAGCGCCTCAGCGAAAACCTCAACAGCGAGCCCCTCGACGAATCCGGCCCGCGGGAAGCGCGGCAGGCGGCCCATACCTTCAACCTGATGCAACGACGGATACGCGAACAGGTGCAGCAACGCGGGCGTATGCTCGGTGCCGTATCCCATGACCTGCGCACGCCCCTGTCGCGCCTCAAGCTGCGCCTGGAACAGATCGAAGACAGCAAATTGCAGGGCCAGATGCGCCAGGACCTCGACGACATGATCAGCATGCTCGACGCCACTCTGAGCTACCTGCACGAACAGCGCACCAGCGAAGCCCAGCAATGGATGGACGTGCAGGCGCTGGTGGAGTCGCTGAGCGAAAACGCCCAGGACCAGGGGGCCGATGTCCAGGTCAGCGGCCACTGCGCGCCCCTGCAAGTGCAGCCCATGGCGCTGCGTTCCTGCGTCAACAACCTGCTGGACAACGCCCTGCGTTATGCCGGCCACGCCCTGATCACCCTTGAAGACAGCCGCGATCACCTGGTGATCCGGGTCATCGACCGCGGGCCGGGGATCGCCGCCGACAAACGTGAAGCGGTGTTCGAACCCTTCTATCGCCTGGAAGGCTCGCGCAACCGCAATTCCGGCGGCGTCGGCCTGGGCATGACCATTGCTCGCGAAGCCGCGGGGCGCCTGGGGGGCGAGCTCAGCCTGGAAGAAACCCCGGGCGGCGGCCTGACGGCCGTGGTGTTTCTGCCCCGGGCCTGAGGCCGATGTGTGCAGCCGGCTACAAAGCCCACATACCCAGGACAAATCGGCCCCTGAGGCTGCATAAGCCGGTACACCCACCGGCCTTATCCATCCGCAGGGAGTGAGCCCCATGATCGGTAGCGTCAGTAACTATTCGAGTTATTTCAGCTCCACCAGCAGCACCAGCAACAACAACCGCGCCCAGGAACTGCAGAAGGAACTGTTCGCCAAGCTCGACAGCAACAGCGACGGCTCGGTCGATCAGGACGAACTCAGCAGTGCCCTGTCGCAAAAAAGCGACAACGGCATCCTGGTCAGCCTGAGCAAGAACTTCAGCGACCTGGACAGTGACGAAAGCGGCAGCCTGAGCAGCGAGGAGATGGCCGCCATGGCGCCACCGCCGCCGCCCGCCCAGGACCAGGCACCCAATACCGAACTGGCCGACGCACTGATCAGCGCCCTCGACACCGACGGCGACGGCGTGGTCAGCAGCGACGAGTTGAGCGCGGGCCTGAGCAGTGCCGGCAGCAGCGCCGACAGCACGGAAATCTTCTCCGCCCTGGACAAGAACCAGGACGGTAACGTCAGCGCCGATGAACTGGCCGCCAGCCTGGCACCGCCACCACCACCGCCCCAGCAGGCGTCTAGCGAAGAGCTGTTCAGCCAACTGGACACTGACGGTGACGGCAGCATCACTGAAAGCGAATTGACCAGCGCCCTGCAGGCCAGCGATAGCACTTCGAGCACCGACACCAGCGCGGCCCTGCTCAAGGTTCTCGACAGTGACAGCAGCGGCGGCGTCAGCAGCGATGAGTTGAAAGCGGCACTGGACGCCGGTCGCAGCCAGGACAGCACGGCGCAGACCGATCAGGCCGGCGTCGCCGAGGCCCTGAGCAAAATGATCGCCAACCTGAGCAAGCAATATCAGTTGGATAACGTCGCGACCCTGGGCAGCAGCGTGAACGTCGCCGCCTGATCGGCATCGCCGGCAAGCCGGCTTCTACAGGGATGCAGGAGTCGGGGCAACGCCTGAGGTTTGCCGGCGATCAGGGCTTGTCCTCTGCCGGGTTCTTGGTCGGGCTCTGGGGGTGGGCCTGGCTCGCTGTCCAGTCGGTCAGCAGGCTGTAGGCCACGGCCAACAAGGTCGGGCCGATAAACAGCCCAATAAAGCCGAAGGCAATCAGGCCACCAAACACCCCCAGCAGCACAATCACCAACGGCAGGTTGCCGCCACGGCTGATCAGGTACGGCTTCAGCACGTTGTCGACGCCGCTGATGATGAAGGTGCCCCAGATCCCGAGAAACACCGCCATTCCGTATTCCCCCTTCCAGGCCAACCAGGCTGTGGCCGGAATCCACACCAGAGGCGGCCCCATGGGGATCAGGCTGAGGAGGAAGGTGACAATACCCAGCACCAGCGCCCCCGGCACCCCGGCAATCAGGAAGCCGATCAGCGCCAGCACGGCCTGGGCCGCTGCGGTACCGATCACGCCGTTGACCACCCGTTGCACGGTGCCCGCCACCAATTCGATGTAGTAACCGGCACGATCGCCAATCAGGCGTTCCAGCAACTTGTGCACGAACAGCGCCAGACGCGGGCCATCGCGGTAGAAGAAAAACACAAAGACGATACTCAGGGTCAGCTCGAGAATGCCGCCGCCGATCTGTGCGCTGCGGGCCAGCAACCAGTTGCCGACTTGCCCCAGGTAAGGCTTGACCGCCAGCATCATCGCCGCGCCCTGCTGATCGATGCTGTCCCACAACGCCACAAGACGCTCACCCACCAACGGAATCCCGCCCAGCCACTCGGGCGCCGCCGGCAGGCCGTCGACCTGGACATCCTTGATGAAGCCCGTGGCATCGCGCACATGGTCCGCCAGGTTGAAGCCCAGCCAGACCAGGGGCGCCGCCACCAGCACCATCCAGCCCAGGGTCAGCACGGCTGCGGCCAGGGACTCGCGGCCATTGAGCCAACGGGTCAGCAGACGCATTAGCGGCCAACTGGCAAACGCCAGCACCGCCCCCCAGAACAGCGCGGACCAGAATGGCGCCATCACCCAGAAACTGGCACCGAAAAGCACCAGGAGCAGGATCTGCACCAACAGGCGATCGTTATTAAGCATGAAAGGTCTCGTGCAAGGTCGACGGAGGGAGAATAGGCGAACCGCGCTTCACGGGTTCGCCTTGAGGGAGCCTAGCGCAACAATTCGATGTGCAGGCCGGTCGTCTCGCTGCTGCCGGTTTCCATCCGAGCAGCGCGTACGCCCTGCCCGATCAGTGCCTGGCGCCAGGCTTCGGCATTGCTCCCGGAGACACTGACCCGCATCGTTGCGTCCAGGTTCAACCCTCGGGACAGCAAACTCAGCCAAACCGGTGTTGGCTCGGCAGCCAATTTGGGAAAGTCCAGGCGGCCGGTGTCTTTCAACTGCCGGAGCAAGGTCGCGGAGGTCGGCAACAATTCGCCCAACGGCGCGCTGCTGTCGAATTGCTCGACATGCAGGTACGCCCGGCGGTTGCCACGGGTGATGCTGTACAAGGCCACCAGCGAATTGTCCTGGGGCTCGGCCAGACGCAACAGCAGGTAAGACTGCTGCTCGTCGGCGCCATACAGCTTGGCGTTGCCGAAGACTTCATTGGCCCACAGGCTGCTTTCACCGCAATCACGGGCCTGGCACCAGAACAACAGTTCGGCCCCCTGCTTCTGCAAGGCCTCTCGGGCCAGGGTGAAGGCTTCGTTGGAGGCCCGCTCGGGAGGCAACTGGTACGTCACCGACGTGACCTTGCCCCGGGCACTGACCTGGCCGTCAAAACGCAATTGCCCGCTGATCTTGCGAATGGAGCCCATGGGGTAGATACGCTCCAGCTCCACCGCCGGCCGGTAATCGACGATCTGCGCATCGGCCAGGCGCGGCACCTGGGGCAGGTCTTGACTGCCGGGAATGTCGGCGGCAAACAGCAGGGGGCTGAAGCAGGACAATAGAAAAACACTGGCCGATCGCATGGCCAGGCTCATCGGATCAGCATCGCCTGGGCACCCTGGAGGGTGAGGGAATCGGACACTCGAAAATCGCCAGAGGCACGCTCAGCAATCGCTGCCATCCGCCCGCGGGCCGTGTTCTTCAGAAGGGTTGGTGCGGTTTTTTCCTTTTTGTCGAAGCTCAGACCACGCACGTTGCAGGGCATGGCGAACTCCTTGAGCACGATAGAGACCTTGTGGCCATTGGGGGTCGCAGCGGTGTACAGATCTATCATGGTTGTCTCCCATTTCAACCCGCCCAGCCTCGACAGTTGACCGTGGCAAGTCAAGGAACGGCGAAAAACCTATTGAAACAGTCTGCGACAAAGGTGGCGCCCGCCTCGTCATTGAGGTGCAGGTGATGACCGCCCGGCAGCTGTTCGTGGCTGAAGGGTAGACGCTCCAGCAACGCCGGGTGCTTGGCCAGCATGCCGTCAGCCGCAACCACCAGTTGGGTCGGGCAGGCCACGTGCTGGACGAAGGCCATGGCCTGTTCTTCGGTCAAACGCAGGGGCGAGGCCAGGGTCAGGCGGCTGTCGCTGCGCCAGGTATAACCGCCGGGAACCGGCATCAGCCCGCGCTGGGCGAGCAGTTCCGCGGCCTCGCGGCTCACCGCCACCAGGCCCTTCATGCGCGCTTCGATGGCACGCTCCAGGCTGGTGTAGACCGGCTTGCGCTTATCCAGCAGGGCCAGTTGCGCTTGCAGGGCCATGCCCAGGCGCTCGGCAGCCGTGTCGCCGCTGGCGGTGGGCGGGATTACCCCGTCGATCAGCGCCAGGTGGCTCACGCGCTGCGGCAACGCGCCCGCCAGCACCAACGACACGATGGCCCCCAGGGAATGCCCCATCAGGGCAAAACGCTGCCAGCCCAATTGCTCGGCCACTTGCAGCACGTCGTAGACGTAATCCCACAGCGCATAGCTCGCCCCCACCGGACGGTGCCCGGAATGCCCATGGCCGGCCAGGTCGAGGGCGACTATGCGCAAGCCATCGAGTTTCGGCGCCAACCGCGCGAAGCTGTTGGCGTTGTCCAGCCAACCGTGCAAGGCAATCACCGGCAACCCGTCTTCCGGGCCGAACAGGTGAGCGGCCAACTCGATATGGGGCAGGCTCAGGCGCACTTCTTCCACCACCGGGCTCATGCGCAACTCCGTGTGCTGCGACCGGCCCAGCGGCTGAACAGGTCTTTAAGCAAGGTCGCGGTGTCCTGCGGTCGCTCCAGGGGAAACATATGCCCGCCAGGCATGCTCAGGGACTCACCCAACGGCATGCGGCCCACGGCGCTGGCGTGATGGCGCATCACCACCCGGCTCTGGCGCCCGCGCACCACCGCCAGGGGCACTTGCAACTGCCGGGCTCGACCCGGGCTGGTATGGGGCACGCCGCGGTAAATGCTGATTTCCGTGGCCGGGTCGAAACGCAGGCGCCAGCGGTCGCCCACCTGATGCAGACCATGCTGCAGGTAGGCGTCGAAACAATCGGGGTCGAAACCGCGGAACAGGGTCTTGGTGGAGAAATAGCGTCGGGCGGCATCCAGGTCGGCGAACTCCTCACGACGCCCCAAGGTGCGCCCTGCCGGGGTCAGGCGATCGATGAAGCCAAAGCGCTTGGCCGCGCGAATCACCCATTGGTCGGCCAGGGTCAGCACCGGCGAATCGAGCATCACCACCCCGCGGTACAACTCGGGACAGCGCAGGGCCGCATGCAAATGCAACACCCCACCCAAGGAGTGGCCTACGCCCCACACCGGCTGCGCCTGCTGTTGCAAGTGATGGATCAGCTCGTCCACCAGGTTGTGCCAGTTGTCATCCACCGGGAAACGCGGATCGTGGGCATGCTGCTGCAAATGGGCCACGTCGTACTCGGGCGCCAGGGCAGCGAACAACTTGCCGTAGGTGCCCGAGGGAAAACCATTGGCGTGAGCGAAAAACACCTGTTGCGACATACCGAACGTCCCATTCACAAAAACTCGGCTGATTGTCCGTACGCCAGCGCAACGCAGCAATGACAGTAACGGACAGGAATGATGACACTCCGGCTCAGCCCATAACGCCCCTCAACGCGGGGGCGGCGTTTGCCCCAGGGGCACCACGGCCATGGTCAGGCGCGAGATGCAGCTGGACTTGCCTTCATCGCTGGTCAGGCGGATGTCCCAGACATGGGTGGTGCGACCGATATGAATGGCCTTGGCCACGGCGGTCACCCGGCCACTGCGCAAGCCACGCAAATGGTTGGCATTGATCTCCAGCCCCACGCAGTAGAACTGGCTGGCGTCGATGCACAGGTAGCTGGCCATGGAGCCCACGGTTTCCGCCAGCACCACCGACGCCCCACCATGCAACAGGCCATAGGGCTGGTGGGTGCGATGGTCGATGACCATGCTGGCGGTCAGGGACTCTTCGTCGAAGGACTCAAAACGGATATCCAGCACTTCACCAATGGTGTTCTTCTGCGCCGCATTCAGTTGCTCGATATTCGGGGTGGTACGCCACAAGCTCATCGCTGCATCCTTTGGTTTTTTATCGGGTTCAATCCTGCCACAGCACGGCCTCGCTGTGCTCGCTCCACGCCTGGAAGCGCTCGCCATAGCGGGCCTCGATCACATTGCGCTTGATCTTCAGCGTGGGTGTGAGAAAGCCGTTTTCCACCGCCCAACTGTCCTTCACCACCACCAGGCGGTGCAAGCGCTCATGTTTGTCCAAGGCGCCATTGACCTCGGCCAGCAAGGTCTCCAGGCTGCGCTGCAGGCCGTTGCGGGCAGCGCTGGAGGCCTCCTGCCATCCAACGGCCGAGAGCACGCAAAGCCCCAGGGGCGCACTCAGGCCGTCGCCAACCACGCACACCTGCTCGATCCGTGAATGCACCGCCAGGCGGTTCTCGATCGGCGCCGGGGCCACGTATTTGCCTTTGCTGGTCTTGAAGATTTCCTTGATCCGACCGGTCAGGCGCAAGCGCCCCTGGGCATCCTGCTCGCCCTTGTCCCCGGTACGCAGGAAGCCATCTTCGGTGAGGGTCTCGGCGGTCTTCTGCGGGTCCTTGTAGTAACCGAGCATGGTGGCCCCGCTGCGCACCAGCACTTCGCCCGCAGCATCGATGCGCACGTCCACCTGCGGGCACGGCCGGCCGATCCAGCCGGGCACGTACTCGCCACTGCGACCGATGTGGGAGTACCCGCAGCTTTCGGTCATGCCATACACCTCCAGCACATCCAGGCCCAGGCGCTGATACCAGTGAAGCAGGCTCTGGGGCACAGGTGCCGCCCCGGAAAGGGCTACGCGCAAGGCGTCCAGGCCGAGCCCGGCGAGCACCCGCTGGCCAACCCGCTTGCCGATCAGCGGCAGCCCCAGGAGCCAGTCCAAACGCTTGGCCGGGACCTTGGCGTAGACCCCCATCTGGAACTTGCTCCAGATCCGCGGCACGCCGAACAACGCGGTGGGCCGGGCGCGTTTCAGATCGGTGAGGAAGGTCTCCAGGCTCTCGGCGAAGAACACCGTTTGCCCGGTGTAGATCGCCGCCATCTCGACAAACATGCGTTCGGCCACATGGCACAGCGGCAAATACGACAACAAGCGATCAGAGGGGCCCAACTGGAACAACTGGGCCCCGTGGGTGGCAGCAAAACCCAGGTTGCCAAAGCTGTGCATCACCCCCTTGGGCAGCCCGGTGGTGCCGGAGGTGTAGATAATGGTTGCCAACTGTTCAGCGGCGGGGCTGGGGTTGTCCTGGATCGGCGAGCTGCGCTGCAAGTCGTCCCAACTGAAGTCGAAATCACCTGGAGGATGCAGCGGCAGGCTGATGGTCGGCAGCCCGGGCCGGACCCCGGCCGCCATGCCCGGCCAGTCGTCCAGCTTGCCGATAAACACCAGGGCCGACTCGGAATGCTCAAGCACCTGCGCCACCGATTCGGCGGTGAGGTTGGGGTACAAGGGCACCGACACATGGCCGGCCATCCAGATCGCCAGGTCGGCAATGATCCAGTGGGCACAGTTCTTGGAAATAATCGCGACGTGACTGCCCTGGGGCAGTTCCTGCGCCCGTAGCCAGTGAGCGGCGCAACGCGCCTGGTGGCCGACATCCGCCCAGCTCAGTTCCTCGACCTGCCCTCCGCTTGAAGGCTGGACCAGGAAACGTTGGCGGGGATGGCGAGCTTCACGCTCGTAGAACACTTCCAGCGGCAAACGAAAAGCGGCAGACATGCGACGCGCTCCTTTGTTTTTATTCTGACCGTGAGATGACCAACCAAGCACTTGCTTGGCTGACTATTTCACGCACAAAGGGGCGCTGCAAGTGAAGAAATGTAGCCGGCCGCCATGCTGCGGCGGCAGGTTTCAAACGTGGTGAACCTGGTTGAGGCTCATCAGCCCGGCCAATGGCCAGTCACCTTCCAGCTCGGCGAGGCTGGCGGTGCCCATCGGCTGCGGGCTGCGCAGATGGCCGTACTGCAGCAGGCTGATCAGGCTGCCCACCAAAGGTTGGTGGCTGACCAGCAGCAGGTTGTCGGCGCTGTTGAGCTGTTCCAGGGCGGCCAAGGGATTGCTCTCGGGGGTCAGCCAGGACACGGTGCGGATCTCGCCGGCAAACCCCAGGGCTTCGCGCACCAATTGCGCCGTCTGCTGGGCCCGCACATAGGGGCTGGCGAGGATCGCGCCGATGGGCTGGCCGATCAGCTGCGCAGCACTCTCGAGCACTTCCTTGCGGCCATGCTCGGTCAGGTTGCGCTCGGCATCGCTGCGGGCCTGGGACTCGGCTTCACCGTGGCGCAGTACCCAGAGCTTCATAGCTTGGGCTCCTCGTCACGGGCCGGGTGAGGCGCGGGCGGCACGCTATGGGGAGCTTCGCCTTCAGGTGCACGGGGCGTCGGCCAATCGGCGAATGGCCACGGTTTCTGGTCACTATGGAAGCTGCCGAAACGGCCGATCTGCGCCAGGAACTGGCTCAGGCTGTCGCCGAAATTCATCATGCTGGCGCTGGGCGCGCTGTAGATCAGGCGATAAATCAGTTGCACCAGCACCAGGGCACCGAGGATGAACTGCGCCACTTGCCAGACCAGCAGGTACACCAGCATCCACAACACACGCAGGAGGATGGACTCGTATTTGCCTTCGGGATTCGTATCGTTCATGTCTCGCTCCTGTGCCACTCAGTTGAAGCCACTGGTGGAAATAAAGTCGACGTCGGTTTTCGGCTCGCCACGCATCAGCAACTCGATCACCTGGTTCAGGGTACGCCCTTCAAACAAAATCGCATGCAGCCCGGCCACCAGCGGCATGTACACCCCCAGTTCCTGCGCCTTGACCTTGAGTACCTTAAGGGTGTTGACGCCCTCGGCCACTTCGCCGAGACGGGTCACCGCCTCGTCCAGGCTCAAACCCTGGCCCAGGGCGAAACCGACCTGGTAGTTACGGCTTTTGGGCGAAGAACAGGTGACGATCAAATCGCCCACGCCGGCCAGGCCGAGGAAAGTCATGGGGTTGGCACCCTGGCTCACGGCAAAGCGAGTCATCTCGGCCAGGGCCCGGGTAATCAACATGCTCTTGGTGTTCTCGCCCATGCCCAGGGCGACCGCCATGCCGGCGATGATCGCGTAGACGTTCTTCAGCGCACCGCCCAGTTCGACACCAAAACGGTCGGCACTGGCATAGACGCGGAAGGTCCGGCCATGCAACGCCGCCTGGACGCGCTGGCAGAGTTCTTCGTCTTCACTGGCGACCACGGTGGCGGTCAGGGCGTGCTCGGCCACTTCCCGCGCCAGGTTCGGCCCCGACAGCACACCGATCCGCGCTTGCGGGGCGATGTCCTGGAGGATCTCGCTCATCAATTTGAAGCTCTGGGCCTCGATGCCTTTGGTCAGGCTGACCAGCAGCTTGCCGCCGAGCAACTCGGCGTGGGGCGCCAGCACCGTGCGCAGGGCGCTGGAGGGCAAGGCGACAAAGCACAAGTCGCACTGATTGAGGGTGGCCAGCAGATCCGTGACCGGCTCCACCGCCGGGTGGATCTTGATGCCTTTGAGGTAGCGCGGATTCTCGCGATTGACCCGAATGGCCTCGGCCTGCTCGGGATCACGCATCCATTGCCGCACCTGATGACCGTTCTCGGCCAGCAGATTGGCCACGGCGGTACCAAAACTTCCGCCTCCCAGGACCGCGATAGGGTGCTGTTCAGTCATATGCAATCCGTCAATCCATACCAGTGGCGATGGCGCATTATACGGGGCAGCCCTGCGACCACCAGCCCCCACAACGATTCGCGCACTTGTCGAGAACAGCCGGGGAATGTCGGCCTTCTCGACTGGAAAACTCGACCATCTCGGTTAACATGCGCGCCCATTCCCTGGATTCTAGGCTGCACCTTGTACTCAGGACCTTCCCGCCCTTCGTTGCTGCTGGCGCTGATGTTCAGCCCCTTGGTGCTGGCCGACGATCTGTTTCTCCGGCACCTGCCTTTGCCGCAGGTACTCACGGCTACCCGCCTGAAACAGTCGCCGGCGGCCGTACCCGGCAGCATGACCCTGATCGACAGCGAACTGATCGAGGCCAGCGGCGCCCGGGACATCAGCGAGTTGCTGCGGCTGGTGCCGGGAATGATGGTCGGCGCCATCAATGGTAACCAGGCAGCGGTGAACTACCACGGCAGCAATGCCAGCGAAGCGCGACGCATGCAGGTGCTGATCGACGGTCGCTCGGTGTATCGCGCGGGCCTGGCCACCGTGGACTGGAGTGACATCCCGGTGGCCCTGGAGGACGTCGAGCGTATCGAGGTGTTTCGCGGCCCCAACACCGTCAGCTACGGGGCCAATGCGCTGATGGCGGTGGTCAATATCATCACCCGCGCACCGGCCGACAGCCACGGCACAAGGTTCAAGGTCACCCGTGGCCAGCGCGGCATCAGCGACTGGTACGCCAGCCAGGGCAGCGCCTGGGACGGCGGCGCCCTGCGTCTGTCGTTGTCCGGCCAGGAAGACGACGGCTTCGACACCGACCGCAACGGCGCCGATTATCGCGACAGCAGGCGCCTGAACCGCTTCAACCTGGCTGTCAGCCAGACCCTCGATGAGCAGCAGAGCCTGGACTGGCAACTGAACGCCAAAGACGGCACCAACCAACGACCCTATACCTATCGCCCGGTGTTTGCCGGCATCACCGACGCCGGCAACAACTCCGATGTGATCGCCAAGGACTACGCCGGTTCAGTGCGCTGGAACCTGGAGCTGAACCCGGAGCACAGCCTTTATATACAGGGCTCGGCCCAACACTGGGATCGACAGCAGACCTGGCGGGCCTGTGACGCCGCCCTGTCCTTCAGCCCCGAGCTGACACGCCTGTGGCAACTCAACCCGAACTACGCCGAGCGCCTGGTGCGCAACATCGGCAGTTTTATCGGCCCCGGAGCCCCCGCCGGCAGCACCGCAGAGCGCGACCTGGGGAATCAGGTCATCGCCCAGTGGCAGGCGGGTGGCAAAGACACGGTGTGCGGCGTCATCGACCAGAGCGCCCGAGAGTCGCGCTATGACCTGGAGTTGCAAGACACCCTGAGCCTGTCCGACAGCCTGCGGCTGGTCAGCGGCATGAACTATCGTTACGACCGGGCCGATTCCGAGACCTACTTCAATGGCACTCTCGATGACACCACGTGGCGCGCGTTCGGCCATCTAGAATGGCGGGCCAGCGAGCACTGGCTGCTCCAGGGCGGGGCAATGTACGAAGACACCCGATTGACCGGCGACTCCCTGACCCCGAGGGTGGCGATCAATTACCTGATCAACCCGCGCCATGGCCTGCGGGCGGTGTACTCCGAGGCCATTCGCTCGCCAGACATGTTCGAGAACAACGTCAACTGGAGCTATCGGGTCACCGAGCTGACACCCAGGGTCGCCGGCCAATCCAGCGCCGAATACTTCGTCAAGACCCGGGGCCCGGGCAACCTCGACCAGGAGCACATGCGCTCCCGCGAGCTGGGCTACAACGGTTTCTTCGTCGACCTGGGGCTCAACCTCGACGTGAAGCTGTTCCATGACGAAATCAGCGGCATGGTCAGCGAACCCTTGCGCAACAACCAGTACATCGCCAGCAACGGCAACTCGGCACGCTTCTCCGGCGCCGAAACCCAACTGGACTGGCGCCTGAGCTGGGCCGACCGGCTGCGCCTGACCTACGCCTATGTCCACGCCGACGCCAGCAACCCCCTGGACCAGCGCCTGACCGCCAGCCACAGCGGCTCGGCAGGCTGGATGCGCAACTGGGGCCGTGGCTGGTCCAGCGCCCTCTTTTACTACGGCGACAACGCCCTCAACGGCTACCGTTTCGAACGCGTCGACAGCCGTATCGCCAAGCGTTTCAGGCTGGGCCGAGGCAACCTGGAACTGGCCGGCATGCTGCAGCAACGCCTGGACCACCAGCCCACCACCTTTATCGACAACCACTACGAACAGCGTCACGTGGTCTATTTCAGTGCGGAGCTGGAGCTCTAGCATGCGCCCAGGCCAGCCAAGGATGACGCCTGCCCCGGGCCGCACGCTCGTGGCCGGCCTGCTGTTGCTGGCCAGCCTGCTGCTGGTGCTGCCGAGCCGGGCCGCCGAGGTGCTGTTGACCGGTGGCGAAGACAATGCCGGCGTCCAGGCCTTCACCCAGGCCCTGGCCGCACAGCGCCCGGCCGACACCGTGCGCTTTGTACCGCTGCACGACCTGCCCGCCGCCAGCAAGCTGCCCCCGGCCACACGCCTGATTCTGCTGGACAGCGACAGCCTCGACTGGCGCCTGCAGGATGCCCATGGCCCGATGACGCTGGTGTTGCGCATCAGCCGCTTGCAGGCCCAGGCCCGCCCTCAGGGCCCGGCCTGGCAACGCTTGAGCCTGCTGTGGAGCGACCCGCCCCTGGGACGCCAACTGCGCCTGATCCGCGCCATCCTGCCCCAGGCCCGGCGCGTCGGCGTGTTGTACGGCGCCGACAGCCAGTTCCTGCTCAAGGAGCTGCAACCCGAGGCCAAGCGCCTGGGCCTGGAGATCGTCGGCAAACGCTGGGACAACCCTTACGACAGCCGCCCGCTGCAAGACTTGCTGAAAAGCAGCGACGTACTGCTGGGGCTGGACGACCCGAACCTGTTCAACCCCAAGACCGCCAAGAACCTGCTGCTCAGCAGCTACGCCCGACAGTTGGCGCTGGTCGGCCCTGATGCCGCATTCGTCAAGGCGGGCAGCCTGGCCAGCACCTACAGCGACCAACAGGATTGGCTGCTGACCCTCCACGACCTGCTTGACCAGCCGCCCACGCACTGGCCACGCTCGCTGTACCCACGACACTTCAAGGTGTTGAGCAACCCACAAGTGGCCCGCTCGCTGGGTATCGAAGAGATTGACCCAGGCCAGGTCGCGACCCGGCTGGCAGAAGGAGAAACCCGCCCATGACCTTCCGACGCCATTGGGATATCCACACCCGTACCCAGATCATCAGCCTTGGCCCGGCCCTGCTGCTGACCTTGCTGTTGATCAGCTTCTTCACCTTCGTGCGGATCCAGGACTTGCGCCAGGAGCTCAACCACACGGGCCAACTGATCGCCAACCAACTGGCACCGGCTACCGAATACGGGGTGATTTCCGGCAACAGCGAAGGCCTGGAAAGCCTGCTCAAAGCCACCCTGGCCACGCCCCACGTGCACTTTCTCGAAGTCCAGGACAGTGCCAACAATATTCTGGTGTACGTCGAGCAACCCTCGGCCAACCACCGCCGTGCGCAGCAGGTCAAAGTCTTCCAGGCCCCGGTGCGGCTGCAGCGGATTCAACTGCACAACGACTTTTTCCAGAACGACGACGTCAACGTCCCCACCTCGGGCGACGGTTACCTGGGCCGAGTGATCGTCGGCATGTCGAATGACGCCTTCAGCGAACGCCAGCAGGAGATCGTCCTCAAGGCCGCGGTGCTGGCGCTCTGCGCCCTGCTGTTCACCTTTCTCCTGGCACGCCGCCTGGCGTCCAGCCTGTCGCAGCCCATCAGCGCCATGGGCCAGGCGGTCAAGGCGATCCAGGAAGGCGACTTCAAGACGCCCTTGCCGATCGTCGATGACGCCGAGCTGGGGGACTTGGCGCGGCACATCAACAACCTCGCCGCTGGCCTCGAACAGGCCAGCCAGGAACAGCAACAAGCCATGGCCCAGTTGATCCAGACCCGCGAAGAAGCGGAGCGAGCGAACAAGGCCAAGTCGGACTTCCTGGCCATGATGAGCCACGAACTGCGCACACCGATGAACGGCGTGCTGGGCATGCTGCAATTGCTGGAAACCACCGAGATGACCCAGGAGCAGAGCGAATACGCGGCCCTGGCCTCGGAATCCACCGAGCACTTGCTGAAGGTCATCAACGACATCCTCGACTTCTCGCGCATCGAGCGTTCGGCCCTGGAGCTGGAACATATCCCGTTCAACCTGGGCGAGTTGATCGTCAGTTCGGCCCAGGCCTTCCAGCACAGCGCGGCGCAACGTGGCCTCGACCTGCAACTGCGCCTGCCCCCAGGGATGGCGTCGTTGCAGGTCAAGGGCGACCCGACGCGGATCCGCCAGATCCTGGTCAACCTGATCGGCAACGCCTTGAAATTCACCGAACGCGGCAGCGTCACCGTCGAGCCGCACTGGCAGACCCTGGACCATGAGTTGCTGTGGTTCACCTGCAGCGTGCGCGACAGCGGGATCGGCATCAGCGCGGACAGCCTGGAGCTGATGTTCAATGCCTTCCAGCAGGCCGACAGCTCGATTTCCCGGCGTTACGGCGGCACCGGCCTGGGGCTGCCGATCGCCCGCACCCTGGCCGAGCGCATGGGCGGCACCCTGCGCGCCCAGAGCGAAGAAGGCCGCGGTTCGGTGTTTACCCTGGAGATACCCCTGGCGCTGTTCCAGCACAACCCGCCGGCACTGGCACCCCGCGTACCCAGCAGCGATACCCACGGCGAAGGGCGCAACGTGCTGCTGGTGGAGGACAATCCGGTCAACCAGACAGTGATCCAGGCCATGCTGCGCAGCCTGGGCTTCAATGTGAGCATCGCCAGCGACGCGCCCAGGCCATTCGCAGCGCGGAGAGCCTGATCTTCGAAGCGATCCTGATGGATTGCCGCTTGCCGCTGATCGATGGCTACGAAGCCACCCGGCAAATCCGCCAACTGCCCGGCTGCGCCGATCTGCCGATCATTGCCCTGACCGCCAACGCCTTGCAGGGCGACCGAGAAACCTGCCTCTCCGCGGGCATGAGCGATTACCTGGCCAAGCCTTTCAAACGCGCGGACCTGCAGCAAATTCTCCAGCGCTGGGTGCAATAGCTGGCAGTTTTCGACCATCTGCGACTGGCGTGATGGGCGAAAGTGCGGCAGTCTTAGGCACCCGAACGGACCCGGAAACGGGCCGGTCAAAAAATTTCAGTGCACAAGTGTACATTCATGTTCCTTGTGCTGTGACTTTCACCACAACGCAATAGTCTATGAGTAGGCTGCCGGCTCGAGGCATGAACGCTTCGATCGGCCGGGAAGATTTGCCCCACCTGCCGCATGGGACTATTGAGGAGCTCGCATGACCAAACAAAACGCCTTTACTCGGGAAGACCTGCTGCGCTGCAGTCGCGGTGAGCTGTTCGGCCCAGGTAACGCGCAACTGCCCGCCCCGAACATGCTGATGGTGGATCGCATCACCCATATCAGTGAAGAGGGTGGCAAGTACGGCAAAGGTGAGTTGGTCGCCGAGCTGGATATCACTCCAGACCTGTGGTTCTTCGCCTGCCACTTCGAAGGTGATCCGGTGATGCCGGGCTGCCTGGGCCTGGATGCCATGTGGCAACTGGTCGGTTTCTTCCTCGGCTGGCAAGGCCTGCCGGGCCGCGGCCGTGCGCTGGGCTCGGGCGAAGTGAAATTCTTCGGCCAAGTGCTGCCGACCGCCAAGAAAGTCACCTATAACATTCACATCAAGCGCGTCCTCAAAGGCAAGCTGAACATGGCCATCGCCGATGGTTCGGTCAGCGTCGACGGCCGCGAAATCTACACCGCCGAAGGCCTTCGGGTCGGCGTCTTCACCTCCACTGACAACTTCTAAGGGTTATCCGCATGCGCCGCGTCGTTATCACTGGTCTGGGCATCGTTTCGTGCCTGGGCAATGACAAAGAGACCGTCTCCGCTAACCTGCGTGCAAGTCGCCCTGGCATCCGCTTCAACCCGGAATATGCCGAAATGGGTCTGCGTAGCCAGGTTTCCGGCTCCATTGACCTGCCCCTCGAAGAACTGATCGATCGCAAGATCTACCGCTTCGTCGGCCACGCTGCTGCCTACGCCTACCTGGCCATGAAAGACGCCATCGCCGACTCCGGCCTGAGCGAAGACCAGGTATCGAACGTGCGCACCGGCCTGATCGCCGGTTCGGGTGGCGCGTCCACCCTGAACCAGATGGAAGCGCTGGATATCCTGCGCGAAAAAGGCGTCAAGCGTGTTGGCCCGTACCGCGTCACGCGGACCATGGGCAGCACCGTTTCCGCCTGCCTGGCCACCCCGTTCCAGATCAAGGGCGTGAACTACTCGATCTCCTCCGCTTGCGCCACCAGTGCCCACTGCATTGGTACTGCGGTCGAGCAGATCCAGCTGGGCAAGCAGGACATCGTATTCGCCGGCGGCGGTGAAGAAGAACATTGGAGCCAGTCGTTCCTGTTCGACGCCATGGGCGCACTGTCCACCCAGTACAACGAAACCCCGGAAAAGGCCTCCCGCGCCTACGACGCCAAGCGTGACGGCTTCGTCATCGCCGGCGGTGGCGGCATGGTGGTGGTCGAGGAGCTGGAACACGCTCTGGCCCGTGGCGCGAAGATCTACGCGGAAATCGTCGGCTACGGCGCCACTTCCGACGGCTACGACATGGTCGCACCAAGCGGCGAAGGCGCCATCCGCTGCATGCAGATGGCCATGTCCACCGTGGATACCCCGATCGACTACCTGAACACCCACGGCACCTCGACTCCGGTCGGTGATGCCAAGGAAATGGAAGGCGTGCGTGCGGTATTCGGCGACAAGGCTCCAGCCATCAGCTCCACCAAGAGCCTGTCGGGTCACTCCCTGGGCGCCGCTGGCGTTCACGAAGCGATCTACTGCTTGCTGATGATGGAAGGCAACTTCATGGCCGGTTCGGCCAACATCGACGAGATCGATCCGGTCGTCGCCGATATGCCGATCCTGACCAAGACCGTTGAAAACGCAAAAATCGACACCGTAATGAGCAACAGCTTCGGCTTCGGTGGCACCAACGCCACCCTGGTCCTGAAACGCTGGAAATAAGCTACAAACGGTAAGCCACAAGCTTCAAGCCTAAAGCAGCTCGCCTGCTTGGGGCTTGAAGCTTGTCACTGGCAGCAGCTCCCCTCCTACACCGAAAACCGCGCCACCATGCTATTCAGGTCCACCGCCAACCGCGACAGCTCGTGGCTGGCTGCGCTGGTCTGATTGGCACCCGCCGATGTCTGCAACGCCAAATCACGAATATTCATCAGATTACGGTCCACCTCCCTGGCCACTGCCGCCTGCTGTTCCGAGGCGCTGGCAATCACCAGGTTGCGCTCGTTGATCAGGGTGAACGCCGAGGCGATGTCTTCCAGGGCCTGCCCCGCTGCCCTGGCCACCTCCAGGGTCGAGTGGGCGCGACTGTTGCTCTGCTGCATCGAGCTGACCGCCAGGTCCGTGCCCTGTTGAATGCCACTGATCATCTGTTCGATTTCCCGGGTCGACTGCTGGGTGCGATGAGCCAGGGCCCGTACCTCGTCCGCCACCACGGCAAAACCCCGACCGGCATCACCAGCCCGCGCCGCCTCGATTGCCGCATTCAACGCCAGCAAGTTGGTCTGCTCAGCGATGGAGCGAATCACTTCCAGCACCTTGCTGATGCCATAGACCTTCTGCGCCAAGTCTTCGACCTGGCTGGCGTTGGCGGTCACGTCCTCGGCCAGGGATTGAATCGATGACACTGTCTGCTGCACCTGTTGGCGACCGTGCTGGGCAATCCGGTCGGACTCCCGGGACGCTTCGGAGGTGGCCACCGCATTGCTCGCCACCTCCTCCACCGCCGCGGTCATCTGGTTCACCGCCGTGGCCGCCTGCTCGATCTCCAGGCTCTGCTGGTGCAGGCCGCGGGTGGCATCTTCAGTGACACTGCTGAGCTCTTCCGAGGCCGAGGCCAACTGGCTGGAGGAGTCGGAGATGCGCCGGATGGTATCGCGCAGGCTCTGTTGCATGACCTTGAGGGCTTGCTGCAGGCGTGCCGGCTCATCCTTGCCCTCGACCTGGATCACAGCGGTCAGGTCGCCGCTCGCCACCACTTCGGCGACACCCAGTGACTGCACCAAAGGCCGCACAATGCTGCGGGTCAACACCAGCGCCAGGCCAATAGTGATCAGCGCCGCCACGGCGATCATCACCACCACCCAGACCCGGGAACTGCTGAACACCGCCCGAGCCAGGTCAGTAGCCTGGGTCGCGCTTTGCTTGTTCAGTTCGGTCAGGTCGTACAGGGTCGCCGCCATCTGGTCGGCCAACTGGTTCATCTCGCCGTTGACCACCTTGGCCGCCTCTTCCAGCTGGTTCTGGCTGGAGTGGGCCATCACCTGCTCCTGGCGTTCCAGGTACTGCTGCTCGATGACCTTGAAGCGATCGAACAGCTCACGCTCACGGGGCAGGACAATCAAGGCTTCATAACGCGCCTGGGCGGCGCTCAAGCCGGTCTTGATCTCAGCGATCTTGCTGGTGTTCTGTGTCACCGACTGGGGGTCGCGATTGATCAGCAGGCGCAGGGTCAAGGCACGAATCCGTAACAGATCCTGACTCATCTCGCCCACCGCCATCACGCTGGGTAGCCAGTTGCGCTCTACCGCTTCGGACTGCTGGCGCATATTGGCCATCTGCATCAGGGCGAACGCCCCGAGGCCAAACACCATCAGCGCCAACAACCCAAAACCCAGGCCGGCACGGGGTGCAATATTAAGATTTCTTAGGCTCATTCTCTGGTTCCTTCCAAGAGCACTGCATCGTCCATGCAGTCGGCTGCTTTAGAAGGTATCGGCCCTTGGAAAATTTGCGTAAGACGAAAACGTGATATCAAACCGCCCAAGCACTTCGATACTTGGGCGTAAAACGATTCAGCGCACGGTGAAACGCTGCTGGGCCAACAAACGGTCCCCTTGGAACACCATAAAACGCCACTCACCGGGCACCACCTCATGGCTTTCGGTGAATTCGTAGGCCATGACTTCCTGAGGCGCACCCGGCACCAGCTTCTGAGTCACTTCAAACTTGTCGTGGCGCAGGCCATCGGCGGTGCGGATGCCCGGGGTGAAATACAGCAGGGTCAAGGGCACATCCTCGGCCACTTTACCCACCAACTGATAACGCATGCCGAACTTGGTCCCCAGCTTGGCCGGCACCACCTCGGTCTGCAGGATGGCTTCGTTGTTGCGGCGCAACACCCGCTCGCCGGACTGCAATTGGGCCTTGGGGCCTTCAAACACGCCGTATTCCACCGGGCCTTCAACGTGAACTTCGGCAGAGGCCAGGCCACTGAGCAGCATCAGCGCCGCCAGTGCGCTTAAACGAGTGAGGTGCATATCGCGCTCCTTGATTGAGATGGCGCGAGCCTATGACGCAGGCATGACAGGCTGATGACATTCCCACAGCGGCGCGCAGCAGCCCCGGGCCGGGCCTTATCGGGCGGCCGAGCGCGGCAGGATCGCCAGGAAGTTATCCCGCGCCACCCGGCGGGCCACGTCCTCGGGCAAGGCGTCGAGAAATGGATCGAAGGCGGTCAAGGCCTTGCCCAATTTGTTGAAACGCCCGACCACGTCCGAGCCGAGCATAAAGCGCTCAGGAAAGCGCTGGACCAGCGCCAGCCATTCAGGGCGGGGCTTGCCGGCATCGTCCAGCAAGTAAGGCCTGAGCACGCTCCAGGACAGGTCCACGTACAGATTGGGGTAGGCCTCGAGCAGCCGCGTCAGGGTTGGCAGGAGAAAATCCAGCTGCACCTGATGGCGGTGGATTTCCATGCTGGTCCCGGCGTGGGCCCAGATGAATCGCGTGTGGGGATGATTGCGCAGCGGCTCTTCGATCTCCGCCAGGTACAGCGGGTTGCGTTCACGCTTGGAGGTGATGTTGGAGTGCAGCATCACCGGCAGGTCGTTCTCCGCCGCCAGGTGGTAGATGCGGGTCATGGCTTCGTTGTTGGCCCTGGGGGTGTCGCCGGAGGTCAGTGCGGTGAGATCGTCATGCCGGGTAAAGACCTCCCCCAGCCCCTGCCAAAAGCCCGGATTGAGGTCCAGCATGCGCTGGATATGGGCGGCGGAGTTCTTGTCATTGGGGTTGAAGCCCGACAGAAACGGATGAAAGCGCCGCCGCTGCTCCGCAGGCATCTGGTTGACCGCCGCCGCCACCAGCACATCGGTGGCGCTGTACCAGTAAGCGTCGGCATCATCACCGGCGTAGTAGCGGGGACGCTTGGGCTCGTCTTCATGCCATTTCTTGGCCACCGGAATACCGGAAATCATTACATGCTCGATCCGATTGTCGTCCATGGCCTTGAGCAGCTTGTCCATGCCGGCCGACTCCTGGAAAAAATCCACGTAATGCAGGTGCGCGTCGCTGTAGGCATAACCCTTGGGCAGATTATTTCGCTGGACATCGTCACCGGCCTGGACCCAGGCGCCGGGTAGCAACAACAGCAAAGCCGTCAGGTGAGTCCAGTGCACGGGGCAATCTCCAGCAAGGTCGAGCAGGATAGACCCTCGGCCACCAGCAGCGGTTCAGAAAAGAGGAACGCTCGCAGCGATGAATGCTCTATAACTTCAGCACCTTTAGTAAGCCCGTTCCGACATCCATTACTGCCCGAGGTTTGCCATGACCATCACCGTCAATACCGAGTCCAGCGAAGGTTTTCGCCACAGCATCCAGATCGACGACCATCAACTCTTTGCCGACCTGCCCGTCAGCGCCGGTGGCGAGGGATCGGCGCCGGAACCCCATGACTTCTTCGACGCCGCCCTCGGGGCCTGCAAGGCGCTGACCCTCAAGCTGTATGCGCAGAAAAAGAACATCCCGCTCACCGGCGTCACGGTGGAGGTCAAGCACGACAATAGCCAAGAGCAGAAAGGCCTGTACGCCCTGCACGTCAAACTCACTCTCAAGGGCGTGCTCACCGACGCCCAGCGTGACGAATTGCACCGTGTGGCCGACCGCTGCCCGATTCATAAACTGATGACCAGCGCCGAAGTCACGGTCGAAACCCATCTCTCCGAAGGCGCCTTCAGCCAATAACGCCCAGGCCTGTCGAAGCGGGTTATGCTCCTCGGCATCACCCGCCCAGCCTGGAATACCGCCATGCCGACTTCCCTGGTAATCCGTCCCCGCGCCGAAGACGTCGAAGGCCAACCCATCCTTCGGCCACTGCCTTCAGCTCAGTGCCGCAGCGTCGGGCCCTTCGTATTCTTCGATCACATGCTCAGCACCCGCTACCCGGCCGGGCATGGGATGAATATCCGCCAGCATCCGCACATTGGCCTGTCCACCCTGACCTACCTGTTCGAAGGGCAGATCCAGCACAAGGACAGCTTGGGCTCCGACCAAGTGGTGCAAGCCGGGGACGTCAGCTGGATGACTGCCGGCAGCGCCATCGCCCATGTCGAACGCACCCCGCAGGCGCTCCGAGACCAAGGCTTCAGCCTGCATGGCCTGCAAGTCTGGCTGGCCTCGCCCAAGGAGCATGAACAAGGGCCGGGGCATTACAGCCATCACCCGGCGACCAGCTTGCCGGTCAGCGATAACCTCGGCGTACGCATCCGTATGATCGCCGGTTCAGGCTTCTGCCTGGAGTCGCCGGTGCCGGTGCTCTCCCCCACCCTCTACGCCGAAGTACAGATGCAGACCGCCACCAGCCTGCTGATTCCCGATGAGCATCAGGAACGCGCACTGTATGTGCTGGAAGGTGAAGCACAGTTGGAGGGCGAGACGCTGGAACCTCATTCGCTGGTGGTCCTGCCAGCGGGAGACAGCGCCACGCTGTTTGCTGAAACCGAGTGCCACCTGATGATCCTGGGCGGTGCGCCGCTGGATGGGCCACGGCGGATCAACTGGAACTTCGTGGCCAGCGACCCGGCACGAATCGATGACGCACGCCGACGCTGGGCGGCCGGGGATTGGCCAAGGGTACCAGGGGAGGTTGAGCGGATCGAGTTGCCGGGAAGCAAGGCTTGAGGTTGGAGCCGGCCGGATTATCGGCATCGCCGGCAAGCCGGTTCCTACAGTAGGAGCGCGCTTGCCGGCGATCAGGCATCAGCCCTTGAACACTTCATCCAGCAGGTTGTGCATGGCGGTAAAAGCTCGGGCAGAGGTCTTGGCGTCATACATCATTTTGCCCGGCACGTTGGCGTGGGGGTCGGTGAAGGAATGCACCGCACCGCCGTAGCTGAGCAGCTGCCAGTCCACGCCTGCCGCATCCATTTCCGCCTCGAACGCCGGCAACTGGGCCTTGTCCACCAGCGGGTCGGCAGCGCCGTGCAGCACCAGCACCGAACCGCTGATGTTCTTGGCATCGGCCGGGGTCGGCGTATCCAGGGTGCCGTGGAACGACACCGCCGCTTTCACCGGGGCACCGGTACGCGCCAGCTCGAGGGAGCAGCAACCACCAAAACAGAAGCCGAACGTGGCCAGCTTCGAAGTATCGACAGCCGCTTCCGACTGACCTTGCAGTTGTTCGAACGCCGCCTGCATGCGCTTGCGCAGCAGTGCCCGGTCATTTTTCAGCGGCATCATCGCGGCGCCGGCTTCATCGCCGTTTTGCGGACGCACACGTTGCCCGTAGAGATCAGCGATCAACACCACATAGCCCTTGCCGGCCACGGCCTTGGCAATCTCTTCGGCCCCGGCGCTGACACCCATCCAGTTCGGCGCCATCAGCAAGCCCGGCTGCGGGCCCTGGTGGCTGGCATCAAAGGCCAGGCGGCTTTCATAAGACTGGCCATCAACCTGATAGACCACGGAACGCACGGTGACTTGGCTCATCATTTTCTCCAGTTGAAGTTCGCTAGAACGAAAAACCCCGCCGAAGCGGGGTTTTCTTGCTACGAGGTTAAACCGACAGTTCAACCAACAGCTTGTTCAGGCGGCGCACATAGGCCGCCGGGTCCTTCAAGCTGTCGCCGGCCGCCAGGGCCGCCTGATCGAAGAGGATGTGCGACAGGTCGCCAAAACGCTCTTCGCTCTGCTCGTTGTCGAGTTTCTCGATCAACGGGTGAGTCGGGTTGAATTCGAAGATCGGCTTGGAGTCCGGCACCTTCTGCCCGCTGGCTTCAAGGATCTGACGCATTTGCAGGCCCAGGTCTTGTTCGCCAATGGCCAGGATTGCCGGGGAATCGGTTAGACGGTGGGAAACCCGCACTTCGCTGACCGACTCGCCCAGGGCAGTCTTGATCCGCTCAACCAAACCTTCTTTGGTCTTGGCGACTTCCTCGGCGGCCTTCTTGTCCTCTTCCGAGTCCAGGTTGCCCAGGTCCAGGTCGCCACGAGCCACGTCGACAAACCCTTTGCCGTCGAAATCGCTGAGGTAGCTCATCAGCCACTCGTCGATACGGTCGGTGAGCAACAGCACTTCGATGCCTTTCTTGCGGAAGACTTCCAGGTGCGGGCTGTTCTTCACCTGGGCGTAGGTTTCGCCGGTCAGGTAGTAGATCTTGTCCTGACCTTCCTTGGCGCGGGCCAGGTACTCGGACAGGGCGACGTTTTGCTCGCCATCATCACCTTGGGTCGAGGCGAAACGCAGCAGGCCGGCGATTTTTTCCTTGTTGGCGAAATCTTCAGCCGGGCCCTCTTTCATGACCTGGCCGAAGTTTTTCCAGAAGCCTTTGTATTGCTCAGGCTCGTTCTTCGCCAGTTTTTCCAGCATGTCGAGGACGCGCTTGGTCAGTGCCGACTTCATGGAATCGATGATCGGGTCTTTCTGCAGGATTTCCCGCGAGACGTTCAGGGACAGGTCGTTGGAATCGACCACGCCCTTGATGAAACGCAGGTACAGCGGCAGGAAGGACTCGGCCTGATCCATGACGAAGACACGCTGCACATACAGCTTCAGGCCTTTCGGCGCTTCACGCTGGTACAGGTCGAACGGCGCGCGGGCCGGCACATAGAGCAGCGAGCTGTATTCCAGCTTGCCTTCGACCTTGTTGTGGCTCCAGCTCAGCGGGTTCTCGAAGTCGTGAGCGATGTGCTTGTAGAACTCCTGGTATTCCTCGTCCTTGACCTCGGTGCGCGGACGGGTCCACAGGGCGCTGGCGCGGTTGACGGTTTCCCATTCCAGCGCCGGGGCCTCTTCACCTTCGGCAGCGGCCTGTTCTTTCGGCAGCTCGATCGGCAAGGCGATGTGGTCAGAGTACTTCTTGATGATGTTGCGCAGGCGCCAGCCATCGGCGAATTCGTCTTCGCCGGACTTCAGGTGCAGCACGATGCGGGTACCGCGATCGGCCTTCTCGACGGTGGCGACTTCAAACTCGCCCTCGCCCTTGGACGACCAATGCACGCCTTCGCTGGCGGCCAGACCGGCACGGCGGCTGAACACTTCAACCTGGTCGGCGACGATAAACGCGGAGTAGAAACCGACACCGAACTGACCGATCAGGTGCGAGTCCTTCTTCTGGTCGCCGCTGAGGTTTTTCATGAAGTCGGCGGTGCCGGACTTGGCGATGGTCCCCAGATGGGTGATCACATCTTCACGGCTCATGCCGATGCCGTTGTCTTCGAGGGTGACGGTTTTCGCGTCCTTATCGAAGCTCACACGGATTTTCAGTTCGGCGCCACCTTCCAGCAACTCAGGCTTGGACAAGGCTTCGAAGCGCAATTTGTCGACGGCGTCAGAGGCGTTCGAGATCAATTCGCGAAGGAAGATTTCCTTGTTGGAATACAGCGAATGGATCATGAGGTGCAGCAGTTGCTTCACCTCGGTCTGGAAGCCCAGGGTTTCCTTTTGAGTTTCCACACTCATGGTCATCAAACTCCAAATCAGATGGCATAAGCCGTAACCAAAGGGCCAACGGCGGGATGTCATCAAAGTTGGGGGTTGATCCGAGGATTTCAAGGGCTGGGACATTCCTCAATCTTGAAATGTGCCCGAGCAGTGGCAATCGGTTCGGCTTCGGTGCTTTGCCACGCGGTAATGGCGACGTTGGCCACCCGCCGTCCCTGGCGACAGACCTGGCATGTGGCGTAGGTGTCGCGAAACTGCCCGGCACGCAGGTAATCCAGGGAGAAGTCGATGATTTTTGGCACCCCAGGAGAGCCGGTGAACACCAACAGATGCAAGGCTGCCGCCAGCTCCATGAAACCGGCAATCACCCCACCGTGGATGGCCGGCAGCAAAGGGTTACCGATGTTGTCTCGGTTGGCCGGCAGACAAAACAGCAGTTCGTCACCCAATCGCGAGCATTCGACACCGATCAATTTGGCGTAGGGGATGCGCTGCAACAGCAATCCATAGTCGCCGCGCTCGTGGGCCTGCCTCAGTTGTTCCTTGAAGTCTTCAGTCATTGCCCTTGTCCTTTCAACGCGCCGGCGAAGCCCTTGCTGCCCCTGATCCCTGTGCCCATGCGCATAAAGGTGCCGACCGCATGGGCAATCGGCTGCTCGGGATCGTCCTGATAGGCAAAGCCGCGGATAAAGATCACGTCTGTGGTCACTCGATAGCACTGGGCAAACCCGTATACGTCCTTGTGGGGCTCGGCGGAACGCATGTAGTCGATGCGCAGGTCCAGGGTCGGGCAGACCTCGAACTCCGGCAACGCGCATAAGGTGGCCATGCCACAGGCGCTGTCCATCAACGAGGTCAGGGCTCCGCCGTGAATCACCCCGGTCTCGGGGTTGCCGACAATTTGCGGGCTGTAGGGGAGGCTCAAGGTGATGCCGTCCGTCGAGGCGCTGCGCACCTCAAGGCCCAGCACCTGACAGTGCCGCAGAGCCGACAGGAAACGTGTCGCACGCTCAAAAATAGGGGTTTGCGCCATGGCCGGAAGTCTCTGTTTAGTGTTGCAACACCGCAGTTAACAAAGAGCGTAAAAGTTCCAACAAAAGCGAACTTTATATATCTGTGAACTACGAGGAACTTAAGCTTTGCGGCTGTGCTCGAAAGGCCACTAGATATCTTCAATAAGGAGAAACACCCCATGCGTAAGACTTTAGCTATTGCCCTGATGCTGACCGCTTCCCTCGGTCTCGCTGCCTGCGATAAAAAATCCGAGGACAAAGCTCAAGATGCCAACCAACATGCTGAGCAAGCTCAACAGAAAATGAACGAGGCTCAGGATAAAGTGAACGACGCGGCGAAAGAAAACGCCGAAGCCGCCAAAGATCAGGCTGAATCCAACAAAGCCGCTGCTGAAGAGAACGCCACTGAAGCAGCGCCTAAAACCAACTAACCGTGGTTTTAGTGCAGAACAAAAAAGCCCGCCTCGCGCGGGCTTTTTCTTGCCCGTAAAACAGGCTGCCCATGAGGGAAAGAATAAACACGTCGAAGACTAGTTTCCCGCCTCCGGGAACACCTCGTCCCGTTGCGGGGGCATCTGCAACGAGGGCATCAGCCCTTCGTCATTGACCGGAGCCTCCAGCCTGTAATGCAAGGTGCTGGTAGTCGGCAGCAAGCGGATTGGGAAGTCGTAACCCACGGCAAACGGCGCCAGCCATTGGCGCGCCTGATACCCCGGAGCCGCAATGCTCATGTAGCAAGGATGAGGGGTGTCCTGTGGCGAACGGCCGGCCAATACCATGACCCACTCCCAGTCGGTCGCTTCCTCGACCTCAAAGCCGCCGTCATCGCGGGTCAGGAACCGCGCACCACAGAACACCCCTTTGGCCCCCGCAATCGGCACGCCGCTCATGGCGTCCACCACCTGGCCACGGGCCTGTCCGTTCAGGTACAGGGTTTGCACTCGACAGCCCGACAACACAAAAAACAACAAGCACAAACACTTCAGGGCACGGGAGTTGTTCATCGGTCATATCCTTTTAACCGGGCACAGGCCCATCGATAGATAGTGAGATCAAACGCCCTCTTTGGCCCCATCGCTCACAGGCATTTCAGTCGGGGTATAGACCATGACGTCCAGTACATCGGAATGAAACTCCCGCTGATACAACACGAACACCACCCCGGCACTCATCAGCATGAACAACCAGGGGCTGACGAACCAGGCCAGCATGGTCATGCCGAAGTAATAGGAACGCAAACCGAAGTTGAACTGGTTGGCCGCCATGGAGATCACCCGCGCCGCCCGCGAGGCAAAGGCCTTGCGCTCCTGCTCGGAAACATGACGCTCACCGATCATCGGTGCCGACCCCACCAGCACCGCGGCAAAGTTGTACTGGCGCATGCACCAACTGAAGGTGAAGAAGGCGTAGACAAATACCAGCGCCAGGCACAGCAGTTTGATCTCAGACATACCCTGGGATGCTTGCTGGACCATGGGGATGTCCGCCAACAGCGACACCGCACGCTCCGATGCACCGAGCACGGTGAGAATACCGGCCAGGATAATCAGGGTGCTGGAGGCAAAGAACGAGGCATTGCGTTCCAGGTTACCGATCACGCTGGCGTCGGCAATGCGGTTGTCCCGCAGCAGCATGCGGCGCATCCAGTCTTCACGGTACAGGTGCATCACACTGGCCAGGCAGGCAGTATCGCGCCCTTTCCAGGTGGCGTAGCGGGTGTAACCGCCCCAACAGATGGCAAACCACAGGGCAGCGAGGATATGGACCAGGTTGGCTTCAACGAACGACATGCAATTCCCTATCAAGGCGTTGGCAGAGGGTAAAACAAACAGGCACTGCTTCGACGCCGCAGCAGTGAAAAAGACACCCGCCAGCGCCCATAAAAAATGCCCCGTATCGATGGATACGGGGCATTTCGGTCACCCCTCAAGGCCCGCTTGTGGCGAGCCCGGGGCGATCAAGCCAAGACTTCGGCGCGCTTGCCCAGCATGCGGTCGCAGACCACTGCCAGCACCAGGACAATCACCGAAGGCACCAGCCAGGCCAGGCCTTGCTGGCTCAACGGCAGGTCGAGCAACACCTGCGGCATACGGCTCGCCAGCGGAGTGCCTTTCAGCGCATCGATGGTGCCGAACAGGAAGGCCACCAGCATCACCGGACCAACAATGCGCCCCTGTTCATGCCAGAAATCCTTGCAGAAGCTCAGGGCGACCAGAGCGATGCAAGGCGGGTAGATGGCGGTCAGCACCGGGATGGAGAAGGCGATCAGCTTGGTCAGGCCCAGGTTGGACACCAGCAGCGAGAACAGCGCAAGGATGATGACCAGCGTCTTGTAGGACAGCGGCAACACCCGGCTGAAGTATTCGGCGCAGGCGCAGGTCAGGCCGACCGCAGTCACCAGGCACGCCAGGGAGATCAGCACCGCGAGGAAACCGCTGCCCAGGGAACCGAAGGTGTGTTGTACATAAGCGTGCAACACCGCAGCACCGTTGTTGGCACCGGCGGCCACTTCATGGCTGCCCGAACCCAGGCGGAACAGGCTGATGTACACCAGCGCCAGGCCGACACCGGCAATCAGCCCGGCAATGATGGCGTAGCGGGTGATCAGGCGCGGCGACTCGACACCCCGAGAGCGGATGGCATTGACGATGACGATGCCGAACACCAGTGCGCCCAGGGTATCCATGGTCAGGTAGCCATTGATAAAACCTTGGGAAAACGGTGCCGCCACGTATTCAGGGGTGGCCGTGCCGATATCCCCCGCCGGCAGCGCGAACGCGGCAATGCCCAACACGGCCAGGGCAATGATCTTCAGCGGCGCCAGGAAGCGCCCAACGGTGTCCAGCAGACGCCCAGGGTACAAGGAAACGAAGAACACCAGGAGGAAGTACACCGAGCTGTAGAGAAACAGCGCCAGCGGGCTTTCACCGGTCAGCGGCGCGAGGCCCACTTCAAAGGACACGGTGGCGGTACGTGGGGTGGCGAACAGCGGACCGACCGCCAGGTAGCACACCGCCGCCAGCAGGCCGCCGGCGACCTTGCCGATGGGGCTGCTCAGCGCATCCATCGCCCCGCCCACCTTGGCCAAGGCCACTACGGTGACCACTGGCAGGCCGACGGCGGTGATCAGGAAGCCCAACGCCGCCATCCAGACATGAGGCCCGGACTGCAAACCGACGATGGGGGGGAAGATGATGTTGCCGGCCCCGACGAACAGGGCAAATGTCATAAAACCAAGTGCCAGGATGTCCTGACCTTTCAACACGTTCATTAAGGAAATACCACACTACTGAATCGGAATTTAGAGAGGGATTTCCCTATGAGTGAGGGAAATGCTGTCAATCCGTATAAGACTGACCCGTTTAGCGCGCCGCGACCTTGTGGGCAGCAGACGCAAAAAGAGGCGGGTAGATTACAGATTTCACAAGACAAACGCACCGTTAGAGGGCGAACTATCTGATAAGCGACATTTCCGTGTCGCGTTTTTGAAAGAAAAGCAGCCATAAGCGGCAAGCAACAGCCTTGGGCTTCAAGCTTGAAGCTAAAAAATCGCCACTTGTAGCTGCCCCAAAACAACAAAAGCCACCCGAAGGTGGCTTTTGTCGTATTGGGGTTTCAGCTAAGCGCGAGGCTTACTTGACAGCCCAACCGGTCAGCTCGGCCAGGGCCTTGCCGATGTCTGCCAGCGAACGCACGGTTTTAACGCCTGCGTCTTGCAGAGCAGCGAATTTCTCGTCTGCTGTGCCTTTGCCGCCAGAGATGATTGCGCCAGCATGGCCCATGCGCTTGCCCGGAGGAGCAGTCACACCAGCGATGTAGGAAACAACCGGTTTGGTCACGTGAGCCTTGATGTAGGCAGCCGCTTCTTCTTCAGCCGAACCGCCGATCTCGCCGATCATTACGATCGCTTCGGTCTTCGGGTCTTCCTGGAACAGTTTCAGGATGTCGATGAAGTTGGAGCCTGGGATCGGGTCACCGCCGATGCCGACGCAAGTCGACTGACCGAAACCGGCGTCAGTGGTCTGCTTAACAGCTTCGTAAGTCAGGGTGCCGGAACGGGAAACGATACCGACCTTGCCTGGCAAGTGAATGTGACCTGGCATGATGCCGATCTTGCATTCGCCTGGGGTGATCACGCCTGGGCAGTTAGGGCCGATCAGGACAACGCCCAGCTCGTCGCACTTAACTTTAGCGTCCAGCATGTCCAGGGTAGGAATGCCTTCGGTGATGCAAACGATCAGCTTGATGCCGCCGAATGCTGCTTCCAGGATGGAGTCTTTGCAGAAAGGAGCTGGAACGTAGATCACGCTGGCGGTGGCGCCAGTGGCAGCTACAGCGTCTTTCACGGTGTTGAACACTGGCAGGCCCAGGTGCTCGGTGCCGCCTTTGCCTGGAGTGACGCCGCCCACCATTTGGGTGCCGTACTCAATGGCTTGCTGGGTGTGGAAACTACCTTGCGAACCGGTAATACCCTGGCAGATAACTTTGGTGTCTTTATTGATCAGGACGCTCATTATTTGCCCTCCGCAGCTTTGACAACTTGTTGAGCAGCGTCGGTCAGGCTGGTAGCAGCGATGATGTTCAAGCCGCTTTCTGCCAGTACTTTAGCGCCCAGTTCAGCGTTGTTACCTTCAAGGCGAACAACAACCGGGATTTTCACGCCGACTTCTTTCACTGCACCGATGATGCCTTCGGCAATCATGTCGCAACGAACGATGCCGCCGAAGATGTTGACCAGTACTGCAGCGACGTTAGTGTCGGACAGGATGATCTTGAAGGCTTCGGTTACGCGTTCTTTGGTAGCACCACCGCCCACGTCGAGGAAGTTGGCTGGTTTGCCGCCATGCAGGTTGACGATGTCCATGGTACCCATGGCCAGGCCAGCACCGTTGACCATGCAGCCGATGTTGCCTTCCAGGGCTACGTAGTTCAGTTCGAACTTGGCAGCGTGCGCTTCGCGCGGATCGTCTTGCGACGGATCGTGGAAAGTCTTCAGCTTAGGCTGACGGTACATGGCGTTGGCGTCGATGTTGATCTTCGCGTCCAGGCAATGCAGATCGCCGTCAGCCTTGATCACCAGCGGGTTCACTTCCAGCAGAGCCAGGTCGTGATCCTTGAACAGCTTGGCCAGACCTACGAAGATCTTGGCGAACTGAGCAACTTGCTTGCCTTCCAGGCCCAGCTGGAATGCCAGCTCGCGACCCTGGAATGGCTGAGCGCCAACCAGTGGATCGATGGTGGCTTTCAGAATTTTTTCTGGAGTGTCGTGAGCGATTTTCTCGATGTCCACGCCACCTTCGGTGGAAGCCATGAACACGATGCGACGGCTCGAACGGTCAACGACAGCGCCCAGGTACAGCTCTTTAGCGATATCAGTGCACGATTCAACCAGGATCTTGGTGACAGGCTGGCCATTGGCGTCAGTCTGATAAGTCACCAGACGCTTGCCCAACCACTGTTGAGCGAATGCTTTAGCGTCTTCTTTGCTGCGAACCAGCTTAACGCCGCCCGCTTTACCGCGACCACCTGCGTGGACCTGGGCTTTAACAACCCACTCCGAACCGCCGATTTTGTCGCAAGCTTCTGCTGCTTCTTCGGGGGTGTCTACCGCGTAGCCTTTGGATACTGGCAGGCCGTACTCAGCGAACAGCTGCTTACCCTGATACTCGTGAAGATTCATGCTTTTTACCGTCTTCGTTAGGTACTGCGCATTCGGCGCTGCGCTCATGATGAGTGCCGCACCACCTGTGACCGCTACTCTCAAACCAGCGCCGCCCATGAACCAGGAGCCAGGGCTCCGGTCCAGTGTGCGGCGCTACCTCGAGAGGTCGAGTCCAGCGGAGATTCCGCGGTGAGTCTTGCTCGCAAGGCTCACGACGGGCAATCCGCCGTGGTTTCTTATTGTCTTAACGCTTTTTGCGGTTGGCGATGTGGATGGCGCCGCCATTCACTGCCAATGCAGCTTCGTGCAGGGCTTCGGACAGGGTCGGATGGGAGAAGACCATCATGCCCAGGTCTTCGGCACTGGTGCCGAATTCCATGCCGATTGCACCTTGCTGAACCAGTTCCGCAGCGCTTGGGCCAATCACGTGGACGCCCAATACGCGATCAGTCTTGGCATCGGCGATGACTTTGACGAAACCGCCGGTGTCGTTCGCTGCCATGGCACGGCCGCTGGCTGCAAACGGGAAGGTGCCGACGTTAACTTCAACGCCTTCAGCTTTCAAGGCCTGCTCGGTTTTACCGACCCATGCAATTTCCGGGTGAGTATAAATAACCGATGGGATCAGGTCATAGTTCATCTGGGCTTTGTGGCCCTTAATGCGCTCGACGACCATGATGCCCTCTTCCGAAGCCTTGTGAGCCAGCATCATGCCGCGGACCACGTCGCCGATGGCGTAGACGCCCGGTACGGTGGTGGCGCAGTGATCGTCAACGTGCACGAAACCGCGCTCGTCGAGGGTCACACCGCAATCAGCGGCCAGCAGGTCGGTGGTCACCGGACGACGACCAACGGCTACGATCAGCTTGTCGAAGGTGATGGTCTGTTCGCCGTTGGCGTCGGTGTAGGTCACGACCACTTCGTCGCCGTTGACCTTGGAACCGGTCACGCGAGCGCCCAGCTTGATGTCCAGACCTTGTTTGGTCAGGGTTTTCAGCGCTTCCTTGGAGACGGCGGTGTCAGCAGCCATCAGGAAGGTGTCCAGGGCTTCCAGGACAGTCACTTGTGCGCCCAGGCGCGACCAGACCGAACCCAGTTCCAGGCCGATGACGCCAGCGCCGATCACGCCCAGGCGTTTTGGCACGGCTTGGAATTCCAGCGCGCCGGTGGAGTCGACGATCACGTTCTGATCGACTGGAGCCGGTGGAATGTCGATTGGGCGCGAACCTGGAGCCAGGATCACGTTCTCGGCTTCGATCACTTCAACCGAACCGTCAGGCTTGGTGACTTCGACTTTCTTGCCGGCCAGCAGCTTGCCGTGGCCTTGGATCGAGGTCACACCGTTGGCTTTGAACAGGGTCGCAACGCCAGAGGTCAGGCCTTTGACGATGTTGGCCTTGCGGCCGACCATTGCTGGCACGTCCATGGTCACGCCAGCGTGGTTGATACCGTGGATCGCGAAACCGTCTTGGGCTTCGTGGAATTTCCAGGAGCTGTCCAGCAGTGCCTTGGAAGGAATGCAACCCACGTTCAGGCAAGTACCACCCAGGGCCAGCTTGCCCTCTTTGTCGGTGTACTTCTCGATGCAGGCAGTGGAAAGGCCAAGTTGCGCAGCTTTAATGGCGGCTACATAACCGCCAGGGCCCGCACCAATCACTACCACGTCGAATTTCTGAGTCATGTAAAAAGATCCTCTTTTAGCAACAAGCTTCAAGCCGCGAGCGGCAAGCCAAGCTGCATTTTCTTGCAGCTTTCGGCCTGCAGCTCACAGCTGCTTTATCAGATATCCAGCAGCAGACGAGCCGGATCTTCCAGCAGGTTCTTGATGGTGACCAGGAAGGTCACAGCTTCTTTGCCATCGATCAGACGGTGATCGTAGGACAGAGCCAGGTACATCATCGGACGGATAACGACTTGACCGTTGATGGCCATCGGACGTTGCAGAATGTTGTGCATGCCCAGGATTGCTGCTTGCGGCGGGTTGACGATCGGGGTCGACATCATCGAACCGAAAGTACCGCCGTTGGTGATGGTGAACGTACCACCGGTCATTTCGTCCATCGACAGTTTGCCGTCACGGGCTTTCTTGCCGAAGGTGGCGATGCCGCCTTCGATTTCAGCCAGGCTCATCAGTTCGGCGTTACGCAGAACCGGAACCACCAGGCCACGGTCGCTGGAAACTGCAACACCGACGTCGGCGTAGCCGTGGTAAACGATGTCGCCACCGTCGATCGACGCGTTGACCGCCGGGAAGCGTTTCAGCGCTTCGGTGGCAGCCTTGACGAAGAACGACATGAAGCCCAGGCGCACGCCGTTGTGGCTCTTCTCGAACAGATCCTTGTACTTCGAACGCAGGGCCATGACTTCGGTCATGTCAACTTCGTTGAAGGTGGTCAGCATCGCCATGTTCGACTGAGCTTCAACCAGACGCTTGGCAACGGTTGCACGGACGCGGGTCATCGGTACGCGCTTCTCGATGCGGTCGCCAGCGGCGAACACAGGAGCAGCGGCAGCCGGCGCAGCAGCCTTGGCAGGCGCGGCAGCCGGAGCGGCTTTCTTGGCAGCAACAGCGGCAACCACGTCTTCCTTGGTCACACGACCGCCTTTGCCAGTACCGGCAACGGAAGCGATGTTGATGCCGTTTTCTTCAGCCAGCTTGCGTGCAGCAGGAGCAGCAACGGGATCGTCTTCGCCAGCAGCGGCTGGAGCGGCAGCCTGGGCAGCCGCTGGAGCAGCGGCGGCGGCAGGTGCAGCGGCAGCAGCGCCGCCTTCCACGATGGAGCCCAAAACTTCGTCGGACAGAACGGTGTCGCCTTCGTTCTTGACGATAGCGCCCAACACGCCGTCAGCAGTCGCCAACACTTCCAGCACAACCTTGTCGGTTTCGATGTCGACGATCAGTTCGTCACGCTTGACGGCGTCGCCCGGTTGTTTGTGCCAGGTGGCAACGGTGCCATCGGCAACCGATTCCGGGAAAGTGGGGGCTTTGATCTCGATAGCCATTATCTGTGGTTCCTTAAATTCGGTTTCAGGTGCGCGAAGGCATTAAACAGTGAAGGCATCTTGCAGCAGTTTTTCTTGCTGCTCGGCGTGCATCGATGCGTAACCACATGCAGGTGCAGCAGAAGCGTCACGGCCCGCGTACTCGAGTACGAGCGACTTGTTGTGACCGCTGATGATGCGACGCATGTGATGCTGGCTGCAGTACCAGGCACCCTGGTTCATCGGCTCTTCCTGACACCAAACGATGTGTTTGACGTTTTTGTACGGAGCCAGGACTTCAATCAAGTCGTCCTCAGGGAATGGGTACAGCTGCTCGATCCGCACGATGGCGATGTCATCACGACCTTCGGCACGGCGTTTTTCCAGCAAGTCGTAGTAGACCTTGCCGCTACACAGAACGATGCGACCTACATCTTTTGGATCTTGGGCATCGATTTCCGGAATAACGGTCTGGAAGGAACCTTCCGCCAGATCTTCCAGGGTCGAGATGGCCAATTTATGACGCAGCAGCGATTTCGGCGTCAGGACTACCAGCGGCTTGCGCAGGGGACGAATCACCTGGCGACGCAGCAAGTGGTAGATCTGGGCCGGAGTGGTCGGTACGCACACCTGGATGTTGTGCTCGGCGCACAGCTGCAGGTAACGCTCCAGACGGGCAGAGGAGTGCTCAGGACCCTGACCTTCATAACCGTGTGGCAGCAGCATGGTCAGACCGCAGAGACGGCCCCACTTGTGCTCGCCGCTGGTGATGAACTGGTCGATCACTACTTGGGCACCGTTGGCGAAGTCGCCGAACTGGGCTTCCCAGATCACCAGCGCGTTTGGCGTGGTGGTCGAGTAACCGTATTCGAACGCCAGCACGGCTTCTTCGGACAGGAACGAGTCGTACAGGTCGAAACGTGGCTGGCCTTCGTACAGGTGCTGCAACGGGATGTAGGTGCCCGCGTCTTTCTGGTTGTGCAACACCGCGTGACGGTGCGAGAACGTACCACGGCCGATGTCCTGGCCGGTCATGCGAATCGGGTGACCTTCGAACGCCAGGGTCGCGTACGCCATGGTTTCGGCGTAACCCCAGTTGATCGGCAGGCCGCCGGCTTGCATTTTCTGACGGTCTTCGTAGATCTTCGCCACTTGGCGCTGAACCACGAAGCCTTCCGGCAGTTCCAGCAGCTTGGCAGACAGTTCTTGCAGGGTCTTCAGGTCGAACCGGGTGTCGTGACGCGCAGTCCAGGCGTGGCCCAGGTACGGACGCCAGTCCACGAACAACTCTTTGTTCGGCTCTTTGACCAGGCTTTTCACCACGTGCAGACCGTTGTCCAGCGCGTTGCGGTATTCGTCGACTTTCGCCTGAACACGCTCTGCGTCGAGCACACCGCCCTGAGTCAGGCGTTCGGCATACAGTTCACGCGTGGTGCGCTGTTTGACGATCTGCTGATACATCAGTGGCTGGGTGCCGCTTGGCTCGTCGGCCTCGTTGTGGCCGCGACGACGGTAGCAGACCAGGTCGATCACCACGTCGCGCTTGTACTGCATGCGGTAGTCGATGGCCAACTGGGTCACGAACAATACGGCTTCCGGATCATCACCATTCACATGGAGGATCGGCGCCTGGATCATTTTCGCGACGTCGGTGGCGTACTCGGTGGAACGCGAGTCCAGCGGGTTGCTGATGGTGAAGCCGACCTGGTTGTTGATCACCAGGTGGATGGTGCCGCCAGTCTTGAAGCCGCGGGTCTGCGACATCTGGAAGGTTTCCATGACCACGCCCTGACCTGCGAATGCAGCGTCACCGTGGATGGAAATTGGCAGTACCTTGTCACCGTTCAGGTCGTTACGACGATCCTGGCGAGCACGCACCGAACCCTCGACCACTGGAGAAACGATTTCCAGGTGGGAAGGGTTGAAGGCCATGGCCAGGTGAACTTCGCCGCCAGCAGTCATCACGTTGGACGAGAAGCCCTGGTGATATTTCACGTCGCCGGAGCCCAGCTCGACCTTCTTCTTGCCTTCAAACTCGTCAAAGAGTTCGCGCGGGTTCTTGCCGAAGGTGTTGACCAGTACGTTGAGGCGACCACGGTGGGCCATGCCGATGACGATTTCCTTGGTGCCGTAGGAACCGGAACGCTGGATCAGCTCATCAAGCAACGGAATCAGGCTCTCGCCGCCTTCCAGACCGAAACGCTTGGTACCCGGGTACTTGGTGCCCAGGTATTTCTCGAGGCCTTCAGCTGCGGTCACGCGCTCAAGCAGGTGGCTCTTGATGTCCGTGGAGTAAGTCGGACGGCCACGCACGCTTTCCAGACGCTGCTGGAACCACTGACGCTGTTCGGAATCGACGATGTGCGTAAATTCAGCGCCGATGGTGCGGCAATATGTCTGCTGCAACGCTTCGTGAATTTCGCGTAGGCTCGCTTCCTCTTTGCCGATGAACAGGTCGCCGGCACGGAAGGTCGTATCAAGATCGGCATTGGTCAAGCCGTAATGATTGATCGACAGGTCTGCAGGTGCAGGACGCTGCCACAGCCCCAGCGGGTCAAGCTGGGCTGCCTGGTGGCCACGCATACGGTAGGCCTGGATCAATCGCAGCACTTCAACCTGCTTCTTCTCGTGCTCACTGCTCACGCTGCCGGCAGATACCGGTTGTGCGCGGCGCTGGTTCTTTGCCAGCAAGACGAAATGATCGCGGATTGTGGAGTGCGAAACATCGATGGCAGTGCTGCCGTCGGTAGGCAACTTCTGGAAGTAAGTGCGCCACTCTTCTGGCACAGCGTTAGGGTCGTGCAGGTAGAGCTCGTAGAGCTCTTCCACATAGGCAGCGTTACTACCGGATAGGTAGGCGCTGTTCCACATGCGCTGCATCACGCTTTCTTGCATGCTTGGTCACCCTCGGTTAGGGGAACACCACCTGCGAAGACACCGAGCAAACTTGCAGAAGTCCGAATGCAGCGACTAAAACAAGCCACTTAGGATCACGCTGATAGTCCGGGTACCAGCCCGGATGCCCCTGCTTGTCTCATTTCTTCAAAATATAGAGCGGCAACTTTGTGAGCTGCTGCTCAGGTTAAAACTACGGCGCCGGTTGAAGCCTGCGCCGTAGCATCTACGGGTAAAGCGGTTCTACGGGTACAGCAGCTGAATCAAACGCCGCTTTGCAGCAGCATGTTACGGATGTGACCGATGGCCTTAGTCGGGTTCAGACCTTTCGGACAAACGTTGACGCAGTTCATGATCCCGCGGCAGCGGAATACGCTGAACGGGTCATCCAGCGAAGCCAGACGCTCGGTAGTCTTGGTGTCGCGGCTGTCTGCCAGGAAGCGATAAGCTTGCAGCAGAGCAGCTGGACCCAGGAACTTGTCCGGGTTCCACCAGAAGGACGGGCAAGAGGTCGAGCAGCAAGCGCATAGGATGCACTCGTACAGACCGTCGAGCTTTTCGCGCTCTTCCGGGGACTGCAGACGCTCGATGGCCGGAGCCGGCGTGTCGTTCTGCAGGAATGGCTTAACCTTCTCGTATTGCTTGTAGAAGATGCTCATATCGACGACCAGGTCACGGATAACCGGCAAACCAGGCAGAGGACGAACAACCAGCTTGTTACCTTTGACGACCGCAGACAGTGGCGTGATGCATGCCAAGCCGTTTTTGCCGTTGATGTTCATGCCATCGGAGCCACAAACACCTTCACGGCAGGAGCGACGATAGGAGAAACCTTCGTCCTGCTCTTTGATCAGTGCCAGGACATCCAGCACCATCAGGTCTTTACCACCGGTATCGACCTGGAACTCCTGCATGAACGGCGCGGCGTCCTGATCAGGGTTGTAACGATAAACACTGACTTTCAACATATCGGCCACCCTTAATAAGTCCGAATTTTTGGTTCAAAAGTCGGAACCGTCTTCGGCGAGAAGTTCACGGCACGCTTGGCAACGCGCTTCTCACCCGGGAAGTACAGGGTGTGGCACAGCCAGTTTTCGTCGTCGCGATCTTCAAAGTCTTCACGGGCGTGAGCGCCGCGGGACTCTTTACGCACTTCAGCAGCGATGGCGGTGGCTTCGGCCACTTCCAGCAGGTTCTGCAGCTCAAGCGCTTCGATACGGGCAGTGTTGAACGCCTGGGACTTGTCGTTGATCTTGACGTTAGCGATACGCTCGCGCAGGTCTGCCAACTGAGCGATACCCTTCTGCATGTATTCGCCAGTACGGAATACACCGAAGTAGTTCTGCATGCAGTTTTGCAGCTCACGACGCAGGGTCGCCACGTCTTCACCGGTGGTGCGCTCGTTGAGCTTGGCCAGACGGTTCAGGGCAACTTCAACGTTGGTGTCGCTGGCGTCACGGTATTCGATACCGTCAGTCAGGGCTTTTTCCAGGTGCAGACCGGCCGCACGACCGAAGACCACCAGGTCCAGCAGCGAGTTGCCGCCCAGACGGTTGGCACCGTGAACCGATACGCAAGCCACTTCACCCACCGCGAACAAGCCAGGGATGATGGTGTCCACGCCTTCGGCGTCCTGAGTGATGGCCTGGCCATGAATGTTGGTGGCAACGCCGCCCATCATGTAGTGGCAGGTTGGAACAACCGGAACCGGAGCAACCACTGGGTCAACGTGAGCAAAGGTCTTGGACAGCTCGCAGATGCCTGGCAGGCGGCTGTGCAGCACTTCCTCGCCCAGGTGGTCGAGCTTGAGCATCACGTGGTCGCCGTTAGGGCCACAGCCGTTGCCGGCGATGATCTCTTTAACCATGGAACGGGCTACAACGTCACGACCCGCCAAGTCTTTGGCGTTCGGAGCATAACGCTCCATGAAACGCTCGCCGTGCTTGTTGATCAGGTAACCACCTTCACCACGGCAACCTTCGGTCACCAGTACACCGGCGCCGGCGATGCCGGTTGGGTGGAACTGCCACATTTCGATGTCTTGCACCGGAACGCCAGCACGCAAAGCCATGCCGACGCCGTCACCGGTGTTGATCAGGGCGTTGGTAGTGGACGCATAGATACGACCTGCACCGCCAGTGGCCAGAACGGTAGCCTTGGCACGGATGTAGGTGGTTTCGCCGGTTTCGATGCAGATGGCGATAACGCCGACGAACGCGCCGTCTTCGTTTTTCACCAGGTCAACGGCATACCACTCATTAAGGAAGGTGGTACCCGCTTTCAGGTTGCCCTGATAAAGGGTGTGCAGCAGAGCGTGACCGGTACGGTCGGATGCGGCGCATGTACGAGCAGCCTGGCCGCCCTTGCCGTAGTCCTTGGACTGACCGCCGAAAGGACGCTGGTAGATACGACCGGTTTCGGTACGCGAGAACGGCAGGCCCATGTGGTCCAGCTCGAAGACCGCAGCCGGGCCTTCCTGACACATGTATTCGATAGCGTCCTGGTCACCGATGTAGTCGGAACCCTTGACGGTATCGTACATATGCCAGCGCCAGTCATCGTTCGGGTCGGCCGAAGCGATGGCGCAGGTGATGCCACCCTGGGCAGACACAGTGTGCGAACGAGTCGGGAACACCTTGGTGATCACCGCAGTCTTGTGGCCGCCTTGGGCCAGCTGCAGTGCGGCACGCATGCCTGCGCCGCCGCCGCCAATGATGATGGCGTCGAAAGAAATCGTTGGAATGTTAGCCATGAATCAGATACCCCAGAGAATCTGCACACCCCAGACGAAGTAAGCGAACATCGCAACGCCGCATACTGCCTGGAAAAGGAAACGTACTGCTGTGGCCGACTTGCCCAGCGCCATCGGCGTCAGGTAGTCAGTGGAAATGGTCCACATGCCGACCCAGGCGTGAGCGCCCAGAGCAACCATGGCCAGCAGGCTGAAGATACGCATCCAGTTGTTAGCGAACAGAGCGTGCCATTGGGCGTAGCCAAGGCCAGGGTTCGCAACGAGGTACCCGATCAGGAAGATGAAATAAGCCGCGAGAACGACCGCAGACACACGCTGCGCCATCCAGTCATAAAGGCCCGAACGCGACAGGTTCGTAACGCTGGTTACCATATCCAAACTCCCGCCAGAACGATTACCACCACGGATACGGCGATAACGATTTTCGAGCCCAGCTTGCCGCCTTCCAGCGTTTCACCGATGCCCATGTCCATGATCAGATGGCGTACACCGGCCACCAAGTGATACAGCAAGGCGGACAGGAGGCCCCATGCAACGAATTTGGCCAGCGGACTGGTCAAGCACGCCTTCACCTCGGCATACCCTTCCTCGGAACCTAGGGATTTGCTCAATGCGTAAAGCATGATGCCGATGCCCAGGAAGAGGATGATGCCGGAAACACGGTGGAGAAACGACGTAACGCCGGTGATGGGGAGTTTGATGGTCCTTAGGTCTAGGTTTACAGGTCGTTGGCTATTCACGGCTTTTTTCACACTGAAGAGCCCCTAACAATCAGGGCAAAGTTGTTGGGGAGTGCACTGGTCAGGCAACCACTACCCAGGGAGTGCGACCCCCAATAAAGCGGGCCCAGAAGCCTACGGAGGTCGGTGGCCGAGTATAGACAGTTAGGCTACTAATGACAACGCAAACACCTCCCCCTAATAGCTGATTGCGTTACCGTAATAAAAGGCGTAAATGGCAGGGAATTTCGAGGAAAAACTCGGCTTAAAGCCTTCTGGAGCAAGACTTTAGGCAAATTGACATTCAGATTTATCTCACTATAGTGGTGCGGGCCCTGCGTGGGGGGTCTGTCAGATGATTTCAAGCATAAATAGGAGGCCACATGGCTGACAAAAAAGCGCAGTTGATCATCGAGGGCGCAGCCCCCGTCGAGCTGCCCATTTTAACCGGCACCGTTGGTCCCGATGTTATCGATGTTCGGGGCCTGACGGCCACGGGCCGCTTCACCTTTGACCCTGGTTTCATGTCGACTGCCTCCTGCGAGTCGAAGATCACCTATATTGATGGCGACAACGGCATCCTGCTGCATCGGGGCTACCCGATCGAGCAACTGGCCGAGAAGTCGGACTACCTGGAAACCTGCTACCTGCTGCTCAATGGCGAACTGCCAACCGCAGAACAGAAGGCCCAGTTCGTCAGCACCGTCAAGAACCACACCATGGTTCACGAACAGCTGAAAACCTTCTTCAACGGTTTCCGTCGTGACGCCCACCCGATGGCGGTCATGTGCGGTGTCGTCGGCGCCCTATCGGCGTTCTACCACGACTCCCTGGACATCAATAACCCGCAACACCGCGAAATCTCGGCGGTGCGCCTGGTCGCCAAGATGCCGACCCTGGCCGCGATGGTTTACAAGTACTCCATGGGCCAACCCATGATGTACCCGCGCAACGACCTGTCGTACGCGGAAAACTTCCTGCACATGATGTTCAACACCCCGTGCGAGATCAAACCGATCAGCCCGGTGTTGGCCAAGGCAATGGACCGGATCTTCATCCTCCACGCCGACCACGAGCAGAACGCATCGACCTCCACCGTACGCCTGGCAGGCTCCTCGGGTGCCAACCCGTTCGCCTGTATCGCTGCCGGTATCGCTGCTCTCTGGGGCCCGGCTCACGGCGGCGCCAACGAAGCCGTGCTGACCATGCTCGATGAAATCGGCGATGTCTCGAATATCGACAAGTTCATCGCCAAGGCCAAGGACAAGAACGATCCGTTCAAGCTCATGGGCTTCGGTCACCGCGTCTACAAGAACCGTGACCCACGCGCCACAGTAATGAAGCAGACCTGCGACGAAGTGTTGAAGGAACTGGGCATCAAGAACGATCCGCAACTCGAACTGGCCATGCGCCTGGAAGAGATCGCCCTGACCGACCCGTACTTCATCGAACGCTCGCTGTACCCGAACGTCGACTTCTACTCGGGGATCATCCTCAAGGCGATCGGCATTCCAACCAGCATGTTTACCGTGATCTTCGCCCTGGCGCGGACCGTCGGCTGGATCTCCCACTGGAAGGAAATGCTCTCCAGCCCGTACAAGATCGGCCGTCCACGCCAGCTGTACACCGGCTACGAGTCGCGCGACATCAGCAAACTGGAAGACCGCAAGTAAGACCCGCCTAGCGCACACGTCTTGATTGCAGCGGATACGGCCTCTAAACAGAGGCCGTATTTGTTTCCGCCCTCCTCTCTCATGCCCCAGCCTCTCGTAGGAGCCGGCTTGCCGGCGAATCGATCCCGAGCACAACACCCAACTCCACACCCTGTCCCAGTCCCAGTCCCAACCTAAGCCTAAGCCTAAGCCTAAGACTCAGAGACGCCTTCGCTGGCAAGCCAGCCCCTTCGGGTGGGTGGCGGGTATAAAAAATGCCCTGATCTCTCGATCAAGGCATTTCAATATCACACAACTTATATATAGAAGCCGATACTCAGTTCCGACTCAGTGCGACACCGCTCCACTGGCACCCAGGCCGGTCTGCGAACGTACGAACTGCGGGAAGAACAGCGCCCGCTCATTCTCTGCCGCGGTCGACTTGTCAGTGATGGAGAAGAACCAGATCCCGACAAAGGCAATGATCATCGAGAACAGCGCAGGGTACTCATACGGGAAGATCGCCTTCTCGTGATGGAGGATCTGCACCCAGATGGTCGGCCCAAGGATCATCAGCCCCACTGCACTGATCAGCCCCAGCCAGCCACCAATCATGGCACCGCGGGTGGTGAGCTTCTTCCAGTACATGGAAAGCAGCAGAACCGGGAAGTTGCAGCTTGCAGCAATGGAGAACGCCAGGCCCACCATGAACGCAATGTTCTGGCTTTCGAAGAGAATGCCCAGGCCGATCGCCAGCACGCCCAAGGCGATGGTGGTGATCTTCGAGACGCGGATCTCATCCTTGTCGTTCGCCTTGCCCTTCTTGATCACGCTGGCGTACAGGTCATGGGACACCGCCGAAGCACCCGCCAACGTCAGGCCAGCCACTACGGCGAGGATGGTGGCGAAGGCCACTGCCGAGATAAAGCCCAGGAAGATGCTACCGCCCACGGCATCGGCCAAATGTACCGCCGCCATGTTGTTACCGCCCAATAGCGCACCCGCCGCATCCTTGAACGCAGGGTTGGTGCTGACCAGCAAGATCGCGCCAAAACCGATGATGAACGTCAGGATGTAGAAGTAGCCGATGAAGCCTGTGGCATAAAGCACGCTCTTACGGGCTTCTTTCGCGTCACTCACAGTGAAGAAGCGCATCAGGATATGGGGCAGGCCCGCGGTACCGAACATCAGGGCCAGGCCCAGGGAGAAGGCCGAGATCGGATCCTTCACCAAGCCACCAGGGCTCATGATTGCCTCACCTTTGGGGTGAACCTTGATCGCTTCGGAGAACAGGGCGTTGAAGTCGAAGTTGACGTGCTTCATCACCATCAGTGCCATGAAGGACGCACCGGACAGCAACAGCACCGCCTTGATGATCTGAACCCAAGTGGTTGCCAGCATGCCGCCGAACAACACATAGAGGCACATCAGGATGCCCACCAGGATCACCGCCACATGGTAATCAAGGCCGAACAACAGCTGGATCAGCTTACCGGCACCCACCATCTGCGCGATCAGGTAGAACGCCACCACCACCAGCGAACCACAGGCCGACAAGGTGCGGATCTGCGTCTGCCCAAGGCGATAGGAGGCCACATCGGCGAAGGTGTATTTGCCCAGGTTACGCAGGCGCTCAGCGATCAGGAACAGAATGATCGGCCAGCCCACCAGGAAGCCGATGGAGTAAATCAGGCCGTCATAGCCAGAGGTATACACCAGCGCGGAAATCCCCAGGAAGGACGCCGCCGACATGTAGTCGCCGGCAATCGCCAGGCCGTTCTGGAAGCCGGTGATCTTGCCGCCCGCCGCGTAATAGTCGGCCGCCGACTTGTTGCGCTTGGACGCCCAGTAAGTGATGCACAGGGTCGCACCGACGAACACCACGAACATCAGGATCGCCGACACATTGAGGGGTTGTTTATGGACTTCGCCAGTCAGTGCATCGGCGGCCCAAACGGCCGGGGCGAAGGCTGCAATGCCGAGAGCTGCCAGTAGACGCCGGATCATTGCTGAGCCTCCTTGAGAATCGCATTGTTCAGGTCGTCGAATTCACCGTTGGCACGTCGCACATAGATCCCCGTCAGGATAAAGGCCGAAAGAATCAGCCCCACACCGATGGGAATGCCCCAGGTGATGGATGACGTCGGACTGAGTTTCGCCCCCAGGATCTGGGGTCCGTAAGCGATCAACAGGATGAAGCCCGAGTAAAGCCCAAGCATGATCGCCGATAGAATCCAGGCGAACCGCTCTCGCTTGCTGACCAGCTCCTTGAAACGCGGGCTGTTTTGAATCGAGAGGTAAATGCTGTCGTTCATTGTTTTTATCCTCGCAGCACAGATTTTAGTTAGAACGTATTCCACTCTATGCGGCTATGGAGCAGGTTCCAGACGACCTTAGTATTAGAACGACATTAGCGCGGCCGCCAATTTCTCCCGCAGAAAAAACAAAAACCGCCAGGGGCGAACCCCAGGCGGTCTTTAGAAGGCTGTTCTAGACGCTTTGTCTATTACTTAGCAGTCCACTCGGCAACCCGATCCGGGTGTTTGGCCACCCAGTCCTTGGCTGCCGCATCCGGTTTTGCGCCCTCTTGAATGGCCAACATGACCTCACCAATTTCGTCTTTCGAGGTCCACTGGAACTTCTTCAGGAAGGCCGCCACTTCCGGCGCCTTCTTCTCCAGCCCTTTGCTACCGATGCTGTTGACGGTTTCAGCCGCGCCGTACACGCCTTTCGGGTCGTCGAGGAAGCGCAGTTTCCACTTGGCGAACATCCAGTGCGGCACCCAGCCGGTGACGGCAATGGACTCATTCTTCTCTTCAGCACGGGTCAGCTCAGCGATCATCGCCGCGCCGGAACTGGCCTGCAGCTTGTAGTCCAGGCCGTAATCCTTGATCGCCTGGTCGGTCTTGAGCATCACGCCCGAGCCAGCGTCGATCCCCACGATCTTGTTCTTGAACGTGGTGTCGGTTTTCAGGTCCTCGATGGACTTGGCCTTGACGTACTCCGGCACGATCAAACCGATCTTCGCGTCTTTGAAATTGGGGCCGTAGTCGACCACTTTATCCTTGTTCTTGGCCCAGTACTCGCCGTGGGTCACCGGCAACCAGGCCGAGAGCATGGCGTCGAGCTTACCGGTGGCCACGCCCTGCCACATGATGCCGGTGGCCACAGCCTGCAACTTGACGTCATAACCGAGCTTCTGCTTGATCACCTCTGCCGCCACGTGAGTGGTCGCCACGCTGTCCGACCAACCGTCGACATAGCCGATGCTCAGGGTCTTGCTGTCGGCGCTGGCGAGGGTGGAGCTCATCGCAAGGACCATCGCGGCACCTGCGCCTAAAATGCTTCGCATCTTCATCGTTACTTCCCCGAAAGTGCTGCACCAGGCGGGTGCCCGGCGCGTCAACGTATGGTTATGGTGCACAGCGCCCCCATCACGCCTCACCGCAAACTCGTTCGAACATCAGCGGAGTACTGATGCTTGGATAATCAACCCGCAGCCTCCAGCGACCTGCTCTGTCTACGACCTCAAGGCAACAAGCAACGACATCAGATAGCCAGCAACCAGCCACCCGGAACCGCCTGCCTCCCGGCCCGCCCGAACTTTGCATGTCAAAATCATGCAGCCCACCTAGGGGCCGATGAATGCAGGTAAGATGCCCGGCTTTGCTCCCACACGGCCTGACCATGTCTGCGACTGCCCGCTTCCCCCTCCTGCCCTACTTACTGGCCTGCCTACTGGGCGTGTTCGCCCTGTGCGGCTACTGGTACGGCCTCGGCCAACCCGTGGTGCTGCCAGATGTCGCCAGCGCCAGCCACAAACTGCAATGCGCCTCTTACACCCCGTTCGACAAAGACCAGTCGCCGTTCGACCAGCCGTTCAAGCTGCGTCCGGAGCGCATGGACGCTGACCTGGCCCTGCTGGCCACCCGTTTCGAGTGCATCCGCACCTACTCCATGACCGGCCTCGACGCCCTGCCGGACCTGGCGCGCAAGCACGGCCTGAAGCTGATGATCGGCGCCTGGGTCAACAGCAACCCGGTGGATACCGAGAAGGAAGTCGACCTGTTGATCGCCTCGGCCAACGCCAACCCCGACGTGGTCAGCGCGGTGATCGTCGGCAACGAGGCCTTGCTGCGCAAGGAAGTCACCGGCGCCCAACTGGCTCGGCTGATCCTCAAGGTCAAGGCCAACGTCAAGCAGCCGGTGACCTACGCCGACGTTTGGGAGTTCTGGCTCAAGCACCCGGAAATTGCCCCGGCGGTGGACTTCCTGACCATTCACTTGCTGCCGTATTGGGAAGACGATCCGTCGAACATCAACGCCGCCCTGAACCATGTGGCCGAGGTGCGCCAGGTGTTCGGCAACCGCTTTGCACCCAAGGACGTGATGATCGGCGAGACCGGCTGGCCCAGCGAAGGCCGCCAGCGCGAAACCGCCCTGCCAAGTCGGGTCAATGAGGCCCAGTTCATCCGTGGTTTTGTCGCCATGGCCGAAGCCAACGGCTGGCACTACAACCTGATCGAAGCCTTTGATCAGCCCTGGAAACGTGCCAGTGAAGGGGCCGTCGGCGGCTACTGGGGCCTGTTTGACGCGGATCGCCAGGACAAGGGCATCCTCGCCGGGCCAGTCTCCAACCTGCCTTATTGGCCGTTGTGGCTGGGCGTTGGCGGGGCGCTGTTCCTGGCCACCCTGGTTCTGGGCGGACGGGTTCGCAACCCCCGCGCGGCGTTGCTCCTGCCAGCTCTCGGCGCCTTGGGTGCCTGTTGCATCGGCACCTGGGGCGAGCTGGCGCGAGTCACCAGCCGTTTTACCGGAGAGTGGCTCTGGGCTGCCTTGCTGCTGGGCCTGAACCTGCTGGTGCTGGCCCATGCCGCCTTGGCCCTGAGCAGCCGTGACGGCTGGCGCGGCCGGGCCTTCAAGGCCCTGGAACAACGCGCCGGCTGGCTGCTGGCTGCCACCGGCTTCGCTGGGGCCGTGATGATGCTGGAGCTGGTGTTCGACCCACGCTACCGCAGTTTCCCTAGCGCCGCCCTGTTGCTGCCCGCCCTGGTCTACCTGTGCCGCCCAGTGAGCGTGCCGCGCCGGGAAATTGCCCTGCTGACCTTTATCATCGGTGCCGGCATCGCGCCGCAGTTGTACCGCGAAGGGCTGCAAAACCAGCAAGCCTGGGGCTGGGCACTGGTCAGCCTGTTGCTGGTGGCCGCATTGTGGCGCAGCTTGCGCATCCGCAAGGCCTGACACCCAGGCAGAAAAAAAGGGATGACCACGGTCATCCCTTTTTCATGGAACTCAGCCAGCCATCATTAGGCTGGGCGGGTCGCCCGCACCAGGCGCAACGCCGCCAACACCACCGCAAACACAGCTAGCGTGGTGTTGTACAGCGCCAGCGCCGGCAGCCCCAGCAACAACGCAACGACTGCCAACCCCAGCCCACACGCCCCGGCAGGACAAAAGCCAGCAGCGCCGCACCCAAGGCTGACCAGCCCAACACCTGAAAGTGGATCAACCAACCCAGGTTGGCGCGCAACTGGCATTCCCAGCGACTGGCCTCATCCACACAGACGCCCACCCATTGTGCGTCCTCCATAAAGCCGTAGCGCGCGCCATAACTGGCGGCCAGCCACAAAGGCAAGACAATGAGCAGCAGGATCACGGGAAGACGGCGGGACATGAAACACTCCGATAAGGCGAAAACGGCGCCCAGCATAAGCCTCCAAGAGCGCCAAGCAAGCGTGTTGCACAGATAACTGTTCAGCCAATGCCGGCAAAGTGTATCGTCCCGCTACTATTACCCCCAGCCCGCCTTGCCTCGAGCGTTTTTTTGTGCCGAACCATGGCACTTCGGCACTAGCGCGGTGGTCATAGCCTGCGAACCTTATCCGGTACCTTTCTCTAAGGGATTTAGTCATGCTCCGTTCCTTGCGCTTCGCTGCCCTTTTCGGCGGCCTTATCTTGAGTGCGTCCGCTCTGGCGGTGGACATCGACGCCGCCAGCTATGGCTACCCTTTGACCAACCCGTTCGAAGCGACCATCGCCACCACACCGCCAGAGTTACGCCCGGAATTGCCGTCCGATGACGACATCAACCAGGCTGACCGCAGCCTGAACCTGCGCCCGGAGCGCGAGTTCATCCTGCCGGACAACTTCTGGGCGGTGAAAAAACTCACCTACCGTATCGCCACCCAGGACCACGCAGCCCCGCTGATCTTCCTGATTGCAGGCACTGGTGCGCGCTTCGACAGCAGCCTCAACGAATACCTGAAGAAGCTGTACTACAAGGCCGGCTACCACGTGGTGCAGCTGTCCTCACCCACCAGCTTCGACTTCATCAGTGCCGCCTCGCGCTTCGCTACACCGGGGGTGACCCAGGAAGACGCCGAGGACATGTACCGGGTTATGCAGGCGGTGCGGGCGCAAAACCCCAAGCTGCCGATCACCGACTTCTACCTCACCGGCTATAGCCTCGGTGCACTGGACGCGGCCTTCGTCAGCAAACTGGATGAAACCCGGCGCAGCTTCAACTTCAAGAAAGTCCTGCTGCTCAACCCGCCGGTCAACCTCTACACCTCCATCAGCAACCTCGACAAGCTGGTACAAACCGAGGTCAAGGGCATCAACAACAGCACCACTTTTTATGAGCTGGTGCTGAACAAGCTGACTCGCTACTTCCAGCAAAAGGGCTACATCGACCTCAACGACGCCCTGCTCTACGACTTCCAACAGTCCAAGCAACACCTGACCAACGAACAGATGGCCATGCTGATCGGCACCTCGTTCCGTTTCTCGGCCGCCGACATCGCCTTTACCTCGGACCTGATCAACCGCCGCGGCTGATCATTCCACCCAAGTACCCCATCAGCGAAGGCACCAGCCTCACGCCGTTCCTCAAACGTGCCCTGCAATGCGACTTCGACTGCTACCTGACCGAGCAAGTCATTCCGATGTGGCGTGCCCGCACCGACGGCGGCAGCCTGCTGCAACTGATTGACCAAGTGAGCCTGTACGCCCTGCAGGACTACCTGCACAACAGCCCGAAAATTGCGGTCATGCACAACGCTGACGATGTGATCCTCGGCCCTGGCGACCTGGGCTTCCTGCGTAAAACCTTTGGCGACCGCCTGACCGTCTACCCTCACGGCGGTCATTGCGGCAACCTCAACTATCGCGTCAACAGCGACGCCATGCTGGAGTTCTTCCGTGGCTAAACATCTCCTGCTTATCGCTGCGTTGCTCTGTGCCGGCTATGCCCAGGCCGACAACAGCAAGGCCAACGCCCCCACCGTGGTGGATGCCGATGGCTTCACCGAACCCTTGAAGAAACTCAAGTTCAATGCCGGGCTGGACCAGCGGGAATTCGAGCGCTCGACCCTCAACGCCTTGAATGTCTACGACCCACTGGAGTCGTGGAACCGCCGGGTCTACCACTTCAATTACCGCTTCGACCAATGGGTCTTCCTGCCTGTGGTGGACGGCTATCGCTACGTGACGCCGGGCTTCCTGCGCAGCGGCGTGAGCAACTTCTTCAACAACCTCGGCGACGTGCCCAACCTGGTCAACAGCCTGCTGCAGCTCAAAGGCCAGCGCTCGATGGAAACCACGGCTCGGCTGCTGCTCAACACCACCATCGGCATCGCCGGCCTGTGGGACCCAGCGACCCGCATGGGCCTGCCACGGCAAAGTGAAGACTTCGGCCAGACCCTGGGCTTCTACGGGGTTCCGGGGGGCGCCTACCTGGTGCTGCCAATCTTCGGCCCCTCGAACCTGCGAGACACCACCGGCCTGGTGGTGGACTACAGCGCCGAGTCGGCCATCAACTTCCTCAACGTCTCCGAAGTCAGCAGCAACCACCCGGAAATCTGGGTACTGCGAGGTGTGGACAAGCGCTACCAGACCAGCTTCCGCTACGGCCAGCTGAACTCGCCGTTCGAATACGAGAAGGTGCGCTACGTGTACAGCGAATCCCGCAAGCTGCAGATCGCCGAATAGGCCTTTCCCCCCGCCCACAAAAAAAGGCCATTCGAGCAACTCGAATGGCCTTTTTTTTGGGGCAAGGCTTAGGCCTTGGCGCCCTTGACCAGCTTGCCCACCAGGCTGACCACCACCAGTACCGCGGCACCGGCGATGATGCCGGCTACAGCGTTGATCAGGGTGGGCAGCACCAGCGCAAAGCCGCCGATCAGCGGTGTGCTGTGCTCGGTAACGCTCTCGATCCAATGGTGAGCCGCCGGCACGCCGTGGGTCAGGATCCCGCCACCGACCAGGAACATCGCGGCCGTGCCAATCACCGACAGGCTTTTCATCATGTAAGGCGCCGCCCGCAGGATGGCGCCGCCAATGCTTCTGGCCACCTGCCCGGGCTTTTGGGTCAACCACAGCCCCAGGTCATCCAGCTTGACGATACCGGCCACCAGGCCGTAGACGCCGATGGTCATGACAATGGCGATCCCCGACAGCACCACCACCTGCTGCATCAGCGGCGCATCGGCAACGGTGCCCAGGGTAATGGCGATGATTTCCGCCGAAAGGATAAAGTCGGTGCGCACAGCGCCCTTGATCTTGTCCTTTTCAAACGCCACCAGGTCCGTCGCCGGATCGGCAACGGCCTCGATCAACTGATCGTGGTCGGCCTGGTCTTCGTCCTTGCTGTGCAAAAACCGGTGGGCGAGCTTTTCAAAACCTTCGAAACACAGGTAGGCGCCACCGATCATCAACAGCGGCGTCACCAGCCAAGGGGCGAACGCACTGATGGCCAGCGCCGCCGGCACCAGGATCAGCTTGTTGAGAAACGACCCCTTGGCCACGGCCCAAACCACGGGAATCTCACGCTCGGCACGAACCCCAGTCACCTGTTGGGCATTGAGTGCCAGGTCATCACCCAGCACCCCGGCAGTTTTCTTGGCTGCCACTTTGGTCATCAACGCCACATCGTCGAGTACTGCGGCGATGTCGTCGATCAGTACCAGCAAACTGCTTCCTGCCATGAATCAGGTTCCCTTCAGAGATAAATTCCGCGCAGCATACCGTGGCTTCAGGCACCGTGGGGGGCATTCTTGAGCGCCGTGTAACGCCGGTGCTACCATGCGCAACCGCCAGAACAGGCAAGGAATCCCCTGGTTTATGAGCACCATCCGCGAGCGCAACAAAGAACTGATCCTGCGGGCTGCCAGTGAAGAATTTGCCGACAAGGGTTTTGCCGCGACCAAAACCAGCGATATCGCAGCCAAGGCGGGGCTGCCCAAGCCCAATGTCTATTACTACTTCAAGTCCAAGGAAAACCTCTATCGCGAGGTGCTGGAAAGCATCATCGAGCCGATTCTCCAGGCCTCCACGCCCTTCAACGCCGATGGCGAACCCAGTGAAGTGCTCAGCGGCTACATCCGCTCTAAGATTCGTATCTCCCGCGACCTGCCGTTTGCCTCAAAAGTGTTCGCCAGCGAAATCATGCACGGCGCGCCGCACCTGAGCCCCGAGCAGGTGGAACAACTCAACGCCCAGGCCCGGCACAACATCGACTGCATCCAGACCTGGATCGACCGCGGCCTGATCGCTGCGATCGACCCCAACCACCTGATGTTCAGCATCTGGGCCGCGACCCAGACTTACGCCGACTTCGACTGGCAGATTTCCGTGGTCACGGGCAAGGCCAAGCTCGATGAATCCGACTACGAAGCCGCCGCGCAAACCATCATCCGCCTGGTGCTCAAAGGCTGCGCCCCGGACCAGTAACCCCCGAACCCAACCCGCCCACTCCGACCGGAGTGGGCACGTCCAGCCGCTAGCCCCTCAAGCACTCACCCCCGCATCCGCCCACAAACCCTGGGCCTCGATGGCGCTGATCGCGCATTGCTCGTCAATGTCCGAGGTGTCGCCACTAATACCGATCGCCCCAATGACCGCCCCGGCCTGATCGCGGATCAATACGCCCCCCGGCGCCGGCACCACACTGCCCTGCCCGAGGCTGTTGAGCGCGGCGATAAACGCCGGCCGCTGCTGAGCATCCAGCGCCAGCAAACGCGAGCCCTTGCCCAGGGCAATCGCGCCCCAGGCCTTGCCTACCGCAATCTGCGGCCGCAGCAAACTGGCCCCGTCTTCTCGTTGCAACGCCACCAGATGCCCACCGGCATCCAGCACCGCGATAGTCAGTGGCGCCGCAGCGATCTTGCGCCCGGCGACGATGGCCTGAGTGGCCAGGTTGACTGCGACTTTCAAGGTTAAAGCGCTCATGGGTGCCGTCCTTATCTTGTTATTGAGAACGTCTGCGGAAGCTTCTTGATAAGAAGTCCAATGGCACAAATAGAACACAATGAATTATTATTTTGTATACAATATTTTTGACAAATCCTGTCATCCGACGAAAAACCCCCTGCATATGGGCCTTCCGTCGAAAGCATCAGCGGCTTGAGAAAATGGATTGACCTGCGCAGCCAGCCGTGAATACACTTTGCGCAAAGCCACTTGTATACAATTACAAAACCTAAGAGGCACAAACCATGAGCAAAATGAGAGCAATCGAAGCCGCCGTTCTGGTGATGCGCCGCGAAGGGGTCGATACCGCTTTTGGCATCCCGGGTGCCGCCATCAACCCACTGTATTCGGCACTGCAGAAAGTCGGAGGCATCGATCACGTCCTCGCTCGCCACGTTGAAGGCGCCTCGCACATGGCCGAGGGCTACACCCGCACCAAGGCCGGCAACATCGGCGTATGCATCGGCACCTCCGGCCCCGCCGGCACCGACATGGTCACCGGGCTGTACAGTGCCTCGGCCGACTCGATTCCCATCCTTTGCATCACCGGCCAGGCCCCTCGCGCCCGGCTGCACAAGGAAGACTTCCAGGCCGTGGACATCACCAGCATCGTCAAGCCGGTGACCAAATGGGCGACCACCGTCCTCGAGCCGGGCCAAGTGCCCTACGCCTTCCAGAAAGCCTTTTATGAGATGCGCTCCGGCCGCCCAGGCCCGGTGCTGATCGACCTGCCGTTCGATGTGCAAATGGCGGAAATCGAATTCGACATCGACGCCTACCAGCCCCTGCCCCTGGCCAAACCTTCGGCCACTCGGATCCAGGCAGAAAAAGCCCTGGCCCTGCTGGACCAGGCCGAGCGTCCCTTGCTGGTGGCCGGTGGCGGCATCATCAACGCCGATGCCAGCGAGCTGCTGGTGGAGTTCGCCGAACTGACCGGCATCCCGGTCATCCCGACGCTCATGGGCTGGGGCACCATTCCGGACGATCACCCACAAATGGTGGGCATGGTCGGCCTGCAAACCTCCCATCGCTACGGCAACGCCACCCTGCTCAAGTCCGACGTGGTCCTGGGCATCGGCAACCGCTGGGCCAACCGCCACACCGGCTCGGTAGAGGTTTACACCGAAGGCCGAAAATTCATTCACATCGATATCGAGCCGACCCAGATTGGCCGCGTCTTCACCCCGGACCTGGGCATCGTCTCCGACGCAGGCTCGGCCCTGACCGTGCTCCTGGAAGTGGCTCGTGAATGGCAAACCGCCGGCAAGCTGAAAAACCGCAGTGCCTGGCTGCAGGATTGCCAGCAGCGCAAGGCCAGCCTGCACCGCAAGACCCACTTCGACAACGTGCCGGTCAAGCCACAGCGGGTCTACGAAGAGATGAACCAGGTGTTCGGCAAAGACACCTGCTACGTCAGCACCATCGGCCTGTCGCAAATCGCCGGGGCGCAGTTCCTCCACGTCTACAAGCCGCGTCACTGGATCAACTGCGGCCAGGCCGGCCCGTTGGGCTGGACCATTCCAGCAGCCTTGGGCGTGGTCAAGGCCGACCCGAGTCGCAAGGTGGTGGCGCTGTCCGGCGATTACGACTTCCAGTTCATGATCGAAGAGCTGGCTGTCGGCGCGCAGTTCAAGCTTCCGTACATCCACGTCGTGGTGAACAACTCCTACCTAGGGCTGATTCGCCAGGCCCAGCGCGGTTTCGACATGGACTACTGCGTGCAGCTGTCTTTCGACAACCTCAATGCCCCGGAACTCAACGGTTATGGCGTCGACCACGTCGCGGTCGCCGAAGGCCTGGGTTGTAAGGCCCTGCGGGTGTTCGAACCGAGCGAAATCCAGCCGGCCCTGCGCAAGGCCCAGGAAATGCTCCAGACCTTCAAGGTGCCGGTGGTGGTGGAGATCATCCTCGAGCGCGTCACCAACATCTCCATGGGCACCGAGATCAACGCCGTCAACGAGTTCGAAGACCTGGCGTTGGTGGGCAATGACGCCCCGACTGCGATCTCCCTGCTGGACTGACCATTCGCCATTGATCGTTCCCGGGGCACGCCGGGAACGACGCTGTTAACAGGAGCCCCCCCATGCCGCGTTTTGCCGCCAACCTGTCCATGCTGTTCACCGAACAGGACTTCCTGGCCCGCTTCGAAGCTGCCGCCAACGCCGGCTTCAGCGGTGTCGAATACCTGTTCCCCTACGAATTCAACTCCGCCGAGATCAAGGCCCAACTGGATGCCCATGGCCTGACCCAGGTGCTGTTCAACCTGCCGGCCGGCGACTGGGCCAAGGGTGAGCGCGGAATCGCTTGCCTGCCGGACCGGGTCGAGGAGTTCCGTGGCGGGGTCGACCTGGCCATCGCCTATGCCAAGGTCCTGGGCAACACCCAGATCAACTGCCTGGCCGGGATCCGCCCACAGGGCATCGACGATGCGACCCTGGAAAAGACCTTCGTCGCCAACCTCAAGTACGCCGCCGACAAGCTGCAGGCCGTCGGCATCAAGCTGGTGATGGAAGCCATCAACACCCGCGACATTCCCGGCTTCTACCTGAACAACACCGCCCAGGCCCTGTCGATCCGTGAACAGGTGGGCAGCCCCAACCTGTTCCTGCAGTACGACATCTACCACATGCAAATCATGGAGGGTGACCTGGCCCGGACCATGGCCAATCACCTGGGCGAAATCAACCATATCCAGCTGGCGGACAACCCCGGGCGCAACGAGCCGGGCACCGGTGAAATCAACTACCGCTTCCTGTTCGAACACTTGGACAAGATCAATTACCAGGGCTGGGTCGGCTGTGAGTACAAGCCGTTGACCACCACTGAAGCAGGCCTCGGCTGGCTGAAAACCCATAACGCAATCTGACTCCCACCTGGTAGGAGCCGTATCGCCGGCGAAGAGGCACTTAAGCCCTGCACGGCCATCAAGACCGCTATCGCTGGCAAGCCAGCTCCTACAAGGTCCGCCTGACTAGAGGATTTTTATCATGGCTAAAATCGGATTTATCGGCACCGGCATCATGGGCCTGCCCATGGCGCAGAACCTGCAAAAAGCCGGGCACAGCCTGTTCCTGTCCGAGCATTACGGCACCGCACCGGCCGAACTGATCGCCGCCGGCGCCGTGGCCTTGGCCAACCCGAAGGAAGTGGCCCAGGAAGCCGAATTCGTCATCATCATGGTTCCCGACACCCCCCAGGTGGAAGACGTTTTGTTGCGTGCCGACGGCGTAGCTGCCGGGATCGGCAAGGGCAAGATTGTCATCGACATGAGTTCGATTTCCCCAACGGCGACCAAGGCGTTTGCCGCTCAGATCAACGAAAAAGGCGCGCAATACCTGGACGCTCCGGTATCCGGCGGTGAGGTCGGGGCCAAGGCCGCGACCTTGAGCATCATGGTCGGCGGCGACAGCCAAGCCTTCGAACGCGCCCTGCCGTTGTTCCAGAGCATGGGCAAGAACATCACCCTGGTCGGTGGCAACGGTGACGGCCAGACCGCCAAGGTGGCCAACCAGATCATCGTCGCCCTGAACATCCAGGCCGTGGCCGAAGCACTGCTGTTCGCCGCCAAGAACGGTGCCGATCCGGCCAAGGTGCGTGAAGCCCTGATGGGCGGGTTCGCCTCGTCGAAGATCCTCGAAGTCCACGGCGACCGCATGATCAAGGGCACCTTCGATCCGGGCTTCCGCATCAGCCTGCACCAGAAGGACCTCAACCTGGCCCTGGCCGGCGCACGGGAACTGGGGGTCAACCTGCCCAACACCGCCAACACCCAGCAAGTGTTCAGCACCTGCGCGGCCATCGGTGGCAGCAATTGGGACCACTCGGCACTGATCAAGGGCCTGGAGCATATGGCGAATTTTTCGATTCGCGATAAATAACCCCGCCACGCCCTCCCCTCTGTAGGAGCCCGGTGTGCCGGCGATGAGGCCAGTTGCATTTGCACAAGGCTTGAGGCCGCCACCGCCGGCAAGCCGGCTCCTGCACTTCCAATAATAAGAATGCCCCGGGAGCCCGCTTATGTCGGTCGATCCACAACAATTCCTTCGCGAGCTTTTCGATACAGCCATCGACGCCGCCCACCCGCAACACGTCCTTGAAGCCCATCTACCCACTGATCGCAGCGGTCGGGTGATCGTGATCGGCGCAGGCAAGGCCGCTGCCGCCATGGCCCAAGTGGTGGAACGCTGCTGGCAGGGTGAAGTCTCAGGGCTGGTGGTCACCCGCTATGGCCACGGCGCCCCCTGCGAAAAAATCGAAGTGGTGGAAGCTGCCCACCCGGTTCCCGACGCCGCCGGCCTGGCGGTCGCCACCCGAGTGTTGCAGATGGTCAGCGGCCTCAGTGAAAGCGATCGGGTGATCTTTCTCCTGTCCGGTGGCGGCTCGGCCTTGCTGGCCCTACCCGCCGCCGGCATCACCCTGGCGGACAAGCAGGCAATCAACAAGGCCCTGCTCAAATCCGGCGCCACCATCGGCGAGATGAATTGCGTGCGTAAGCACCTCTCGGCGATCAAGGGTGGCCACCTGGCCAAGACCTGCTGGCCCGCCACGGTGTACACCTACGCCATCTCCGATGTGCCGGGCGACCTGGCCACCGTCATCGCCTCCGGCCCCACCGTGGCCGACCCCAGCACTTCGGCAGAAGCCCTGGCGATCCTCAAACGCTATGCCATCGAGGTGCCGGCAGCCGTGCGCAACTGGCTACAGAGCCCCGAGTCGGAAACCGTCAAGCCCGGCGACCCGAGCCTGGCCCGCAGCCACTTCCAGTTGATCGCCAGGCCCCAGCAGTCCCTGGAGGCCGCCGCCGTCAAAGCCCGCCAGGCCGGCTTCAGCCCGCTGATCCTCGGCGACCTGGAGGGGGAATCCCGGGAAGTGGCCAAGGTGCACGCCGGTATCGCCCGCCAGGTTCTGCTGCACGGCCAACCCCTGGCCGCCCCCTGCGTGATCCTCTCCGGCGGCGAAACCACCGTCACCGTGCGCGGCAACGGCCGGGGCGGGCGCAATGCCGAGTTTCTCCTGAGCCTGACCGAAAGCCTCAAAGGCCTGCCCGGGGTCTACGCCCTGGCCGGCGACACCGATGGCATCGACGGTTCCGAGGACAACGCCGGCGCCCTCATGACCCCCACCAGCTACGCCCGCGCCGCCGCCCTGGGCCTGAGCGCCAGTGACGAACTGGACAATAACAACGGCTACGGCTACTTCGCCGCGCTCGACAACCTGATCGTCACCGAGCCAACCCGCACCAACGTCAACGACTTCCGCGCCATCCTGATTCTTGAGAGCCTTGCACATGACGCCTGATAAAAAGGTCAAAATCCTCGCCACCCTCGGCCCGGCCATCCAAGGCATCGACGATATCCGCGACCTGGTGAAGGCCGGGGTCAACATCTTCCGCCTCAACTTCAGCCACGGCAGCCACAGCGACCACGCCCTGCGCTACCAATGGATCCGTGAAGTCGAGCAGCAACTGAACTACCCCCTGGGCATCCTCATGGACCTGCAAGGTCCGAAACTGCGGGTCGGCACCTTTGCCGCCGGCAAAATCCAGCTGGTGCGCGGCCAAGCCCTGCGCCTGGACCTGGACGACACCCCCGGTGACCAGGTCCGAGTCAGCCTGCCGCACCCGGAAATCATCGCGGCTCTGGAGCCCGGCATGGACTTGCTGCTGGACGACGGCAAACTGCGCCTGCGGGTGGTTGCCAAGCACGCCGACGCCATCGACACCACCGTGCTCAACGGCGGCGAGCTGTCGGACCGCAAAGGCGTCAACGTCCCTGAAGCCCTGCTCAACCTCAGCCCGCTGACCACCAAGGACCGTCGCGACCTGAGCTTCGGCCTGGAACTGGGGGTGGACTGGGTGGCGCTGTCATTCGTGCAGCGCCCGGAAGACATTCACGAAGCCCGTGCCCTGATCGGCGACAAGGCCTTCCTGATGGCCAAGATCGAGAAGCCGAGCGCCGTCACTCATCTGCGGGAAATCGCCGCCCTGAGCGACGCCATCATGGTGGCGCGGGGTGACCTAGGGGTGGAAGTGCCGGCCGAGAGCGTGCCGCAGATTCAGAAAAACATCATCAGCACCTGCCGCCAACTGGGCAAACCGGTGGTGGTCGCCACCCAGATGCTGGAGTCCATGCGTTTTTCCCCGGCACCGACCCGTGCCGAGGTCACCGATGTGGCCAACGCCGTGGCAGAGGGCGCCGACGCGGTGATGCTGTCGGCGGAAACCGCCTCCGGCGAATACCCGCTGGAGGCCGTGCAGATGATGAGCAAAATCATTCGCCAGGTGGAGGGCGGCCCGGACTACCAGAATCAATTGGACGTCAGCCGGCCCCAGGCCGAGGCCACCGTGTCCGACGCCATCAGCTGTGCGATCCGTCGCATCAGCAGCATCCTGCCGGTGGCGGTGCTGGTGAACTACAGCGAATCTGGCGCCTCCAGCCTGCGCGCAGCACGGGAACGACCACGGGTGCCGATTCTCAACCTGACGCCCAACCTGTCCACGGCCCGCCGCCTGACCGTGGCCTGGGGTGTGCACTCAGTGGTCAACGACCGGCTGCGACAGGTGGATGAGGTGTGCTCCACGGCCTTGGAAATCGCCCAGGCCCAAGGCCTGGCCAAACGCGGCGATACCTTGCTGATCACCACGGGCGTGCCCTTTGGCCAGCCGGGCTCGACCAATTCGCTGCGGATCGAAACCCTGATCTGAACCCCATGCCACCCCCCGCCACGGCATCAGGCCGCGGCGGGGGGTGATCGATCGAAGCCTTACATGCCCGCCAAGACGTTCAACCACCATTGCCCCGACTGGGCCGAAGCCTTGCTCAACGGTTTCAGCCAAGTGTTTTTGCAACGCCACCCCTTTTTCGGCCTGCTGTGTTTGCTGGCCATCCTGATGGCGGCTCCCACGCTGCTGGGCGGAGCCCTGCTCGGCGCGGTGGGCGGCCTGCTCACCGCTCAGTGCCGGGGCTATGCCAAGGCCCATCGGCAAGCCGGGCTGTTCAGTTACAACGGCATCCTGCTGGGCTTACTGCTGAGCCAGCAACTGCCCTGGTCGCCCTTGTTGCCGCCGCTGATCATCGCCAGCTCGGGCCTCAGCGCAATCCTCACCCAGCAATGGCTCAAGCGGGCCCGCCCATCAAGCCAACTGCCGGCCTACACCGCGCCCTTTGTCGGGCTTGCCTGGTTACTGCTGACCCTGAGCGAGCCAGCCTTGCCCTACTCAGCGGTACCCGTCAGCGTCGCCGCGGTCGACTGGCTAGGGGCGGTCTTCATGGGCTTTGGCCAGGTGATGTTTCTCGACCAGCCCCTGGCCGGCGCCTTGATTGCCAGCGGCTTATGGGTGGCCAACCGCCGCGCCGCAACCTGGGCCCTGGCGGGCTCCGTGGCCGGCCTTGCATTCACCTGGCTGCACCACGAAAACGCCAGTGCCTTGCAGGGCCTGGGCGGGTACAACAGCGCCCTGGCGGCCTTGGCCCTGAGCCAAGTAACCCGCCGCCCCTGGCTGCCACTGCTGGGCATTGCCCTGGCATTGCTGGTCACCCCGGGCTTCAGCAGCCTGGGCCTGCCCACCCTGACCGCACCTTTTATCCTCGCCTGCTGGCTGGCACGTGCCGGGGCCCGTGTGCTGCAACAAGCAGCCCGTGACAGTGCGCCTTGCGCAACCCGGGGCAATCCCCCTAGGCTTCGCTGATCTTCGACTCAGGCAGGCCCAATGGACAGCAGCGACACCTGGCGGCAACGCCTCTATGTGATGATTTTCCAGACCGATACCGTGGCCGGACGACGCTTCGACAGCAGCCTGTTGCTGATCATTCTCGCCAGCCTGGTGATCGTGATCCTCGACAGCATCGACGAGGTGCATCGCAATTACGCCGGGGTGCTGGCAGCGATCGAATGGGGCTTCACCCTGATCTTCCTCATCGAGTACGGCCTGCGCCTGTACTGCTCGCCCAAGCCCCTGCGCTACGCCTTCAGCTTCTATGGGCTGGTGGACTTGCTGGCGATCGTCCCCGGGATCCTCGCCCTCTACTACAGCGACGCCCAGTACCTGTTGATCATCCGGGTGATCCGCATGCTGCGCATCTTCCGTGTGCTCAAGCTCGGCCCCTACCTGAAACAGGCCCACTACCTGCTGGACGCCCTGCGCGGCAGCAAGCAGAAGATCCTGGTGTTCCTGCTCAGCGTCTGCACCCTGGTCACGGTGTTCGGCACCCTGATGTACGTGGTCGAGGGCCCGGAACACGGCTTCACCAGTATTCCCAAGGGCATCTACTGGGCCATCGTCACCCTGACCACCGTCGGTTACGGCGACATCGTGCCCAAGACCATCCTCGGGCAGATCATCTCCTCCATGGTGATGATCACCGGTTACTCGATCATCGCCGTGCCCACTGGGATTTTCACCGCCGAACTGGCCAATGCCATGCGCGGTGGCCAGCTCAAGCACGACTGCCCGGTGTGCCAGAAAGACAACCACGAACAACAGGCGGCGTTCTGCTCTCGATGCGGTAATGCGCTGTTCAAGAAAACGGCATAAGCAAAGTGCTTTTTAATCTTTAAAGACCTATAGCGCCCCGGCTATAGTCGGCGGCAAATTGCCTTCACTCTCGAATAAAAGGAATGTGCAGTGAAAAAACTCGTTAGCGCCTCACTCCTCGCCGCCGGCCTGGCCCTGGGCAGCGTCGCCCAAGCGGCACCGACCCTGCTGAACGTGTCCTACGACGTGATGCGCGATTTCTACAAGGACTACAACGCGGCCTTCCAGAAACACTGGCAAGCCGAGCACAAAGAGAACATCACCCTGCAGATGTCCTTCGGCGGCTCCAGTAAACAGGCGCGCTCAGTGATCGATGGCCTGCCGGCCGACGTCATCACCATGAACATGGCGACCGACATCAACGCCTTGGTGGACAACGGCCAACTGGTGCCCGACAACTGGGTCACCCGCCTGCCGAACAACAGCGCGCCGTTCACCTCCGCCACGGTGTTTATCGTGCGCAAAGGCAACCCCAAGGCCCTGAAAGACTGGCCGGACCTGCTCAAGGATGGCGTGCAAGTGATTGTGCCCAACCCGAAAACCTCGGGTAACGGCCGTTACACCTACCTCTCGGCCTGGGGTTATGTGCTGAAGAACGGCGGCGATGAGAACAAAGCCAAGGCCTTTGTCGGCAAGCTGTTCAAGCAGGCGCCCGTGCTGGATACCGGCGGCCGCGCCGCCACCACTACCTTCATGACCAACCAGATCGGCGACGTACTGGTGACCTTCGAAAACGAAGCGGAAATGATTGCCCGGGAGTTTGGTCGCGATCAGTTCGAAGTGATCTACCCAAGCGTCTCCGCCGAAGCCGAGCCGCCCGTGTCAGTGGTCGACAAAGTGGTGGACAAGAAAGGCACCCGCGCCGCTGCCGAGGAATACCTGAAGTACCTGTGGTCGCCTGAAGGCCAGGAAATTGCCGCCAACAACTACCTGCGCCCACGGGACCCGAAAGTCCTGGCCAAGTACACCGACCGCTTCCCGAAAGTCGACTTCCTCTCGGTGGAGAAAACCTTCGGCGACTGGCGCAGCGTGCAAAAGACCCACTTCAATGATGGCGGGGTCTTCGACCAGATCTACGGCGACGCCAAGTAAGCGCAGTGACAAAAAAAGCGACCTTGATGGTCGCTTTTTTTATGCCTGCCGCTTGAGACGCAAGGGCTAGAGGCCCACCACCGGGCTCAACAGCGCCGCCTCCTGGGCCGGTTGCTGCTCCGGCAACATGGCTTCGGCCTCGACCTCGATCAGCCACTCGGGTAACGACAGGCCACTGACGATGATCCAGGATGAGGCCGGAGGGTCGTTGGGAAAACGCTGGAGCAGCACTTGGCTGATCCACTCCTGCTGGTCGCGGGCCGCTTCGGCAATGTAGATCCTCAGCATCACCACATGACTCAGTTCACCGCCCGCCTGGGCCAGCACCCGCTCGATATTGTCAAACGCCTGTTCGGTCTGCTCCCGCAGCCCGGGGCCGACAGTGGATTCGTGTTCGTCGACACCGACCTGACCGGACAGCAGCAAGCGCCGACCGCCACGCACCTCGACAGCCTGGCTGAAACCGTATTGCAGCGAGTTGAAAACACTTGGCGGATTGAACGTGGATTTTTGCATGGAGCCTCCTGGCCTATAGGGCGACAGAAAACCCTAAACCAAGCCCGCCCGGAGTTCCATCGAAAGGCCATCACCGCAACACTTGGTAATGCAACGACACATCCCTACACCGTAAAAGACGTGCACAGCCCAGCCGTCACATCGGCGGCGTCACCCCGTCCTTGCCGGCCGAGATCGATTGCGCGGTCAAGGTACCGTCGGCACTTTGGGTCACGAACATGACCACCTTGACCCCGGCCTTCAGCAGGCCGCGGTCACCTGGGGTCAGATTGACGATGGGTACATCGTCCGGCACCAGGATTTTCTGCTGGCCGCCCTTGTAGTTCACAGTCAGGGTGCGGCCGTTGCTCACCACCAAGTCACCAACGCTGCCATTGGTCATGCTGCTGCCTTTGACCAGGTCGAACGGGCGATGCCCTTCACCGGTGCCGGCCATTTGCGGCGGGAACACATGAACTTCCAGGGCCTTGAGGGTGCCGTCGGCCATGGGCACAGCGGCCGAACCGATGTAGCTGCCGGGCTTGATGTCCTCGATATTGGCCAAGGTCACGGCACGCACCTGGGTCTGGGGCGTCAATTGGATGGTGGCGCTCTCACCGCTGCTGGCCTGCACCCGCAACGTGTCACCGTTGACCGCAGTGATTTCCCCACGCACGCCCATGCGCATGCCCGGGGCGTCCTGGGCCTGGGCCGTGCCCAAGGCCGCCAAGGTGATGAAAGACAGGGCTTGAACGCCCCTGAGCAGACAACGAACAGACCGATTCATGGGGCAGGTTTCCTCTGAGGACAGCGTGCAAAGGCAGGCACGCCGAAGGCCGTGAAAAACGTAAGCACGCTATCGAAGCAGATGTAAGTAAATGTATCATCAGAGCCTGACGTCGGTCGCCCCTTCAACCCGCCGCTTGACCCGCGCCGAGCGTTTATTCCCAGCGGGAATAAATACTATTGCCCTGCCCTCTCTACCGCGCCATGGGCTCGCCTCTTAACCTCGCCCACATCCTTTTCGCCGCCAAGAGAACCGCGATGACTTCCACCACCCAAGCGCTGCACGCTGCCAGCACGACAATGACCCGAGGCATGGTGTTGCTGTTTGCCTTTTGCTGCGGCGCCATTGTTGCCAACATCTACTACGCCCAGCCGATCATCGAGTTGATTGCGCCGGATGTCGGCCTGTCCAGCACCCTGGCCAGCCTGATCGTGTCCCTGACCCAGATCGGTTACGCCCTGGGCCTGTTTTTCCTGGTGCCCCTGGGCGACCTCCTGGAAAACCGTCGCCTGATGATCACCACCACCCTGGTGGCCATCGCCAGCCTGCTGTGGGCCGCGTTCACCACCACACCCAATGCCTTTCTCCTGGTTTCGCTGCTGATCGGGTTCAGTTCGGTGTCGGTGCAGATCCTCATTCCCCTGGCCGCCCACCTGGCGCCAGCCGAATCTCGCGGCCGCGTGGTGGGCGGGATCATGGGCGGGCTGCTGCTGGGGATCCTCCTGGCGCGGCCGGTGTCCAGCGTGGTGGCCGACCACTTCGGCTGGCGCACGATGTTTATTGCCGCCGCGGTGTTGATGGCCGCCATCAGCCTGGTGCTGGCCCTGACCATGCCCAAGCGCCAACCGGATCACAGCGCCAGCTACGGCCAGTTGCTGCGCTCCCTGGGCACCTTGCTGCGCCAACAGCCGGTACTGCGCCAGCGGGCGTTCTATCAGGGCTGCATGTTCGCTGCCTTCAGCCTGTTCTGGACCGCCGCGCCTCTGGAGTTGGCGCGCAATCACGGCCTGTCCCAGACCCAGATCGCCATCTTCGCCCTGGTGGGTGCCATCGGCGCCATTGCCGCGCCCATCAGCGGCCGTCTGGCGGATGCCGGCCACACCCGCATTGCCTCGTTGCTGGCCATGCTGTTCGCTGCCTTGAGCTTTCTTCCGGGCCTGGTGCATCCGGCCTATAGCGTGATCGGCCTGGCGGTGAGCGGCGTGGTCCTGGACTTCTGTGTACAGATGAACATGGTGCTCGGCCAACGTGCGGTCTACGCCCTGGACGCCCAGAGTCGCAGCCGCCTCAACGCGCTGTACATGACCAGCATCTTTATCGGCGGCGCCTTCGGCTCATCCATCGCCAGCGCGGTCTACGAACGTGGCGGCTGGCTGGGGATCATGCTGGTGGGCAGCCTGTTTCCATTGCTGGCCTTGTTGCGCTTCCTGGCGGTACGCGAACGCAACGCCCACGCCTGACCCACAAGGTTGTAGCTGGATTGCCAGTTGCCGGCCACACACGGCGGGGGTACAACAAGTGCCCTCGCCCACTGCCCCTTCAAGGACTTCCCATGGACCGCCTCGCCGCGATGGAAACCTTCGTCATGGTGCTGGAAACCGGCTCGTTTTCCGCCGCCGCCCGGCGCTTGAACATCGGTCAGCCTGCCGTTTCGAAAAGCATCGCGCAGTTGGAAGCCCACTTGGCCGTGCGGCTGTTGCTGCGTTCCACCCGCGGCCTGACCCCAACCGAAGCCGGCCTGGCGTTTTTTGAACGGGCCAAACGCACCCTGGAAGAAGCCGATGAAGCGGAGAGCGCCGCCCGGGGCTCGGCCGCCGGGTTGCGCGGCACCCTGCGCATCGGCGCTGCAGTGACCTTTGCCCGGCTGCACATCGTTCCGCACCTGGGGCCCTTTCTGGACCGGCATCCGGAACTGGACATCGACATCGTGCTGGACGACAGCAACATCAACCTGGTGGAAGCGGGTATCGATGTGGCCCTGCGCATGGGCACCCTTGAGGATTCAGCGCTGACCGCGCGCCAGATCAGCCAGTGTCGTCGATTGCTGCTGGCCACCCCGGACTACTTTGCCCGGCACGGCGAGCCCGAAGCGCCCAGCCAATTGCCGCAGCACCCGGCCATCATCTACAGCCTGGGCGGTGGCGCACACTGGTCCTTCACCCGCGGTGAAGAACAGCAGTCGGTGGGGCTCGCCGGCAGAGTGCGGGTCAATGCCGCAGAAGCCATGCGTGCGGCGGTGCTGGCCCATCAGGGGCTGGCCGTGGCCTCAGAGTGGATGTTCGCCCCGGAGCTGGCCAATGGCGCCGTTCGGGCAGTGCTCACGGACTGGCAACTGCCGCCGCAAAAACTCTGGGCGGTGTTCCCCACCGGAAGGCAGGCCAGCGCCAAGGCGCGGGCCTTTGTCGACTACGTCGAAGGGCTGCTGGGGCGCTGAGCGCCTTGCCGGCGCGCCCCTGACGAGCGGGCAGACTCACCAGCAAAGCAACCTGACTAGATGTGCTCGCGAATCAGCACTTCGGTCTTCGATTCCTCGCCCCACTGGCGCAGCCGCTTGATCAAATCCGGGTCGTTTTCGCCCACGAGGTAAAGCACCTCCATCGACTGGCCGGCTGCCCACTCAGCAAACCCGCAATGCTCGAAGTCTTCGAGGCGCACCAGTTGGAACTCACTTTCACAGAAGCCCGGCGCGACGAACTCATTGCTGCCCCGCCCGCTGTTCAACGCAATGAAATCACAGGTCATGTGCACCACGCCCCAGTCGGCCTTGCGCCAACTGCCCAGGGCGTGGGTGAAGCGCTTGCGCGCCACATCGGTAAACCCGAGGCTGTCCACCACGACGCGCTGGTTAACGATGAGCCAGAACTTACGCTGTTTCGGCGCCTTCAATTGGATCTCGCCGGTGACTTTGGATGCGCGCAAGGCCAGGGCAATCACCACCAGCAAGGGCGCGAAGTAGCTGAAAAATGTCTCGAACCGAGTGGGTTGGATCAGGGTCGCGAACGTGTCCACCTGCGTGCGCCGTAACTCACGCTCCTTCTCGGTGTCCTGCAACGCGGTGAGCCAGTCCTGCACCGGTTTGGCCGAGTACTCGCTAGCGATCCCTGGCAGATCTGCCAGCACCTTGAGAACCGAAAGCTCCGACAGCGGTCGGGCCAAGCCTGCATAACGCTCGCACAGGCGGCCGACCTGCTCTGCATCGGCGGGCTCGTAACGCGTCGCGGCCGACGCACACGACTCGGGGCTCAGCAGGTCGTTGATCTGCGCCTTGAGGCTTTTTTCAATGGACTGGTAGGCGCCCTGCGCCAGCGTGTGGTCCGACTCGAACCAGGACGTGCGCACGACCTGGGTCTGCCCGATCAACGCCAACGAGGCGAACAGCAGCCAGACGTAATCGACCCGCTTCCACCACACTTCGTCCCGTGGGCGGCAGGCGATGAATAACCAGCAAAACAGGTAATAGATAAAGGCGAACAACGCCACCAGGCACAAGGGCTCCAGCGACAGGTAGATCAGGCCGGGGGTCTCGATACCGCCCAGGTAGTACAAAACAATAAAAAACAGGCACACATACAGCGCAATCAGCATTCGCGCCAAATACGCCTTGTTGGGTTTTTTCTTCATCAGGTGCTCAGACAACGATGCTCAGGGACATCCCGCTGTATCGGCCAGCGGGCTAAGTGCTTGAACAATGAGCACTATCGTCACCAGACGGGGCAACAGCCGTCACTTATTGGAACTGTCGACCCAAGCCTGACGGGACACCATGGACGTCGGTCTCTTCCCAAGGGCCGTCCGGGCTGATGGAGCGGCTCCAACCGTTGTTCCAGCGGTAATAGGTGCGCTGGCGATAGAAGGTATTGCTCTGGCCGTCCAGCACGTAGACGCCCAGGCGCCCGTCCCAATGGCTATTGCCGCCAGGCGGTGGGGCAAAGCTGGCGGACGTGCGTGGCACGGGCTTGGCTGGACGGTTGGGCGTCGCCGGCGTGCCGGGCGCGGTGGAGGGCTGGGGCCGGCTGCTGGGGACCGAAGGCGGAATGGGTTCGGAGGTGGTTTGCACCGGCCGCTGGACCGTACATGCACTCAACCCCAGGACCAGTGACAACAGGGTGATACGAGTGATGGCGGTCATGGCGGCTTCTCGCTTATTGGTCAGGGCTGTCGATGGTCAATTGCTGTTGCGCGGTGGTGCTGCTGGCCAGGGGCTTGCTGCGCCCTACCCACTCACCGGCGGTCGGTTGGCCGGCGCGGGATACCCGAGCAACCAGTTGGACTTCAGGGAAGTTCGACAGTTTCAACTGCGGCATCATCGCGTCGGCATCACCCAATTCGACGGTGGCCGGCAGGTCGGCCACGGTCAGGCGCTTGGCCGCCAATGGCGCAGGCGGCCCCTGAGTGGCGCGGGCGAAGATAAACACGCTATCACCCGGCTGGACCTTGGCCTTGAGTTCCGCCGCCAGGTCGACCCGCACCTTGAGCAATGCCGCCTTGGCAGTGGCCACCGGTGCCTGGGCCACCTTGCCGCCGTTGGCCACCAGCCTCTCGCTGGCCCGCTCGATGCCGCCTTGCAGGGCAGCACGGGAATTATCGTCCGCCGGCAGTTGGGCCAGCAGGCGCGTCCAGTAATCAATGGCCTCCTGATAACGCTGCCCTTCGAAGGCGGCGATGCCCAGCAGGCCGAGACTGGTGACCTCCTTGGGATCCGCCTTCAGGGCTTCGTCGGTCAGGGCCTGGACCTTGTCCGACCATTGCTTGTTATCGGCAAAGTACTGGGCCTGGGCCCACTGCCCCAACAGCTCCGGCTGACGCCCGGCCAGGGCCACAGTGCGTTCGAAGATCTTCGCCGCATCCGCTGGACGGTCCTGGGCCATGTAAGTCCGCCCGAGGAAGTACAAGCCCTCGGCTGAATCCGGTTGCGCGGCCACGGCGCGCTCCAGGCGGCGGGTCATCTCTTCCATGGACTGCGGCGCCTGGGCAAATTCCCGGGTCAGCTCGACTTTGTCGCTGGCACCAAAATGCAGGTACAAACCCAGGCCCAGCACCGGCACCAAAATCGCCGCCAGCAGCGGCAAAGGCTTGCCCAATCGGGACACCCGGGCCGGCGCCAAGCCTTCGGTATCGGCCAGCAACTCGCGCGCTGCTTCGGCACGGCCACTGTCCATCTGCTCGGCATTCAGCACGCCCTCGGCCTGCTGGCCCTGCAACTCGGCCACGCGTTCTTGATAAAGCGCCACGTTGAGCGCGGTACGATCCTCTTCACGCTGGGCACGGCGTACACGCAAGATGGGGATCAACAGAAAACTCAGGGCCACCAGGAGCAGCAGGCCTGCAGCAAGCCAGAAATCAATCATTCGCGGTCTTTTTCCAACAGTTGGTCGAGGCGCTGGCGCTCGTCGACAGATAGCGTGTTCGGGCTGTCGCTGCGCTCAACGCGCCGACGCCGGACGATCACGGCAATGATCAGCACACCGCCCAGCAACAGGCCGGCGGGACCGAACCAGAGCAAGGCGGTTTTTCCGGTGAGGGCCGGCTTGTAGCGAACGAAGTCGCCATAGCGGTCCACCATGAAGTCGATGATCTGCTGGTTGTCCTTGCCCTCGCCAAGCATGCGGAAGATTTCTTTGCGCAGGTCAGCGGCGA
>NZ_JALQCW010000093.1 GCF_023241715.1 Pseudomonas morbosilactucae
TAACAGATGATCATAGATGGCAGCTATCGGCCAGAGTGTGTAAAAACGCCCGGACAAACCTTGCTAAGATTCTGAGAATTTCATCGCAAGGGAAACCCATGAAACGGTTTATCCAGGGTGAACACCGAGCTCAAAGCACCTTACTTCCCGAAAGCCTCGACGACTATGTCAGCGATACCAATCCGGTACGCGTGGTTGACGTTTTCGTCGATGAACTCAACCTGGCCAAGCTGGGTTTTGATGGCGTCATTCCAGCCGAAACCGGCAGACCTGCATACCACCCTGCGATCCTGCTGAAGATCTATATCTACGGTTACCTCAACCGCATTCAGTCGAGCCGACGCCTTGAGCGAGAAGCCCAGCGCAACGTCGAGCTGATGTGGTTAACCGGGCGTTTGATGCCCGACTTCAAAACCATCGCCAACTTCCGAAAAGACAACAGCAAAGGCATTCGTGGGGTCTGCCGCCAGTTCGTTGTGCTGTGCCAGCAGTTGGGGCTTTTCGAGGAAAACCTGATCGCCATCGACGGCAGTAAATTCAAGGCGGTGAACAATCGTGACCGCAACTTCACCAGCGCCAAACTGAAGCGGCGAATGGAAGAAATTGAGTCGAGCATCAACCGTTACCTGACTGCGCTTGATGCGGCTGATCGGAAGGTTCCAACTGCCTCCGAGCTAGATGCCACGCGTCTGGAAGAGAAAATCGCGAAACTTAAAACTCAAATGAAAGAGCTTCTGGTGATCGAGGTTCAGCTCAACGAATCCCCTGACAAACAGGTCTCACTGACCGATCCTGACGCCCGTTCGATGAAGACACGCGGCAACGGAATCGTCGGCTACAACGTGCAAACAGCGGTCGATACCCAGCACCATTTGATCGTGGCTCACGAGGTCACCAATGCTGGTTCTGACCGAGACCAACTCAGCTCGATGGCGAAGCAGGCTCGGGAAGCGATGGCTTCAGAAACGCTATCGGTAGTAGCTGACCGAGGCTACTTCAAGGGCGAGGAAATCCTTGCCTGTCACGACGCAAACATCACCGCCTATGTACCAAAGCCAATGACCTCAAGTGCCAAGGCGGAAGGACGATTCAACAAAGATGCCTTCATTTATGACCCGACGAAAAACGAATATGTCTGCCCGGCGGGAGAAGCGCTGATCTTGCGCTTCTCAAGCGTTGAAAAAGGCATGAATATGCACTGTTACTGGAGTTCACGTTGCCAGAGTTGCGCGCTAAAACCCCAGTGCACACCGAGTACGGAGCGGCGAGTCCGTCGCTGGGAACACGAGGCCGTGCTGGAGGACATGCAGCGTCGAATGAACCACGCACCTGACATGATGCGAGTTCGAAAAAGGACTGTTGAGCATCCCTTCGGGACGCTCAAACAATGGATGGGCTCGACGCACTTCCTGACTCGTAAGTTGGTCGGAGTCAGCGCGGAGATGAGCCTCAACGTGCTCGCCTACAACATGAAACGAGTCATGAAAATCATCGGTACAGAAGGCTTGCTGAAGGCGATGGCGGCGTAAAAGCCCCAGCTTTTGCTGCTCCAAGAGGCGCTAAAGCGCTTCATAAACACTTTGCAGCGCTACCGGTGCTAATCATGGCAAATGTTTAGGTAATCGCCTCGCCCAAGAGCGCTAGGCTTAGGCATCCCAGATACGAAAGTGTTTTTACACACTCTGGGCCAACCAACTGCCCGCTCGGGGAACGTCTCCCTAAGAGCAGAGACAGCTCGCCCATCGCGAAACCATCGGCCGCAGCCGGCATCA
>NZ_JALQCW010000094.1 GCF_023241715.1 Pseudomonas morbosilactucae
CACCCTGGAAGACGTTGGCCTGGAAATCGGCTTGACCCGTGAGCGGGGTTCGGCAGATCCAGGTTGAAGGGCTCAAGCGCTTAGCGTGAGATCCTTGAAAAAAAATGGCCTGTCCAGTGAGTCGTTGTTTCAATAACTGCGTCTGACTGACCCAAGCAAGTAAAAAAATGCCCCGACTGGTTCGGGGCTTTTTGTTGCGCCTTGGAAAAGAGGTGTGTCTGCATAGGAGGTAGTTGGGATTACTCTGGGTTTCCATGTAAGCCAACGCTTACTTTTTCGTAAGTTTTGGGTTTGATTATCACTTGAGATTGTCGATTTCATACTGCGTTAATTTATAACTTGTTGATTTATAAGTTATTTAAATTATTTGTTCGCCCTGGAAGACCGATTTTTCGGGCAATCGTTCGATTGCTCTCGCCGGGGAACTCTTTAATATCAACCCTGTGTCGACGGATAGACACAGCCATCAAGGATGATGGTCAGGACATCGCAGGAAGCGATTCATCAGGACGATGAAAAGGAACACAGGGACTAGGGAAAAAATGTGGGCGGGTCATACCGCCCCTTTTTTCGTCTGTAGAAAAGTCCCGGTTCCGGAAAAGCAAAAAGGCCCGCAAGGGGCCTTTTCGGGAACGCGGCGGTAATCAGCGTTCGAGATCTTTGATCTTGCCTTTAACACCATCCCACTCTTCGGCATCCGGCAGAGATTCTTTCTTTTCAGTGATGTTGGGCCAGATTTCTGCCAGCTCTACGTTCAACTGAATGAACTCCTGCATCTCTTCCGGGACTTCGTCCTCGGAGAAGATAGCCACAGCGGGGCATTCAGGCTCGCACAGCGCGCAGTCAATGCACTCATCCGGGTGAATCACCAGGAAGTTCGGGCCTTCGTAAAAGCAGTCCACCGGACAGACTTCTACGCAGTCGGTGTACTTGCACTTGATGCAGTTGTCGGTGACGACGAAGGTCATTTCTAATTCTCTCCTCAGACGGCGGCAGCGGAGCCCCTTCAGGATGGGGTCGCCAGGTTTGGGAGCGATAGTCTGCGAACCAGGCTAATAGTTCGCAGCATCCCAAACCGCGCGAGATTCTAACAGCTTGCAAGCGTCTGCGTTAGATGCGTGTCTTTAATGTGTAGAGCATTTCCAGTGCACGACGTGGCGTCATGTCATCCAGATCAAGCTTGGCCAGGTCATCGAGCACTGGGTGAGGCAAGCTGGCGAACATATCGCTTTGCTGTGGAACCGAGGGTTTGCCTGCTGCTGGAGGTGGCGCTTCGTGGGGCAGGCTGGTGGTTTCCAGACGGCTCAGGTGCTCCCGGGCACGCAGGATCACCTGGCTGGGAACCCCGGCCAATTGGGCCACAGCCAGGCCGTAGCTTTGGCTGGCAGGCCCAGGCAGCACATGGTGCAGGAAAACGATGCGTTCGTTGTGCTCGGTGGCGTTGAGGTGCACGTTGGCTACCAGCGGTTCGTTCTCCGGCAGCACCGTCAGTTCGAAGTAGTGGGTGGCAAACAATGTATAGGCACGCAAATGGGCGAGACGTTCTGCCGCAGCCCAGGCCAGGGACAGGCCATCGAAAGTACTGGTTCCGCGACCCACTTCGTCCATCAGCACCAGGCTGCGGTCGGTGGCGTTGTGCAGGATATTGGCGGTTTCGCTCATTTCCACCATAAAGGTCGAACGGCCGCCGGCCAGGTCATCACTGGAACCAATCCGGGTAAAGATACGGTCGACCAGGGACAGTTCGCAGCTGGCCGCCGGTACAAAGCTGCCGATATGGGCCAGCAGGACGATCAGCGCTGTTTGCCGCATGTAGGTCGATTTACCGCCCATGTTCGGGCCGGTGATTACCAGCATGCGGGTGTTGTCATCCAGGCTCAGGTCGTTGGCGACGAAGGGCGTGGTCAAGACTTGCTCGACCACTGGGTGACGACCCTGGGTAATGCGCATGCAGGGTTCGCTGACAAACCGTGGGCAGTTCAGGTCCAGGTTCAGCGCGCGTTCTGCCAGGTTGCTGAGTACGTCCAGCTCGGCGAGGGCGCTGGCGGTGTCTTGCAGCGGCGCCAAGTGGCTGATCATCTCCTCCAGCAGGGCGTCGTACAGCATCTTCTCCCGCGCCAAGGCCCGGCTCTTGGCGGACAGGGCCTTGTCTTCAAAGGCCTTCAGCTCTGGAGTGATAAAACGCTCGGCACCTTTGAGGGTCTGGCGCCGGATGTAGTCCGCTGGTGCCTGCTCGGCCTGTTTGCTGGGCAGCTCGATAAAGTAGCCGTGGATACGGTTGTAGCCGACCTTGAGGTTGGCCAGGCCGGTGCGGGCCTTCTCCCGGGCTTCGAGATCAATGAGGAACTGCCCGGCGTTTTCGCTCAGGGATTGCAGCTCATCCAACTCGGCGTCGTAACCGGTCTTTAGTACACCACCGTCGCGGATCACCGCCGGAGGATTGTCGATCACCGCCTTGGCCAGCAACGCGGCCAGTTCCGGGTAGGTGCTGGTGGTCACGGCCAGTTGGGTGAGGTGCGTGGCTTCCAGTTCGGTCATGGCCACTTGCAGTTCCGGCAGGGCGGCCAAGGCATCCCGCAGGCGGGCCAAGTCCCGAGGACGGGCGTTGCGCAAGCCGATACGGGCGAGAATCCGCTCGATATCACCGATTTCCTTGAGCTGGGGCTGCAGCTTTTCGAAGCGATAGCCATCCAGCAGGCAGGTGATCGAGGTTTGCCGTGCCTGAAGGACCGCCAAATCCCGCAGCGGGCGGTTCAGCCAGCGAGTCAGCAAACGGCTGCCCATGGCGGTCTGGCAGCGATCGACCACCGATTGCAACGTGTTGTCGCGGCCACCCGCCAGGTTGGTGTCCAGCTCCAGGTTGCGGCGGCTGGCACCGTCGAGAACCACGGTGTCGTCCAGGCGTTCGTGACGCAGGCTGCGCAAGTGGGGCAGGGCGGTGCGCTGGGTTTCCTTGGCGTAGCTCAACAGGCAACCGGCGGCGCCGATGGCCAGGGTCAGGTTTTCGCAGCCAAAACCCTTGAGGTCCTGGGTCGAAAACTGCTGGCACAGACTCTTGTGTGCCGAGTCTCGTTCAAAATCCCAGGGCGCACGACGGCGCACACCGCGGCGTTTCTCCGCCGGCAGGCCTTGTGGCCAGTCGTCCGGGATCAGCAGTTCCACCGGGTTGATACGCTCCAGCTCGGCCAGCAGGTTTTCCCAGCCCTTGATTTCCAGGACGCTGAAATTGCCGCTGGTGATGTCCAGTACCGCCAGGCCAAACAGTCGTTCGTCACCCAGCACTGCTGCGATCAGGTTGTCGCGGCGCTCGTCGAGCAGGGCTTCGTCACTCACTGTGCCCGGGGTGATGATGCGCACCACTTGGCGCTCCACTGGCCCTTTGCTGGTGGCCGGATCGCCCACTTGCTCACAGATCACCACCGATTCGCCAAGCTTCACCAGCTTGGCCAGGTAGCCTTCGGCCGCGTGGTAAGGAATCCCGCACATGGGAATCGCCTGGCCAGCCGACTGTCCGCGCGCCGTCAGGGTGATGTCCAGCAATTTGGCGGCCTTCTTCGCGTCTTCATAGAAGATCTCGTAGAAGTCGCCCATGCGGTAGAACATCAACTGATCAGGGTGCTGGTTCTTGAGGCGCCAGTACTGCTGCATCATCGGCGTGTGTGAGGACAGATCGGAGGTATTTTTACTCATTAGGTATTTAGGCGGATTCGTTGAAAGTGGTGAGGCGTAAGGGGCTCAAGGCCCGGCTTTTGCGATGGCGGCAAGGTTACCACGGGGGCGGCGGCCTTCGCAGGCACCGCGAAGTGGGTGGGTATTCAGGTTATGCATTATATATGCAATTCAGCATTTGTATTCAGGCAAAATAACCCGCAATATGCGCATTATGCAAAAACGCAACGTTTCTACCGTCTTAAGAGAGCTGCTGGATCGTCACGGGATCTCCCCCACGGAGCTTCACCGTCGTACCGGTGTGCCTCAATCCACCCTCTCGCGGATTCTCAGCGGCAAGATCGTCGATCCGTCGGACAAACACGTCTCGCGGATCGCCGAATACTTCCAGGTGAGCACCGATCAACTGCGTGGACGCGCCGATGTAGCGCCGGCCCGCGCCGTGGACCGCGATGAGGTTCATTCCGAACTCAAGGACATAAGCCTGTGGGATGACGACACCCCCGTCGACGACGACGAGGTCTCGGTTCCCTTTCTTCGCGAGGTTGAATTGGCTGCTGGATCAGGAAGATTCGTCATCGAGGAGAGCGAGCGCGCCAGCCTGCGGTTCGGCAAGCGCAGCCTGCGCCATAACGGTGTGCAGTTCGATCAGGCCAAGTGCGTCACCGTGCGCGGCAACAGTATGTTGCCGGTGCTGCGTGATGGCGCCACAGTCGGGGTCAATGCGGGCAAGTGCGCGATTGGCGACATCATCGATGGCGACCTCTATGCCATCAACCACAACGGCCAGTTGCGGGTGAAGCAGCTCTATCGCCTGCCCACGGGCATTCGCCTGCGCAGCTTCAACCGTGATGAGCACCCGGATGAAGACTACAGCTTCCAGGACATCCAGGAAGAGCAGATCAGCATCCTCGGCCACGTCTTCTGGTGGGGCATGTACGCCCGCTGATTCTGCCCTTTCCTTCAAAACCCGCCACTGAGCGGGTTTTTTTTCGCCCTGACGAAATCCCCTCAAGCCTTGATTCGCGCGGCCTCCATGCGTTCGTGCATTTCTAATGCATAAATAAATGCATTTGTGCATTGACTGTATATGCATCCATGCATATTCTTTGTCCCAAGCCGCTCAACAACGGCGAGCAACACCGCTCTTTAGTGGCAAAGCAAAGGCAGCGATGAACCGGCCTCAACGGTTCAGAGGGTTGGCAACTGACCCGGGTGTGCAGCGTAAAGCACCAGAAGCAGTTATCCGGCGGACAGGGTCGCGGTCGGAGGAACAATTTGAATGGATCCGTACCGCGCCAGTAGCGCCGAAAGATCAGAGGACCGCATTACTGAAAAGCCCGGGCGACCGGGCTTTTTGGAATGCCTACCGAAGCCGCGGGGGCTTGCCCCGCCAGGCGCTCTGCAGCGCAGGTTACACACATCTATTGTCCGGCCTGTTCGCAGGCCTTTTTTCAGCCCGGGAGACATGAATGACAAACGAGCAACAAGCGTTGCTGGATATGCCGATCTGGCTGGTCATCTTGCTGGCGCTGGTCGGCGGGGTGTCCGGCGAAATGTGGCGCGCCGACAAGGAGGGCGCTCGCGGCTGGTCGCTGATCCGGCGCCTGGCCTTGCGCTCCGGAGCCTGCGTGGTCTGCGGCGTCTCGGCCATCATGCTGCTGTACGCCGCCGGGGTCTCGATCTGGGCCGCCTGCGCCTTTGGTTGCCTGACCGCCATGGCCGGCGCCGATGTGGCGATCGGCCTTTACGAACGCTGGGCCGCCAAGCGCATCGGCGTGTGCGAACCCCCTTCACGGGACTCGCACTCGGATCGGCCCTGAGCCCCCGATCAACCGCCGCCGCCCCTCAGGCTGGTCGGCCCAAGCCCCCTGTACGTCGCAGTGTCGACACGATTCTGGAACCGGACAATGAGCGAATTGACGAACTTGCATGACGCCATTCTCTCGACCATCAAGGCGGCGATGCCGCACGTCCAAACGGTCGAGGAATTCCCCGCATCACTGGATAGCCCTTTTGCCCCCACCATTTACTGTGCAATCAGCGCCATGGACTTGGGAACCGACCCGGGTGACGGGCGTAGCGGCATCCGGGCCACTGTTGAGGCCCGGGTGCTGGTGGACGCCAGCCTGCCGCAGGCACCGTTGCAGGCGGCCACGCTGGCTGCGCAACTGATCAACCTGCTGCGTTGCCAGTACTGGAATCTCGACTTTGTCGACGCCGCCACAGCGGTGCGGGCGTTACCGGTGAGTTCGGCAGCTGAGCCGCTACAGAGCGCGGTGTGGACGGTGCAGTGGCAGCAGGTGATTTACCTCGGGCAAGAACAGTGGCTGTGGCCCGATCAACCCCCGGGAACACTGATGTTGTCCATCAGCCCCGATGCCAGCCCGGGTCACGAGGCGGGTTACCAGTCACCGGAGCAAATGGAATGAGCTTCGTGTCTGCGACCCATGACCGGATGATCGCCGGGCTGATCATTCCTTGCAGCGTGGTCGGCGTGGATCTGGCGGCGGGCACTGTGCGTGTTTCCGATGGCGCCGGCTGGACCAGCGCCTGGGTTCGCTGGCACAGCCAGGCCGCGGGCAAGGCTCGTCACTGGCGAGCGCCGAGCCTCGGCGAGCAGGGCGCCTTGATCAGCCCCAGCGGTGAACCGGCCCAAGGCACGTTTGTGCCCGGGTTGTACGGCAATGCTGGCCTCCAGCCGGACAACCGCGACCATGTCGAGGTCTGGCGTTTCGATGATGGCGGCTCGCTGGTCTACGACTGGCAGGCCAAAAGTTACAGCATCAGCCTGCCCAGCGGCACGGTGACCGTTCAGGTCGGCGGCAGCTCATGGGTGGTGACGCCCAGTTCGATCACTGGCCAGGCCAGCACGCTTAGCCTGACCGGGGACATCACCTTGAATGGTGATGTGCTCATCAACGGTTCGAGCTTGAAGCACAACGGGGTGAACGTCGGTTCGACCCACACCCATTCCGCTGTGATGCCGGGGCCCGGCTCAACCGCAGCCCCTCAGTGACGCGTTGCGGATCATCGCCGACGCCACAGCCATCACCACCCACATCAACCCATAAACCCGCCGCGTGCGGTTTTTTTGTACCCGGAGAACAGCATGGCCACCCCTAGAAAAAGTGTCGTCCGCTCGGCAGATAAAGGCGCTGCGGTGTTTCGCGACACCCGCTTCACCTCTCGCGTTCTGATCTTGCCGGACGGCCGCCCGTTGCCGGTGGTCCAGGGCCGAGTGTCGGCGCCGACCGGCGACAGCATCGCCCGGGACTATCTGAACAAACACCCGGATCTGCAGCTACAGGAGTAACACGATGATTGGAATGGATCGCCGTACCGGCTTGCCGCTGTCCGGCATCGAGCATTTGCGGCAGTCCATCGAGGACATCCTGACCACCCCCCTTGGCAGTCGGCGGATGCGACCGGATTACGGCAGCAACTTGCGCCGCTATGTCGACTTGCCGGTGACCGGCGGTTGGAAAAGCGCGGTGCAGGCTGATGTGGCCCGGGCGCTGTTGCGCTGGGAACCACGACTGAAACTGGAGCGGGTGCAGGTGGTCGCGGTGGTGGAGGGCCAGATCAGCTTTCAGCTGACGGGTCAGTACCTGGGCAATAACGCGGTTTTGGAGGTGACGGCATGAGCATGCTGGATTTGTCGGCATTGCCAGCGCCGCAGGTGCTGGAAAGCCTCGATTTCGAGGCGCTGTATCAAGGCAAACTGACGACCTTTCGTCAGCACATGGGCGACAACTGGACCGCCAATCTGGAGAGCGACCCGGTCACCAAACAGCTGGAGCTGGCCGCCTACGGGGACATGCTGCTCCGGGCCCGGGTCAATGACGCGGCCAAGGCGCTGCTGTTGGCCCATGCCCAGGGCTCCGACCTGGATCACTTGGCGGCCAACGTCAATCTGCAGCGTTTGGTGATCCAGGTCGAGGACCTGCAGGCGGTGCCACCTGTTGCTGAGGCCAAGGAATCGGACGACGCCCTGCGTGAACGCATCCAACTGGCCTACGAAGGGCTGACCACGGCAGGGCCGCGCAACAGTTACATCCTGCATGCACGTAACGCCTCGGCCCTGGTTGCCGATGCCGAGGCGCAAAGTCCGTCGCCAGCCCGGGTGACCGTCACGGTGCTGAGCCTGGAGGGCGATGGCACGGCGAGCCCCGAGCTGCTGGCGAATGTCGCGGCGGCCCTTAACGACGAAGATGTGCGGCCGCTGGGGGATCGGGTCACGGTACAGAGTGCCCAGGTGCTGCCCTATCGCATCAATGCGGTGCTGCACATGAAGGGGCCTGGGCCGGAAAGTGACGCGGCCCAGGCCGAAGCCGAACGCAAGCTGGCGGCCTGGATCAACCCGCGACGACGGCTCGGCATCGAGGTGGCGCGATCGGCCATCGACGCCCAGTTGCACGTCGCCGGTGTGGCCCGGGTTGAGCTGACGGATTGGCAGGACCTCGCTCCCACACCGGCCCAGGCGGCGTACTGCATCGGCTACAGCGTCACGCTGGGGGGCTAATATGACCAGCCTACTGCCGATCAACAGCACGCCGCTGGAGCGCGCCCTTGAGGCCGCGAACGCCGGCGACACCGCCATCCTGCTGCGCACCCTCTACAACCCCACGACCTGCCCGGTGCATCTGTTACCCCAGCTGGCCTGGGCCTGGTCGGTGGACCGTTGGGACCCGCGCTGGGCCGAGTCGGTCAAGCGCAACGCCATCCGCGCCTCGTTCTTCATCCATGAGCGCAAGGGCACCATCGGTGCCTTGCGCCGGGCAGTCGAGCCCCTGGGCTACCTGATCGACGTGGTCGAGTGGTGGCAGACGGTGCCCGAAGGCGAGCCCGCCACCTTCGCCCTCAAGGTCGGGGTGCTGGACACCGGCATCAGCGAGGAAATGTACCAGGAGCTGACCCGGCTGATCGACGACGCCAAACCGCTCAGTCGGCACATGAGCGGCCTGGCCATCAGCCTGGAAACCACCGGCGTGATCGGCTTTGGCGCCTATGTGGGAGAGGGGGAAGTGATCGACGTTTACCCGCCCAGCTCCCGCGATATCGAAGTGACCGGCCGCTATGGCCAGGTCATGTGCATTGATGAAATTGACACCCTGGACGTGTACTTATGATTGATTCAAACAGTCAGTTCTTTGCCATTCTCACGGCCGTGGGCGAGGCGAAACAGGCCAATGCCACGGCCTTGGGCCTTCCCTGGACCTTTACGGAAATGGCGGTCGGCGATGCCAATGGCACCGATCCGATTCCGCTACGCAGCCAAACCAGGCTGATCAACGAATGGCGCCGCGCACCGGTCAACCAGGTGCGTACCGACCCGGCCAACCCGAACGTGGTGGTCACCGAGCAAGTGATTCCTGCCGATGCCGGTGGTCGCTGGATCCGTGAAATCGCGCTCTACGATGCCGACGGCGACATGGTGGCGGTGGCCAACTGCGCACCGAGCTTCAAGCCCTTGCTGGCCCAGGGCACGGGCAAGACCCAAGTGATCCGCATGAACTTCATCGTGTCCAACACGGCGCAGATCGTGCTGAAAATCGATCCGGCGGTGGTGCTGGCGACCCGGGATTACGTCGATAACGCGGTGATCGAAGCCCTGGCCAAACTGGACTTCAAACACTCGGCGCTGGTGGCCACCACGGCCAATATCGCCTTGAGCGGCTTGTTGACCGTCGACGGTGTGCTGCTGCCGGTCGATGCCCGGGTGCTGGTGAAAAACCAGACCCAAGCCAAGGACAACGGGCTGTATGTGGCGTCGACCGGTGCCTGGAAGCGCGCGACGGACGCCGACAGCAGCCTGGAAGTGACCCCCGGGCTGTTTGTCAGCATCGAGAAGGGCACGGTCAACGGCGACAGCGTCTGGCAGTTGGTCACCGATGGGCCAATTGTCCTCGGCACCACGGCCCTGGCTTTTGAAATGGCCGTGGGCCGGACGGGCATCAGCGCCGGTTCCTACGCCAACGTCACGGTCGACAAATACGGCCGGGTGATCGCCGGTACCAACCCCACAACTCTCGCCGGTCATGGCATCAACGACACCTACACCAAGGCCGAGATCGAGGCGCTGGTGGCTCAGTCCTCGTCATTGCCAGTGGGTTCGATGGTGGCGTTTCCCAAGGGCAGCGTGCCGTCCGGCTTTCTGGAAATCGATGGCAGTGTGCAGAGCATTGCCATCTATCCCGATCTGGCGGCGTATCTGGGGACCACCTTCAATACGGGGGGAGAGGGCGCAGGGAACTTCCGTTTGCCGGAGTCGCGGGGTGAGTTTCTGCGGGGCTGGGATCATGAGCGTGGGGTAGACGCGGGGCGGGTGATTGGCAGCTATCAAATTGGTGGCGGTGTTGTCATGGGTATTGATGGCAGACTTTCGAACCGTGCGGGAACTATTGCGCCATTCAGTGCAGTTGTACCGGAAGATGGTAGTAAGACTGCTTGGCTCAATACGGGGGATGGGGCAAATGCTGCTGACGTTGATCTTAGATTTTCGTTGGAAGGTTCATCTGTTCGGCCCACAAACCTGGCTGTGATGTGGTGCATCAAGGCCTGGAACGCTCCAATCAATCAGGGCCAAATCGACGTGGCGGCGTTGGCCAATGAAGTGGCTGCGCTGAAGTCTGCCACACCGGTGGGCGCCATTATTCCGTTCCCAATGGGCGCCGTTCCCGCTGGGTACCTTGAGTTGGATGGACAGGTGCTGAGCATCGCCACCTATCCTGATCTGGCGTCCTATCTAGGTAGCACGTTCAACACGGGCAGCGAAGGTGCTGGCAACTTCCGTTTGCCTGATTCGCGTGGCGAGTTTCTGCGGGGCTGGGACAATGGGCGCGGAGTCGATCCGGGTCGTGTGCTGGGTAGCAATCAAGCGGATGAGTTCAAGAGTCATACGCACTCGGTCAAAGACAGCTCAAATGTTGGCAATGTGTTTGACTCCTGGACGTACGGAGATACCGGCGATGGGGTCACCCAAGACGAAAACCTGAGGACGAATCCAACAGGCGGATCGGAAACCCGTCCCCGCAACCTGGCCGTCATGTGGTGCATTAAAGCCTGGAGTGCGCCGATCAATCAGGGAAACATCGACGTTGCTACATTGGCGACGCTGTCTGCCCAGGCCACTGAGATCAATCAGGGCACAGCAAAAGTCGCCACTCAATCCGCGGTTGACGCCGGTACTGACGATAGTGGCTTTGTAACGTCACTGAAGCTGCGCCATGGGTTCTCTGCAGTTTTTGCCAGCACGGGTTACATCGCGCTGCCGAGTTGGCTGGGCGGTTGGATTCTGCAATGGGTCAGCACCGGAGCGATAACCAATCTCGCGTCCGGCGGCACAGCCACTCGGCCGGTTGTCTGGCCGCTGATGTTCCCAACTGAGGTTCTTGCCCAGTGGGGGATCGCTGTAGGGGCAACCGTGGGTGATGTGGGGATGGTCCCCACTGCCAGCATTCCTACAAAAGTGGGCATGACGCTAGGCATCTACAACGCGGCAGTCGCCGCTAAAAACATGTCGAATACCATCGGCTTTGGCCTTGGCCGCTAAAGGGGGAACATCCATTGATTTACTACAACCCTGCCTCGGGCGGTTTTCTTGACACCGTGATTCACGGGAAAAATCTGCCCAGCGGCCTTATTGAGGTCAGCAATGAGCAGCGGGCCGAGATTATTGCGGCTCGTGCGAATCATCAGGTCGTGGTCTGTGAGGGGGGCGTTATCTCGTTCCAAGATCCGCCGCCCCCAACCTTGGCTGAACTCGCGGACCAGGAGCGGACATGGCGTAACGCCGAGTTGGTGCTGGGTATGCGATTGCGTGATCGCCACCGCGACCAGTTGGAGATCAAGGTACAGCCCACGCTCAGCGGCGATCAGTTCAAAGAGCTGTTGCTGCACATGCAGGCCTTGCGCGACTGGCCTCAGTCCTCGGCATTTCCCAATCCTGAGCAAAGGCCGCCTTCGCCGCCTTGGCTCGCCAACTCACCCCAATAAACGCCCCGCACCGACGGGGCGTTTTCTTTTCCCCTTCACCCACACCCTCACAGCCCCCTTACCCCGGGGCTTTTTCATGTCTGGAGTTTATCCATGAGTGGTTTTTTCCACGGCGTTACCGTTACCAACGTGGACACCGGCGCACGCACCATTTCGCTGCCGACGTCTTCGATCATTGGCCTGGTGGACACCTTCACCGAAGGCCCGACCTTCAGCGCCAAGTTCAACGACCTGCTGCTGATCACCAACGAGCGTGAGGCGATTGCCGCCTGGGGCCCGGATGCGGCGATCACCAAGGCCTGCCAGGCCATCTATCAACGTGCCAAGGCGGTGATCGTCGCCTGTGGCGTGGAGAAGGTCGAGGACGCGGCCCAGCAGACCTCGGCGATCATCGGCGGCGTGCTGGCCGACGGCAAGCGTACCGGTCTGCAGGCGCTGCTGGACGGTAAGAGCCGCTTCAATGCGCAGCCGCGTCTGCTGGTCACCCCCAAGCACAGTTCGACCCTGGCGGTCGGCACCGCGCTGGTGGCATTGGCCGACAAGCTGCGCGGCCTGGCGATTCTCGATGGCCCCAACACCACCGATGAAGCGGCCATGGCGTACGCCAAGAACTTCGGCGCCAAGCGCGCGTTCATGGTGGACCCGGGCGTTCAGTACTGGGACGCCGGTGACAGCGCCACCGTCGATGCGCCGGCCTCGGCCTGGGTCGCGGGCCTGTTTGCCTGGACCGACAACGATTACGGCTTCTGGGCCTCGCCGTCGAACAAAGAGTTTGTCGGCATCACCGGCACCACCCGCTCCATCGAGTTCCTGGACGGTGATGAAACCTGCCGCGCCAACCTCCTGAACAACGCCAACATCACCACCATCATTCGTGATGCGGGCTTCCGCCTGTGGGGCAACCGCACGCTGTCGAGCGATCCGAAGTGGGCGTTTGTCACCCGTGTGCGGACCCTGGACATCGTGATGGACGCGATCCTCTACGGCCACAAATGGGCGGTCGACCGCTCCATCACCGCGACCTACGTCAAGGACGTGACCGAAGGTCTGCAGGCGTTTATGCGTGACCTGAAGAACCAGGGCGCGATCATCAATTTCGAGGTCTACGCCGACACCGAGCTGAACACCGCCAGCCAGTTGGAGCAGGGCAAGGTGTACTGGAACATTCGTTTCACCGACGTACCGCCTGCCGAAAACCCGAACTTCCGCGTCGAGGTCACCAACCAGTGGCTGACCGAAGTCATCGAACAAACCGCTTAAGGAGCAGTAGCAATGGCAATGATTCCCGAAACCCTGGCGAACATGAACCTGTTCGTCGATGGCATCAGCTTTCAAGGCGACGTGCCGAGCCTGACCCTGCCCAAGTTGACCCTCAAGACCGAGGAGCATCGTGTCGGCGGCATGGACGTGGCGGTAGAACTGGACATGGGCATGGAGAAACAAGAGGCCGCGTTCAGCACCACCGGTGTGCGCCGTGAGTCGCTGAAACTCTTCGGCCTGGCAGACAGCACCGGCTTCAACGGTGTGTTCCGTGGCGCCTTCAAGGGGCTCAAGGGCAAGGTCACCCCGGTGATCGTGACCCTGCGCGGGCTGCTCAAGGAAGTCGACATGGGCGACTGGAAATCCGGCGACAAGGCCGAGATCAAGCACAACGTGGCCCTGACGTACTACAAGCTCGAAGTGGACGGTCGCCTGATCTATGAAATCGATGCGCTGGGCATGAAGCGCGTGATCAATGGCGTCGACCAACTCGCCACTCAACGCTCGGCCTTGGGCCTGTAAGGAAAACTTCCGATGTCTCAAGCACTGAAAAAAGTCCCGGACTGGATGATCCTCGGCAGCGATAGCGTCGCTGTCAGCCTCAGCAAACCGGTGGAGATGAATGGCGTGGTCTGCGACAGGGTCACGCTGCGAGCTCCGACCGTACGCGATGTGCGTGCGGCCAATGCGGCGGCCGCTGGCGACGATGAGCAGCGCGAGCTGATCCTGTTTGCCAGCCTGGCCGAGATCAGCGCCAAGGACCTGGAGGGCATGGCCCTCAAGGACTACCAGCGCCTGCAGGCCGGTTATTTTCGCCTGGTGCAAGACGACGAGCTTTGACCCGGCGGTGATGAAGATGCGGCGAAGCGCTCGCCAGCGAGCTCGCATTTTTCCGCCAGGAGATCATTACCATGCGCTTTAGCGACATGGTTCTGGTGGCTCACGGATTGAGCCCTTCACCGCAGGATAGGAGTAGCAGATTGGCGAGCAACTGGTATCAGGGCTGGTGGTGATTGGTGCTCCGTCAGTTCGACGTTGGACCGCCGCCTTCAAGACGGTGGA
>NZ_JALQCW010000095.1 GCF_023241715.1 Pseudomonas morbosilactucae
CGGCTGCCTAGTTACGTGGATCGACCGTACGAACTTTCTTTTCGCAGGCAAAAACAAAACCCCCAATTGCTTTCGCAATTGGGGTTTCGGAATTTAATCTTGACGATGACCTACTCTCACATGGGGAAACCCCACACTACCATCGGCGATGCATCGTTTCACTGCTGAGTTCGGGATGGGATCAGGTGGTTCCAACGCTCTATGGTCGTCAAGAAATTCGGGTACTGAGTCGTGACCAGATGGCCTCGCTTCAGCAAATTGGGTATGTGATAGCTTTCGGTGTTTTGTGATCATCTCGAACTTTCGGTTCGTTTCGTCTTCACACACCGCAACTCGCTTCTTAAGCAAATTGCTTGGGTGTTATATGGTCAAGCCTCACGGGCAATTAGTATTGGTTAGCTCAACGCCTCACAGCGCTTACACACCCAACCTATCAACGTCGTAGTCTTCGACGGCCCTTTAGGGAACTCAAGGTTCCAGTGAGATCTCATCTTGAGGCAAGTTTCCCGCTTAGATGCTTTCAGCGGTTATCTTTTCCGAACATAGCTACCCGGCAATGCCACTGGCGTGACAACCGGAACACCAGAGGTTCGTCCACTCCGGTCCTCTCGTACTAGGAGCAGCCCCTCTCAAATCTCAAACGTCCACGGCAGATAGGGACCGAACTGTCTCACGACGTTCTAAACCCAGCTCGCGTACCACTTTAAATGGCGAACAGCCATACCCTTGGGACCGGCTTCAGCCCCAGGATGTGATGAGCCGACATCGAGGTGCCAAACACCGCCGTCGATATGAACTCTTGGGCGGTATCAGCCTGTTATCCCCGGAGTACCTTTTATCCGTTGAGCGATGGCCCTTCCATACAGAACCACCGGATCACTAAGACCTACTTTCGTACCTGCTCGACGTGTCTGTCTCGCAGTCAAGCGCGCTTTTGCCTTTATACTCTACGACCGATTTCCGACCGGTCTGAGCGCACCTTCGTACTCCTCCGTTACTCTTTAGGAGGAGACCGCCCCAGTCAAACTACCCACCATACACTGTCCTCGATCCGGATAACGGACCTGAGTTAGAACCTCAAAGTTGCCAGGGTGGTATTTCAAGGATGGCTCCACGCGAACTGGCGTCCACGCTTCAAAGCCTCCCACCTATCCTACACAAGCAAATTCAAAGTCCAGTGCAAAGCTATAGTAAAGGTTCACGGGGTCTTTCCGTCTAGCCGCGGATACACTGCATCTTCACAGCGATTTCAATTTCACTGAGTCTCGGGTGGAGACAGCGCCGCCATCGTTACGCCATTCGTGCAGGTCGGAACTTACCCGACAAGGAATTTCGCTACCTTAGGACCGTTATAGTTACGGCCGCCGTTTACCGGGGCTTCGATCAAGAGCTTCGCGTTAGCTAACCCCATCAATTAACCTTCCGGCACCGGGCAGGCGTCACACCCTATACGTCCACTTTCGTGTTTGCAGAGTGCTGTGTTTTTAATAAACAGTCGCAGCGGCCTGGTATCTTCGACCGGCATGAGCTTACGGAGCAAGTCCTTCACCCTCACCGGCGCACCTTCTCCCGAAGTTACGGTGCCATTTTGCCTAGTTCCTTCACCCGAGTTCTCTCAAGCGCCTTGGTATTCTCTACCCAACCACCTGTGTCGGTTTGGGGTACGGTTCCTAGTTATCTGAAGCTTAGAAGCTTTTCTTGGAAGCATGGCATCAACCACTTCGTCACCTAAAAGGTAACTCGTCATCAGCTCTCGGCCTTAGAATCCCGGATTTACCTAAGATTCCAGCCTACCACCTTAAACTTGGACAACCAACGCCAAGCTGGCCTAGCCTTCTCCGTCCCTCCATCGCAATAACTAGAAGTACAGGAATATTAACCTGTTTTCCATCGACTACGCTTTTCAGCCTCGCCTTAGGGACCGACTAACCCTGCGTCGATTAACGTTGCGCAGGAAACCTTGGTCTTTCGGCGTGGGTGTTTTTCACACCCATTGTCGTTACTCATGTCAGCATTCGCACTTCTGATACCTCCAGCAAGCTTCTCAACTCACCTTCACAGGCTTACAGAACGCTCCTCTACCGCATCACTTACGTGATACCCGTAGCTTCGGTGTATGGTTTGAGCCCCGTTACATCTTCCGCGCAGGCCGACTCGACTAGTGAGCTATTACGCTTTCTTTAAAGGGTGGCTGCTTCTAAGCCAACCTCCTAGCTGTCTAAGCCTTCCCACATCGTTTCCCACTTAACCATAACTTTGGGACCTTAGCTGACGGTCTGGGTTGTTTCCCTTTTCACGACGGACGTTAGCACCCGCCGTGTGTCTCCCATGCTCGGCACTTGTAGGTATTCGGAGTTTGCATCGGTTTGGTAAGTCGGGATGACCCCCTAGCCGAAACAGTGCTCTACCCCCTACAGTGATACATGAGGCGCTACCTAAATAGCTTTCGAGGAGAACCAGCTATCTCCGAGCTTGATTAGCCTTTCACTCCGATCCACAGGTCATCCGCTAACTTTTCAACGGTAGTCGGTTCGGTCCTCCAGTTAGTGTTACCCAACCTTCAACCTGCCCATGGATAGATCGCCCGGTTTCGGGTCTATTCCCAGCGACTAGACGCCCTATTAAGACTCGCTTTCGCTACGCCTCCCCTATTCGGTTAAGCTCGCCACTGAAAATAAGTCGCTGACCCATTATACAAAAGGTACGCAGTCACAGAACAAAGTCTGCTCCCACTGCTTGTACGCATACGGTTTCAGGATCTATTTCACTCCCCTCTCCGGGGTTCTTTTCGCCTTTCCCTCACGGTACTAGTTCACTATCGGTCAGTCAGTAGTATTTAGCCTTGGAGGATGGTCCCCCCATATTCAGACAAGGTTTCTCGTGCCCCGTCCTACTCGATTTCATGACTAAGAGATTTTCGCGTACAGGGCTATCACCCACTATGGCCGCACTTTCCAGAGCGTTCCGCTAATCTCAAAGCCACTTAAGGGCTAGTCCCCGTTCGCTCGCCACTACTAAGGGAATCTCGGTTGATTTCTTTTCCTCAGGGTACTTAGATGTTTCAGTTCCCCTGGTTCGCCTCTTGCACCTATGTATTCAGTACAAGATAACCATCTTATGATGGCTGGGTTCCCCCATTCAGACATCTCCGGATCAAAGTCTGTTTGCCGACTCCCCGAAGCTTTTCGCAGGCTACCACGTCTTTCATCGCCTCTGACTGCCAAGGCATCCACCGTATGCGCTTCTTCACTTGACCATATAACCCCAAGCAATCTGGTTATACTATGAAGACGACATTCGCCGAAAATTCGATAATACTCAATTAAGAGTAACTCACAAATTTTACCTTAGCCTGATCCGTTACCAGTGAAAGTAACGTTCAGTCTATCTTTCTATCACATACCCAAATTTTTAAAGAACGATCTAATCAAAAGACTAGAAATCAACATTCACCATCACAACAATGGAATGCTCATTTCTAAGCTTTAAACGCAGAAGCAGTAGTGGTGGAGCCAAGCGGGATCGAACCGCTGACCTCCTGCGTGCAAGGCAGGCGCTCTCCCAGCTGAGCTATGGCCCCGTATTTCTACAGGCGTTTCCCACACAAAATTGGTGGGTCTGGGCAGATTCGAACTGCCGACCTCACCCTTATCAGGGGTGCGCTCTAACCAACTGAGCTACAGACCCAATTTCGGGCTGCTTCTTATCGTCTTCTTCAATGAATCAAGCAATTCGTGTGGGAGCTTATGGAACAGCTGATGTCGTCGATTAAGGAGGTGATCCAGCCGCAGGTTCCCCTACGGCTACCTTGTTACGACTTCACCCCAGTCATGAATCACACCGTGGTAACCGTCCCCCCGAAGGTTAGACTAGCTACTTCTGGTGCAACCCACTCCCATGGTGTGACGGGCGGTGTGTACAAGGCCCGGGAACGTATTCACCGCGACATTCTGATTCGCGATTACTAGCGATTCCGACTTCACGCAGTCGAGTTGCAGACTGCGATCCGGACTACGATCGGTTTTATGGGATTAGCTCCACCTCGCGGCTTGGCAACCCTTTGTACCGACCATTGTAGCACGTGTGTAGCCCAGGCCGTAAGGGCCATGATGACTTGACGTCATCCCCACCTTCCTCCGGTTTGTCACCGGCAGTCTCCTTAGAGTGCCCACCATTACGTGCTGGTAACTAAGGACAAGGGTTGCGCTCGTTACGGGACTTAACCCAACATCTCACGACACGAGCTGACGACAGCCATGCAGCACCTGTCTCAATGTTCCCGAAGGCACCAATCTATCTCTAGAAAGTTCATTGGATGTCAAGGCCTGGTAAGGTTCTTCGCGTTGCTTCGAATTAAACCACATGCTCCACCGCTTGTGCGGGCCCCCGTCAATTCATTTGAGTTTTAACCTTGCGGCCGTACTCCCCAGGCGGTCAACTTAATGCGTTAGCTGCGCCACTAAGAGCTCAAGGCTCCCAACGGCTAGTTGACATCGTTTACGGCGTGGACTACCAGGGTATCTAATCCTGTTTGCTCCCCACGCTTTCGCACCTCAGTGTCAGTATCAGTCCAGGTGGTCGCCTTCGCCACTGGTGTTCCTTCCTATATCTACGCATTTCACCGCTACACAGGAAATTCCACCACCCTCTACCATACTCTAGCTTGCCAGTTTTGGATGCAGTTCCCAGGTTGAGCCCGGGGATTTCACATTCAACTTAACAAACCACCTACGCGCGCTTTACGCCCAGTAATTCCGATTAACGCTTGCACCCTCTGTATTACCGCGGCTGCTGGCACAGAGTTAGCCGGTGCTTATTCTGTCGGTAACGTCAAAACAATTACGTATTAGGTAACTGCCCTTCCTCCCAACTTAAAGTGCTTTACAATCCGAAGACCTTCTTCACACACGCGGCATGGCTGGATCAGGCTTTCGCCCATTGTCCAATATTCCCCACTGCTGCCTCCCGTAGGAGTCTGGACCGTGTCTCAGTTCCAGTGTGACTGATCATCCTCTCAGACCAGTTACGGATCGTCGCCTTGGTGAGCCATTACCTCACCAACTAGCTAATCCGACCTAGGCTCATCTGATAGCGCAAGGCCCGAAGGTCCCCTGCTTTCTCCCGTAGGACGTATGCGGTATTAGCGTTCGTTTCCGAACGTTATCCCCCACTACCAGGCAGATTCCTAGGCATTACTCACCCGTCCGCCGCTCTCAAGAGAAGCAAGCTTCTCTCTACCGCTCGACTTGCATGTGTTAGGCCTGCCGCCAGCGTTCAATCTGAGCCATGATCAAACTCTTCAGTTCAAACATCTTTGGGTTTTGAGAAAACCCTAAACTTGGCTCAGCAATCGTTGGTTACATCTTTGATTTCTCGCGGAGTAACTTGTGATGCTGATAATCTGTTGACTATCAGTCTGACTCCACAAGCACCCACACGAATTGCTTGATTCAGTTGTTAAAGAGCGGTTGGTTAAGATCTTTCGTCTCAACCGAGGCGCGCCATTCTACAGCAGCCTCATTTGCTGTCAAGTGATTATTTTCAGAAGTTTTTCAAGGATTTCCTTAACAACTTCAACCACTTGCGCTTCCGATCACTCGCTAGCGGGAGGCAAATTCTACAGCGTTACACGTCTGCTGTCAACACCTCTTTTTCTCCGCTTTCGACCAGAAGATCAAACGTAATAGAGCCTAACTAAACCGCTCTACCAATC
>NZ_JALQCW010000096.1 GCF_023241715.1 Pseudomonas morbosilactucae
CGGGGTGATGAGGATTTCACACCCTTCATTGAGGTTGGCACCCATCAGAGCCTTGCACTGCAACATGTTGGCCACCAGGTTGCGGTGCGTCAGCATCGCGCCCTTGGCCTCGCCCGTGGTGCCGCCGGTGTATTGCAGCACGGCAACATCGCCGCTGGCCGGGTTGGCTTCCTTGACCGGCTGGCCCTGGCCCTTGCTCAAAGCATCGTTGAAGCGAATCGCCTGGGGCAGGTGGTAGGCCGGCACCATTTTCTTCACGTACTTGATCACGCTGTTGATCAGCAGGCGCTTGAGCGGCGGCAGCAAGTCCGCCACTTCGGTGACGATCACATGCTTGACGCCGGTCTTGGGCACCACGCCTCGGCCAGGTGGGCCATGTTGGCAAGGCAGACCAGGGCCTTGGCCCCGGAGTCGTTGAATTGGTGTTCCATCTCCCGCGCGGTGTACAGCGGGTTGGTGTTGACCACGATCAGGCCGGCGCGGATGGCACCGAATACAGCGACGGGGTATTGCAGGACGTTGGGCAGTTGCACCGCAATACGATCGCCAGGCTGCAAGTCCGTGTGCTGTTGCAAGTAAGCGGCAAAGGCCCCAGACAGTTCGTACAACTCACCGTAAGTGAGGGTCTTACCGAGGTTGCTAAAGGCCGGCTTATTAGCGAAACGTTGGCAGGACTGCTTCAATACCGCCTGAATATTCGGATACTCATCTGGATTGATATCGGCAGCAATTCCAGCTGGGTACTTATCCTTCCAAAAGTCTTCGATCATGGAAGCCCACTCCTCAGCAACGCGAACTCATCGCCGCATTTGATGCGATTATTATTTGTCTGTGTTTTTTAGAGGTGAATCTGGCGCTTATTCAGGCCGAGACGTCACAAAGCGCGCCGAGAGTAGCAGCTTTGCCAAAGGCCGACTAGAGCCAAATATGGCCCCAGTAGTTACTTTTATGACTATATAAAACCACCCAGTCACTTTAAGGGCGAATCATAGTTATTTAAAGGACCCGCTCTGGCTCGCGGCTTTGCGCCCGATTAAATGCATCGCGGGCCAGGCCGTCCCTGCAGTATCCCTGCTGGAACGGGCTGGCCCGCGGTCAAACAGCGGCAGTTTGATCAGGCGATATCGCGCAACTCGCGACGCAGAATCTTGCCCACTGGCGTCATCGGCAGCGAGTCTCGCAACACAATGTGCTTCGGTACTTTGTAACCGGTGAAGTTCTCTTTGCAGTAAGCCTTGAGCTCTTCCAGGCTGACCCCCGCCTCACGGGCCACCACAAACAACTTCACTGCCTCTCCGGAACGCTCGTCCGGCACGCCGATGACCGCGCAGTTGGCGACGTTCGGGTGCGCCATGACCACGTCCTCGATCTCGTTGGGGTACACGTTGAAACCCGAGACGATGATCATGTCCTTCTTGCGGTCGACAATGCGCACGAAACCATCCTCATCGATCACCCCGATATCCCCGGACTTGAACCAGCCTTCGGCATCCAGCACCTCGGCCGTGGCGTCGGCTTTCTGCCAATAGCCCTTCATGATCTGCGGGCCCTTGATGCACAGTTCACCGCGCTCGCCCAAAGGCTGCTCGACGCCCTCATCATTGATCACCTTCAGCGTGGTGCCCGGCACCGGCATGCCCACCGTGCCCAGGCGCGACTTGTCGCCATAGGGGTTGGTGCAGGCCACCGGCGAGGTTTCGGTCAACCCGTAGCCTTCAGTGATGCGGCAACCGGTCAAGCTCTGCCAGCGCTCGGCGGTGGCCTTGACCAGCGCGGTGCCGCCCGAGTTGGTGAGCTTGAGGTGAGAGAAATCCAGGGTCTTGAACTGCGGGTGCTCCATCAGCGCCACGAACAGGGTGTTGAGCCCGAGCAGGGCCGAGAACTGCCATTTGCCCAGTTCCTTGATAAAGCCGCCAATGTCCCGTGGGTTGGTGATCAGCACGTTGTGGTTGCCGGTGACCATCATGCACATGCAGTTCGCGGTGAAGGCATAGATGTGATACAGCGGCAGCGGCGCGATCATCACCTCCTGGCCTTCACGCAACAGCGGGTGACCGTCCGGCCCCAACTGCCCCAGGCAGGCCCGAGCCTGTTGCATGTTGGCCACCAGGTTGCCGTGAGTCAGCATCGCGCCCTTGGCCAGGCCCGTGGTGCCACCGGTGTATTGCAGCACAGCGATATCGTCGAGGCCGGCCTGGAGCGGCTGGATGCTCTGGCCACGGCCCAGGCGCAATGCACTCTTGAAACCAATGGCCTGGGGCAGTTGATAGGCCGGCACCATCTTCTTGACCTTGTCCACCAGGGTATTGACCAGCCAGCCCTTGGGGCCCGACATCAGGTCGCCCATCTTGGCTTCGATCAGGTACTGGATATCAGTGTCCGCCAGCACTTCCTGGACCTTCTGCCCGAACAGGTTCATGTACACCAAGGCCCGCGCCCCGGAGTCCTTGAACTGGTGGCGCATCTCCCGGGGGGTGTACAGCGGGTTGGTGTTGACCACGATCAGCCCGGCGCGCAGGGCGCCAAACACGGCGATCGGGTAATGCAGGACGTTGGGCATCTGCACCGCAATGCGATCGCCCGGAGCCAGGTCAGTGTGGTTTTGCAGGTAGCCGGCGAACGCCGCGCTGTAGCGTTCCAGTTCGGCGTAAGTGAGGGTCACCCCCATATTGCTGAAGGCCGGGCGGTCGGCGAATTTCTTGCAGGAACGTTCGAACACCTCGATCACCGACTTGTAGGCCCCCAGGTCAATATCGTGGGGCACGCCGGCCGGGCGCTTATCATTCCAGAAATCAGGTTGCATTATTCTTGTCCTCTTTACCTGAGCGGTCCGAGCCACCTCTGTAACGCTGCCAGAGGCGGGGCTCTCCGGACGTTAGCAGCTATAGCGATTCAGGCAAATATAAGGGCCAGCTTCATAGATTCCGTGAATCTCGCTTCCCAGCCGCTCGCGAATCGGACGGCCCTGTGGGGATGAGCTATACAATGCAGCGTCTGCGAGTAAAGGAACCGCCATGATCCACGATACTTTCTGGCTCACCCTGAACGACCACAGCCGCCTCTACGTCAACCAGTGGTTGCCCGAGGGCCCGCTCAAGGCCTTGATCCTGCTGTCCCACGGCATGGCCGAGCACAGCGGTCGCTATCAACGGCTGGCGTCGGCGCTCTGTGCCGAAGGTTATGGCGTGTACGCAGCGGACCAGCGCGGCCATGGCCAGAGCGCGGCCCAAGGGGTCCTTGGCCACTACGCGGACCAGGGCGGCTGGAGCAAAGTGGTCGGCGACCTGGCCAGCCTCAACCAGCACATCGGCCAGCAGCACCCGGGGGTTCCCATGGTGCTGCTGGGCCACAGCATGGGCAGCTACATCGCCCAGGCCTACCTGCTGCACCACAGCGCCAGCCTGTTCGGGGCGATTCTCAGCGGCTCCAACTTCCAGCCGGTGGCGCTGTACCGCGCCGCCAGCCTGATCGCCCGCTTCGAACGCCGGCGCCAGGGCCCACAGGGGCGCAGTGCGCTGATTGACTGGCTGTCCTTCGGCTCCTTCAACAAAGCCTTCAAACCCAACCGCACGCGCTTCGACTGGCTGAGCCGCGACCCGGACGAAGTGGACAAGTACGTCAATGACCCGCTGTGCGGCTTTCGCTGCACCAACCAGTTGTGGATCGACCTCCTGGGCGGCCTGCAGCAAATCAGTAAACCGGCCAACCTGGCACAGATCGACCCGGGCCTGCCGTTACTGATCATGGGCGGTGAATGTGATCCGGTGAGCAATGGCACGCGTCTCAAGGATCTGGCCGACGCCTTGCGTCAGGCCGGCAGCCAGTGCCTGCAATTGAATATCTACCCTCAGGCGCGCCACGAACTGTTCAATGAAAGCAATCGAGAGGCGGTGACAGCCGATATCCTGGCCTGGCTGGAACAGGCGCTGGAGCACCGCAGGCCCGCCCGATCAGAATAATAATAACGTTTATAATCAGTATCTTACCGTGATTACACAGAGGATTTCAGCGAGATGACCCAGGTTACCAACACCCCTTACGAAGCCCTCGAAGTGGGCCAGACCGCCAGCTACAGCAAGACCGTGGAAGAACGCGATATCCAGCTGTTTGCCGCCATGTCCGGCGACCACAACCCCGTGCACCTGGACCCTGAGTTCGCCGCCGCCAGCATGTTCAAGGAGCGCATCGCCCACGGCATGTTCAGTGGCGCGCTGATCAGTGCCGCCGTGGCCTGCGAACTGCCTGGGCCGGGCACCATCTACCTGGGCCAGCAAATGAGCTTCCAGAAACCGGTGAAGATCGGCGACACCTTGACCGTGCGCCTGGAAATCCTCGAAAAGCTGCCGAAGTTCCGCGTGCGCATCGCCACCCGCGTCTTCAACCAGCGCGACGAACTGGTGGTGGACGGCGAAGCCGAGATCCTCGCCCCACGCAAACAACAGACCGTGACCCTGCCGACCTTGCCCGCCATCAGCATCGGTTGAGCGTGCCGGAGCCGGCTTTCCGGCTCCTCAACGACCCCCTTCCTGAACCTGCACGCTGGCGGTCATGCCGGCGCTCAGGTTGACCCCTTCCGGTACCTTGTCGAGCTGAATCCGCACCGGAATCCGCTGGGCCAGGCGCACCCAGTTGAAGGTCGGTTCGACGTCCGCCAGCAACTGCCCGTCCGGGGTGGCGTTGCGATCGGTGATGCCGCGGCTGATGCTCTCCACGTGACCTTCCAAGGCCTCGCCGGCACTCATCAGCCAGACCTTCACCGGGTCGCCGACGCGGATCCGCGGCAGCTTGGTCTCCTCGAAATACGCCTGCACGTAGAAGGTCGAATCATCGATCAAGGCCATCACCGGCTGCCCGCGTTCACGTAGTTGCCTTCGGCCAGACGCAGGTTGGTGATATGCCCGCTACGGGGCGCATGCACTTGGCTGCGAGCCAGGTTGAGTGCGGCGACCTTGGCTTCGGCCTGGGCCTCGCGCAATTCCCCCCGGGCGATGCCGGCGTTGATCTGGGCGTTCTCACGCAGCTCCGCACTGATGGCCTGTGGGCCCAGGCTGGCGCGACGGCTGGCCTCATGCTCACGCAGGCTGAGTTGCTGCTGCCGGGTCTGGACCACCGCCTGGGCTTTATCCAGGGCCGCTTCAAAACGGTCGCGATCGATGCTCAGCAACAGCTCGCCGGCCTTGACCTGCTGGTTGTCCCGGGCCTTGAGTTCACGCACCCAGCCGGACACATCCGGGGCGACCACCACCACGTCAGCGCGAATTCGCGCATCCCGGGTCCAGGGCGTGAGCATGTAGTACTGCCACAGATGGAAGCCGGCAAACACCGCTACAGCCACCAGGCACAGGGTAAAGGCGACACGAACAAGTGTGCGCATGAATCACTCCTTATAAAGGACCGAGCACTACAGTGATCACGGTCAAAACACAGACATACAACGCACAATCGAACAACGCTTCGTGCCAGATCCAGCGCCCCAGGGGCGTGACACGCAACAGCAGGCGCAGGCCCATGGTCAGCACCAACGCCAGCAACACATCAATCAGAAACGGGCTGAGCAACACCCCGCCCAACGACCACTCACGCAACCCCATGACCTTCCTCCTGCTGCCGGCACCAGCGGCGCCAGCTGTTTTGCAATTGCACCACGGCGCCCTGGGCCAGCTTCAGCGCATCGCTGGGCGGCAACTGCCCCAGGGCCTGGAGCAAGTCGGCCGATGCCCGTTGCAGGTCATCCTCGCGACTGGCTGCCGGGCCTTGCTCAAGAACCTGTTCCAGGTGTTCGAAATACGCCCGCTGCTCAACGCTGAGGGGCACCTGGGCCACCGCCAGGCTCAAGCGCAGGTGCAGTAACTCATCGCCAATGTCCAACCCGAGCAAACCGTCGTCCCAGCGACTGCGGGCCTGCTCCGGCAGCTCCGGGTAATGCCGCGCCAGTTGCAGCAGCCGATCGGCCATGCGCCCACCGAACCAGCTTTCAGCGCCCCGCAGGTTACGGCGGGTCAGGCGCACCAGATCATGCAGGGTCGCCGCCAGCAGGCGCCGCCCATGCCAGGCCGGGTCCCGCAGGATCAAGAGGTTGAAAGCCAGGACCGCCGCGCCCACCCCGAGCACCATGGCCTGGGCGTTATTGAAGAAACTGGCGACATCGAACGTCATGTGGTTCTGCGGCGAAATCAGCACCACAAAGTGCAGACAGAACGAGGTCGCCGTGGCGCCGGTCTGCGGCTTGGCCATGCCCAGGGCACCAAAGAACAGCGGCACGCCCAAGGCCATGGCCAACAGGGCAAAACCGCTCCACTGCGGCAATAGAATCTGCCCCACGACAAACGCCACTGGCACCGCCAGGAAGATCCCGCGCATAAAGCTCATGCCGATCTGCGCCCCGTTTTCCCGGCTGGCAAACAGGCTGCACACCACGCACGTGAGCAACATCGCCCCCGAGGCGGCCGGCCAGGCGGTGGCCATCCAGAAGCTCGCCACAGTCAGAAAGGCCAAGGCACTGCGCGCACCAAACACCAACGCCAGGGACAGGTCCCGATGAGGCGCCAGGGTTGCCGGTTGCTCTGCCGGCGAGTAGCCCTGCTCCACGGCCTGCAAGGCATTGCCGGCGGCCATGGCGGTGTCCAGCAACAGGGCGAAACGCGCCAGGCAGTAACTTTGCGCCGAGCTGATCTGCGGCTCATGGGACGCATCCAGCAAGCGCAGGCGCAGCAACTGCAGGGTGGCTGGATCTGCGGTGGTCAGGGCCTCTTGCACCTCGTCCATCCAAGGCTGCAATTGAGCGGCCTGGGCCTCGTCCAGTTGCTTCCATTGGCGCCGCACCGAACGCGAGATGCGCAGCAGCATCAGCAACTTCTGGCTCAGGCCACTGATGCCCCGGGCCCGCTGACGCCCCTGGCGCCCTTCGAACCAGGCGTGCTCACGCTGGGCGTCCACGGCCACAATACGCCCGAGGATTTCCAGCAAGCCCTGGCGCGCCTGGGCATCACCAGCCAAGGTCGCCCGTGCCGCCTGCAAACCGCTGAGCCAGGCGCTGCGGGCCTGAGCGGACAACTGACGCTCAACATGCATCGGCCAAAGCAAGGCACTGCTGGCCGTGGCGCAAATGATTCCAAGGGAGATTTCCGTGCAGCGGGCCACCGCCTGATCGAACACATTCAGCGGGTGACTGATGGCCGGCAACGCAATAATCGCCACGGTGTAGCCGGCCAACACAAAGGAATAGGACCAGGCACTGCGCAACAGCGTGGAGCTGGCGGTGCACAGCCCCAGCCAAAGGGCCAGGGCCAACAGGAACAGCCAAGGGGTCTGGGCGAACAGCCCCATGAACAGCACCGACATCAAGGTGCCGACCAAGGTACCCAATAAGCGGGCCAGGCCTTTTTGCAGGACCATGCCCGACAACGGCTGGGCAACGATGATCGAGGTCATCAAGGCCCAGGCCGGCTGCTCCAGGCCCCAACGCAAGGCCAGCCACAAGGCCGCGCCACCACCGAGCACGGTCTTGATCGCAAACTGCACGGCAGCCAGGTTGGGCGCAAGCAACGCCTGCAAAGTGATACGCACGAAGAGCACCTTGGGAAGGACAGAATAACCATAGTCGGAACGCGCCGAGAGGCGGCACGAACTAATTATTAGCTAGCTAACTATTTGCCGTCCAGCGCTAAATGACAGGCACAAAAAAACGCCAGACTGGCTGGCGTTTTTGACAGGCTTTTAGTGCTTAAGCGCGAGCACGAGCCTGGTTGCGCAGGGCTTTGACCTGATCGTGGTTACGCTGCACACCGTGGAACTGACGCTCCACCAAGTCGCGAATACCCACCAGGTTATGCTTGTTGATTTTTTCCAGGGCGTCTTTGTAAGCCTTCAGGGCATGGTCTTCGCCACGCTCGGCTTCATTGAGCACGGCTTCTTCATCCTTGCCGGTCACCAAGGACTTCAGATCGACCCAACGACGGTGCAGGTCGCCGCTGATGCTGGTGGTGGTTTCCGGATCGCCGCCCATGGAGCGCACGGCGGTTTGCAGTTCAGCGGCCGCTGTGGCGCAGTCTGCCGCACGTTTGACGAACAGCGCCTTGAGCTCAGGGTGCTTGATGTCTTCGGCGCAGGTCTTGAAACCTTCCTGGCCGTCTTTGCTGGTTTCGATCAGATCGTTGAGGACCGAAATCGCTTCTTTATTCAAGTCAGTCATTTTTCAATTCCTTTCAGGGTGGAGAGTTGCAATAGGTATTGCACCCGCCGTGCCAGGCTGGAATCGATTATTTATTCCTTATTTATCAATAATTTATATTTTAAGCAAAAATCTGTATCCGCGTTATTTGCATGATCTGTCATTTGGCCTGCATGCAGAATGCCTGTATTTTCCAAAACGTTTGCCCTCACCCGACGTTGTGCCATGAACCCTGAAAAGCTTGAACTCCTGATCACCCGTGAAATGCCCTTCGGCAAATACAAAGGCCGCATCCTCGCCGACTTGCCCGGGCCATACCTCAACTGGTTCGCCCGCGAAGGTTTCCCCAAGGGCGAACTCGGCGGTTTGCTGGCCCTGATGCAAGAAATCGATCACAACGGCCTCTCCGACCTGCTGGACCCGCTGCGGGCCAAACACGGCAAGCCCAAACCCCGCCACTGACCCAGAGCCCTCCCATGCCACCGAGCCCTGCTGCCCTCGCCCGCGATGAAACCTATTGGCAAGGCATTGCCCGGGGTTACGACCTGGAACCCGGCCCGATCAACCTGGAGAACGGCTACTTCGGGCGCATGAGCCGCCAGGTGCTGGAGCGCTACCAACACAATATTCAATGGGTCAACCGCAGCAACTCGGTGCTGGTGCGCCAGCGCTTCGAACAGGGCGAGGCCGAGCAGATCCGCCACCAACTGGCCGAGCTGATGGGGGTGGCGGACAACGCCGTGGCCCTGACCCGCTGCGCCTCCGACGCCCTGCAATCGCTGATCCGCAACTACAACCGCCTGCAGCCAGGGGACCAGGTGCTGCTCAGCGACCTGGAATACGACACGGTGAAAAGCGCGGTGCGCTGGCTGGCGCGCTATCGCGGCGTGGAAGTGATCGAAATCACCCTGCCCCACCCTGCCAGTTTTGACAGCCTTGTTGACGCCTACACCCAGGCCTTCAAGGCCCATCCACGCCTGAAATTAATGGCCCTGACCTACGTCACCCACCGCAGCGGCCTGGTGATGCCCGTGCAAGCCATCGCCCAAATGGCCCGGGAACACGGGGTCGATGTAATTCTCGACGGCGCCCACGCCCTTGGGCAGATCGAGTTCGACCTGGAACAACTGGGCATCGCCTTCGCCGGTTTTAACCTGCACAAATGGCTGGGAGCGCCTCTGAGCCTGGGGTTTATCTACATCCATCCGCAGCGCTTGGCGGACATCGACCCGGACATGGGCGAGTTCCATTTCCCAGAACAGGATGTGCGCTCACGCACGCCCTACAGCACCCCGAATATTCCCGCGCTCATGACCCTGCCCCTGGTGTTCGAGGAACACCGCGCCATGGGCGGCTCAGCGGTCAAGGGCGCACGCCTGAATTACCTGCGTGACAGTTGGGTCAGCGCGGTCCGCGGCTTGCCGGGCATCGAGGTGTTGACCCCGGATGACCCGCGTCTGTACTGCGGCATCACGGCGCTGCGCTTCACCCGTCAGGCAGACCAGCAGTGGATGGTCCTGCGCCTGCTGGAGGATTACCAGTTGTTCACCGTGGCCCGCAGCGGCGCCGCGTTCGGGCCCTGTATTCGCATCACCCCGGGGCTGGTCACGCCCCTGGAGCACATAGCGCAACTGATCCGGGCATTGCAGGCGCTGGCAGCCGAATAGGCAGCGCAACACTTTTCTCCAGGCAAAAAAAAACGTGCACCGACCAAGCGCACCGTAAAGCCGTAGAACACACCAACGAAATCGGGTTAAAGCATCAATCCAGCAGGGCCAGCGCCTCGGCGGTGCACTCCTGGATGCGGGCCCAGTCGCCGTTCTTGATCCACTCCGGATCGAGCATCCAGCTACCGCCCACGCACATCACATTCTTCAAGGCCATGTAGCTCTTGATGTTGCCCGGGCCAACGCCGCCGGTCGGGCAGAATTTCACCTCACCGAACGGGCCGCCCAACGCCTTGATCGCCGCCACGCCGCCACTGACTTCCGCCGGGAACAGCTTGAAGCGGCGATAACCCAAGGCGTAGCCCTCCATGATGCCGGAGGCGTTGCTGATGCCCGGCAACAGCGGGATCGAGCTGTCGACGCTGGCTTGCAGCAGGTCACGGGTAATGCCGGGCGTGACGATGAATTGCGAACCGGCCGCTTCGGCTGCGGCCAGCATGCCGCGATCCAGCACGGTGCCGGCACCAGTGACCAGTTCCGGACGCTGCTCACGCAGGATCTGGATGGCCTTGAGGCCGTACTGCGAACGCAGGGTCACTTCCAGGGCAGTCAAGCCGCCGGCAGCCAGGGCGTCGGCCAGAGGCAGCACGTCCTGTTCGCGGGCGATGGTGATGACCGGAAGAATCCGCGCCTTGGCGCAGAGGCTATCGATCAGGGCAACTTTGTCCGCCATGGAAACGGTCGGGCTTGGGTTTGTCATAGCGGCTGATCCTTGGCTCATGGGCACCAGTAAATCTCTAACGGAGGTTGCAAAAAGGCACGCACCGGCATGGCGGCGACATCGTCGTCAGCCAAAGCGGCACTCAGGGTGGTCAATTTGGATTGACCGGCAATCGACAGCACGCTGAGCCTGGCCGAAGCCAGCAGCGCACGGCTCATGGTCAAGCGTTGATGGGGCACGCTCGGCGCCAGCATCGGCCAGCAACGGCGGGTGCCGGCAACATCCAGCGCCTCCGCCAGGTTCGGGCTGTTGGGGAACAGGGACGCGGTGTGGCCGTCGTCGCCCATGCCCAGCACCAGCACGTCGATACCGGGCAGTTCAGCCAACAGGCGATCAGCCTGCTGCGCCGCTTGGTCAAGGTTCGCTGCCGGGCTGTAGAGGCTGAGGAACTGGGCCTTGGCCGCCGCGCCCTGGAGCAGATAACGCTTGAGCAGGCCGGCATTGCTGTCCGCGTGCTCCACCGGGACCCAGCGCTCGTCGGCCAAGGTCACGACGACGTTTGCCCAGTCCAGGTCCTGCTTGGCCAGGCTCTGGAAGAAGGCCACCGGGCTGCGGCCGCCGGACACCACCAGGGTCGCGGTGCCGCGCGCAGCAATGGCTTGGCGCAGTTGTTCGGCCACGTTCAGCGCCAGGCCTTCGGCCAACAGCGTCGGGCTGCGGAACTCGTGGGCGCGTACGCCCGCGGGCAGTTGCAATTCAGATATCGCCATACCAAGACCTCCCATCCCGCGTGATCAGTGCAATGGAGCTCATCGGCCCCCAGGACCCGGCCGCATAGGGCTTGGGTGCATCACCGGACTTCTTCCACCCGGCGATCAACTGGTCACACCACTTCCACGCGGCTTCGATTTCATCTTTACGGACAAACAGGTTCTGATTGCCGCGCATCACTTCCAGCAACAACCGCTCGTAGGCGTCGGGGATCCGCGCACTGCGATAGGTATCGGAAAAATTCAGCTGCAACGGTCCGCTGCGCAGCTGCATGCCCTTGTCCAGGCCTTGTTCCTTGGTCATCACCCGCAGGGAAATACCTTCGTCCGGTTGCAGGCGGATGATCAGCTTGTTGCTGATCTGCAGGCGCTGCTCGGGGGCGAAGATGTAGTGCGACGGTTCCTTGAAGTGGATGACGATCTGCGACAGCTTCTGCGGCATGCGCTTGCCGGTGCGCAGGTAGAACGGCACCCCGGCCCAACGCCAGTTGCGGATATCGGCCCGCAGGGCAACGAAGGTTTCGGTGTCGCTCTGGGTGTTGGAGTTTTCTTCCTCCAGGTACCCGGGCACCGATTTGCCTTCGCTGTGGCCGGCGATGTACTGGCCGCGCACCACTTGGGTGGTCAGGCCTTCCGGGCTGATGGGCGCCAGGGCCTTGAGCACCTTGACCTTCTCGTCGCGGATGCTATCGGCGGACAGGTCCGCTGGCGGGTCCATGGCGATCAGGCAAAGCAGTTGCAGCAGGTGGTTCTGGATCATGTCCCGCAGCTGGCCGGCCTTGTCGAAGTAGCCCCAGCGGCCTTCGATGCCGACCTTCTCGGCCACGGTGATTTCCACGTGGGAGATGTAGTTCTGGTTCCACTGGGTTTCGAACAGGCTGTTGGCGAAACGCAGGGCGATCAGGTTCTGCACCGTCTCTTTGCCCAGGTAGTGGTCGATGCGGTAGATGCGGTTTTCCGGGAAGAACTGGGCCACCGCGTCGTTGACCTTGCGCGACGAGTCCAGGTCCGAGCCGATGGGTTTTTCCAGCACCACACGGGTGTGTTCGTTCAGGCCAACCTTCGACAGGTTTTCGCAGATGGCGCCGTACACCGCCGCCGGGGTGGCGAAATAGGCGATCAGGCGCTGCGAGCTACCGGCACGTTCGGCCAGGGCCACGTAGTCATCGGCCTTGAGGAAGTCCACATGCAGGTAACTCAGGCGTGCCAGGAAACGCTCCAGCACTTGGGCATCAATGTCCTTGGCGCCCAGGTAACGCCGCAGCTCGGCTTCGATAAACGCCAGGTGCTGCTGCTCGCTGCCGGCTTCACGGGCCAGGGCAAGAATGCGCGTGTCCTCATGCAGCAGACCGGCACCGTCGAGTTGATACAGGGCAGGAAAGAGTTTGCGAAGCGCCAGATCCCCCAGCGCGCCGAACAAGGCAAAGGTGCAGGGTTCAACCGTTATCGAAGGCATGATGTTTGTTCTTTTATCAAGTTAAGCTACAAATACCTTTTTTCAAGGCATCACTCAAGGGAAAATGTAGTAATAAACACAACATTTTCTCAAAATGCAGATTGCGTGTGGTGGTCAGTCAAGGCCATCAGTAGGATAGGCCACCGCCACGGGCCGCTTCAAAGGCCCTATTTGCATAGCCGATCTAAGGAACATATATGGACCGCGTGCGAAACCTCCTGGAACAGATCCAGAGTCGCCTTGAAGATTTGAACAAGGCCGAACGTAAAGTCGCCGAGGTCATCCTGCTCAACCCGCAGCAGGCGACCCGTTTCAGCATCGCCGCGCTGGCCCAGGCCGCCTCGGTCAGCGAACCGACCGTGAACCGCTTCTGCCGCTCGTTCGGCGTCAGCGGCTACCCGGAACTCAAGTTGCAGCTGGCCCAGAGCCTGGCCAGCGGCGCCGCGTACGTCAGCCGCGCGGTAGAGGCCGACGACAACCCCGAAGCCTACACACAAAAAATCTTCGGCAGTGCCATCGCCTCCCTCGACAGCGCCTGCCAGGCCCTGGACCCGAACCTGATCAGCAAGGCCGTCGACCTGTTGATCCAGGCCCGGCAAATCCACTTCTTCGGCCTCGGCGCCTCGGCCCCGGTGGCGATGGATGCGTTGCACAAGTTTTTCCGCTTCAACCTGGCGGTGACGGCCCATGCCGACGTGCTGATGCAGCGCATGATCGCCTCGGTGGCCCACACCGGCGAATTGTTCGTGATCATTTCCTACACCGGCCGTACCCGCGAGCTGGTGGAAGTGGCGCGCATTGCCCGGGAAAACGGTGCTTCGGTACTGGGGCTGACGGCGGAAAACTCGCCACTGGCCAAGGCCAGCACCCTGAGCTTGAACATTCCGCTGCCCGAAGACACTGACATCTATATGCCGATGACGTCGCGGATCATCCAGCTCACCGTGCTCGACGTGTTGGCCACCGGCATGACCCTGCGCCGTGGCGTGGACTTCCAGCCGCACCTGCGCAAGATCAAGGAAAGCCTCAACGCCAGCCGCTATCCGGTGGGCGACGAGTTCAACTGAGTCGAGCCCATCGCCGGCCAGCCGGCTCCCACAGGGAGCCTAGGCCACCGCCCGCGCCTGCAGGCTCAAATGCGCCTGCTCCCCGGGCGCCAGGCACAGGCTGTCGGTGCCGCCGCTGGCAGCCTCGACACAGACAAAGCCTGACACCTCGTTCCAGCTCACCCCCAGCAACGGCCGATGGCCTGGGTGCCAAACCACAGTGTCGCCGCACTCCCCGGTATCGATGTGCAGCTCACGCTGCCAGGCGCTGTCCTTGAGCTGCAATTCGCCCTCGTGCTGGAACACCCGCTGACACCCGCCCTCCACTCGCAACTCGCCTTTCTGCTGGCAAGCCTGGCGGTTCAACTGGTCGTAACCCTGCGCACCGTCGAGCCCAGACAGCGCTACCTCACCAACATCACCAATACGCCAGTAAGCGTGCAAAGCCTGGCTCAATTGGCAAGGTTCGCTGTCTTGATGCTCAGTGCTCAGGCGCAGATCCATGGTTTCACCCAGGTGCGCATGCAAGTCGACCTTCCAGTCGCACAACTGCAACTGCCAGTGCAGGCGCACGCCATCGTCGTCACTGCTGCTGTCCAGAAGCTTCCAGTCGATCAGCCGCGCCCACCCGTGGGACGGCCAGGCATTTTCGCTGGGATGGCGGCCGTACCAGGGCCAGCACACCGGCACCCCGCCACGGATCGCCCCGACTTGCGGCCACTTGGCCGCGCACCACAACCAGGGTTTCTGGCCGGCGGCTGGAAATGCAGCAATTGCGCGCCCTGGCGACTGAACACCGCCTGGCACAGGGGATGGTCGATCACCAGGACGTCGCGCAGTTGATAGCGCTCCCAGGCAAACACCGGGCGCTCGCGCAAGGATTTGAAAAAGCGTTGTAGCGGATGCTCGTGCATGTGCCGCAGTCCTGAACTCATGAACCCGAGGAGGCGCCGCCCTCAAAAAAAAGCGGACAGCCTGGGCCGTCCGCGAAATGCGCACATAGAGAGGGAGCTTATCGCAAGCGCGTTAGAACACCGACTGAATTTTCAGGCCGGCGACCAGCGCGTTGTCGACTTGGTCCACACCACCCGGATGGGTGATGTATTGCAGGTTGGGACGCACGGTCAGCCAGTTGGTGACGTGGAAGCCGTAGTTGATTTCGTAGTTGTACTCGGTGTCACGCACCGGCGAGAACGCCAGGTCATCGTAGTCCGTCACACCTGCAGCGGCGTTGGCCAGCTCGGTGTTTTTCTTCACGTCATCGTTGACATGGATGCGCGAGAAACCGATGCCGACGTCGTCTTTTGGACGGGCGTCGAATGGCCCCTTGTACACAAACATCAGCGACTGATAGTTGTCGACGAAGTTGGTGTCCTTGTCGTGGAACGTCGCGTTGGCGGCGATGTTCAGACCACGGGAAGCGTCGCCATTGTGGGTGGTGAGTTGCTGTTGCAGAACACCCCAGTAACCGCTCTTGCTGTTGCGTACGCGGTAGGCATTACCGGTGGTCGCAGCGTCAGCGCCGTTGACGTCTTCGCGAACATCATTGGCGTCGGCCGTGCTCTTGTAGTAACCCACACGGTATTCGCCCGGCAGGCCATTGAGCTTCGGCGACCAGACCAATTCAACCGGCAACACGGTGCCTTTGGTGCCGCTGCCGCTGAGTTTGAAACCGTTGCCGTGCTCCAGTTGCGACGGGTTCTGGTTGTACGCACCGATCTGCGCATACAGCTCAGGCGTGATGTTGTACTTCACGCGCAACGCCGCCTGCATGACCGGCCAGTTGTACCAGATGCCAGTCGCCCAGTTACCCGCCTGGGAACCGCAGAAGGCCAGGTTCTGGAACTCGCAAGGGAAGGTGTTGAAGTCTTCGCCTTCGCCGAAGTAACCGGCCTTGACGTCCAGCTTGCCGTCGAGGAACTGATGCTGCACCCACAGTTGGGTCAGACGCACCATGTGGCCACGGCCGTAGACTTCCTGGGACGAACTCAAGGTGCCGGCACGCGGGTCGCCGACGCGGTCGTTGGAGATGTTCTGACCGTTACGGTTGGTCAGCTGGATCTTGGCCTGGGTGTTATCCCAGCCCCAGAGCTTTTGCAGGTCCAGCGCCACGCCCAAGCCAAACTGGTCGGCATAACGCGCGGTCTTGTCGTTGTTGTAGCCGCCGTGCAGGTTGCTCCCCACCTCACCGACGTAGTCGGCCTTGATGTCGATACCCTGCTCGATCAGCTTGGTACGCTCGCCACCCCAGTCGCCGGTCATCCACTTGGAGTCGGCACTGAACGCCTCGTCCGCCATCGCGTTGGCCGACAGAACCAGTGCGGCTACCGCTGACAGCTGGCAGAGCAAGCGTGTGTTGGTGTGTTTCTTTGTCATCCCTACATCCTCGTCTTTATTGTTATTAACTGTTTTTATCTAACGCGGTTTACAGCGATTGCGACGGATGACAGGCCACCCGCCACGGATTCATCAACGACCCTTGAATTGCGCCACGTTGCCCGTTGCAGCCTGCGCCGCAGGCACGGCCGTAACCCCCAGGCGCTCGCCACTCTTGGCGTCGAACAGCAAGACCTTGGCCGGGTCGAATTGCAGGGTCAGGTTCTCCCCCACTTGCGGCGCCACGTCCGGCGCCAGGCGGCAGCAGACCTTGGTGCCATTGAGGTTGACGAACACCAGGGTGTCCGGACCGGTGGGCTCGGTGACCTGGACTTCGGCGCGCAGGGTCGGCAGGCCATTGGCTTCAGTGCCGGCCAGGCTGATCTGCTCCGGGCGGATGCCGAGGATCACTTCACGGTCTTCAAGCCCGGCGTCCTGCATGCCCAGGGGCAGCTCGCAGCGCGCCTGGCCACTGTCCAGCAAGGCCAGCAGGCGGCCGTCCTTGCGCTGCAGGCGCAGCGGGATGAAGTTCATCGGCGGCGAACCGATAAAGCTCGCCACGAACAGGTTGGCCGGGTCGTTGTAGATCTGCTTGGGCGTGCCGAACTGCTGGATGATCCCGTCCTTCATCACCGCCACCTTGTCCCCCAGGGTCATGGCTTCGATCTGGTCATGGGTGACGTAGACCGTGGTGGTTTTCAGGCGCTGGTGCATCAGCTTCATTTCGGTGCGCATCTCGACCCGCAGCTTGGCATCGAGGTTGGACAGTGGTTCGTCGAACAGGTAGATCTTCGGCCGCCGCGCCAGGGCCCGGCCCATGGCCACGCGCTGTTGCTGGCCGCCGGAAAGCTGGCCGGGCTTGCGCGTCAGCAAGTGTTCGATCTGCAGCAGCTTGGCCACCCGGGCCACTTCTTCGTCGATCTCGGCGGCAGGCATCTTGCGGATCTTCAGGCCGAAGGCGATGTTGTCGCGCACGCTCATGGTCGGGTACAGCGCGTAGGACTGGAACACCATGGCGATGTCACGGTCCTTGGGGCTCATGCCGCTGATGTCGGCATCGTCCACCAGGATCGCCCCACCGCTGATGTTCTCAAGGCCGGCGATGCAGTTCATCAAGGTCGATTTGCCGCAACCCGAGGGGCCGACCAGGATCAGGAATTCGCCGTCATCGATCTTCAGTTCGATGTTCTTCAGCGTGTCCGGCAAACCAGCGCCGTAGGTCTTGTTGACGTTGCGTAATTCGAGAGTTGCCATCTTTTACCCCTTGACCGCGCCGGACGTCAGCCCACGCAGGAAATACTTGCCAGCGAATATGTAGACCAGCAGTGTCGGCAGCCCGGCGATCATCGCCGCCGCCATATCAACGTTGTATTCCTTGGCCCCGGTGCTGGTGTTGACCAGGTTGTTCAGGGCCACGGTGATCGGTTGCGCGTCGCCGCTGGCAAACACCACACCGAACAGGAAGTCGTTCCAGATCTGGGTGAACTGCCAGATCAGGCACACCATGACGATCGGCACCGACATCGGCAGCAGGATCTTGCCGAAGATGGTGAAGAACCCGGCACCGTCCAGGCGCGCGGCCTTGACCAGCGCATCGGGGATGCTCACGTAGTAGTTGCGGAAAAACAGCGTGGTGAAGGCCAGCCCGTAGACCACGTGCACCAGCACCAGGCCGGTGGTGGTGTTGGCCAGGCCGAACTTGCCAAGGGTGAATGAGGCCGGCAGCAGCACCGTCTGGAACGGCAGGAAGCAGCCGAACAGCAGCAGGCCGAAGAACAACTGCGAACCGCGGAAGCGCCACATCGACAGCACGTAGCCGTTCATCGCGCCGATAAAGGTCGAGATCAGCACCGCCGGCACGGTGATCTTCACCGAGTTCCAGAAGTAGCCACCCACGGTGTCCCAGGCCTTGAGCCAGCCGATGCCGTCGATCACGGTGGGCCAGCTCAGCAGGTTGCCGGTGCGGATGTCTTCCGGGGTCTTGAAGCTGGTGAGCAGCATCACCACCAGCGGGATCAGGTACACCGCCGCCGCCAGCAGCAAGGTGGCGTAGATGGCGATGCGACTGAAATTGAGGGTCGGTTTGCCAATCGGGTTAGTCATGACGCTTGCCTCGCAGCTCGGAGTACAGGTACGGCACGAGGATGGTCAGCACGGCGCCCAGCATCAGCATGGCGCTGGCCGAACCGATGCCCATCTGGCCACGGCTGAAGGTGAAGGAGTACATGAACATCGCCGGCAGATCGGAGGAGTAGCCCGGGCCACCTGCGGTCATCGCGGCCACCAGGTCGAAGCTCTTGATGGCGATGTGGGCGAGGATCATGAACGCACTGAAAAACACCGGGCGCAGGCTCGGCAGTACGATCTTCAGGTAGATGGTCGGCAGGCTCGCACCGTCGACCTGGGCAGCGCGGATGATCGATTGATCCACCCCACGCAGGCCCGCCAGGAACATCGCCATGACAAACCCCGAGGCCTGCCACACCGCGGCGATCACCAGGCAGTAGACCACCCGATCCTGATCCACCAGCCAGTCCAGGCGGAAGCCTTCCCAGCCCCAGTCACGCAGCATTTTGTCCAGACCCAGGCCTGGGTTGAGCAGCCATTTCCAGGCGGTACCGGTGACGATCATCGACAGCGCCATCGGGTACAGGTAGATGGTGCGGATGAAGCCTTCCTTGCGAATGCGCTGGTCCAGCAGCACCGCGAGGAACACCCCGAGCACCAGGCTGATACCGATGAACATGCCGCCGAACAGGGCGAGGTTCTTGCTCGCCACCCACCAGCGGTCGTTGTCCATCAAGCGCATGTATTGCTGCAGGCCAACCCATTTGTAGGTCGGCATGAAGCTGGAATTGGTAAAGGACAGAATGAACGTCCAGATGATGTAACCGTAGAAACCCACCAGCACGATGAGCATGCTCGGCGCCAGCACCAACTTGGGGAGCCAGCGCTGCAGCGCATCGAACGGTGAAGCTTTGCTGAAAACCGCCACAGAGCTCATCGCAATAATCCAGTTAAAACGTAGGAACCGGCTTGCCGGCGAGGCAGGCGCTGCGGTGTGTCAGGCACACCGCGTCGCCCGCAAGCGGGCTCCTACAGAGGGTGAGGTGGACGAGCCGGGGATTACTGGGCGGCTTTGACGGCCGATGCCAGCTGCGCACTGGCCTTGGCCGGGTCCGCATCCTTGTCGTTCATGAAGTTGGTGACCACGTCGAAGATCGCGCCCTGCACAGCCAGGGAAGTGGCCATGTTGTGCGCCATGCTCGGTTGCAGGCCGCCGGTCTTCTCGTCAGCCAGGAAGTCCTTGGCTGCCGCTTGCGCGCAGGAATCGAAACCCAGGCCGCTCATGTCGTTAAGCATGTCGGTGCGCACGGGATCGAACCCTTGTTGATGCTGAAGACCTTCTGGAAGTCCTTGCCCAACGCCACTTTGGCCAGGTCCTGCTGAGCGGCGATATCGCCTTTGCGATCCGCTTTCAGCTTGAACACCGCCAGGGAGTCGATGTTGTAGGTGAAGGCTTTTTCGGTGCCCGGGAACGGTACGCATTGGTAGTCCTTGCCGGCGATTTTCTTCGCCGCGGTCCACTCGCTCTTGGCCCAGTCACCCATCATCTGCATGCCGGCCTTGCCGTTGATCACGTCGGCGGCGGCGATGTTCCAGTCACGCCCGGCACGGTTGGGGTCCATGTAGCCGGTGATTTTTTTCAGCTCGGTGAAAGTCTTGGTCATCTCCGGGCCGGACAGGGTCTTCTGGTCCAGGTCGACCAGGGCCTTCTTGTAGCCATCGGCGCCCATGACCGAGAGCACCACACCTTCGAACACGGTGCTGTCCTGCCATGGCTGGCCGCCGTGGGCCAGGGCGATAAAGCCGGCGGCCTTGAGCTTGTCAGCGGCAGCATAGAATTCTTCGAGGGTGGTCGGGGCTTTGTCGATCCCGGCTTTCTTGAACACTTCCGGGTTGATCCACAGCCAGTTGACCCGGTGGATATTCACCGGCACGGCCACGTAATCGCCTTCGAACTTGACGGTGTCAGAGACTTTTTTCGACAGCAGCTCGTCCCACTTTTCGGACTTGGCGACGTCTTTCAGGGTGTCGGTGCTGAGCAAGCCAGTGCTGCCCCACTCCTGGATGTCCGGGCCTTTGATCTGGGCAACGCCCGGCGGGTTACCGGCCACGGCACGGCTTTTCAGCACGGTCATGGCAGTGGAGCCACCGCCACCGGCGACAGCGCCGTCCTTCCAGGTGAAGCCGTCTTTTTCGACTTGGGCCTTGAGCACATCGACCGCTGCTTTTTCGCCACCCGACGTCCACCAGTGCACGACTTCCACAGAACCTTTGGAATCGGCGGCAAGCGCAGTCAGGGGAAACAATGAGGCGAGGGAAATGACAGTGGCGAGGCGAGAAATCGCATTCATCTGAAGTACCTTTCTTGTTGTTATGCATGCAAGTCTGGTGCTTGCGCTGCACAGGAGTTTAAACAGGGTAGTCGAGCCGCCAGGTAACGAAGCGACGGACAAATGTCACCACATGGTTACATAAGCCGCGAGTTAGAGCCTTCGGCCAATGCCGAGGCCATGCTCGGTGCCAACGGCAACCGCGGAATCAGCACCGCCTGCCAGGCGTGATAGAGGTCGGGCTTGCCTGCCCAGATCTCGGCGCTGGGGCGATTGTCCAGGCCCAGTTCGTGATGCCAGCTGCCGTCGACCCGGTCGATGAAATGGGCCTCGCAAAACTCCCAGAAGCACCGGTACCAGGTTTCGTATTGGGATTCGCCGGTGCGTTTGAGCAAGGCACTGGCGGCGGCGCTGGCTTCGGCATGAGTCCAGTGCAGGCGCTGGCGGACCACGGGCCGGTTGTGCCAGTCCAGGGTGTAGACGATGCCCGGGGCACCGTCCGCGTTCCAGCCGTGGCGCACATTGCTGGCAAACAACTGCTGGGCATCGGACAGCAGCCAGCCCGGGGTCAGCATGCCCGCCTGCCCTCGCGCAGCCTCTAGGTGCAAGAGCAGGCGGGCCCATTCAAAACCGTGACCTGGGGTGGTGCCGAAGGGACGAAAGCCGTCGGCGGGACAGGCCTGGTTGTAGTCCCGCAGGGGCTGCCAGGCCAGGTCGAAATGCTCGACCACCATAAAATCGTTGGCCGCGGCGTGGTGGTGGATCACCCGTTCGACGATGCGCAGGGCGCGGTTGAGCCAGCGCGGGTCCTGGCTGACATCGGCCAGGGCGAGAAAGGCTTCGGTGGCGTGCATGTTGCTGTTGGCGCCACGATAGGCTTCCTCTTCACTCCAGTCGCGGTTGAAGGATTCGCGCAGCGCACCCTCCTCTTCACTCCAAAAGTGCGCCTCGATGACCCCCATGGCCTCTTCAAGCAAAGCCTGGGCACCCGGGCGCCCGGCTACCACCGCGGAGCTGGCAGCCAGGGCAACGAAGGCATGCAGATAGGCGGCCTTGCCGGTGTTGCCATCACGGTGCCCGGCACAGGCGAACCAGCCGCGATGTTCAGCGTCCCGCAGCGGCCCGGCCAGGGCCGCAATCCCGTGGTCAACCAAGTCGGCGTAGCCCGGCAGCCCCTGGATATGGGCCATGGCAAAGCTGTGGGTCATGCGCGCGGTGTTCATGGTTTCGGCGCGGGCATCAGCGGGCAAGCGGCCCTGGGCGTCCAGATTGCCGAAACCTTCGGCCAGCCGCGAAGCCTTGGCGAAATCCAGCAGGCGCAAGCCTTCAGCGGCGAGCCAGGAATGGTGTGCAGGCGCGTTCAGCCAACGGCTGAACGGCTGGGAGGAAGAGTCCATGGGTGACCTGTTGTTGTTTTTATCGAAGGCCTGAGTCTAATCAAGCTATCGCCCGCAGCAGGTAACGAAGGACACAGGAAATGTCACCAACCCGTGACATTCCCCTGCCCGCCTCTGTAGGAGCCGGCTTGCTGGCGATGACGCCCGTGGGGGCGATGGCGGTCTGGAGGCCAAATCGCTGGCAAGCCAGCTCCTACAAAGGCCATGCCCCACAAAACCTGTAGGAGCCGGCTTGCCGGCGATAACGCCCGTGAGGGCAATGATGTTCTAGCGGTCGAATCGCTGGCAAGCCAGCGCCTACAAGCGCCGATGCAGCCTGATCAATCAAAGGTCCGCGGCAGGTACAGGGTCACGCGCAGGCCACCTTCGCGCAGGTTCTGCAGGCTGACTTCGCCGCCGTGGCTGTGGGCGATGTTGCGGGCGATGCCCAGGCCCAGGCCGTAGCCTTGCTGATGGCCCGCCAGGCGGAAGTGCGGTTCGAAAACTTGCTCCAGGCGCTGTTGCGGCACGCCGGGGCCTTCATCATCAACGTGCAGGACAAAACCGTTGTCGTCGTCCTCGATGTACAGGTGGGCGTTCTGCCCGTACTTCAGGGCGTTGTCGATCAGGTTGCCCATGCAGCGCTTGAGCGCCAGGGGCTTGCCCGGGTAACCGGCCAGCGCCCGGCCTTCCTGAGTGACCCGACCATTGCCGTTGGGGGCCAGGTAAGGCTCCACCAGGCAATCGATCACCTGGTTCAGGTCCACAGATTCGATGTTCTCGTGGATGTCCGTGTCCTTGACGCACTGCAGCGCGCCCTTGACCAGCAACTCCAACTCATCCAGGTCGCGACGAACTTGGTTTGCAGCCGTTCGTCCTCCAGCAACTCGACCCGCAAGCGCAGGCGGGTGATGGGGGTACGCAGGTCGTGGGAGATGGCACTGAACAACTGGCTACGTTCGGTCAGGTAGCGGCTGATGCGCTCACGCATGGCGTTGAACGCACGCCCCACTTCCACCACTTCGCTGCCGCCGCCTTCGGCCACCGGCTCCACATCGGCGCCCAGGGACATGTCCCGCGCGGCCCGCGCCAGGCGCTTGAGGGGCCGGCTTTGCCAGTGCACCAATAGGCCGATAAACAGCAACAGAAAGGCACTGGTCAGCAGGATGAACCACACCTGCTGCGCCGGCAGGCCTTGCTCTTCAAGGCTGGTGTAGGGCTCCGGCAACAGCGAGGCGATGTACAGCCACTCCCCCGGCGCCATCTGGATCTGGGTCACCAGCACCGGCGGATTGACCGGTTCCAGGGTCAGGGCGTAGTGAGCCCAGGAACGCGGCAACTCATCGAGCTTGAGACCGCCGTTGAAGATGCGCAGGTCATCGGGGCTGACAAAGGTCACCGAGAGGTCGGCGTCACTGCCCAGGGACTGGCGCAGCACCTGATCCACCGCTCGCAACACCGCTTCCTTGCGCGGCGTCGGGGGCAGCACCTGCATGCCCAGGGGCTTGTCGTTGAGGGTCACGACGAACCGGGTGCCGCCCATGCTGCGCAGCTGGTCCAGGACCAGGGGCCGATAGGCCACAGGCAGGGAACGCAAGTAACTGACGCTGGCCGTCATCGAATGGGCCAGGCTGCGGGCGCTGGTGACCAGGCCTTCGAGCTGGGTGGCGCGCAATTGAGAGACCCAGATCACACTCGACAAGGCCTGGGCGAACAGCACCGCCAGGAGGGTCAGCAAGAGCATGCGGCCGAGCAACGAACGCGGTACTGGCACCCGCCGTAGCAAACGAGCGAAGTGTTCAGTGACCATGGCTGGCAACCACACTGGCTGCCAATTGATAACCGCTGCCGCGCACGGTGCGAATCAGTCGCGGCGGTTTTTCGGTGTCACGCAGGCGCTGACGCAGGCGGCTGACCGCCATGTCGACGATGCGATCCAGGGGCATCAGGTCGCGACCACGGGTCGCGTTGCCGATGGTGTCGCGGTCGAGGATTTCCTGGGGATGATCGAGAAACAGCTTGAGCAGGGCGAAGTCGGCACCGGAGAGAATCACCTCCTCGCCGTCGTTGTGAAACAGCCGGTGGCTGATCATGTCCAGCCGCCAGTCGTCGAAGCACAGCACCTCGCCGCTGCTACGTTCCTGGGCGAACTGAGCACGGCGCAACAAGGCCTTGATCCGCGCCTGCAACTCCCGGGGGCTGAAGGGCTTGCCCAGGTAGTCATCGGCCCCCAGCTCCAGGCCGACGATACGGTCGGCCTCATCGGAGCTGGCGGTGAGCATGATAATCGGCACCTGGTTATGGCGCGGGTGCTGGCGCACCCAGCGGCACAGGCTGAAGCCGTCTTCATCGGGCAACATCACATCGAGAATCACCAGGTCGCTGCTGGCCTCATTCAGAGCCTGGCGAAAGCCGGCACCGTCGGGCGTGCTGCGCACCTGGAAACCGCAACGGCTGAGGTACGTCTCCAGCAGCTCGCGAATTTCCTGATCATCGTCAACCAACAAAATCGACTTACTGACAGAGCTCATGTGGGCCGTCCTTGTTGTTATGGATGGAGCGCGATTATGCCCGAGGAAATGTGGATTGATGTGGTTGGCAAGGAGGAGCATCGCCAGCAAGCCAACTCCCGCAGGAGCTGGCTTGCCAGCGATCAGGGGATCAGCCCTGCGCCTGCTCCAGGGCCACACCGGCGCCGGTCAGCCCGGAGTACGGCGCAGTCACCAGCCACACGGGAATGCCCTTGAAGTAATCACTCATGCAGCCCTTGTCGGCAAAGCACCGGGCAAAGCCGCTCTGGATGAAAAAGTCGGCAAAGCGCGGAATCACCCCTCCGACGATGTACACCCCGCCACGCCCGCCGGTGGTCAGCACGTTGTTGCCGGCCACACGCCCCAGCCAGCAACTGAACTGCTCCAGCACTTCCCGGGCAATCGGGTCGCCGGCCAGGCCCGCGGCGGTGATCGCCTCGGGGGTGTCCAGCACCGGCACATGCCCGTCCACCGCGCAGATCGCCCGATAAACACGGGGCAGGCCGCCGCCGCTCAAGGCCGTCTCGGCACTGACGTGGCCGATTTCACTGTGGATGTGCTGCCAAAGTTGGGTTTCCCGTGGGCTGCTCAGTGGCAGGTCGACGTGGCCACCCTCCCCGGGCAAGGCCGCCCAGCGCCCCTCGCCCAGATCGAGCAAGGTGCCGACCCCCAGCCCGGTGCCTGGGCCAATCACCACAGCCGGGCGCAAGGGTTCAGCAACGCCTTCGCAGACCACGCGGAATTCATCAGGCTGCAAGCGGGTCATGCCCAGGGCCATGGCCGAGAAGTCGTTGACCAGCAACAGCCGCTCCACCTGCAAGGTCTCGCAGAAGGCCTTGCGGCTCAGGCGCCAGTGGTTGTTGGTGAAGCGAAACTCATCCCCGCTGACCGGACCGGCCACCGACAGGCACACCGAACCAATGGCCCCGGGCGCCAGGCCCAGGTCCTTGAGGTAAGCGATGATCGCCGCTTCGGGGTTCGGGTAATCCGCCGTGGCATGAACCTGGATCGAATCCAGTTGCTGGTCTTTCCACAACGCAAACCGTGCGTTGGTTCCTCCGATATCACCGACCAGGGCCAGTTTCACTTGAGCGTCTCCAGGGCAGAAGTAAAGGCGCTGGCGCCCTGCTCCGCCGAGCTGAAGGCCATGCGCATAAAGGCGAAGAGTTCGCGGCCGGTGCCCACGTTATTGCCCAAGAGGCCCTTGGCCGGCTCGCGGGCCGCAAATTCATCGGCGTCCACCTTAAGCTCCAGGGTGCCCTTGACGCCATCCACACGGATGATGTCGCCGTCCAGCACCCGGGCCAGCGCACCGCCCATCTGGGCTTCGGGGCTGACGTGGATGGCCGCCGGGATCTTGCCCGACGCACCGGACATGCGCCCGTCGGTGACCAGCGCCACCTTGAAGCCGCGGTCCTGCAGCACGCCGAGGAACGGCGTCATCTTGTGCAACTCGGGCATGCCATTGGAGCGCGGGCCCTGGAAGCGCATCACCGCGACAAAGTCCTTTTCCAGCTCGCCGGCCTTGAACGCATCGGCCAGGTCTTGCTGGTCCTGGAACACCACCGCCGGTGCTTCGACGATCTGGTGTTCCGGGGCCACGGCAGAGACTTTCATCACCCCGCGACCGAGGTTGCCTTCCATCACCCGCAGGCCGCCCTCAGGCGAGAACGCACGGGCCACCGGACGCAGAATGTTTTCGTCGAGGCTCTCGATCGGGCCATCGCGCCACACCAGCTTGCCGTTCTCCAGGAACGGCTCCTGGGTGTAACGGCTCAGGCCGCGACCGGCCACGGTGTTGACGTCTTCGTGAAGCAGGCCGGCTTCCAGCAGTTCGCGAATCAGGAACGACATGCCCCCGGCCGCCTGGAAGTGGTTGATGTCCGCCTTGCCGTTCGGATAGACGTGGGACAGGGTCGGCACCACCTCGGAAAGGTCGGCCATGTCCTGCCAAGTCAGTTGGATACCCGCCGCCTGGGCGATGGCCGGCATATGCAGGGTGTGGTTGGTGGAACCGCCGGTGGCGTGCAGGGCCACGATGGAGTTGACCAGGGAACGCTCGTCGACGATCTCACCGATCGGGGTGAAGTTGCCGCTCTGCTTGGTCAGGCGCGTGACCTGCTGCGCGGCTTCGTAAGTCAGCGCATCACGCAGCGGCGTGTTGGGGTTGACGAACGAGGCGCCCGGCAAGTGCAGGCCCATGACTTCCATCAGCAACTGGTTGGTGTTGGCGGTGCCGTAGAAGGTGCAGGTGCCCGGGCTGTGGTAGGACTTCATTTCCGACTCCAGCAGCTCTTCGCGGCTGGCCTTGCCCTCGGCGTAACGCTGACGCACATCGGCTTTCTGCTTGTTGGAGATGCCCGAGACCATCGGCCCACCCGGCACAAAGACCATCGGCAAATGACCAAAGCGCAGGGCACCCATCATCAGGCCCGGAACGATCTTGTCGCAGATACCGAGCATCAGCGCCGCGTCGAACATGTTGTGGGACAGTGCCACCGCCGTGGACAGGGCGATCACTTCACGGCTCGGCAGGCTCAATTCCATGCCGGCCTCGCCTTGGGTCACGCCGTCGCACATGGCGGGCGTGCCACCGGCGAACTGGCCGACGGAGCCGATCTCGCGCAGGGCCTTTTTGATCTGTTCCGGAAAATGCTCGTAAGGCTGATGCGCCGAGAGCATGTCGTTATATGACGAAACAATTGCCACGTTGGCGGCATTCATCATGCGCAGGCTGTTTTTATCTTCAGTGCCGCAACCGGCCACGCCGTGGGCGAAGTTCGCACACTGCAGCTTGCCCCGTTGCGGGCCGTCGCTGGCGGCGCCACGAATCAGGGCGAGGTAGGCCTCGCGAGTGGTGCGACTACGGGCGACAAGCCGTTCGGTGACCTCAAGAACGCGGGGATGCATGTGTAGAACTCCAGGCTAACGGATGTGGCGACCTGTTTGTCTATGCTGATCAAAACACCGCTGCAGTGGGATGGCAGCCGTTTTCTTGACCATTTGGACCAGTTGATTCAGGTCACTCGTTGTAGATAAAACAAAATATTGCCACTAAAAAGGCTTGTTTTCTATTTTTATGCGAATAATCTTGTAATTCCAACAACAAAACACGACAGGCGTTTGTTTATGACTCTTCGAATCGCAATCAATGGTTTTGGCCGTATCGGCCGTAACGTCCTGCGCGCACTTTATACCCAAGGCTATCGCCAGGACCTGCAGATCGTCGCCATCAACGATCTGGGCGACAGCTCGATCAATGCCCACCTGCTCAAATACGACACCGTCCACGGCACCTTCGATGCCGACGTCCAGCACGATCAGGAAAGCCTGACCGTCAACGGCGACCGCATCGCCGTCAGCGCCATTCGCAATCCGGCCGAATTGCCTTGGGCCGCCGAAAAGATTGACGTGGTCTTCGAATGCACCGGTCTGTTCACCGACCGTGCCAAAGCCGCCGCGCATATTACCGCCGGCGCCCGCAAAGTGATTATCTCGGCCCCGGCCAAAGGCGCCGACGCCACCGTGGTCTATGGCGTCAACCACGACATTCTGCGCCAGTCGCACCAGGTTATTTCCAACGCTTCGTGCACCACCAACTGCCTGGCACCGGTGGCCCAGGTGCTGCACCGCGAGCTGGGCATCGAAAGCGGCCTGATGACCACCATCCACGCTTACACCAACGACCAGAACCTCACCGACGTCTACCACACCGACCCGTACCGCGCGCGTTCGGCCACCCAGAACATGATCCCGAGCAAGACCGGCGCCGCTGAAGCCGTGGGCCTGGTGCTGCCGGAACTGGCGGGCAAGCTGACCGGCATGGCCGTGCGCGTTCCAGTGATCAACGTGTCCCTGGTGGACCTGACCGTGCAACTCAAGCGCGACACCACCGCCGAAGAGGTCAACGCCCTGCTCAAGGACGCGGCCCAGCACTCGAAGATCCTCGGCTACAACACCCTGCCGCTGGTCTCCAGCGACTTCAACCACAACCCGCTGTCGTCGATCTTCGACGCCAACCACACCAAAGTCAGCGGCGGTAAGCTGCTCAAGGTCCTGGCCTGGTACGACAACGAGTGGGGCTTCTCCAACCGCATGCTGGATAACTGCCTGGCGCTGTGCAACGCCGAGTAAGGGGCCACTTGTGGAACAGCAACCGATGATCGGGATCAGCTTCACGGAAAAGACCATGGCGGCGCGCAAGCGCATCGCCTTGGTCGCCCACGACCACTGCAAGGTATTTCTGCTGGGCTGGGCCGAGCGGCACAAGGCCCAGCTCGCCGAGCACGACCTGGTTGCCACCGGCACCACCGGCCTGCTGCTGAGCACGCGCCTGGGGCTGCCGGTGGAGAGCATGATCAGCGGCCCCCTGGGCGGTGACCAACAGTTGGGCGCACAGATTGCCGAGCAGAAAGTCGACATGCTGGTGTTCTTCTGGGACCCCTTCGAGCCCCAGCCCCACGACCCGGATATCAAGGCCCTGCTCAGGGTCGCGGCGGTGTGGAATATCCCGGTGGCCTGCAACGAATGCAGCGCCGACTACCTGCTCAGCAGCCCGCTGATGAGCCAGGCCCACAGCCATCGAATTCCCGACTACCAGGCCTACCTCGCCGCCCGGCGCTGATTCACATCGGGCTTGACCAAGTGCGCAGATGATAAGCATTATCATCTGCTGGAAAAATTGGATCAGGCCCTGCTGTGAGTCAATCTCGCTTCAATCATGTCTTTCTCACCCAACGAATCTCCCTGCTGCGCACCCTGGAGCGGATGGTCAACAACCACAGCACCGCCGAGGACCTGCTGCAGGAAACCTACCTGCGCGTGACCCGGGCCTTGAGCGAGCGCCCGATCGATCATTTGGAACCCTTCGTCTTCCAGACCGCCCGCAACCTGGCCCTGGATCACCTGCGGGCACGGCGCATTCAGGCCCGTACCCTGCTGGACGATGTGCCGCTGGATGTCGTGGAAAACGTCGCCGCCCCCACCAGCAGTGCCGAAGACGCGGCTCACGCCGAACAATTGCTCGAGCGCCTGAACATCAGCCTCAACCAGCTCAGCACGCGCCAGCAGCGGATTTTCATCCTCAGCCGCCTGCACGGCCAGAGCTACCAGGAGATCGCCGATCAACTGAGCGTGTCCCCCAGCACCGTGCAAAAGGAACTCAAGCTGATCATGGCCATCTGCATGGGTGTCGCCGAACGCTTGAACGAGTACTGAGCCCCTACGCCGGCCGGCATCGGGATCACCCGCCAGGGCCAGCCCTTTGCTACCCTTCAGCGGTTTTCGCCTTTCTTCTAAAAAAACAGCTGTGCACACACGCAGCCAAGGAACACCCGTGACGGATATTCACCGCTCTCTGCCGCCCCACCCGGCCGAGAACACATCAAGCAACCTTGCCATGGATCAGGCGCTGGATTGGCTGATCAAGCTGGAGAACCCGAGCGCGGAACACACCCGGCAGTTCGAGGACTGGCTGGCCGCCTCGCCGCTCAACGCTCCGGCCTTTGCCAAGGCCGAGGCGATCTGGAATGGCGCCGTGGTGCAGCAGGCCGCCGGCAACCTCAATGCCCGGCGCCGGGCCCGCCCACTGGCACGCTTGCGACCGCACTGGAAACCCCTGGCCACCGCCGCCGTGCTGATCCTCGGCCTGTTCAGCTTCAGCAACCTGCCCTTGCGACTGCAGGCCGACCACCTGACCCAGGTCGGTGAACGCCAACGCCTGCAGCTGGCGGACGGATCGAAAGTGCTGCTCAACACCAATTCGGCGTTCTCCAGCCACATCGACGAAGGCCAACGGGTGGCACGGCTGTACCAGGGCGAGGCGTTTTTCGAGGTCCCGGGCGATCGCGAGCAACCCCTGGAACTGGAAGCCGGCCCGGTCAAGGCCAGCGTGCGCGACACCAGCTTCGCCGTGCGCTACCTGGACGGCGTGGCCCAGGTCCAGGTGCAGCGTGGCGATGTCGACCTGCGCGCCGCCCATAACGATGCCCGGGTGCGTCTGTCCGCCGGGGAAAGCATCCGCGTCGGCCCCAATGGTTTCGACCGCCCGGCCAAACTCGACCAGAACACCGACCTGGCGTGGGTCCAGGGCCGACTGGTGTTCGAGAACTGCCCGATGAGCCAGGTCCTGGCTGAACTGGAGCGCTACTACCCCGGCTGGATCGTCAACAACAACCCGCGCCTGGCCCAGGTTGCGGTCACCGGCAACTACCGCCTCGACCAGCCCCTGGACGTGGTGCGCTCCCTCGCCCAGATCACCTCGGCACGGGTTTCGGAGTACCCGGCACTGGTGATTCTCAACTGAGAATAATTATTTTTACGCGATAGCCGAGGGTCAGACGTCTCGTTATAGCCAATGCAATTGATTCGCATTTTTAATGCGAGCCTGCACCTATAAGATTCGTGCGACCCGGAGCGCTATCGATGTCCCTTCGCCTCAACAGCCGATCCACCTTCCCTGCCTCGCGCCTGCAACACAGCACGCTGTCGTTGCTGACCGCCGCCATCCTGCTGGCCGGAGCCCACGCCGCGCCGGTCCTGGCCGCCGAGGCGCCAGCCCCGTCCAGGCACAGCATGGGCGATTACCGCTTTGCAATTGAACAGCAGCCACTGGTCTCGGCGCTCAACGCCTTTACCGCGGTCACCGGCTGGCAAGTGGGCCTGCCGGCCGAACTGGGCACAGGCGTCACCTCCCCCGGCGTGCGCGGTTCGCTGAGCGCGGAGAAAGCCCTGGATCGCCTGTTGGTCGGCACCAACCTGAGCTACCGCAAGCTGGGCAGCAACAACATCGTCCTGGAAAAACGCAGCACCGCCGACGTGGTGAACCTGCAACAGATGACCATCAGCGCCACCCGCCAGGAGCAGGACGTGACCACGGTCCCCAGCACCGTCAGCGTCCAGGAGCGGCGTGAACTGGACCGGCAGAACGTCAACAACATCAAGGAACTGACCCGCTATGAGCCGGGGGTTTCGGTGGGCGGCGCCGGCCTGCGCGGCGGCGGTATCAGCGGCTACAACATTCGCGGCATCGACGGCGACCGGATCCTCACTCAGGTCGACGGCGTCGAGGTGCCCAACAGCTTCTTCAACGGCCCCTACGCCGAGACCCATCGCAACTACGTCGACCCGGAAATCATCAAGCGCGTGGAAATCCTCCGTGGCCCGGCCTCGGCGCTCTACGGCAGCAACGCCATTGGCGGCGCCGTGAGCTACTTCACCCTCGACCCGGACGACATCATCAAGCCCGGCCAGGACGTCGGTGCCCGCCTGAAGACCGGCTACAGTTCGGCCAACAACAGCTGGCTGACCTCCGCCACCGTTGCCGGGCGCCAAGATCAGTTCGACGGCCTGCTGCACCTGAGCCAGCGCAACGGGCGCGAAACCGAATCCTACGGCAGCACCGGCGGCACCGGCCTGGACCGCACCGAAGCCAACCCGGAAACCGTGCGCACCACCAACGTGCTGGCCAAGCTGGGCTGGAACTATAACGACGACTCGCGCCTGGGCCTGACCTACGAGCGCTACAAGGATGACCGCGACAGCAACCAGCGCAGCGTGGTCGGCGGCATGTTCTTCAACGGCGTGGGCACCAACTGGTATCGCGCCCGCACCGCCAACGACACCATCACCCGCGAGCGCTTCGGCCTGGAACACAGCTTTGCCCTGGACAGCCTGCTGGCGGACCGGCTCAAGTGGAGCCTGAACTACCAGACCGCCAAGACCGACCAGCACGCCGATGAGATCTACCAGGTTGGGCGTCGCGTGGCCCGTACCCGCGACACCCTCTATCAGGAAAAACAGTGGGTCTTCGACGCTCAGTTGGACAAGGCCTTTACCATCGCCGACACCGACCACTTGCTGACCTACGGCACCACCCTCAAGCAACAGAAAGTGACCGGCTACCGCTACGGCACCGCGACCTGCCTGAACGTGGCCGGCACCTGCACCGCGATCGGCGCGCCCAGCGGCACAGCCTCGGACAGCATCGCCAAATCCAGCGACTTCCCGGACCCGACCATCAACACCTACGCGCTGTTCGTGCAGGACCAGATCCACTGGAACGACTGGACCTTCCTGCCCAGCCTGCGCTACGACTACACCCAGCTCAAACCCCACGTGACCGATGAGTTCATCAACACCATCAGGACCGCCGGGGGCACCGCTGCCGAGATCGATGACAGCGAAAAAACCTGGCATCGCCTGTCGCCCAAGTTCGGCCTGACCTACGCCCTGACTGACCAATACACCTGGTACGGCCAGTACGCCGAAGGCTTCCGCACGCCGACCGCCAAGGCCTTGTACGGCCGCTTCGAGAACCCGGGTGCGGGGTATTCGGTAGAGCCCAATCCGGACCTGAAACCGGAGAAGAGCAAAAGCTGGGAGACCGGCCTGCGGGGTAACTTCGAGCACGGCAACTTCGATGTGGCGGTGTTCTACAACAAGTACCGCGACTTCATTAACGAAGACGCCATCGCCCCCGGCTACAGCCAGGTCAAGTTCCAGTCAGAGAACATCAAGCACGCCACCATCAAGGGCGCGGAAGTCAAAGGCCGCCTCAACCTGGATGCCCTGGGCGCCACTCCCGGTCTCTACACCCAAGGCTCGGTGGCCTATGCCTACGGCCGCAATGACGACAGCGGCCAGCCGCTCAACAGCGTCAACCCGCTCAAGGGCGTGTTTGGCCTGGGCTACGAGCAGGACACCTACGGCGCCTTGCTGAGCTGGACCCTGGTCAAGCGCAAGGACCGGGTCGACGACAGCTCGTTCAAGGCCCCGGACGGTCTGGTCAGCAGCAGCCAGTTCAAGACCCCGGGCTTCGGCATCCTCGACCTGAGCGGCTACTACAAGGTCACCGACGACGTCACCGTCAACGCCGGCCTCTACAACCTGACCGACAAGAAGTACTGGAACTGGGACGACGTGCGCGGCTACGACGGCGTCGGCGAGGCCGGCGTGCTCAACCCGGCCAACCTCGACCGCCTCACCGCCCCGGGGCGTAACGTCTTGGTCAACCTGATCTGGGATATCTGACCCCGCTCCCGTCCACGGCTCCCTACCTCGGGAGCCGTGGATGTTTTTTACGGTGCCAGGCGCCGTTATTCGTCTAGTCACTTATGTGCCGCTCATTCCCCAGGACTTGTTCATGACCACCCAGGACTCCCCGCAACGTGCCACCCTGCGCTCTCAGCGCTTGAACCAGATCACCCACGAACCCCACGCCAAGCTTGATGCCCTGGTCAAGGCCCACGCGCCCTTCGAGACGCGCAGCAGCTTCGCCCGTTTCGTCGTCGCCCAATACCTGTTCCAGTCGGAATTGGTGGGGCTGTACAACGACCCCCAATTGATTGCCCTGGTGCCGGACCTGGCCGCTCGCTGCCGGGCCGATGCCGCTAAGGCCGACCTGGCCGACCTCGACACCGCCGTCCCTGCACCCGTACCCGGCGCAGTGCACAACCCGAGCCGGGCCGAAGCCCTGGGCTGGCTGTTCGTCTCCGAAGGCTCCAAGCTCGGCGCCGCCTTCCTGATCAAACGGGCCGTGGGCCTGGGCCTGAGTGACAGCTTCGGGGCCCGGCACCTGGGCGAACCGGCCGGCGGTCGCGCCGAAGGCTGGAAGCAGTTCGTCAAGACACTCGATGGCCTGACCTTCAGCGCCGAAGAAGAAGCCGCCGCCGACCAGGGCGCCCTGGATGCCTTCAACCGCTTTACCGTGTTGCTCGAACAGGCTTACGCCGACACCGCCGAACTGGCATAAACCGTCGATCGCGGGCAAGCTGGCCACCTGGTCGCGCGCTTGCCCGCACGGGCCACTGATCGGACCGCCGCGTCATCAGGATTGAGCGCTCCCCGCTCGACACCTCATCATCGAAGCCATGACCCCTACACCTCTCCCCCGCTCCCGACTCTCGCGCCTGCTGTTCGCCCTGCTGGCCTACACCAGCCTGGCCATCGGCCTGGTCGCCATCGTCGTGCCCGGGCTGCCGACCACCGAGTTCATCCTCCTGGCCGCCTGGGCCGCCACCAAGAGTTCGCCCCGGCTCAGCGCCTGGCTGGAACAGCACCGGCTGTTCGGCCCGATTCTCAACAACTGGCGCAATGGCCGGATCATCCAGCGCCGCGCCAAGGTCAGTGCCACCCTGAGCATGCTGCTGTGCGCCGGCCTGATGCTGACCCTGCTCACCCACCATTGGACGATGTACCTGGCCATCGCCGGCATGGCCCTGGGCAACCTGTGGATCTGGTCACGACCGGAACGCCTGCCCTCCCTCGCCCCGGGTGATGCCTAGACACGGGGCCCGCCTGTTGCGGCCTATGACCGCTCGTCGGCTGCGTCTCACACAACGGCCGGCCAAGCCGATGTTCGGGGGATAGCGCTGAATGGACTTGGCGACCGGAGCCTCCCCCGGCTCCCCGATTGCCCGTCCATTCGCGAGTTTGCCCCCTATGTTCGACGCCCTGTCCATTCGCCTGAAAATCGTTCTGTTGTCCGGCCTCTGCCTGCTCGGCGTGGTGGGCCTGATCGTCGGCATGAACCTCTACCAGACCCAGCAGAACAACCAACTGATCAGCACCTCCAGCAGCCGCATGCTCACCGACAGTGTGGAAAACCTGTTGCAGGCCCGGGCTGCCGAACAGGCGGTGAACCTGCAAAAGACTTTCGGCGCCAACCTGCTGGTGATCACCGCCCTGGCCGACCAGGCCAATGACCTGCGACGCCTGGCCGGCCAGCGTGGGCTGGACGCCGCGGCCCTGCGTGAAGAACTCAACCAGAGCCTGAAGACCGCCTTCGAACGCAACCCCAAGGTGCTGGGCATCTGGCTGGCCTACGAACCCAACGCCCTGGACGGCAAGGACAGCGAGTTCACCCAGGATGCCACCCGCGGCGCCAACGAAGCCGGACGCTTTGCCAGTTACTGGAGCCGCGCCGGCGGCACCGGGCTGAACACGGTGATGCTGGAAGCGGACCTGAACAAGACCAGCCTGAGCCTCAGCGGCACCCCCTACAACAGCTGGTACACCTGCCCCCGGGACAGCAAGCGCACCTGCCTGCTGGACCCGTATGCCGACACCGTGGGCGGCAAGCTGATGCTGATGACCACCATTTCCCTGCCGCTGCTGGCGAACGGCAAGGTCATCGGGGTGATCGGCGTGGACATCGCCCTCGACTCCCTGCAAGCCGCGGCCGGCGAGGCCCAGCGCGGCCTGTTCAACGGCGCCGGGCGGATGTTGATCGTCTCTGGCAGCGGCGTGCTTGCCGCCTACAGTGGCGATACGGCGCAGGTCGGCAAGGGCATTGCCGAAACCCTGGGCGCCGAAGGCAAAGAGGTGTTGCAGTCCCTCGGCAGCCCGACGGCGAAAACCCTCAAGCAGGGTGAACTGATCCGCGCGGTCTACCCGGTCAGCCCGATCCCCGACGCCAATCCTTGGGGCGTGGCCATCGACCTGCCGCAACAAGTGCTGCTGGCCGATTCGGTGAAGCTCCAGGCCCTGCTCGACCGGGAGCAAACCAGCGGCACCCTCAAGGCTTTGCTGGTGGCCGTCGGCGCCGGCCTGGTCGGCCTGTTGTTGATCTGGCTCACGGCGTCCGGGGTGACTCGGCCGATCAACAGCGTGGCGCAGATGCTCAAGGCCATCGCCAGTGGTGACGGCGACCTGACCCAACGCCTGCAGTACAACAAGAGCGATGAGCTGGGGGCCTTGGTGCAGGCCTTCAACCAGTTCCTCGACAAGCTGCAACCGACCATTGCCCAGATCAAGCAAAGCATCACCGATGCCCGGGGCACCGCCGACCAGTCCTCGGCCATCGCCCGGCAGACCAGCGAAGGCATGCAGGTGCAGTTCCGCGAGATCGACCAGGTGGCCACCGCCTCCAATGAAATGAGCGCCACCGCCCATGACGTCGCCAACAGCGCCTCCAACGCGGCCCAGGCGGCACGCGGCGCTGACCAGTCGGCCAAAGAAGGCATGACCATCATCGAACGCAGCACCCGGGACATCAGCCTGCTCGCCGATGAAGTCAGCAAGGCGGTGACCGAGGTCGAGGCCCTGGCGGTCAACAGCGAACAGATCGGTTCGGTGCTGGAAGTGATCCGCAGCATCGCCGAACAGACCAACCTGCTGGCTCTCAACGCCGCCATCGAAGCCGCCCGGGCCGGTGAGCAGGGGCGCGGTTTTGCCGTGGTCGCCGACGAGGTGCGGACCCTGGCCAAGCGCACTCAAGCAATCCACCGAAGAGATCGAACAGAT
>NZ_JALQCW010000097.1 GCF_023241715.1 Pseudomonas morbosilactucae
TTTTGTTGAAGACATTGGCGGCCACGCTGTTGCTCGGTACGAGCGCTGCAGCGCTGGCGGCCAATGATGGCCAGGCGCGGGTCAACGAGCTTCTCAGCTCCGACCCGCAGTTCCGTGAAACCTGGCAAGGGGTTGTGCACAAGGAAGAGCGCTTGCCTGAATGGGTGATGAACCTGTCGGGCGATGCTCAGCAACAGATGAACGCCGTGGCCGAAGACGGTGACCAGTACCTGGTGGGCCCGCTCTGCGAAACCGCGCAGACCTGCTCCAGCCAGCGGCTGATCGTCGCCTTCAGCTTCGACAAGCAACATGCCTACGCAATGCTGGTGGATGTGCCGGCGGCCCTGCCTGCCGACAAGTCGCCCACGCGCCACGCCGATTACCGATTCCTCGGTAAGCCGGACGAGGGCATGCAGGCACTGTTGAAAGAACAGCTGAAGAAAGACCCGAACTGGTACTGAGTTCGCGATTTCGACCATAGAAGGAGGGGCCGCCCTGGCCACTTCGACTGTTGCACCACCCGATGAAGGTGCGTGCATGACCAAGGGGCCGGGATGTTCTGATCGATGCGAGATCGGAGTGACCTAGGGGTACAGGGAGTGCCTCCGCAAGGGCCGGGTCAGGAGAAAAGCTGCGGCGCAGGCTCCCAGGTCATGAATGGCCTGACGAGCTTGCGGCGTGCTTGAAAAGCCCCCTTCGTTTATAGCGACCCTTGTGGTCGATCACCTGCGCTTCCCGCCTCCGGGTCTGCCCCACAGACCGTATATCGAGAAACTTCTCAAGAAAGCGTGTCGAACTATCCGGCGAATAGCTAGGACATTTCTGCGCTTTCAGAGGCCATTTCGGACGTTCCCCAAAACCCCTGCATGCCGCTTGAAATGGCCGTTTCACGGCATTTACGTCTGCCGAAATGTCACATTCGAACCGGTTGGGACGACCGTTTTGTTTATGAAAACTCATGCCGATTCGGCATAGGGTAGGCGTTTACGGCATTAGACGCGCCTCCCTTGCATCGGAATAGTTGCGCCTTTTTTCGCCCGCAGAGAGCTGTAAATGCTCGCTCGGGATGACCTTATACGGGGGCCGATGCACAAACTTTTCCGCCATTGAGCGTTCCAGTTCGCGCATCAGCCCGAGTCCAACGCAAGTAAGGGTAATGATATGAAGAAGGCAAAACTAAGCCTCGCCTGGCAGATCCTCATCGGTCTGGTGCTGGGGATTGCAATTGGAGCGCTGCTTAACCACTTCAGTGCCGAGAAGGCCTGGTGGATCAGCAACGTGTTGCAACCGGCGGGCGATATCTTTATCCGCTTGATCAAGATGATCGTGATCCCGATCGTCATCTCCTCCCTGATCGTCGGCATTGCCGGTGTGGGCGACGCCAAGAAACTCGGGCGCATTGGCCTGAAGACCATCATCTACTTCGAGATCGTCACCACCATCGCGATCGTTGTCGGTCTGTTGCTGGCCAACGTGTTCCACCCGGGCGCCGGCATCGACATGAGCACCCTGGGTACCGTGGACATCTCCAAGTACCAGGCCACCGCGGCTGAAGTGCAGCATGAACACGCCTTCATCCAGACCATCCTCAACCTGATCCCGTCGAACATCTTCGCGGCCATGGCCCGCGGCGAAATGCTGCCGATCATCTTCTTCTCGGTACTGTTCGGTCTCGGTCTGTCGAGCCTGCAGTCGGACCTGCGCGAGCCGCTGGTGAAGATGTTCCAGGGCGTCTCGGAAAGCATGTTCAAAGTCACCCACATGATCATGAACTACGCCCCGATCGGTGTATTCGCCCTGATCGCGGTGACCGTGGCCAACTTCGGCTTCGCCTCCCTGCTGCCCCTGGCCAAGCTGGTGATCCTGGTTTACGTGGCCATCGCCTTCTTTGCCTTCGTGATCCTCGGCCTGATCGCCCGCCTGTTCGGCTTCTCGGTGATCAAGCTGATGCGCATCTTCAAGGATGAGCTGGTGCTCGCTTACTCCACCGCCAGTTCGGAAACCGTGCTGCCGCGTGTGATCGAGAAGATGGAAGCCTACGGCGCGCCAAAAGCCATCTGCAGCTTCGTGGTGCCGACCGGCTACTCGTTCAACCTTGACGGCTCGACCCTGTACCAGAGCATCGCGGCAATCTTCATTGCCCAGCTGTACGGCATCGACCTGTCCATCAGCCAGCAACTGCTGCTGGTGCTGACCCTGATGGTCACCTCCAAAGGCATCGCCGGCGTACCGGGCGTGTCCTTCGTGGTGCTGCTGGCGACCCTGGGCAGCGTGGGCATTCCACTGGAAGGCCTGGCGTTCATCGCGGGTGTCGACCGCGTGATGGACATGGCGCGTACCGCTCTGAACGTGATCGGCAACGCCCTGGCAGTACTGGTCATCTCCCGTTGGGAAGGCATGTACGACGATGCCAAGGGCCAGCGCTACTGGAACTCCCTGCCGCACTGGCGCAGCAAGGAAAAGCTTCCGGCTGGTGAAATCAGCCAAGGCTGAGGCAATGACCTCTGACAAACCCCGGTTAATCCGGGGTTTGTCGTTTCTGCGGGCCCCGCTATCATTCGGCCCTTATTCTGGGGGGATTCTCTGATGCTCAACGGCCTGTGGCTCGGCTTCTTCATCGTGGCAATGGTTTCGGCCCTGGCCCAGTGGCTGGTGGGCGGCAACGCGGGCATCTTCGCGGCGATGGTGGAGAGCATCTTCGCCATGGCCAAACTGTCGGTGGAAGTCATGGTGCTGCTGTTCGGCACCTTGACCCTGTGGCTGGGGTTTCTGCGGATCGCGGAGAAGGCCGGGATCGTCGACTGGCTGGCCAAGGTCCTGGGCCCGCTGTTTGCCCGGCTGATGCCGGAAGTGCCACCGGGCCACCCCGCTCTTGGCCTGATCACCCTGAACTTCGCCGCCAACGGCCTGGGCCTGGACAACGCCGCCACCCCCATCGGCCTCAAGGCCATGCGCGCGTTGCAGGAGCTCAACCCCAGCGCCACCACGGCGAGCAATGCGCAGATCCTGTTCCTGGTGCTTAACGCGTCATCCCTGACCCTGCTGCCGGTGACCATCTTTATGTACCGCGCCCAGCAAGGCGCCGCTGACCCGACCCTGGTGTTCCTGCCGATCCTCCTGGCCACCAGCGCCTCGACCCTGGTGGGTTTGCTGTCGGTGGCGGTCATGCAGCGTCTGCGCCTCTGGGATCCGGTGGTGCTGGCCTATCTGATTCCCGGCGCCCTGGCCCTGGGGGCCTTTATGGCGCTGCTCGCGACGATGTCGGCGGCAGCCCTGGCGTCACTGTCTTCCATTCTCGGCAACCTGACCCTGTTCGGCCTGATCATGCTGTTCCTGGTGATTGGTGCGCTGCGCAAGGTCAAGGTCTACGAGGCCTTTGTCGAAGGGGCGAAAGAAGGCTTCGACGTCGCCAAGAGCCTGCTGCCCTACCTGGTGGCCATGCTCTGCGCGATTGGCGTGTTGCGGGCGTCCGGGGCGCTGGACTTCGGCCTGGACGGCATTCGCCATCTGGTGGAGTGGGCCGGCTGGGATACCCGCTTCGTCGACGCCCTGCCCACCGCGCTGGTCAAGCCGTTCTCCGGCAGCGCGGCGCGGGCGATGTTGATTGAAACCATGAAAACCCAGGGCGTGGACAGTTTCCCGGCCCTGGCGGCGGCGACCATCCAGGGCAGCACCGAAACCACCTTCTATGTGTTGGCGGTGTATTTCGGTGCGGTGGGCATCCAGCGCGTGCGGCACGCCGTGGGCTGTGCACTGCTGGCGGAGTTCGCCGGTGTGGTGGCAGCGATTGCTGTTTGCTATTGGTTTTTCGGTTGAGCTGATTCGCCGGCAAGCCGGCTCCTTCAGTGGGCTGGCTTCAAGGGGTTTCCACTCTATTGCCCTGCCCCACTGCCCATTCCACCACTTGCCGGGTCAGCGTATCGCTGGCCTGGCCAAACCCCGCCACCACCGCCGGAACCTGGCCTTCGCTCAGGGGCTGGCGCACTTCAAAGCGCCGGCTGGCAAGAATCTTCTGGTCGCTGCCGCGCACCAGTCGCGCATCCAGGCGCACCACCACCCAGGCCGCGGAGCCCTGGTATTCGGTCTGGAACGCCTGCAGCTCGCCGCCCAGGGCCAGATCGGTTTGCAGGTTACTGTCATCGGTGCTCAGCAGTTGCACCCGGCCGTCCCGCTGGAAGCCATCGAACAACCGATTACGCAGCAGGATCGGCGCCGGATCGCTCCAGCGGGAGGCCTTGTAGCTGCTGATCAGGTCGCCCTGGGGAATCACTGCGATCCGCGCACTGTTCAGGGCATCGCTGGCCTGGGGCTTGAGCAGTTGCAAGGACCAGGGCAAGGCCTGGCCCGATGCCTGGGTCGCGCTCTGGGCGGTGGGCAGGCGGTAGACGTCCAGGGGCTCGCCCTTGGGCAGGATCGAACAGGCGCTGGTCAGGGCCAGGCCGAGGCTCAGGGCCAGGGGGGCGAACGCACGATAGGCACGCTTCATGGCGTGAACTCCTTGTTCTTCTCGTTACCCAGCAGGTAGCCGCCAGGGTTGGCCTCCAGGCGCCGGGTGATGGCGCGCAGGGAGCTTAAGGTGTCACGCAGTTCTCGCACCGCTGGCGCCAAGCCATTGAGGCCCTGGATGCCGGTGTTCAGCGACTCCTTGTTGCTGCTCAGCAACTGGTCGATGGTGGCGGTGCTGCGCTCCAGGGAGTGCATGGCATGTTCGGCGCTGGTGAACATCTGTTTGCCCTGCTCGTTGAGCAGGCCGTTGGCGTTGCGCATCAGGGCGCTGGTCTGCTCCAGGGTTTTGCCGGCCTGCTTGCTGATGACCACCAGTTGCTGCAGGGCCAGGCGAATGTCGTCGCGCTGGTCGGCGATGGTCCCGGTGGTTTGCTCCAGGTTGGCCAGGGTGGTGCTGACACGGTCGATGTTTTCCGGTGAGAACAGGCGATTGGCGTTGTGCAGCAGCAGGTTGACGCTGGTCATCAGGTCGTTGCTGTTGTTCAGCAGGCGGGCAATGGGCGACGGCGAGGCGACGATGGTCGGCAGGTGGCCGCCCTTACCTTTGAGTGCCGGGCTTTGTGGCGTGCCGCCGCTGAGCTGGATGATCGAGGTGCCGGTGATGCCGTTGAGCGCCAGTTTGGCCTGGGTGTCTTCCTTGATCGGGGTTTCCCCGCCCAGGCGAATCCGCGCCAACACGCGGCGCGGGTCCTTGGGGTCGAGGCGCAGGCTGACCACGTCGCCGACCTTGATCCCGCTGTACTGCACGGAGCTGCCCTTGGACAGGCCGCTGACGGCTTCATTGAAGACCACCTCGTAGTCCTGGAAGGCGCTGTCGACGCTGGACTTGGCCAGCCACAGGCCGAACAGCAAGGCGCCGGCCACCACAATCACAGTGAACAGGCCGATCAAGACGTGATGGGCGCGGGTTTCCATGTCAGACCTCGTTGAGCTGTTGAGCGGCCTGGTACGCCGCGCGGCCGCGAGGGCCATGGAAGTATTCGTGAATCCACGGGTCGTCGGTCTCGGCCACCTGTTCGATGGGGGCCGCCACCAGCACTTTCTTCTGCGCCAGCACCGCCACCCGGTCGGTGATGGTGTAGAGGGTGTCCAGGTCATGGGTGACCAGGAACACACTCAGGCCCAGGGCATCACGCAGGGTCAGGATCAGTTGGTCGAAAGCCGCCGCGCCAATGGGGTCGAGGCCGGCGGTGGGTTCATCGAGAAACAGAATGTCCGGGTCCAGGGCCAGGGCGCGAGCCAGGGCCGCGCGCTTGATCATGCCGCCGGACAGCGAGGCCGGGTATTTGTCGGCGGCCGACAGCGGCAAGCCGGCCAAGGCCAGTTTGACCGCCGCCAGGTGCTCGGCGTCGCTGCGTGACAGGCCCGCATGCTCGATCAGCGGCACGGCGACGTTTTCGGTCACGGTCAGGGACGAGAACAGCGCGCCCTTCTGGAACAGCACGCCGAAGCGCCGCTCGATCAGCGAACGTTGGTGCTCCGCCAGGCTGGGCAGGTCCTGGCCGAAGACCCGTACCGAACCTTCACTGGGCCGTCGCAAGCCGACGATGCTGCGCAGCAGCACCGACTTGCCGCTGCCGGAGCCACCGACCACGGCGAGGATCTCGCCCTTGTACAGGTCCAGGTCGAGTTGCTCGTGCACGCTCTGGGTGCCGAAGCGGTTGCACAGGCCACGGACCTCAATCACCGCCTCGGCGGGCCCTCGGGCGATACGGCTCACCAGCTCATCTCCATGAAGAACAGGGCGGCCACCGCGTCGAGGACGATGACCACGAAAATCGACTGCACCACGCTGGAGGTGGTGTGGGCGCCCACGGATTCGGCGCTGCCGCTGACCTTGAAACCCTCCAGGCAGCCGATGGCGGCAATCAGGAAGGCAAAGATCGGTGCCTTGACCATGCCCACCAGGAAGTGCTGCACGCCAATGTCCGACTGCAGCAGGGTCAGGAACATCGCCGGCGAAATTCCCAGGGACAAGGCGCAAACCACCCCGCCGCCGATAATCCCCGAGAGCATGGCGAGGAAGGTCAGCATCGGCAGGGCCACCAGCAACGCCAGGACCCGCGGCAGCACCAGCAACTCCATGGGGTCGAGGCCAAGGGTGCGGATGGCGTCGATTTCCTCGTTGGCCTTCATCGAGCCGATCTGCGCGGTAAAGGCGCTGGCCGTGCGCCCGGCCATCAGGATGGCAGTGAGCAGCACGGCGAATTCGCGGAGGAAGGAGAACGCCACCAGGTCCACGGTAAACAGGCTGGCGCCGAAATTGGCCAGCACCGTGGCGCCGAGGAAGGCCACCACGGCCCCCACCAGGAAGGTCAGCAAGGCGACGATGGGCGCGGCGTCGAGGCCGGTCTGTTCGATGTGCGCGACCACCGAGGTGACGCGCCAGCGCTTGGGCTTGAACAGCCCGCGGACCAGGGTTTCCAGGATCAGCCCGACAAAGCCCAGCAGTTGCAGGGTGTCCTGCCAAATGGCATCCACCGCCCTGCCAATGCGTGCGAGCAACTGGATGCCCACCGATTCTTCCGGTTCCTTGACCGGTACGCAGAAGTCGCTCAGGGAGCAATAGACGGTGTGCAACAGGGCGCGGTCGGCGGCGCTCAGGCTGCACTCGGGATGTTCGGCGCTGCGGCCCAGGCGCTCAGCCCCCAGCAGCTCAACCAGCAGCGAAGCACCGGCGGTGTCCAGGGCGCCCAGGCCGTTGAGGTCGATAGGGGTGCTGTCGCTGTAGCTGCCAGTGAGCTTCTGCGCCTGGCGCTTGAGCTCGGTGTAGTGCGCGAGGGTCCAGTCACCCGTGATCCGCAGTTGCGCAGGGGTGGTCGAAGGATCCATCTGGGCACTGCCGGGCGTTGCGTTAGGGGTCATAAGCTCCGTGCTTGTATGGCTATTACGCAGTGGTAGGTAATAGCACGAACCGGGCTATTTTGCCTGGCTGGCGGCGCCGCTGTTTTGATCGGTGTCGGTGACTTTAAAGCGCAGCACGCCAATCACTTGCCCGTCCTCGGTCAGCACACGTACCTGCCAGCGCCCCACGGGGTTGGCCGGGAAGTTCTGCTTGCGCGACCAGGCCCGGTAGCCCTCTTTGCGCCCGCCGTGAATATCCAGGGCGATGCGGTCCACCTCTTTGCCGTTGAATTGCCAGACGTGATAGATGCGCTCGTCCAGCCCACGCGGTGCGTTGATCGCGGTGTAGGCGTAGACCCCAGTGCTGCGAACCTGGCTGGCGCTGATCTCTTCCAGGCCGTCGCCCGGCGTGCGGTCCTGCAGCTCGGTGCTGATGGCGTCTTCGGTCAGCCACAGGGTCGCCGGCGGTACCCAGGAGCGCAGCAGCCAGCCGGTGCCGCCGATGGCCAGGGTGATGCTCAGCACTGCCAGGGCGCTGCGCAGGCTGCGAATTGGGAAGATCGACGCCAGGCTGGGAAACGACAACAGCATGGCGATGCCCAGGGCCAGTTTGAAGCTCTGGGAGGTGGTCAGGTGCAAGATGATCGGCAGGGCCGTGAGCAGCGCCGCGAACAGGGTCAGGGTGTGCAGGGCAAGGAACAGCCAGCGCCGGGGTGCCAGCCATTTGTAGTACAGCGGGTCGGTGATGGACACCAGGGCCGCGGCGCCGAGCAGGCCGGTAAACACCAGTTGGCCGCTGTTCCAGCTGGTGGTGATGAAGAAGAACGGCAAGACGAAGAACAGGCTTTCCTGGTGGATCATCTGCGTGGCGTAGCGCAGCAAGGGCTGGGGGATTTCCCGCTTGAAGACCTTGGTGAACAGCTGGGTCAGGCTGTTCTCCAGCATCAGCCAGACCCAGCTCACCAGCATGATCACGGCGATCCAGGTGGCCAGGCTTTGCTGGCGATCCACCAGGATGAAACTGCCGACCCCGGAGATGAAACCGCCGAGCGCAATCACCCCTGGATAGCGCTTCATCAGTTCGAGCAGGCGCTGTATGTAGTGAGTCCAGTTAGGCATGGGGCGGGTTCACAGTCTTGGCAGGAAAAATCCGCGACAGGATAACGTCGGCGCGGGGTTGTGGCGAGGGACCCGGCGCCCTCGCCCGCCTCAGCGGTCCAGCTTGGCGTGGCGTCGCAGGCGCCAACCCAGCAGGGCCAGGCCGATCAGCCCGAGCAGGCCGGCGGCCAGCCACAGCACTTGCTCGTCACTGAGCAACGGTTGCTCGACGCGCAGGTAGCCCGGTTGTTCGAGCAATTGCCCCAGGGCCTGGTTGGCCTGCTTCAGGCTGACCGCTTGCAGGCGTTTGGCCGGGTCGCTGAAGCGGCCGTTGTCGTAGTCGCCCAGGGCGCTCCAGTAATAGTCCGCCAGGGCACTGTTGCCTTGGGTCGCCCAGGCTTGCCGGGCAATGGCTGCCTGTTTCAGGCGTTCAAAGGTGGCCGGGTCGAGGCCGTCCTTGAGCAAGCGCGCCTTGAGCTCATCGATCACCTGCCGGGCTTGGGGCACATCGTCCCGGTCCAAGTCGGCATTCAGGCTGAGAAAGCCTACCCCGCCGAAGACTTGGCGATCGCTCCAGGGCCCGTAGGACAGCTCGTGATCCAGGCGCAACCGCTGGTAGAGGGCCCAGTCCAGGTATTCCTTGAGCAGGTCGAAGGTCGCATCGTGTTGCTCGTCGAGCACCGGCTCGGGAAACAGCCAATGCAGCTTGGCGCCGTTGCCGACCCAGCCCAGGGTCAGGTTGCGCTCGGCCGCTGCGTGGCCCTGGATTTCCGGCAAGCCGGGGTGCTCGCGTGGGTCCACCGCCGGGAGCTGGCCATAGGTGCGCTCCAGGTAAGCGGGCAGCAGGCGGTCGAGGTCGCCGACGATGATCAGGGTCATGTTGTTGGCCGCGTACCAGTGCTCGCGTACGTCCTCCAACTGCGCCTGGGTCAGGTGCTGCACTTCGGCGCGCTCGGCGCATTTGAGCCCCAGTTCCACGGCCAACTGGTTGCTGGCCTTGTGGCCCAGGTCCTGGCGATCGAGGAAGCGTTGCAGGTGTGAGTAGTGGCCGCCATCTTCGCGCTCGACCACCTGTTTGGCGGCGGCGATGGCGTTGTTGTCGATGCGGGTGCGGGTCAGCACGGCCAGCAGCAGGTCGAGGACCTTGCGCTGATTGCGCGCCGGCGCCTCGATGACGAAGGTGGTGTCGGCGTTACTGGTGTAGGCGTTCCATTCGCCCCCCAGGGCTTGCATGCGTTCTTCGAGGTTGCCTTCGTCGCCGCCGTCGATCCCGCTGAACAGCAGGTGTTCCAGTAGGTGCGGCAGTTCCTTGTCGGCGCAGCTGAAGTCATCCAGGCCCACCCCCACCACCAGGCGGATGGCCACGTGGCCGCGCTCTGTGCCCGGCTTGAGCAGCACTTGCAGGCCGTTGGGCAGCAAGTAGCCCTCGACCTGGAAGCGGTCCAGGGCAAACGAATGAGCCGAGCTCAGCAGCAGGCAGGCCAACAACAGACAACGCATAACGGGGTTTCCTTACGGCGTGCGTAAGTTCTACGACTTCGATCCATCCTGGACGTTCAGGGTGAATGGGTGATGTCAGCCATATCGTCCACGGCCAGGGCACCGGTTTCCGACGTTTCCAGGACCACGTAGGCGCTGCTGCAGAACAGCGAGTTGAGGCGCTTCATGTCGGCGATCAGCTCCAGGTGCAGGGAGCTGGTTTCGATGCTCTGGACGATCTTGCGTTGCAGCCGGCTGACGTGAGCGTGGGCCAGGCGCCGTTCCTGGGCGCGGAAGCGGCGTTTCTCCCGCAGCAGTTGGCGGGCACTTTCCGGGTCGGCGCTGAGGAACACCGACAAGCCGAGGCGCAGGTTGGAAATCAATTGGGCGTGCAGGCCGGCCAGCTCTTCCAGGCCGACCTCGGAGAACGAGCGCCGCTGGGAGGTTTTCTGCTGCTGGACCTTGCGCAGCATGCGTTCGATCAGGTCGCCGGCGAGCTTGAGGTTGATCGCCAGCTCAATGATCTCGGCCCAGCGGCGGCTGTCCTGCTCGCTCAGGTCTTCCCGGGGCATTTGCGCCAGGTACAGCTTGATGGCGCTGTAGAGGGACTCGACGTCGTCGCTGAGGTTGCGCATCTCCAGGGTGACGGCGGTCTGTTTACCCTGCAGCACATCGAGCATGGCTTCGAGCATGTTGTCGATCAGGTCGCCAATGCGCAGGGTTTCCCGGGCGGCGTTGGCCAGGGCCAGGCTGGGGGTGACCAGCGCGGTGGGGTCCAGGTGCCGGGGCCGGGCGCGGCCGTTGGTTTCCGCGCGTTCCGGCAGCAGCCAGGCACAGAGCTTGGCCATGGGACCGACGGTGGGCAGCAGCAACAGGCAGCGGGCGCTGTTGTAGAGCAGATGGAAACCGATCACCACTTCCTGAGGGCTGAAGTCCAGGCTGTCCATCCAGTGGGCCAGGGGGTCGAGCACGGGAATGATCAGCAGCAACCCGATCAGCTTGTACAGCAGGCTGCCCAGCGCCACCTGGCGCCCGGCGCTGTTCTGCATGCTGGTGCTGAGGAAGGCCAGCACCCCGCTGCCGATGTTGGCGCCGATCACCAGGCCAATGGCCACGGGCAGGCTGATCACCCCGGCGCCGGCCAGGGTGGCGGTGAGCAGCACCGCCGCCAGGCTGGAGTACGAGACCATGGCGAACACGGCGCCCATCAGGGCATCGAGGAGGATGTCGCCGGTCAGGGAGGCGAACAGCACTTTCACCCCCTGAGCGTGGGTAATGGGGGCGGCGGCTTCAACGATCAGTTGCAGGGCCAGGATGATCAGGCCCAGGCCGATGCCGACCCGGCCCAACTGGCCGGCGCGGGTCTGCTTGCGCGACAGGAAGAAGATCACCCCGAGAAAAATCAGCAGCGGTGACAGCCACGACAGGTCGAAGGTCAGCACCCGGGCCATCAATGCCGTACCGACGTCGGCGCCGAGCATGGTTGCCAGGGCCGGGGTCAGGGCCATCAGCCCCTGGCCGACGAAAGAGGTCACCAGCATCGCCGTGGCGTTGCTGCTCTGGACCATGGCAGTGACCAGGATCCCAGCGATAAAGGCCAGGGGGCGGCGGGCCATGTTCTGGCCGATGACATGGCGCAGGTTGGAACCGTAGACCCGCAGGATGCCGGTACGGACGATGTGCGTGCCCCAAATCAGCAAGGCGACGGCAGAGAGCAAATTGAGCAGGGTCAGCATACAGGGCCCCCCTGGGGTGAATGGCCCCAAAGGGGCAGATAGACAGTGTGGCGCGACGTTCTAATAGGTTTGTTTAAGCTGTAGTTGGCGAACGCCCTGCGCGCCAGCATCGCATAGCTAAACCGTCGATTGAAACAAAACTGTCATGAAAACAGCTTTTTACAGGCGTGAAAAAGGGGCCCGAGGGCCCCTTCTGGTGTCACGCGCGTTGGGCTTATTGGCCCGGAATGTCTTTGCGCAGCTTTACCGGATCTTGCTGTTTCTTCTTTTTCGCGATGGCGGTGCGCATCTTGATGTTCACCGCTTCCACGGCCAGGGAGAACGCCATGGCGAAGTAGACGTAGCCTTTTGGCACATGCACTTCGAAGGCTTCGGCGATCAGCACGGTACCCACCACCAGCAGGAAGGACAGCGCCAGCATTTTCAGCGACGGGTGCTTGTCGATGAAGTCGCTGATGGTGCCGGCGGCCAGCATCATCACCAGTACGGCGACGACAATCGCTGCGACCATCACCGGAACGTGGGAGACCATGCCGACGGCCGTGATCACCGAGTCCAGGGAGAAGACGATGTCGATGATCGCGATCTGGATGATGGTGTAGAGGAAGTTGCCGCCCTTGCCCGAAGGCTCTTCGTTGGTTTCGTCTTCGCCTTCCAGCGCGTGGTACATCTCTTGCGAGCTTTTCCACAGCAGGAACAGGCCACCGAAGAACAGGATCAGGTCACGCCCGGAGATGCCCTGGCCGAAGACCACGAACAGGTCGGCGGTCAGGCGCATGACCCAGGTGATCGACAGCAGCAACAGGATCCGCGTGATCATGGCCAGGGCCAGACCGAAAATCCGGGTCCGCGCCTGCATGTGTTTGGGCATGCGGCTGACCAGGATCGAAATCATGATGATGTTATCGATACCCAGGACGATTTCGAGGGCGGTCAGGGTAAAGAAGGCAACCCAGATTTCCGGGTTGGTCAGCCATTCCATGTGTATTCCTTTGAGCGAGTGTTAGATCGCCCAGGGCGCGGTAGCCGGCCTGGGCGAAGAGTCGTTGCTTTTATAGAGTGCTGAACAGCGGAAAAATCCCCATCAGCAAGGCAGCAAACATTATGCACAGGCACACCAGCACTGCCCACTTCAAGGTGAAGCGCTGGTGGTCGCCGAATTCGATCCCGGCCAGGGCCACCAACAGGTAAGTCGATGGCACCAATGGGCTCAGCAAGTGGACGGGCTGACCGACGATCGAGGCACGTGCCATTTCCACCGCGGTGATGCCGTAGTGGCTGGCGGCTTCGGCCAGCACCGGCAGCACGCCGTAGTAGAAGGCGTCGTTGGACATGAAAAAGGTGAACGGCATGCTTACCAGCGCGGTGATGACTGCAAGGTAAGGCCCCAACGCTTCCGGGATCACCGCCAGCAGGCTTTTGGACATGGCGTCAACCATGCCGGTGCCCGACAGGATGCCGGTGAAGATGCCCGCCGCGAAGATCAGCCCGACCACCGCCAACACGCTGCCGGCATGGGCCGCGACGCGGTCTTTCTGCTGTTGCAGGCACGGGTAGTTGACGATCATCGCGATGCTGAAGGCCACCATGAACAGCACCGGCAGCGGCAACAGGCCGGCGATCAGCGCGCACATCAGGGCCAGGGTCAGGCCACCGTTGAACCAGATCATTTTCGGACGACGGGCATCGGGGAATTGCGAGACGCTGATTTCGCTGTGGTCGATCTCGTCGCCTTGCAGGTGCAGTTCACCCAGACGCGCACGTTCACGCTTGCCGTACATATAGGCAATCGCCAGGATCGCCACCACGCCCGCCAGCATGGCCGGGATCATCGGTACGAAAATGTCTGATGGGTCCACGTGCAAGGCGCTGGCCGCACGGGCCGTCGGGCCGCCCCAGGGGGTCATGTTCATCACGCCGCCGGCGAGGATGATCAGGCCTGCCATGATCCGCGGGCTCATGCCGATGCGGCTGTACAGCGGCAGCATGGCGGCCACGCAGATCATGTAGGTGGTGGCGCCGTCACCGTCCAGGGACACCACCAGGGCGAGCACGGCGGTACCGACCGAGACCTTCAGCGGGTCACCCTTGACCAGCTTGAGGATCTTGCGCACGGCCGGGTCGAACAGGCCGGAGTCGATCATCAGGGCGAAGTACAGAATGGCGAACATCAGCATCACGCCGGTGGGCGCCAGCTTGGTGATGCCTTCGAGCATCATCGGGCCGATCTTCGGCGCGAAACCGCCGAACAGGGCGAACAGGATGGGCACGATGATCAGGGCGATCAGCGCCGACAGGCGCTTGGTCATGATCAGGAACATGAAGGTGATGACCATGGCGAAGCCAAGGAAAGTCAGCATAGGGATACTCCAGGCGTGGCGCGGCTAGGGAATGGCGAACCGGGTGGGGTCAGCGCAGAACGGGAAGCGCGAGGCGTACGGGTGGAGTGGGTGCGACGAGGCGGGTACGAGCAAACATCAGAATCACCATTGTTGTTGTTAATTGGGCCGCAAAACGTCGAAACGTTCACAGTGGCCAACCGGTCTGTTGCCGGTAGTGGAGGCGATCCTAATCGGGGAAGCTTTCAGCTACCTTTCGCTGGTGAAAGGATTGGACAGATGTTCAGGCAGCCGATGAGCGGCATAAAGTGACGAACTTGGGGCTTCAGGGAGCGCGACACATGAGCGAATTACACCAGGGCGGTTGCCACTGTGGCGGGCTGCGTTATCAGTTCAGCGGCCCATTGCGAGACATCGCCCATTGCCATTGCTCGATCTGTCGCCGAGTCAGCGGTGGCCTGGTGACTACGTGGATCACCCTGCCCGCCTCGGCTTTCCAGTGGCTGCAGGGTACGCCGGCGCGCTATGAGTCTTCGCCAAGCTGTGTGCGTTACTTCTGCTCGAACTGCGGTGCGCAGCTGGCGCTGGTGACCAGCCTGAGCCCGGACAGCATCGACGTGACCATCGCCACCCTGGACCACCCCGAACAGGCACCGGCGGATCGGCATATCTGGACGGACAGCCGCCTGCCCTGGCTGCATCTGGATGAGCAGTTGCCGGGTGAGGCGCAGGAGGCGTTGTAGCCTGTGGCGGCTTAGGCAGCGCCACCCTGGTGTTCAGTCGGTGGACCCGAGGATGGCACGGGCCAGGGCCAGGTCATCGTAGCGATCCAGGTCGCGCTCCTGGCGCAGCATCAGCAGGGCTGACTCAAGCTGCACGCCGCGAATCACTGCATCGCTGGCCACAAAGGTCGCTGCATCGTCCCGGGCCAGCACCAGCCTTTTCTCGTCGTTGCCGCTGAGCTTCTTGAAGGTCAGCGTGGTGGCGATAAAGGGCCCGGTGGTGGTAAAGGCGGCCCAAAACAGACTCGCCTTGCCGGGCTCACTGTCGAAATCCGGCAAAAAGTCCCCACCCAAGGTCGGCGTGCTCAGCACCAAGGCCGCCATAAAGCTGAAGCGTCGGCGCGAGGCGAGAGTGTTGAGTGACTTCATGGTGAATTGCATCCAGGCAATGGGGGGACGAGCACAGGGGGTATTTTCTGCCCGGGTTACGGGCAGAAAGTCTTCGCCTTGCACTGTCGACGCGATCAAGGCAGCTGCAGCCCGCCCGCTGCCTTGTGTAGGGCGCGCAGGTGCTCGCCCACGAGCTTCAGGTTGGCCTCGTTGGCGGCAATCTCCGCGGCCCTTGCCGGCTCCAATAGCGCGCGCACTTCTTTATCCAGGTCGCCGGTCAGGGTTTGCAGTTGTTTCTGGCGCAGGCTGCTTTCCGCTTCCAGGCGCTGCCACTCGCTGGGTTGCGGCAAGCCGTAGCCACTGCTGCCCAACAACTCCGCCGGGCGACTGAGGAAACCGCTGTTGGCGAGGATTTCCTGCAAGGTCTTGTTGGCCTTTTCCATGCCGCCGTTTTTCAGTTCGCGGGCCCCCAGGTAACGCTGCTTGACCTCATCCTGGGCCAGCAGCAGTTGGCGGCGGAAGCTGGCCTGCTCCAGGAGCAGCAAGGCGGCGCTGGTGCGCAGGTCGGCCTGGTCGAACCACTGGCGACGTTCTTCGGCGGTTTGCGAGAGCCAGTCCTCGACGGTGGCCTGTTTGATCGGCAGGTGCTTCTTGATCACCTCGAACATCGCTTGGTAGCGGTCGCGGAACGAGTCGAAGCGATAGCCCAGGCGCAGGGCTTCGCGCGGGTCATCGAGCACACTGGTGTCCGCCAGGCCTCGGCCCTTGAGCACTTCCAGCAAGCCGTTGGGCATGATGCTGTCCAGGCCCGTCAGTTGCGGGTTGTTGCTGCCGCTGCGCAGCAGCTTGAGGCTTTCCACGGCGCAGTTGTTGGACAGGAAGTAGTAGTTGCCGTCGTAGCTCCAGTGCATCTCGGCGGCGTGTTCCACCACCTGCTCGATTTCGGTACGCGACAGGTTCAGCGGCACCGAGGCCAGGCTGCGCAGTTCGGTCTTGGTGTATTCGTCGATGACCTGGGCCAGGGGCAGGACAAACAGCCGCGACGGGTACTTGCCCACCAGGCCGTCCCAGCTGGACAGCTGCACATCGCCGACAAAGGCTCGGTAGGACAGCACCAGGTGCTGGTCCAGGTCTAGCCGGCAGTCCGGGCCACGGGGACGGCCCGGGGCGCAGATCACCAGGCGCAACATGCTGTGGCCCCAGCGACTGACCCAGTTCTGGTTGGCTTCGGCCAGCAAGTAGTCGACGGCGTAGACCCGCTCCGGATCGACCTTGCCCAGGGGCTGCTTGGCGAAGTCGTTGCCGGCGTTGAGGAAGGCGAACGACTGGGCGCAGGTGTCCTTGGCTGGCGGTGCCCAGCCGAAGTGTTCCTGGTAGTAGCGGTACAGCGCCGGACGCCGGCAGGCGTAGCTCGGGTCGAGAAGGAAGTACTCCATGTTCACCGCGACGAATTCTTTCGGGTTGGTGATCTCGTAGATGTCCGGGCTGCGGGCGACTTGGCGGTTGTGCTGTTCGCGCATGCCGCGGCGGCCGACGTATTGCGGCCAGCCGGCCAGGTCGAGCAGGCGCGGGTCGTCGCTAAGGGTGAAGCGCCGTTCGGTTTGGCCACGGCAGGCATCGGGCAGGCCAATCAGGCCCGAGGTGTTGTGGGTGCGTGCGCAGCGCTGGATCAGGGTGCGTTCGGTGCTGGGCCACAGGCGCGCACGGTCATAAATATGGGTCAGTTCATGCAGTACGGTGGCCAGCAGTTCGCGGCGCACGGTGCCGTGGGGGCGGTGGGTTTTCTGGGTGGCCGCAGAGCCGTCGGCGAGGCTGGCGAGCAAGGCGCGGTTGAGGTCCAGCTCGGACACCAGCGAGGCTTCGCCGTAGGCGTTGTCCGGCATCTGGTCGGTCCAGCCGACGTCGATGATGCGGTCCAGTTGCTGGATGAAGCGCGGCGGCAATGCCTGTATCGCTTCATCCAGCAGCGCCTGGCTGGCTTGCTGTTCGGCGGGGCTCAAGCCATCGGTCTTGAGCCGCAATTGCAGGCCGGCCTGGGCGGTGCCACACAACAGTGCGACCACCCCGGCCAGCAGCCAGGCGCTGAATGACTTCACAGAGCGAGAATGGCTTCGGCGAGTACCTGGTCGCTGGCGTCGCGGGCTTCTGGCACGCGGGTCCGCAGGGTGTCGAACGCGGCTTCCAGTTGGGCGCCACGGATATCGCCATTGCTGGCGACGAAGCTGGCGGCGTCGTCATGGGCTTCGCGGATGATTTTGGAATCACGGATGGAGGTGGTGGTATCCGAGGTGAAATCGATCGTACGGCCAGAGGCCCGAACGATGATGTTACTGGTGGCCACCAGCGTTTGTGCCTGGGCCACGTCGGCCAACAACAGCAGGCCAAGAGTGGCGGCAATCAGCGGGTTACGCATGGAACGACTCCGGAATAACTGGGGAATGATTATTTGACGAGAATTGCCTGCGCCAGTTCAAGGTCGCTTGCATGAAGTTTGGGCTGCGTCTGACGCAGGTACTTCAAGGCGGACTCCAGTTGCGCTCCCCGCCATTGACCATCAGTGGCAATGAAGGCGGCGGCATCGTCCTGGGCGGCGAGTATCAGTTTATGGTCGAAGGGCGCGGAGGTCACCTGGCTTGTGGCGTAGCCGGTAACAACCAAACCTTGTGTGGTCAGGTCGAAAGCCTGAGCCGAGCCGGCCCAACAGACAGTGAAAAACAGCGCAACGCTAAACGGTATCCGTAACAAACCCATGAGTCTCGACAGCTAAAAAACCAGCTGCAAGGCTAGCGCAATGCCTTGGCGAGGGCCAGCCTAGAGGGCTTTGAGGTGCCAGGCACCTCAAGGCTGGCAGGCCGTCAGATGGCTAGGATGGCCTGGGCCAGTTGGGCGTCGCTGGCGGCCAGCTCAGGTGCTTGCTGGCGGATGAAGGCCAGGGCGCTTTCCAGTTTTACACCACGGATGTTGCCGTCGGTGGCGACAAAGCTGGCAGCGTCATCGCGGGCAGCACGAACGATCTTGTTGTCACGCAGCGACGAGGTGGCATCGGAAGTCGCGTCGGTGGTGGCCTTGAGTGCGCCAACGATGGCGTCGGTGGTCACGATCAGGCTGGTGGCGTGGGCATTGGCAGCCACGGCCAGCAGGGCTGCAGCGCTGAGCAGACGAAGACGGGTCATGGGGTAACTCCTTGAGTGAACAGATCGATAAGTCGCTGTGTGCAACGCCGGGCAATTGCTGCGAGTGCCTAGCCAGATAAGTCAGACGAAGGCAGCGGATAAATCGCCACTTCGTGATGGATATTAGGCTGCGCAGAGTGCTTCGAACAGTCTTCAGGCTTGTTGCGGCCTGGGTGATTCCTGGTTGTTTGATTCCAAGAGGGGTTACCAAAGTACCGAGATAGAGCGTCTGATTAAACTGTATTGGTCTATTTTGTAATTTTTATAATTGTACCTATTCAGCCTTTTAACGCGATATTCCACATTATCCTGCCCCTGAAACGACAAAACCCGTCGCGGTTTCCGGCGACGGGTTTGGTTTATGCAATTCGGGGTGCTGGCGGTGGACCCGGTGGGTCAGAGCCAGCGACGCTAACTTAGCGCCAGAACGGCTTGCTCAGCTCTTCGTAGCGTTGTGCTTCGCTAATCCCGGCGTCAGCCAGCAGACGCGAATCCAGACGGGCCAGTTGATGGCGGCTGGAGATGCGGCGCTGCCACAGCATCAGGTTGGCGAGAACGCGCAGAGGCATGGAAGCCTGGGTTTTTTCAGCTTTTTCTTCGAAGAACAGTTCGGAACTGATTGTACGTTCCATGGTTAGCATCCTTCCGCTTGTGGCGGGATTAGGTAGTGGTTTAACTGGTGCCCATGATCCTCTCTCGGTGCAAGACTCTGTAGATACAGTTCACCTGTATTGTGAGGGACCAGTTAACTGTTAAACCTTGCTGTACTGTTCGAAAATGAGGCAACTGTACTTGTCTGCATCGTTATGGTGCATTTTTAGAGGTTTTCGAAAAAAGAGGGGGTGTTCCAGAGGGAAAAAGACCGGTACAGCAGTACAGTTTTTTTCATAAGGCGTGGGGCTGTGGGGCAGCTGACGAAACTGTGTTTGCGTCAGCTGCCAACTGTATCAATTACACGGCGAGCATTTTCCCGGTTTCTTCCAAGTTGATGTGCCAGCTCAGTGCGTCACGCAGGATGTGCGGCGTGTGACCGCCCAATGCGCAGGCCTGGGTGAAGTAATCGTTGAGCGCTTGGCGATAGGACGGGTGCACGCAGTTATCGATGATCACTCGGGCCCGCTCCCGCGGCGCCAGGCCACGCAGGTCGGCCAGGCCGACCTCGGTCACGAGGATGTCGACATCGTGTTCGGTGTGGTCGACGTGGCTGACCATCGGCACCACGCTGGAAATCGCCCCGCCCTTGGCAATCGACTTGGTGACGAAGATCGCCAGGTGCGCGTTGCGCGCGAAGTCGCCCGAGCCCCCGATGCCATTCATCATCCGCGTGCCGCAGACGTGGGTGGAGTTGACGTTGCCGTAGATATCGAACTCCAGGGCGGTGTTGATGCCGATGATGCCCAGGCGCCGTACCACTTCCGGGTGGTTGGAGATTTCCTGCGGACGCAGCACCAGTTTGTCTTTATAGCGCTCCAGGTTGCCGAACACGTCGGTGTTGCGCCGGCTCGACAGGGTGATGGAGCTGCCCGAGGCAAAGCTCAGCTTGCCGGCGTCGATCAGGTCGAAGGTGGAGTCCTGCAGTACTTCGGAGTACATGGTCAGGTCTTCGAACGGTGAGTCGATCAGGCCGCACATCACCGCATTGGCAATGTTGCCGATGCCGGCCTGCAGCGGGCCGAGCTTGTTGGTCATGCGCCCGGCGTCCACTTCCTGCTTGAGAAAGTCGATCAGGTGATTGGCGATGCCTTGGGTTTCGCTGTCCGGGGTGGAGACGGTGGACGGCGAGTCAGGCTGGTTGGTGATGACGATGGCGACGATCTTTTCCGCCGGGATCGGGATGGCGGTGCTGCCGATACGGTCGTCGACCTTGACCAGTGGAATCGGCGTGCGCGTCGGCCGGTAGGTCGGAATATAGATGTCGTGCAGGCCTTCGAGGTTGGGGTTGTGGGCCAGATTGATCTCCACGATTACCTGCTTGGCGAAGATTGCGAAGCTGGCTGAGTTGCCCACCGAAGTGGTTGGCACGATATGGCCTTGCTCGGTGATGGCGACGGCTTCGATGACGGCGATGTCCGGCAGCTTGAGCTGCTGGTTGCGCAGTTGCTCGACGGTTTCCGACAAGTGCTGGTCGATAAACATCACTTCGCCGGCGTTGATTGCCTTGCGCAGGGTGCTGTCCACCTGGAATGGCATGCGGCGGGCCAGGACGCCGGCTTCAGTCAGCTGTTTGTCGAGGTCGTTGCCCAGGCTGGCGCCGGTCATCAGGCTGATTTTAAGGGGGGTTACCTTGGCGCGTTCGGCCAATGCATGGGGCACGGCCTTGGCCTCGCCAGCTCGGGTAAAGCCGCTCATGCCGACGGTCATGCCGTCCTCGATCAGAGCGGCAGCGTCGGCGGCGCTCATCACCTTATCCAACAACGAAGGCAAGCGGATACGATCACGGTACATGGATTGTTATCTCGGGCAACGGAAGCAAGATGCGCAGTCTAGTGATTTCAAAAAATTTCGCCCCGCTACCATGGTCGAATGAAAGGCCCTGATTTAGAGCCTTTGGTCGGGTTTGTGAGGGAAATAAAAAACCCCAGCCTACTCAAGGCCGGGGTTTGGGGTATTGCCGTGGAGCAGGGTTTATTCGACGGCCTTGACCATATCTTCGATGACCTTCTTCGCATCGCCGAAGACCATCATGGTCTTGTCCAGGTAGAACAGTTCGTTGTCCAGGCCGGCATAGCCGCTGGCCATGGAGCGCTTGTTGACGATGATGGTCTTGGCCTTGAACGCTTCGAGGATCGGCATGCCGGCAATCGGCGATTTCGGATCGTTCTTGGCGGCCGGGTTGACCACGTCGTTGGCGCCCAACACCAGCACCACGTCGGCTTGGCCGAACTCGGAGTTGATGTCTTCCATCTCGAACACCTGGTCGTAAGGCACTTCGGCCTCGGCCAGCAGCACGTTCATGTGCCCGGGCATGCGCCCTGCCACCGGGTGGATAGCGTACTTCACGGTCACGCCACGATGGGTCAGCTTCTCGGTCAACTCTTTCAGCGCATGCTGCGCCCGCGCGACCGCCAAGCCATAGCCCGGGACGATGATCACGGTGTCGGCGTTGGTCAGCAGGAAGGTTGCGTCGTCAGCCGAGCCGGATTTCACCGGGCGTGCTTCTTTCGAGCCTGCCGGGCCGGCCGCGTCGGCGCTGTTGCCGAAACCACCGAGCAGTACATTAAAGAAGGAACGGTTCATCGCCTTGCACATGATGTACGAGAGGATCGCGCCGCTTGAACCCACCAACGAACCGGCGATGATCAGCATCGAGTTGTTCAGCGAAAAGCCGATCCCCGCCGCTGCCCAGCCGGAGTAGCTGTTGAGCATCGACACCACCACCGGCATATCGGCACCGCCGATCGGGATGATGATCAGCACGCCCAACACAAAGGCCAGGGCCAGCATCAAGGCGAAGGCGCTGAGGTTGCCGGTGAACATGAAGACCAGGCCCAGGCCCAGTGTGGTCAGGCCGAGCACCAGGTTCAGCTTGTGTTGGCCACCGAACTGTACCGGTGCGCCCTGGAACAGGCGGAATTTGTACTTGCCCGAGAGCTTGCCGAAGGCGATCACCGAACCGGAGAAGGTGATTGCACCGATGGCCGCGCCAAGGAACAGCTCCAGGCGGTTACCGGCCGGAATCGAGTCGCCCAGCTGTTTGACGATGCCCAGGGACTGGGGCTCGACCACCGCAGCAATGGCGATAAACACTGCTGCCAGGCCGATCATGCTGTGCATGAACGCCACCAGCTCCGGCATCTTGGTCATCTCGACCCGCTTGGCCATGATCGAACCGGCAGTGCCGCCGATCAGCAGGCCGACAATCACGTAGCCAATGCCCGCAGTGGCGAGCTCAGCGCCCAGCTTATAGATGAGGCCGACGGTGGTGAGCACCGCCAAGGCCATGCCGAGCATGCCGAACAGGTTGCCGCGACGCGAAGTGGTCGGGTGCGACAGGCCCTTGAGGGCCTGGATAAAGCAGATCGACGCGATCAGGTAGAGCGTCGTTACCAGGTTCATGCTCATTACTTGGGCGCCTCTTCTTTTACGGCTTTCGGGGCTTTTTTCTTGAACATCTCAAGCATGCGGCGCGTCACCAGGAAGCCGCCGAACACGTTGACCGCAGCCAGGGCTACGGCCAGGGTGCCCATGGTCTTGCCCAGTGGCGTGACGGTCAGGGCGGCAGCGAGCATGGCGCCGACGATCACGATTGCGGAAATGGCGTTGGTCACCGCCATCAATGGTGTGTGCAGTGCGGGGGTAACGTTCCAGACCACGTGGTAACCGACATAAATCGCCAGCACGAAGATGATCAGGTTGTAGATACCGGGGGAGATAAGCTCTTCCATCGTCTGATTCCCTGCTTAGGCGTTTTTACGGATGACTTGGCCGTCGCGGCACATCAGGCACGCGGCGACAATGTCGTCTTCGAGGTTGACGTCGAACTGCCCTTCTTTGGTGAAGACCAGCTTCAGGAAGTCCAGCAGGTTGCGCGCATACAGCGCCGAGGCGTCAGCCGCCACCGCACCGGCCAGGTTGGTCGGGCCGACAATGGTCACGCCATTCTCCACCACGACCTGGTCGGCCACAGTCAGCGGGCAGTTGCCACCCTGGGCGGCAGCGAGGTCGATGACTACCGAGCCGGGCTTCATTTGCGCAACGGTTTCGGCGCTGAGCAGGGTCGGTGCCTTGCGGCCTGGAATCAGCGCGGTGGTGATGACGATATCCGCCTGCTTGGCGCGCTCATGCACGGCCAAAGCCTGGCGCTGCATCCAGCTGGATGGCATCGGTCGGGCGTAACCGCCGACACCGACAGCGCATTCACGCTCTTCGTCGGTCTCGTAAGGTACGTCGACAAACTTGGCCCCCAGGGATTCGATCTGTTCCTTCACCGCTGGGCGTACGTCCGAGGCTTCGATCACCGCGCCCAGGCGCTTGGCCGTAGCGATGGCCTGCAGCCCGGCCACACCGGCACCCAGAATCAGCACGCGGGCGGCTTTCACCGTACCGGCGGCGGTCATCAGCATCGGCATGAAGCGTGGGTAGTAGTGGGCTGCCAGCAGCACGGCCTTATAGCCGGCAATGTTGGCCTGGGACGACAGCACGTCCAGGCTCTGGGCCCGAGAGGTGCGTGGCGCGGCTTCCAGGGCGAAGGCGGTAATCCCGCGTTCGGCCAGCTTGGCGATGGTTTCATTGCTGAACGGATTGAGCATGCCCACCAGTACGGTGCCGCTCTTGATCAGCGTCAGTTCGCTGTCGCTGGGGGCGACGACCTTGAGAACCAGCTCCGCGCCGAAGGCATCGGTGGCGCTGCCAATGGTGGCGCCTGCCGCTTCATAAGCACTGTCGACAACGCTGGCATTAATGCCTGCGCCGCTTTGCACAGTGACCTTATGACCCTGGCCGATCAGCTTTTTGATGGTTTCCGGGGTGGCAGCAACCCGTGTTTCACCCGTCTGGGTTTCGAGAGGAACACCAATGTGCACGTCAAATCTCCTGCTTGATCTTATTGCTTTCGATCTTTCTTAGAAGGCCAGCGCACTGCGGAGGGTGCGACTGGGGCGGCCGATCAGCACGATCCCGCCGAAATCACGACGGGGCGCGGCATTTTGCAGGCGAAGTTTGAGCCCTTCAAGAAGTTCTGACGCGTGACGGAAAATTAACTACAAGTCACCCCGTGACCGAATGTCGCAATGCCACGGTTGAAGCCCTTGTTTTACTTGGGTTGTAGAGGTTTTCTCTTTATTTTAAGAAAAATCTCATGAGTGCTGTGAATGCTCTGGCATGAGCCCCAAATAAACCCTACAAGCCACGTGGTTAGGCGCTTGTAGGACGATTGTTCTATTGGTCGGTACAGTCTGTCTAAATGCGACAAATAATTATATCTGTAGTGTCTTTATTTTGCTGACTACGGGGTCAGCTTAATGCTGTGTTCCTTTGTTCTTCTGGGCTGTAGCGGTGGGCCTGGTGCACCAGCCAGTCGCGAAACGCCCGCAGTGAGGCTGATTCCACCTTACGCTCCGGAATCATCAGGTAATAAGCCTTGGGACTGGAGAGCCCTTGAGGGTTGGCGATCACCAAGCGCTTTTCCTCCAATTCGCGCTGAATCAGGAAGGGTGGAATCAGTGCGATGCCCATGTCGTGCATGGCGGCCTGAGCCAGCATGGAGAATAGTTCGTAACGCGGCCCCGTCATGTCCCGTGGAATGTTCAGGTGCTGCGAGCTGAACCATTGCCGCCATGCGTAGGGCCTGGTGGTCTGTTGCAGTAGGGGGTGTTCAGCGATTTCCTCGGCGCTCAGTTGGCTGTGCTTACCCAGGGTCGCTGGGCTGCAGACCGGCATCGGATTCTCCCCCATCAACCGGTGGGACTGGGTGCCGGGCCAGTCGGCGTCGCCAAAGTAGATGGCAGCATCGAAGTCGGTGTCGGCAAACAGGAATGGCCGCGTGCGATTAGTGAGGTTGACCGTGACTTCGGGGTGTTGCTGCTGGAAGTCTTTGAGGCGCGGTAGCAACCATTGGGTGCCGAAGGTCGGTACCACGGCCAGTTCGATGGTATTGGCGCCCTGCTGGCCCATGACGGACAGGGTGTCGCGCTCTACCGCATCCAGCTGGGTGGCGACACGTCGGCTGTAGGAAAGCCCGGCCTCGGTGAGTTTGACTCCGCGTCGAGAGCGCCGGAACAGCTCCACGCTCAGGAACTCCTCAAGGCTGGCGATCTGTCGGCAGATGGCCCCTTGGGTGAGTGAAAGCTCCTGGGCGGCCTTGGTGAAGCTTTCATGGCGCGCCGCCGCTTCAAAGCTGACCAGGGCCGTGGTGCTGGGGATCTTTCGGCGCATGTACGGCAACCTCACTAATCATGGCGGTAATGAAGGGGTGTGTTTATTTCGGAGTGAGAAATTAGCACAACAGTATGCAAAATCGTCGTTTGTAGTCAGCGTCCATCAAGCCTAGGATCAACCCACGATAGTTGACCTACTTCACGAGGACTCACTCATGGGCGGCAAAGCAAGCTTCAACTGGATCGATCCCCTTCTGCTGGATCAACAGCTCACTGAAGAAGAGCGCATGGTGCGTGACAGCGCCGAGCAGTTCGCCCAGGGCAAGCTGGCGCCCCGTGTGCTCGAAGCTTTCCGTCATGAACAGACCGATCCGGCGATCTTCCGTGAGATGGGTGAGATCGGCTTGCTGGGTGCGACCATTCCCGAGCAGTACGGCGGCAGTGGCTTGAACTACGTCTGCTACGGTTTGATCGCCCGTGAAGTGGAGCGTGTGGATTCCGGTTATCGCTCGATGATGAGTGTGCAGTCCTCCCTGGTCATGGTGCCGATCAACGAGTTCGGAACCGAGGCGCAGAAGCAGAAGTACCTGCCGAAACTGGCTTCCGGTGAATGGATTGGCTGCTTTGGCCTGACAGAGCCTAACCATGGGTCTGACCCGGGCGCGATGATTACCCGTGCACGCAAAGTGGACGGCGGCTACAGCCTCACCGGCAGCAAAATGTGGATCACCAACAGCCCGATTGCCGACGTCTTTGTGGTGTGGGCCAAAGATGATGCGGGCGATATCCGTGGCTTTGTCTTGGAGAAAGGCTGGAAAGGCCTGAGCGCGCCAGCGATTCACGGCAAGGTCGGCCTGCGTGCGTCCATCACTGGTGAAATCGTCATGGATAACGTCTTTGTGCCGGAAGAGAACATCTTCCCGGATGTCCGTGGTCTGAAAGGGCCGTTCACCTGCCTGAACTCCGCGCGCTATGGCATCTCCTGGGGCGCCCTGGGTGCCGCCGAGTTCTGCTGGCACACCGCTCGCCAATACACCTTGGACCGCCAGCAGTTTGGCCGCCCGCTGGCCGCGACTCAGCTGATCCAGAAAAAACTGGCGGATATGCAGACCGAGATCACTCTCGCCCTCCAAGGCTGCCTGCGCCTGGGACGGATGAAGGATGAAGGCACTGCGGCGGTGGAAATCACTTCGATCATGAAGCGTAACTCGTGCGGCAAGTCCCTGGACATCGCGCGCATGGCTCGCGACATGTTGGGCGGTAACGGCATCTCCGATGAGTTCGGGGTGGCCCGTCATCTGGTGAACCTGGAAGTGGTCAACACCTATGAAGGGACTCATGACGTTCATGCGCTGATCCTGGGGCGTGCGCAAACCGGTCTCCAGGCGTTCTATTAATAGGAGAGCGGCCATGGGCGCGTTATCGCATCTGCGGGTATTGGATTTGTCGCGCGTGCTGGCCGGGCCCTGGGCTGGCCAGATCCTTGCGGACCTTGGGGCGGAGGTGATCAAGGTCGAGCGTCCGGGCAATGGTGACGATACTCGGGCCTGGGGGCCGCCCTTCCTTAAGAATGCCGAGGGTGAGAACACCACGGAGGCCGCCTATTACTTGTCGGCCAACCGTAACAAGGAATCGGTAACCATCGACTTCACCCGTCCTGAGGGGCAGCAACTGGTGCGGGAGTTGGCCGCCAAGTCCGACATCCTCATCGAGAACTTCAAGGTGGGTGGGCTGGCCGCTTATGGTTTGGATTACGAGTCACTGAAGGCGCTGAACCCACAGTTGATCTATTGCTCGATCACCGGCTTTGGCCAGACCGGTCCTTACGCCAAGCGTGCGGGCTACGACTTCATGATCCAGGGTTTGGGTGGGTTAATGAGCCTGACTGGGCGTCCCGAAGGAGATGAGGGGGCCGGGCCGGTGAAGGTGGGCGTGGCGCTGACCGACATTCTTACGGGGCTCTACTCCACTGTGGCCATCCTGGCAGCGCTGGCTCATCGAGACCATGACGGGGGTGGCCAGCACATCGACATGGCGTTGCTGGATGTGCAGGTGGCTTGTCTGGCCAACCAGGCGATGAACTACCTGACCACGGGAGTGGCGCCCAAGCGGCTGGGTAATGCTCATCCGAATATCGTGCCCTATCAGGATTTCCCTACTGCGGACGGCGACTTCATTCTGACCGTGGGCAACGACGGGCAGTTTCGCAAGTTTGCGGAAGTGGCGGGCCAGCCACAGTGGGCGGACGATCCTCGGTTCGCGACCAATAAGCTGAGGGTGGCCAACCGGGCGCTGTTGATCCCGCTGATCCGTCAGGCGACCGTGTTCAAGACAACGGCCGAGTGGGTACTCCAGTTGGAGCAGGCGGGTGTGCCATGCGGGCCTATCAATGACCTGGCGCAGATGTTTGCTGATCCCCAAGTGAAGGCGCGTGGGCTGGCAATCGAACTGCCTCATGCACTGGGGGGGACGGTGCCCCAGGTGGCGAGCCCGATTCGCCTCTCCGAGACGCCGGTTGAGTATCGTCATGCTCCCCCTTTATTGGGTGAGCACACTGAAGAGGTTTTGCGACGGGTCTTGGGGTTAGAGGTGGGCGCGGTGAGTGCTTTGAGGGAGTCCGGCGTGCTGTGAGTCGCGCTTCTATATAGAAGGTGTTCCGGTCCTTCTATATAGAGGGCGGTGAAAGCACTCCTTTTGGGGTGTTTTTGAGTTTGTTCATAGAAACTTTGAATTAAGGGTTGACGGCAGATTCTATGGGCTATAATTCGCCCCACTTCCGGCGCATCGAAACGAAAACTCCTTGAAACTCAACGAGTTACGCAGTTTTCGACAGCGACTTG
>NZ_JALQCW010000098.1 GCF_023241715.1 Pseudomonas morbosilactucae
TTTTGTGGTGAGGGGAGGGGGTATGATCCGGTTGCTGCGGTCACGGCCGCTGGAGGGTTTCGCCCTTACGGGCGACTCACTTTTTTCAAACGCCGGAGTGCGGCCCAGCAAAAAGTAAGCAGAAACGCTTGCCCCTCCATGGGCCCCTCGCTGGGGCTCGGGGTTCCCTCTCTCCAGCATTGCTCCGGGGGCCCGCCGCCAACCGGCCATCCATGGCCGGGTGGCGGCTAGCTCGGCATCCTTGCCGAGCTGCCCCCTACGCAACGCCTACGCTCGGCCGGCTGGGAAGGGGCCTGAAGATCAAGAGCAAGATCAAAAGCCAAGCGCGTTTTACGCGCTGTCCGTAGGAGCCGGCTTGCCGGCGAAGAGGCCCGCAAGACATGCATCGCCCGGGCGGATGCTTTCGCTGGCAAGCCAGCTCCTACATGGGGGACGCTACACACCGCCCCAGCTTCAGGCCGGCCGCAAGGCCGCTGTCGCGCTCTTGATTTTGATCTGAACGTCCCGTTAACCACGATGGCCGGTGGCGGCCCACGGATCAATGACGGCCTGAGGGCATGCCGAGCCTAGGCGAGGCACCGAGTGGAGGGGCAGAAGCGTTTTGCTTGCTTTTGACTGGGCCGGCATTCCGGCTGTTCAAAAGTGAGTCGCCGTAAGGGCGAAGCCGCCAGCGGCCGCACCCGCAGCAACGGATAGGTACCCCCCTCTACTTATCCCAGGTCTTTGGGCACCCGGTGCAGCCTTCCATGTTGGCGTCTTGAAAGTTCCCGTAGTGCTGTCGCGAGCCGCTGAGGTTGGCCTGTTCCAGGTTGCTTTCGCCAAATTTGGCTTCTTGCAGGTTGGCATCGCTCAGGTCGGCCCCCTGTAAATCGGCCTTGCTCAACCAGGTCATTTCCAGGTCCGCG
>NZ_JALQCW010000099.1 GCF_023241715.1 Pseudomonas morbosilactucae
CCGCGGCCAGATCCACGCCGACCACGCTGCAAGGGATGACCAAGCCGGCCAGCATGCGGTCATGGGCCGCCGCAACGTAGCTCATGGCTCGCCCGTCATGCGAACGCTCGAGGCATCATCCCCCAGGTTGAGTTCCAGCACGCCCGCCGGCTGATCCGGCCACGGCCATTCCTCGGGGCCCAGGTAGATGCCCTGGGTCCACTCCACGACCCAGACCGCGAACCCATCCAATTCAGGCCGGGTCCAGTCCTGGGCAGCCCGGACAAACTCGGCGGCATCTGCCTCCTCGCCCCAGGTCTGCAGGCGCAGTAGCACCGCGAGCTGGGCCGCAACGAACGCCGCTTGCTGCTGGCATTGCTCCTGTTCAGACCCAACAATCACCCGAGCTTCAAAGCGTGCCTCCAGCGCCGTCTCACCGGTGAGTTGGTCACTCCCTGGCTCCATTTCCACCAGCTCGATCACCACGGCAGGAATGGGTACATGGTCGAGCATGTCCGGCATGGTGCCCACGAACTGCAGGCCGGGAATGGCTTCGCGAATGTGCTGCTCTATCGCGCTGTACAACTGGTCCAAACTGAAAGGTTCATCAGACACTCTTGGTACCTCGCAAGTATTTCTGCAGCTCAAAGTTCAGCTCTTGCTCAAGGATCTCAAGCAAGCGCTGATCAGCACGCTTAACCCACTCTTCGAACGTTGGGCGCACGTCATCCAGTGACACCTTGGCCTTTGCCAGAGGAAACCGGTTGTCGTTCTCATTGATAAAGCCAGAGCGCCGTTTCCCCAGCCGCGTTTCGGGGTAGTCATTCGGATCAAAGTGCTTGCTGCCGGTCCGAATCCAGATATCGTCCTGGCCGCCATAGACCTTCTTAAAGAAAGCCCCCTGATAACGCCGCCCGGCCACCGACACGCCCGAGCGGTTCTGGCGTACACGCCCGATGCGGCTGGACTCAATCGGGTTGATCCCGAACCAGAGCTTGCCCTGGCCGTTGCTGTTAATCGGGTAAGCCCGCAACCGCTGGCGAACGGTGGCGACTGCGATCCGCTCCTTGCTGCCGACAGCACGCGCGATGTGCGTGCGGAGCCAGCGCAAGGTCTTGTTGATAGCTCGCCGATGGGCAGCTGCGGCCGCCTTGGGTACCAGCGCAATGAAGTCCTTGTAGGCCTGCATATCGGTTTTCGATAGCTGCAGAGTGATCATCGCGTCTCGGGCTGACTGCTGTGTGTAGCTGCCTAAGCTCATGCCTTAACCCTCAATATCAATGCCACCCAACCAGAGCCATCAGGCTCCAGCTTCACCAGGTCATAGCTACCGCCACCGTCCTGAGCTGGCAGATCAATGAAGACCCGCCGCCCCGGGGTAATGCCCGCCGCATCGCTGACTCGGATCTCAAAGCGCGGCTCTCGAAGCGCTGTATTGATCCGCCCCAACTTGGGCTGTAACCAAGGCGCAGCGAGAAAGCCGGGGATCGGCCTGTCGATGCCCTCGATTACAGCCTCATCGCCTAGAACATCCAGCAAGCGCGCATCCATCCCTGCCACCAGGTCCCGGAACGACATGGCTAGCTGTCCTCGGCCTGGTCAGCATCAAGCTTGCCGCGCTTGGCAATCTTGCCCTCAGCGAGCAACTGATCCCGGACCTCGGTGCTAGGTGGCACATACACCTCGCCCTTCTTTACGACCTCGCCACCGTCCTGGATGCAGCCGTCCACCACCACGTACTCAACTTTCGCGGCCATGTCACACCACCTTGGCGTAGATGAAGGCGTTCGGCTCCAGCAGGCCGGCCAATGCTGCGCTCTGCAGTTTCAGCCAACGCACGCTTGGTTCCTGAGTCACCCAGCTTTTCGGGAAACGGGCGGCCTCGACCAGGCCGCTCTCGATGGCTTCGAGGTCCTGAATAGCACCGTACAGCATGGCGCTGCGCGTGGAAGTGGACCCCAGGATCACACCACCGGCTGGGATCAGCGGCGCCTCTTCGCCACCGTCATCCTCCAGGTACCATTCGTTGTAGGTATACAGGTCGATGCCTGGATCATTCAGATAGCCCAGGTAAGTCACCCCATCAGGCAACAACTCGGGCTTGATCAGTCCCATGTCCACCCGGCGACTGTTGAGCTGCTTGAGGACCGTGTCATTTTTCTGGAAGGCATCCTGGGCCTCAGCGCTCAGCACAGCGACACCAGCAGTGCGGCCGGAGTCCTTGGCCACCAAGCGCTGCCACTGCCGCAGGTTGGCAATCGGATCAGAGTCCGAAGTATTCCAACGCCCAGCACCGAGAGTGATCTTGTGGCTGTCTTCCATCAGGAAGTCGATGGTGTCATCGACCCCCTCACCAATGACCCGGACCTTACCCGTGGTCAACGCCTGGGCGCACATCCACTCCTCGCGGCGGATAATCTGCTCGTCGAGATCAACCAGGTCCTTGCCCAACTGCTCGCCAGCTCGTTGCAGTGGCGTGCGGGTAGAGAAAGGGTTTTCCCCGGCCGAACGCTTCAAGATCAGCTCAGCATTGGTCGGCAGCTTGGGCTGAATGTAGGGCGGCTCGTAGGTGTTAGAAACAAAACCTTTGCGCGACGAAACGCTGCCCGGCAGCGAGGGGTGAACGAACGGGGCCATTTTGCGTTGGCCCTTGATGATGTCGATGGTGACCGTCTTGGTCCCGAAGGTTTCAGGCATGGAGCCGTTGAAAAAGGTATTCATCAGAAAGCGGCGCGGCGTGCGGATCTGCTCGACCGCTTGCAGCATGGTCATGGTGTCGAAAATGTCAGTCATGGTGACTCCGTTCAGCGAATGAAGATGGACAAAGGACGCAGAGCGGCCTTGGCTGCGGCCAGGGTCAAACCCTCGCCCAGGGTGAGTTGGCTGCCCAGCACTTGGCCGGTCAGACGAACAGGCGCGCTCTTCGCACCGCCGGTGGTGTCGACGTCCTGATCGAGGATGGCAACTGGGTCTTCAGAACCGTCCTCTGCCGCCACCTTGCACAGCATGTACTCCGTGGATGCGGTCACCTGGCCCAGGACCGCCCCGGCGTGCAGCGTCTGGCCAGCAGCGATCACGCCGGTATCCATCACAACGGGGAAGTCGCCAGCCGAGATCTGGCGCGGCACATAGGTTTCGCTTTTAGGGTTGCTCATGGGTGTCTCCAGTTAACGGCGCGAGGCGCCTGCAACGATTGCGCTAACAACTGCTTGGCGTTCGGCCTGTTGGCTGTCGCCGGTTGGGGTGGCTCCAGTGACCCCTTGGGCATCGCTCTTGATGCCCTGGAGCGAGATGCCGCGATCCTGTGCGGCCTTGAACAGCACCAGCGCGGTGGCCTCGACCGAACTGCCTGTATCAATAGCCGCCTCGATCTCCTTCTCGAAACCCTTGCTGGCCAAGGCGTTGATGCCCTTGATGCGTTCACGCTCGGCCGTGGCGGTCTCGGCACGAATCGCTGCGAGGTCCGGTTGGTCGGCCTGGGCAATTTCGATGAGGCTCGGGTCGGTGCCGGCTGCCAGAGCTGCGCGCAGATCGGCCGTGGTCTTGACGGTGGTCATGGTGTGTATCCTTGGGTTGGTGGTGGCCGGCTTGGCCAGTTCGGTGATCAGGGACTCCAGCGAGCCCACGCGGTGGGCCAGGCCGTGCTTGACGGCATCGGCGCCCACACGCAGCCCACCGTGGTCGCCCATCTCGGGGACTTTCTCGGCGTCTACGCCAAGGTTGCGGGCGACTTTGCTTACAAAGACATCGCCCAGAGCGTCGATGGTTTCGCCAATCTTGGCGCGGCCCTCCTCGGTGGAAAGGTCGGGCCGCTTGTTCGGAGCGTCACGGCTGACGATCTGGTAACGCGTGCGGCCGGTGGCTTTCTCGTTCTCCACAACAGCCTCGACGACGACACCGATACTCCCGGCAAGACTGGCCTCGTCGATCACGATCTCGCTCGCGGCGGATGCGATCCAATAGCCAGCGCTCGCCCCCGTGCCGCCGATGTAGGACACGATGCGTTTGCGAGAACGACCGGCGAAGATCATTTCCGCCAGCTCGTTGATACCCGACGCAACACCGCCCGGGCTGTCGATGTTGAGGACAATGGCCCTGACCTTCGGATCATCCAGCGCACGCTGAATGTCGGTGGCCAGGACCTGGGTACTGGTGGCACCGCTGATCTCGGTGAACAAGTTCGCGTAACGAAAGATCGGCCCAATGACCGGCACCACCGCCACGCCGTTGCGCAGGGTGACCTGACGGGTGTTTTCCAGCCGCTCGCCGCGTTTGGTCTCCAGTGCCATCGGATCGCCCATGCGATCAGAGATGGTAAGCAGGTTATCCAGGGCGGCAGGCAGCATCAGCCAGGGCTGCGAGGCAGCCAGCTCAAGTGCTCGCGGCATGTCTATTCCTCTTCGGGGGTAGGCTCAGGCGGGTTTTCCAACCCGCTCTTGGGCAGGGCCTGCAAGTTGTGTTTGCGACGTAGGTCGACCTCGCGCACGCGCTGGCTGAACACCTGCTGCCAGGGCTCGCCAGTCATTGCTGCGGTCTCCAGGGTTTCGTTGCTGACACCGATCTCGATGCGCTTGCCGGCGGCATTGGCCTCTTTCAGCTCATCGATGGCACCACGGGCCGGACCGATCCAGATCGCCTGGCAGTACGCTTTGCGCTTGGCTGGGTCGCCGTACCCGGGAAGATCAATCAACCCCCGGGCCACTGCCTCATCGATCACCAGCTCGCGGCTGGGCTGGCAGAAGTCACAGGCCAGCCACCAGCGGCGCAGGCTGTAGAAGCGCCACGCCTGCAGCATTGCGGCCCGGGCAGCGCTGTAACTACTGCTGTAGTGCAGCAGCAGCTCCTCCAGCGGCAACTCCAAGGCGGCACCGATCTCCTTCACCACGGCAGTGAAGAACGGATCAAACTGCGCGTTAGGCCGGCCGGGGTTGGCCACCACCGGCTCCTCGCCCACCCCAAGATCGACCACAGCACCTTCGCCAAGACTCAGCTCACCGTCCGCGGTGTTGTCGCCATCTGGGCGCTCTTCAGAGAGCGCCGTCATCGGCAGATTGCCAGCCGAGAAGTCGGAGCCTTTCTTGATAAATACCGTGAACATGGCCGATATCACCGCCGCCATCAGCTCCGCACTGCTGTAGCGCTCCAGCTTCTGCAGCGGCTCCAGCACCGGTGCCAGGTACGGCATGCCCCGCTTCTGTCCGGGCCGTTCCTTGTCGGCAAGGACATGCAACACACGACGCCGGCCAGTCTCCGCACCGAACGCGGTAAGGCGCTCCCAGCCAAGCGTCTTGCCCACCAGGTGTTCACCGGGGTAACCGGTGCACACGTGATAAGCGACTGGCGCCCCCAAAGCATCGAACTCGACCCCGTCGACCAGGTCGACTCGGTCCAAACCGCCGTTCGGATTGCTGACCCGGTCCGACTCGATCAGTTGCAGCCGAGTACTGAAAATGCACCCGGCCCGCTCCTGGTCCGGGCTGGCCACCAGCACATCACCGGCCACCAACGAGGACACCAGCACCAGGGCCTGCAGTTGGTAGTGGTTCAACGTCGCCTCCGCGTCGCACTCCCGTGGGTCGTCGGCGTACAAAGACCACAACCGATCTAGCTGACCGTTCAGTGCATCCGCCTCCTCCTCACTCAGACCCAGCGCCTCGCTGTCGACCTGCGCCCGGCAGACCAGCCCGGTGCCCACTACGTTGGTACGCAAGCGCGTGATCGCCGCCCGGGCAACCAGGTGATTGCGCATGGCATCGCGGGAACGCGCCACCAACATGCGCCGCTCGCTCTGGTTGAAGTCACGGCGCGGGCTGCCCAGGCCCGGAATCCAGCTGGCCATGCTGCGCAGCACGCGGGAGGCACCGCGCCAGCGGGTCTCTACGCCCCCACCCCCACCCTGAGCGACGATCTGCTGGCCATCGGTCGATGCCCTGGCAACGCGGATAGCCTCGCGCATCAGTTGCTCAGGTGCAGACTCGCGTGTACGAAATGGCCACATGATCAGATCCCCACGTAAGAAACGCGGCTACGGCCACGCCCCTTGAGCGCGGCCTGCTCGCTAGCCACCTGTTCGGCGTACTGTTTCTCCAACAGGCGCAAGCTGTTGAGTTCCGCCAGTTGAACCTCGCGATCCGCTCGGCGCAGGCGCTGGCCGGTTTTCAGGACGGCCGAGATCGCCGCCCGTACTTCCGCAAGGCGTTGTTGTGCTTCAGTCATGGTGAACCTCGGTTAGCTGACGCGGCTCCGTGTCCCTCGGCCGCGAGCAAGTGCGCGACGAGGAACCGGGGCGACCGCCTGCTCAGTAGTAAAGAGGGTGGGCTGGAGCAGTTGCTGCTCCAGTTGGTCCCATTCGTTGTCGCGCAGCAGGTGGGTCTTCAGGCTGCGGGCCGCATGTAAGGCGTACACCTCACAGTCCAGCGCTTCGTTGCGCCGGCCGGCTTTCCTCTGCCAGACCATCTTGCTAGGTTGTCGGGGATGCGGTGCCAGCACTTCGTTGGTGACCTGCTCGTAGTAGTCCGGGCGGATCTCGCTGTACCAGTGCATCCGTCCGGGCCCGCTGCCCGTGAGACGCATGCGGCCATCGATCAGCGTCTTGGCCTTGTGGGTACCGACGATGTACACCCGCAACCCGTACTTGGCGGCCTTGGTGTTGTCCTGGCTGGTATCTGCCGACTGGGCCGGCTTGGTGAAGATTTCCCTGTCGCGGCTGTCGATGGACGCGCCCTTGATCGCCATGATGTTGAAGCGCTGGCGGTCCCGAACGTAGGTGTACACCGCATCACTGGTGTTGCCGTCCGAGCTGTCGATGCTGACCGCCGAGACCGCGATATGGGCGCCACCCTCGACCGGAATAGGCGTGGCAATGATCTTGTCGAGTTCGGACCAGACCGGGTCGTGGGGGTCGATGGGGTTGCCGGGCAGCTCGCCCCAGTACAACCGCCACGACTCCTCGCCCCTGCCCCAGCCCACGATCATCAGCGCCAGGCGGTCGCCTTGAACGTCCACACCGACCGTCACCAGCAGCACGCCCTTTGGGGCGGTCAACTCGGCGTAGGGTTCGGCGCGCTTCTCCAGTTCATCGGTCTTGGGCGCGTTGCTCTTGTATTCGTAGCACTCGCCCATCTGACTGTTGGTAAACGCGATCATGGGGCCGTGGTTACCGTTCGAAGCCGCATGTTCCGCCTGCAGCTTCTTCTCCATCAACACCTCAAACCGCGAGCCGTAGAACGTGGCGTAAAGCTCATTGAGGATGTACCCCGCAATGCCACGAAACTCGGCCGTTGCCTCCCAGCGCCCATGCTTAAGGTTGGCGTTCTTCTGGTGGTCATCCCAGATTGCGCTGCAGTGCGGGCAGGCATAGAAGGCCGTTTCAGGTCGTCGCTTGCCGTAGACCTCATGGAAGTAATGCGGGTCTTCGTCACAGTGCAGGTGTTCGAAGCTCAGCGCGTGTGCCTGGCCGCATTCGTGGCACGGCACCAGGCCCACGCGTTTGTCCGACAGCTCCAGCTCTGCATCGATTGCCGACAGCCCCTTAATGGTTGGGGTGCCGCCGATGATGATCTTGGAGCGGCGAAAGGTCTTGAGACGTTCCTTGGCCAGCTTGATGCTGTCCCCCTGCCCCCTCAAGTTGAGGTTGCAGTCGTCGGGCTCCTCGACCGCCACCCGAGGCACCGGCGTTGACTTCACGCTGGACGGGCTGTTGGAGCCAACCATTTTCAGGAAGCCACCCGGAAAGCGCTTGAAGTCCTGACGTTGCTGCAGCTTGCGGCTGCGCAGATCGACCTTTTTACGCAAGCGCTTGGTTGCGGCGATCATGGGTTCCAGCTTTTCGGCGACATATTGCTTAGCCGCTTCGGCTTTGGGGAACAAGATCAGGATTGGGGATGGGTCGAGATCGATCCACTTGCCAATAGCGTTACCCATCACGCCAGAGGTCCAGGCTACCTGGGCCGACTTGCGCCCAACGACCTCAAACACATTCGGATCGTCTAGTGCCTCCAGCGGACCACCAGGCCAGATCAAGTGAGGCGTAACGTCAAATCGATACTTGCCCGGCTTGCCCGCCTCTTCGGTTGAGAGGTAACGGTATCGAGTAGCCCATTCGATGATGCTCATGCGTGGCGGCGGCGCCCATTTTCGGCACGCCCGACGGATGCCGTTACTCGCCGTCTTCTTCAGAGCCCTCCTCATCGTACGGCTCGTCAGGATCCCACTCGGGATCATCGTCGTCCTGGTCATACGCGGACAGCCTCCTCAGTATTGATTCGACAGGCTCGCGGATAAGTTGCTCATCCACCTCAACCCCATAGTGGGCGGACAAGGTCGTAGCCAGTTCATCGGGAAAGGTGTTGAGCAGTTCGATTTTGGCTGAAGTGATCGCGGTCTCGAACCGCTGGACCATCTCCGCCTCGATCACCACCGCGCCCAACTCCTTGGCCAGCGCCAGCTCTTCGCGGTCGCCGCGCAGCCTGTCGAGCCGGTCCCGGGTGGATTCCTTCTTGCCGTTCAAAGCGGCCTGACGCATCAGCCACTCAATCACCGCCTGGGTGTCGTACTGGTTTTCGTTGCCGCGCCCCACCCCGAACTCAATCACCGGCATCCCGTCGTTCTGCCACCGGCTCAGGGTGCGTTCATCACGACCGACGATCTCACTTAGCTCAGGTTTGCTGACTGTCTTGCCCATCGTTGAGCCCTTGAAAAGACGGACATCCCTGCACCATTTTCAGCTGCAGGAAACCCGCGAGTCCGGTAACCCGTGT